>NZ_JAZGLY010000009.1:0-138392 GCF_036409055.1 Niabella digestorum | reverse complement strand
CTATACAATAAAGAGCTATAATTTTACTATCGGAAAGCATGGCTTATATATTTTAGATGTGGTAATCCAAAATTATTATAAACATGCTTTCTTTTTTACTTCTTTACATAACTAGCAACTTAGGTTATATTAGTATTTGACAGCCTATATAATATAACAAGATACCAATAAGCAACGTTCTCTCAATACTTAACAAAATACTACATTATTCATTCAACATAATTAAACCTGTCAACACATTTATTATATGACATTTTAAACAAACTCAGTATTTACTCACAAGATAAAGGAAATAGAATTAATATTCCTGATTAGTTAACCTATATTTTATCATTCTGAATAATCCTGCATCAATTGTCGATAATGTGTAAGAATTGTGGATTTGGAGATAAAGCCCTGAAACTTTTCTTCCGCATCTACCACTGGTAAATCCCAAGCACCGGTTTCGTCAAATTTTCGAATCACTTTGGGCATATCATTTTTTAGCTTAATTACAACGGGGGGTGACTTGACGAATGTACGAATATCTGTATGCTGTGGATCAGACATAAACATGACCGGACGTATATCATCTAGAGCAATTACTCCCAGAAGTCGATGTGATGCATCTACTACTGCGAATATATTTTTACTAGTAGTTTTCACTAACTCCAATAGTTCGGCAAAACTGGCATTTTCACGTATAACCACTGATGTACGGTCTACCATATCGACTACCTTGATTCTTGACAATAAATTCTTATCGTGTTCGGCTGTAAAAATTTTACCCTCATCTGCCAATTTTTTAAGTTCGGGTGACATGGGCGAAAAGCGCTTAGCAATTAAGAAAGAGATTACCGACACAATCATCAGCGGTATGAACAAATCATACCCCCAGCTGGATTCTGCAATCAAGAATATGGCTGTAAGTGGTGCGTATAGTACACCGCTCATCACACCGGCCATACCGGCAAGTACCAGGTTGGATTCTGGTACATTTTCAAAACCGATGATTTTGCACACCTGTGCAAATAAAAACCCCAATGTACCACCGGCAAATAACGAAGGAGCGAAATTACCCCCATTTCCCCCTCCGAATAATGTGATAGGCGTTGCAAACGCCTTGAGCAAACATATGAAGGCAAGAAAAAGAATCAGGGTAATATTATCTACCGGAAAATAACGCAAAAAACTGTTTTCTATAAGAATTTCCTCTTCCCCGTCTACCAACGCTTTAATGGCCTCATAACCCTCGCCAAACAGCGGAGGTAATAACACACATAGCAGCGATAACAATATACCTCCCACAACAGCCCTTTTAATTAAGGATGCTCCTAGACGATGAGAAAAAAAATGTTCTACCTTTTTGGATATAAATAAAAAATAGCGGGCATAAAATGCCGTCAGCAATCCCAGTACAATATAGTAAAGGGTATTCATGTAATTAAAGGAAGAACGAGCATGAAACTGAAATAAAGCATCCTCTTGCAAAATAATTTTAGATACCAAACTACCACAAACAGCAGCTACAACAAGAGGAATAAAATCGGTAAATACCACACCGGTTAATAAAATCTCAAAGGCAAACATGATTCCTGCAATAGGAGCATTAAAGGCTGAAGCAATACCTGCCGTAGCGCCAGCAGCGAGCAGCAAAGTGCGTTCCTTATACGTTAGTTTATACGTTGTTGCAAAGTTGGCCCCTATGGCAGAGCCTGTAACTGCAATAGGGCTCTCTAATCCTGCTGAACCTCCTAACCCTATAGTAACTGCACTTTGTATCACCTGAGAATACATTTTTACAGGCGATACATTACTCGAGTTCTGAGCAATGGAATAGAGGATGGAGCCTATGCCCTTGCGTGACTGACCTTTGAAAAAATAAATAACGATAAGCGTAGTGAGTACAATTCCCAAAAATGGGAAAACTAAATAAAATACAACTTGATATTCAAAATGAATTTTTGTAGTAATGAATTTATGAATTGTATGCACTAGCCATTTCAATAGTACCCCCGCGAATCCTGCGGTAATACTTACCAGAATACCAGACAATATCAAAAACTGATTGCGGCTCATATGGCTTTTCAGCCAAAATAACACCACTTCATGGCTTCGTACTTTTTTTAGACTATACCTTGTAAAGTCTCTTTTAAACTTAAGAAAGCTATGATATTTCCGTAAGTACTTTTTAGCCATATCATCTCTTTATATAAACGAATGAGATAAGCAAATCTTGCTGCTATCAATAACTGATGTTAATAAAACAACTATATAGCATTTTAATACATGTACTACTTACATTTCTATTCCTCTTAGTTTTCTATATAATTTTAATGCGTATAAATCGGTCATACCCGAGATAAAGTCCAGCACGTGCATTACTTTTTGATAAGGAGTCTCTTCTTCTTGAAACAAAAACTGTTGTGGAATCAACTCCAGTATTTTTTGATGCTCCTTTTCTCTTGCATGCGCGGGAGTTAATACTGCCGTTACGAAATCCTCCACTAGTCCACTCATTATACGGTATCCTGCAATTTCTAACTCCACTACTTTGCGTGCATTATATATCTTCTCTACAGATACTTCAGCAATGTGCCGCATAGCCTTCTGTACACCTTCGGGTAAAGCACTCATTAAGCTTTTATCAAACGCTCCAGAGATGATAGCTTGTTGATTTTGGATAAAAACCTCTGTGCATTTATAAATAAGTACATTAATAGCCTTAGAACGTAAATAAGCTATGGATTCATTGGGATCATTCCGAAGATTGGCTGCAATATTCTTAGTTCTTTCTAAATCACTAGTATGATGTTGAATAATATTCAAAAAGCTATCACGCACCTCTTCATAAGATAATAATCCTAATCGATGAGCGTCTTCAAAATCGATAATATTGTAACAAATATCATCCGCTGCTTCTACAATATAAACAAAGGGATGCCGTTTGTACACTATCTTGTCCTCTCCCTCATCCCGAATCATATGTAATTCTGCTGCAATATCCAGAAACACTTGCTCATCAATTTTAAAATATCCATATTTTTTACGATGCACATAATCCTTGCTTGATGCAAGTGATTCGCAGGGATACTTAATGATGGAACCTAGTGTACTGTAGGTAAGCCTGAACCCACCTTTAATACGACCATGCTGCTGCATGGTTAAAATACGCAAAGCATTGGCATTTCCTTCAAATGTAGTAAGGTCTTTCCACTCCGCATCATTAAACAAATTTTTGAAGGCAATATCCTCTGGTTTCTGGGTATCTCTTTTCTTAAAATATTTGGATATAGCATCTTCGCCTGAATGTCCAAAAGCTGGATTACCCATATCATGAGCCAGACAGGCGGCGGCAATAACATATTTCAGATCGTTATTGTAAAATGTAACGGCTCTTTCATCTACTTTCACTTCTGGAAGCTGAGCAATCTGCTCTCCAATTAATCCCCCCAGTGAACGTCCAACACTAGCAACCTCTAGAGAATGCGTCAAACGATTATGCACAAACACCTCTTCCGGCAATGGGAACACTTGTGTTTTGTTTTGCAGTCTCCTGAAAGGGCTTGAAAAAACAATACGGTCCCAATCGCGCTCAAAATCACTACGTACATCGCGAGTAGTGTACTCAATCCCGTATCGCTTGGAAGAAAAACAATTGTTCCAGGTCATTGCCATATTACACCGTTTATGTGCCCAAAGTTATAAGATGCAGTGCTTTAAAGTACAGATTTATAACGATAATCGTTAAGATTCTGATAAGAGTAGCTATGGGTGGCGCCGGCTCATTAACTTTGTTTCCATTATTGCAGAAACACTAACTTAAAGAAATATGAAAAAATTTATCCTAATAGTACTGATAGGGTACAGCATTGGGCTTACAGGCTGCGCCAATGGACAGGCTAATAATACTACTCCCAGCCTAGAACCTATAGCGTTTTCGGAGAAACTTACGCAATCTCCTTTTGCCATTGTATTAGATGTACGTACACCTGATGAGTTTTCAAAAGGGCATTTAAAAAACGCCGTCAATTTTAATTGGAATGATCCATCTTTTGCCTCCAAAGTTGCTAAAATGGACAAAGAAACTCCAGTTTTTGTGTATTGTTTAAGCGGAGGACGGAGTGCAGCTGCCGCAAAGCAATTACGCGAACAGGGTTTTAAAGAAGTATACGAACTGAATGGAGGCATTCTAAAATGGAAAGCTGCCAACCTTCCGATAGATACGGACACCCAAACATCCGTATCGGAAGGTATAACACTTGAGGCATTTGAGCACGTTATTAACTCTGAGAAAAAAGTGCTGGTGGATTTTTATGCGGAGTGGTGTGCTCCCTGCAAAAAAATGGAGCCCTATATCAATGAAATATCCAAAAACATGAGCGACAAAGTAAAAGTAGTGCGTATTGATGTTGATGCCAATCCCGCACTAAGCGAAGCATTGAAGATAGATGCGCTTCCTGTACTGCATATCTATCAAAACAATAAGCGCATCTGGTCACACACGGGGTACATTACAAAAGAAGAAGTCCTTAAACAGTTAAAAGATTAAGACAACATTTTTACCTCGCTTAATATTCTTGCCGATTCAACAATTTGAATAGAATCGGCAAATTTATTTTTTGCATAATGTAGCATGAGCTGTGCCAATTGCCTTACAGGTAAAGGACTCATATTCTTAAGCAGTCCGACATTGTTCAGCCACTTCACAATACTCTCGCTAATTTTTTCGCCTTTTCTTTGCGTATCAGGTCGAGATAGTAATCCGGGACGAAAAATTATCAAATGTTCAAAATGTAGAGCAGTAACAGCTTTCTCAAGCTGTCCCTTCATGCGAGAATAAAACACCAGTGATTTAGGATTTGCCATGCTGGCAGAAATAAGCATGAAATAAGGCACATTATTATCTCTAGCTGCTTTTGCAAAAGCATACTGATATTCGTAATCCACTTTATACTGAGCAGCTTTACTCCCGGCATCTTTCAATGTAGTACCCAAACAAGAAAATGCTACATCGCCGGTAACTTCGTGTTGCCACTTTTCAGGCTGATTAAAATCGATCACTCGAGTGATTAGCTTGGGGTGTTGTTGTTGTAAAGGTCGTCGCACAAGTGCTTTTACCTCTGAAAAAGTTTCATCTTCTAAGAGCAGTTGTACCAATGCACTCCCTGTAGCTCCTGTAGCTCCAATAATCACAGCTTTCATGGACACTGAATTTTTTTATTGAAATTAAAAAAATTACTGATAGCACTATAATATTTTCACTCTTATTACAATTGATAAGCACTTGAAATAAGTATGCTCTTATTCGAACGCATAATCAAAGATTCTGTAAACCCATACCAAATAGGGGAAAACAAATCTTATTATTAGTGATGCCGATCTTTTCTAGACAATGCTCCTACATTCCTGATGCGTCATTTCTGATATTATGGAATGATCTCCTCCATATTGCTCACGATATCCACATTCTATCAGATTACTAACCTGTAAAACTACTTATAGAAATGTTTTAGAAAAATATTATCTACACAGCATGCACCTACAATCAGCTACCAATAAAGCAGCGCTCCAGGTAAGCCTGCTGTCGTCTTGCACCTCTTATAAAACGTTAAAAATCTCAATACAACTTATTTTACTGTCAAAGGTGAAGGGGTTTTCCTAATTTGCACTAAAGCAATCTTACAAAATAGTATGGACACAATAGCTCTCATTTATATTCTAGCAGGAACAATAGTTGGTATTTTAATCGGATGGTTGATTGCCAAAAGATCAGCAGTACAAGAACAGCTACGTATTGCAGAAAACGCACAACAAAAATATGCTGAATTGGAACATCAGTACATCGCACTCCAGGCCAGCTCCGACTCGAAGCTTCAAGCTGCTGAAGCCAATCTGCAATTAAGACTTCAGGACAACCATAACTTAAAAGAAGAAATATTCGTTATCAGAAAAGAGCTGGACGATTACCGTCAGCAATTAGCCTCGGTGAAAGCTGTGTATGATACTACACGAATGAATTTAATTGAAAAAAACAATGAGTACCTACGAACCAAAAATCAACATGAACAATTACAACAAGAATGCGTGCAGTTGCAGCAACAACTCACTACAGCCAAAGCTGAAAACAATGTTTTGAAAGAGAAATTGGAAATTCAGAAAAACGAAATCGAAGCTTTAAATAAAAAATTTCAAACCGAGTTTGAAAACATTGCTAATAAAATTCTCGAAACCAAAGTCAGTACATTCACGGAGCTTAATAAAGAAAATCTCAAAAACATTCTCGAACCTTTAGGCGAAAATATCAAAGAGTTTAAGAAACAGGTTCAGGATACTTATGGTAAGGAAAGCAATGAGCGTTATTCTTTGAAAAATGAAATCAAAAATTTAATGCTGCTGAATCAGCAGCTAAGTAAGGAAGCACAGAATCTTACGCGTGCATTGAAAAGCGAATCTAAAACACAGGGGCGTTGGGGAGAACTGATTCTAGAAAATATTTTAGAAAAATCGGGGCTGAGAAAGAACGAAGAGTTCTTTATGGAATATCAGTTGTACGATAAAGACGGCCAACCCTTAATCAACGCCGTAACTGGCAAGAAAATGCGTCCCGATGCCTTGATAATGTATCCCGACAATCGTCATGTAATTATCGATGCCAAGGTTTCTCTGAGTGCATTCATCCGATACACCGAAGCGGAAGATGAAAGCACCCAAGAAGCAGAGCTAATGGCACATATCCGCTCCGTAAAAGCTCATATTGATGAACTACATATCAAAGCTTATGATGATTATGACAAGTCGATGGATTTTGTGATGATGTTCATCCCCAATGAAGCTGCTTATTTTGCAGCATTAAAAGGTGATCCTGGCATATGGGAATATGCCTATGACAGAAGAATTCTTTTAATCAGTCCTACTAACTTAATTGCCGCACTAAAGCTGTTAGCTGATTTATGGAAGCGCGAACGTAATGATCGCAACAGTCTTGAAATTGCCAACCGTGCGTTAAAAATGTATGAAAAGCTGGTGAACTTTGTAGAGAGTCTAGAAACTGTTGGCAAGTATCTGGAAAGCGCACGTAGCAAATATGAAGAAGCTACAAAACAACTTCACACCGGTAAAGATAATTTCTTCGCACAGGCAAAGAAAATGCGCGAATTGCTCCATTACAAAAAACCTAAAGATCTTCCGCAAGCAAAGCTGGATCTGGGAGAAGATAATCACAACGCCAGCATTTCCGAATAAAAGAGCAGCCGTTTAAAACCAGCTGCTCTTTTTTCTACGAGTACCGCTAAGGCCGATGGCGCCAAGTAATGAACGCACTATAGTATTACCAGCAGTACGCGCCATACTTCTTACAATAGGATCATCCAAAATAGTTTTTTCAGGTTTCTGCTGTGTGCGACCGGTTTGCTTCTGTTGCTCCAGAGCCGCTGCTCTTTCTGCCGCTAGTTCTAGTTTTTGATTCAGAATTTCATAGGCACTGTAGCTATCGATCTCCTCATTATAGCGCGCCGCAATTTTAGAACGACTCACAATTGCATCTATTTCCGAGTCGGTCAACACATCCATACGGCTCTGCGGAGCGCGCAGCATACAGTGTACCAGTGGCGTAGGAACTCCTTTTTCATTCAGCATGGTTACAAGCGCCTCACCGATACCCACCTGCGTTAATAATTCATCGGTTTTATAAAATTCTGAGAAAGGATAGTTTTCTGCAGTTTGCTTAATCACTTTTCTATCAGCCGCTGTAAAGGCACGCAGCGCATGCTGCACCTTCAATCCCAACTGTGCCAGTATCGGCGCCGGAACGTCCATAGGATTTTGTGTACAGAAGAATATTCCAACACCTTTTGAACGAATTAACTTTACAATCGTTTCAATTTGATCCAACAACGCTTTACTGGCTTGATTGAATATTAGGTGCGCTTCATCTATGAACAATACCAGCTTGGGTTTGTCCAAGTCTCCTTCTTCCGGACAAGAAGCATATAACTCGGCTAGCATTTGCAGCATGAAGGTAGAAAACAACTTCGGACGATCCTGCAAATCTGTTACGCGTACAATCGAGATAATACCACGTCCGTCATCACTGATACGCATCAGATCTTCCACATCAAAACTTCTTTCGCCAAAAAACAAGTCGGCTCCCTGTTGTTGCAGCTCAATCACCTTTCTTAAAATAGTACCGGTAGAGGTGGTAGAAATTTTTCCGTAGTCTTTCTCCAGCTCTGCTTTGCCTTCGCCACTTACATATTGTAGTACTTTTATAAAATCTTTTAAATCCAGTAGGGGCAATTTGTTATCATCACAGTATTTAAAAATCATGGATACAAAACCGGCTTGCGTGTCGTTCAGTTCCAGAATTTTAGAAAGCAGAATAGGACCAAACTCGCTCACCGTAGCACGTAGGCGAGTTCCTTTTTCCTTACTTAATGTTAAAAATTCGACAGGATATGCTTGCGGTTTGAAATCAATTCCCAACAGCTGACTGCGGCTTGTAATTTTATCATTCATCTCACCGGCAGCTCCAATTCCGCTCAGGTCGCCTTTTATATCCATCAACACTACTGGTATACTGGCATCGCTGAGACCCTCGGCTAGCACTTGCAAGGTTTTGGTTTTACCGGTACCGGTAGCACCGGCAATGAGTCCATGACGGTTCAGTGTTTTAAAAGGAAGATATACATCGGCACCTTCTACTACTTCGCCATTTAGCATGGCACGCCCCATTTTATAGCTTTCGCCTTTGAATGTATAACCGGTATTTACCGTTTCCAAAAATTTTGCTGTATTTGCCATGTAAAAAAATTTTCCTTAAGATAAAAATAATTGAAATACCTTTTATTACAAATTAAACTAAACTGCAAGAAATCTGTTATATATAATTACGTACTAATCTTTTAACAAAAAATTGGTTGCCGTTTTTTAATGCATTAAAAAGCATTAACTTTATTTGTAATCAAAGTATCATACAAAACAGAAAATAATGGAAGCAAATAAACCACACATCCTATTATGCGAAGATGATCCTAATCTGGGTAACGTTTTAAAGAACTATTTAGAGTTGAACGATTACAATGTTACGCTGGAAAGGGATGGTCGATTAGGTCTGGCAGCGTTTCAGAGAGAGAAATTTGATCTCTGCCTGCTCGATGTGATGATGCCCCATATGGATGGTTTTACACTAGCGGAAGAGATTCGTGATATCGATCCGGATGTTCCGCTGTTCTTCCTCAGTGCCAAAACTATGAAAGAAGACATTATTCAGGGATACAAACTGGGCGCTGACGATTATATTACCAAGCCTTTCGATAGTGAAGTGTTATTAATGAAGATTAAGGCCATTCTAAAACGCAATGAAGAACTCAATAAGGAAAACGAAAATAAAGAATACCAACTAGCGGGTTATCATTTCAATCCCAAGTTGCGTCAGCTAACTTTCAACGGTCGTACACAAACACTTTCTCCTAAAGAAAACGAACTACTGAAAATGCTGGCAGAACACCTGAACGACCTGTTGCCTCGTGAACAAGCATTGAAAAAAATATGGGGTAGCGACACTTACTTCAACGGACGTAGTATGGACGTATACATAGCCAAGCTGCGTAAGTATTTAAAAGACGATGATAAAATAGAGATCGTGAATATCCATGGTAACGGATTCCGACTCGTGGTACATCCGTAAAAATTATTTATACATAAAAAAGCCCGGGCATTGTCCCGGGCTTTTTATTAAAAATCCAATTGTAAAGTCACCCCACTTCCTGCACCCGGTTTCTTTCCCAAATGCTCATATGCTTTAGCCGTTACCTCTCTACCCCGTGGAGTTCGTTGTAAGAAACCTTCCTGTATCAAAAATGGTTCATATACTTCCTCAATGGTGCCTGGCTCTTCACCAACCGCAGTGGCAATGGTACTAATTCCCACCGGACCTCCTTTGAATTTTTCTATAATACAAAGCAAAATACGATTGTCCATTTCATCCAGCCCGTATTCATCTACATTCAATGCTTTTAAAGCATGTTGGGTAATACCCAAATCTATCACTCCATCGTTCAGCACTTGTGCAAAATCTCGTACGCGACGTAATAAGCCATTCGCAATACGTGGCGTAGCACGGCTACGGGCAGCTATTTCACGGGCAGCCCTTTCATCGATCTTCACATCCAGTATACTTGCAGAGCGCATTACTATTTTCTGAAGCGTATCTACAGGATAATACTCCAAACGAGATTTTATGGCAAATCGAGATAATAATGGCGCCGTGAGCAATCCACTGCGAGTGGTAGCCCCGATAAGTGTAAAAGGATTTAAGGATAATTGAATGCTGCGGGCATTAGGGCCGCTATCAATAAGTATGTCCAATCGATAATCTTCCATGGCTGCATACAGATACTCTTCTACCACCGTACTCAAACGATGGATTTCATCGATAAACAATACATCGTTCGGCTCTAATGATGTAAGCAGTCCTGCCAGATCGCCGGGCTTTTCGATAACCGGACCACTGGTTTCCTTAATGTTTACCCCCAATTCATTGGCTACAATGCGCGATAGAGTAGTTTTTCCCAACCCGGGAGGCCCATGAAACAATATGTGGTCCAACGCCTCACCCCGAATTTTTGCAGCCTTGATAAAAATGGTAAGATTTTCTATCAGCTGGGGCTGCCCTGCAAATTCCTGTATATGAGCAGGGCGTATGGTATTTTCAAATTCCCTGTCTGCAGCACTCAGCCCTTCTTTATCTCTATTTAAATTAGGATTGCTCATTGTTCGTCAAAGATAACTAGGATTTGCAGTATAAGGTTTATAAAAAAATGATACATGATGCTGATACGTCACCGTCATCTGCTCCCATAAAAAAAAGCCGCTCCCCTCAAAGGTTGCGGCTTAAGTATTAGATTGGGTTTGTAAGTTTTACTTAGTAGCTACTTTCAGATCCACTCTTCTGTTCTGTGCGCGACATTCAGGAGTATCATTTGCCGGACATACCGGAAACTCTGGGCCATAACCTTCTGCTTCAACCACCTGATTGGCTGTGGCTCCCGCTTTGATCAACTCTTGCGCTACTATTTTAGCTCTTTCGGCAGATACTTTTTTATTAACCTGAGCATCGCCCGTATTATCGGTATACCCCCCTAATTTAATAGAAGCGGCAGGGAAGTTTTTAAGAATTGTAGCAATATTGCTTACCTGTGCGGCAGATTCGGCAGTAAGTATCGATTTACCGGTTTCAAAATATACACGATCCAGCACTATCCAGTTAGCAGATTTGTTTACTGTATCCACGGTAAATGCATCGTCGGTAAGCATTTTATATAATTTAGCTTCGGTACTGTTAGCGCCCACATTCAATACCGTACCGTCCGGCAGTTTGATCTCTATATTCGGTCCCACATCGTAGATATAATTGCCTGTAACCGTATCGAGTGTTCCTCCGGCAGTTACCGGTTCTGCTGCAGCGTCCGCCGTATCTTCAGTAATGGCATTACCCTCTACATTCTGATTACACCCCTTCCCTAATAGCCACCACAGCAACAAAACCAATGCAGCAAGTATCAACAATGGCCATAACCACTTGTTGCCTCCACCACTTTCTACATTTTTATAGGCCGATGATGCGGTATTCTGTAATCCTTCAACTGCTGCTTTAGCCGATTCGCCAATAGCTCCCAAGCCTAAAGTAGACGCAATAGTACCTAAGCCGGTAGGTAATGCGCTGAGTACATTATTTTTTTGTGAAGCAAGTAAATTTAAAAATCCTCCTGCATTCAAATTGTCATCCTGCGCCTTTTTTCCTAGTAATCCTAGTATTAAAGGCGTAATCATATTTAACAACGAAGAAGAAGAGGAAGATTTGATGCCGGCAAATTTGGATATAAGGTCTACTAGGGTATTGGACTGTCCTCCAAAAAGATTACCAACCCAGCCAGAACCTTTCGATAACAAATCTTGATTATCAAATAAAGAACCCAGATTACCTAACAATCCCGTATTGTTAGCTTCTTTAGCAGCATCCAGCAACTGTTGTGCACTGCTTTCCGATGCGGTACCTTTTGAAATAATACCGCCAAGAACGGATGGTATTAAACCCGAAAGCGCTTTGGAGACACCACCTTCATTTTCGCCCAGAAATGAGCTGGCTTTGGAGATAAGGTCTTGCGAAATGTAGTTTTTTACAAGATCTACGATGTTGATTGACATGGTAATGTTATTTAGGTTTTGAAATATTGAATCGCTTTGTATAAAAGCGCATGCAAGCCAATCGTTAAAACGTTTACTAGACTACTTCGATTTTCACAATAATCACGTCAATGTTTAAGACAACAGCTCATTCACGGCTAGCTCATATCAACATCCAATGCTCCTTTAAAGTTAAACAAAAAATGTTCGATTTAGGAAAATAAAAAATAGAAAACCGTCCCCTATATCAGAGAACGGTTTCAACTATGACCAGATTAACTATATAAACCGTTTGAGCAATTTTCACTTACACCACAATGTTGATCATTTTATTCTTTACATAAATGATCTTTTTAGGCGTCTTACCCTCAATCCATTTTTTCACCACTTCATTGGCCAATACCAGTGCTTCCACATCTTTCTGCTCCGCATCCAATGAAATATTCATAGTAGTGCGCATCTTACCGTTGATGGAAATGGGGTATTCCTTGCTGGTTTCCACTACATATTTCTCTTCAAACTTAGGATAAGGCGCATCCAATACAAACGTAGTGTTGCCCAGAGCATGCCACAGTTCTTCTGCTATATGGGGTGCATAAGGCGTGAGCATAATGAGCAATGGTTCCAAAATCGCTTTTTTATGGCTCTTTAAATCGGTTAGCTCATTCACCAGAATCATAAACGTACTTACAGCTGTATTAAAGCTGAACCGCTCGGTATCTTCTTCAATTTTTTTAATTGCTTTATGCAATACCTTGAGCTCTTCCGGTGTAGGCGCTTCGTCTTTCCAGATGGCTGTGGATGTTCCATCTGCATTTTCTTTATAGAACAAACGCCACAATTTCTTTAAAAAGCGGTGAACGCCTTCAATCCCTTTTGTATCCCAAGGTTTACTTAACTCTACCGGACCCAGGAACATTTCGTACATGCGGAAAGTATCTGCACCGTATTTGGCTACCAGATCATCAGGATTTACGGTATTGAATTTCGATTTGGACATTTTTTCAATTTCACTACCGCATATATATTTGCCATCTTCCAGGATAAAGGTTGCATCGGCAAACTCTCCGTTGCGCCATTTTTTAAAGGCCTCGATGTCCAATTCATAACCGTCGACGATATTTACATCTGTATGTATTTTATCTAGGGTGTTACCCTGATAAGTTCCGTCCTTATCAATCAAGCCATGCGATACAAACTGGTTAGTACCATGAATACGATATACAAAGCGGCTGTTGCCCTGTATCATTCCCTGATTAACCAATTTCTTGAACGGCTCATCAAAACCAATATAGCCCAAATCGTACAGCACTTTAGTCCACATGCGGCTATACAATAGGTGGCCTACTGCATGTTCGGTACCACCGATATACAGATCTACTTGGTTCCAGTAATCGGTTGCTTGGCGACTTGCAAACTCCTGTTCATTGTGAGGGTCCATATAGCGCAGGAAATACCAAGAAGAACCAGCATAACCGGGCATAGTATTGGTTTCCAGATTTTGGGCTATCCATTCCGGAATATTTGCTAGAGGACCTTGTCCTTCAGGACCCGGACTATAAGATTCCACATCAGGCAGGGTCAGCGGCAATTCTTTTTCATCCAGAGGGTAAGCGATACCGTTGACCCACTTAATCGGGAAAGGCTCTCCCCAATAACGCTGACGACTGAAGGCGGCATCACGCATTTTATAATTCACTTTACGCTGACCGATACCACGCTTTTCTACTTCTTCAATCACTTTCTCCATAGCCTCGCGCATAGGTACGCCATCCAGAAAACCAGAGTTGCTTAGCACGGCATCCTTGGTAGGATTAGCTTCTTTCCCGTTAAAATGCTCGCCGATAATATTGGTGATAGGAATATTGAAATGTTGGGCAAACTTAAAGTCGCGCTCATCGCCACAAGGAACGGCCATTACGGCGCCAGTTCCATAGCCAGCCAACACATATTCACTGATCCAAATAGGCACTTCCCTGCCGTTAAAGGGATTAATAGCATACGCTCCGGTAAAGGCGCCGGTGATTTTCTTTTCCGACATACGCTCCCTTTCACTACGGCTTTTTACATAGGCGATGTATGCTTCTACCTCAGCTCTTTGTGCTTCGGAACATATATCCAGAATATAATCCAACTCAGGTGCCAGTACACAGAAGTCCACCCCAAAAATGGTATCAGGACGGGTGGTATACACCACAAAGCTGTCTACCTTGGATTGTGTACTCTTAATTTTGAAGGTGATTTCAGCACCATAACTTTTGCCAATCCAGTTGGTTTGCATTTCCTTCATCGCATCGCTGAAATCTACGGTTTGCAAACCCTGCAACAATCTATCTGCATACTCCGTAATACGCAGATACCACTGCCGCAATTTTTTCTTCACTACGGGGTAGCCGCCACGTTCGCTCACCCCGTTTACCACCTCATCATTGGCCAGTACGGTTCCTAAAGCCTCGCACCAGTTTACTTCGCCATAGCCGCAATAGGCCAATCGGTATTCCATTAAAATAGATTGCTGTGTGGCTTCATCAAATGATTGCCACTGTTCAGCAGTGAAGGTGGTGCCTCCGGTTCCCGGAATCTGATATTTATCGTTAGGAATAGGATGATTGGCGTTCCCTTCCTGCTCAAAAGCCTTAATCAGTTCGGTAATCGGCTCGGCTTTCTGTTTTTGTCTGTTATAGAAAGATTTGAATAACTGTAGAAAAATCCACTGTGTCCATTTGTAATATTTGGGGTCGCTCGTACGCACCTCGCGGCTCCAGTCGTAGCAAAAACCGATATTGTCCAGCTGCCTGCGAAATGTTTCGATATTTTTTGCCGTAGAAACGGCAGGATGAATGCCGTGTTCGATAGCATATTGCTCGGCCGGCAAACCAAAGGCATCATAGCCCATGGGGTGCAGCACATTATATCCTTTCAGTCTTTTATAGCGAGCATAAATATCACTGGCAATATAGCCCAACGGATGTCCTACGTGCAAGCCGGCTCCACTAGGATAAGGAAACATATCCAGCACATAATACTTGGGCTTACTGCTGTCGTTGGCAACCTTATAAGCATTGTTTTCTTTCCAAATCTGTTGCCATTTCTTCTCTATCGAACTAAAATCGTACTCCATCACTATTTATTGAATTAATTTTATACCAATCATGCGACAAAAAGGTATTATCCCAAACCTTGTCCCTATTGCCTTATTCTACAAAAAACAGGCATTTTGTATCATAAATTAGTACCTGCTTTTTGCATGGCGGCAAATTTAAGCATTGTAGGTGTGAATACCCTAAATTTGCCAGTCTTGTAGTATTTTAGTAAAAGGTACCATTATGTCGAAAAAAACAAAAGCAGTAAAAAGGGGTAAAGCTTCATACTTTATGAGTATTTTGGGCGTAACCCTAGTGCTTTTTCTGCTAGGGGTGATAGGCTGGCTGGTGATTAATACCCGTACTTTGGGAGAACATTTTAAGGAAGAAGTAGAAGTGAATGTGTACCTACGCGAACCATTGGCAAAATCAGACAGTGCTGACCTGGTGAACTACATTGCCGCTCAGCCTTACATAAAAGAATATATATTTACTACCAAAGAAATGGCCAAAGCCCGGTATCTAGCCGATGGCAATGAAAGCTGGGAAGGCATTCTAACGGAAAACCCACTGCCCCAAAGCATTGACTTTAAGGTAAAATCGGAGTACTTACACCCGGATACACTTTTGAATATTAAACAAGATTTGGAAAAACAGACCTATGTCACCGAAGTGAAGTATCCTGAACTGCTGGTAGGTGGTCTGGATAGTAAAATAAAAGTAGTAAACTGGGTATTGGTGGGCCTGTCATTGATATTGCTTTTGGCTGCCATTGTACTCATCGATAATACTATTCGCCTAGCTATGTTTAGCAACCGATTTACCATCAAAACCATGCAAATGGTAGGTGCTACCCGCTGGTTTATCACCAAACCGCTGGATATAAGGGCTATTATTAACGGTGCTATTAGTGGGGCCATTGCCATTATAGCTGTGCTACTGGTAATCAGAGCAGCTAAAAAAATGATTCCCGAGCTGAGCGTGATACAAAACAATACACAACTGACCTTTCTGTTCTTGGGCATGATGGTATTGGGTATTCTGATAACCCTTATCAGCACTCATACCAGCGCCTTGAAATACCTGAAGAAAAAGCTGGACGACCTATATTAATGAAAATCTAACATTTATTTTGAAAAACAATCCTAATATTGCAACATATTAAACCGACAAAAATGGCTGAAAACAACATACCCCCAGCAATGTTTGGCAAAAGCAATTATGTATGGATGCTCATCGGAGCCATTGTTATTGCTCTGGGCATGCTTTTGATGGTCGGAGGAAAAAGCGATGACCCGGCTGTATTTAATGCGCATGAAGTATATAGTACCCGACGCATCACCATTGCTCCCATTGTAATTCTTATAGGGCTTGCAATAGAAGGTTACGCAATATTTAAAAATACCACATCGAAGCAATAATCCATCTTCGAGTGCCGTTATTCATAAATTTATCGGGCGATGCTATAAAACGTATCGCCTGTTTTTTTACAAATCTGTATTATGAGCATTATTGAAGCAATTATTATAGCGATTGTTGAAGGACTTACCGAATACTTACCTGTTTCCTCTACGGGACATATGATTATCACCAGCTCGTTTATGGGCATCGAAAAGGACGAGTTCACCAAGCTGTTTGAAGTAGCAATTCAGCTGGGCGCCATTATGGCCGTAGTAGTTTTATACTGGAGAAAATTCTTTGACTTTAGCCGCTGGCAGTTTTATGTGAAGCTGATAATAGGTGTCATTCCGGCACTGATATTAGGTGCATTATTCTCCGATAAAATTGATGCCATGCTGGAAAGTCCTACCACCGTGGCCGTATCTTTATTGCTGGGCGGTGTTGTGTTATTATTTATTGATAAAGCTTTTAATCACCCCACTATCCATAGCGAAAATGAAATCACTTATAAACGCGCCTTTCTAACAGGTCTTTGGCAGTGTATTGCCATGATTCCCGGTGTAAGCCGCAGTGCCGCTTCTATTATAGGTGGTATGCAACAAAAGTTTACCCGCAATATTGCAGCTGAGTTTTCCTTCTTTCTTGCAGTTCCTACCATGGCGGCCGCCACTTTATACTCTTTATTCCTGAAAAAATGGAGCGATGGCACCATCAAAGGGTACGAACTGATTTTACAGTCTCAGGATAATACGATTGCTTTTATCATTGGAAATGTAGTAGCTTTTGTAGTATCTATTATTGCTATTAAGTTTTTCATTAACTATCTGAAGAAATACGGCTTTAAGATATTTGGCTGGTATCGTATCATTGCAGGAGTTATTTTATTAGTACTGATTTATCAGGGTATCATCGGTTGATGAAAAAGCTTGCTATTATAACCGACTCCGCATAATTGTTTATTTTTAGTAAATGGCAGAAGGAAAAGTTATTACAGCTTCCAAGAAAGTTACGAATGGCTGGGCCATGTACGATTGGGCCAACAGCGTTTACAATCTTGTTATCACTACTACTTTTTTTCCTATTTACTTTCTAGCCGTTACAGGAAGCAATGACCAAGAGCATAAAGTAACTTTTCTGGGTAGGGAATTTGTCAATTCTTCTCTCTACGATTACATACTGGCGGTAGCCTATCTAATTATCGCCATTTTGTATCCTATTCTTACTTCTATTGCAGATACAAGAGGTAATAAGAAAAACTTTATGCGCTTTTTCTGTTATATGGGCGCAATAGGATGTAGCGCATTGTTCTTTTTTAAATCAGATACACTTCTGTTAGGCGTTATTGCATTTATGATGGCAGCCATGGGATATGTAGGCAGTCTGGTATTCTACAACGCTTATCTGCCCGAAATTGCAGCACCTGAAGATAGGGACCGCATTAGTGCCAAAGGTTATGCTTACGGATATATAGGCAGTGTATTAATGCAGATTGTGGGATTTGTATTGGTAATGACGATGAGCGATCCGGGACTCGCCACGCGCATCACTTTTTTATTGGTGGGTATTTGGTGGTTTGCATTTGCACAAATCACTTTTGCTGCATTACCCCAATCCAATGTTGTACAGACTAAAAAAGGTAATGTCATTCAGGAAGGGTTTCAAGAAATGAAAAAAGTGTATGACCAAGTCAAACACATGCCCATACTGAAACGCTTTCTGCGCGGCTTTTTTTTCTATAGCATGGGGGTACAAACCGTAATGCTGGCTGCTACTATATTCGGAAGCAAATTGCTGGGACTACCCGATACAAAACTGATCGTTACCGTTGTACTCATTCAGTTGGTAGCCATACTGGGAGCTTGGGGTATGTCACGTCTTTCGGCAATTTACGGCAACCTAAAAGTGCTCATGGGCGTAATCGTATTCTGGATTATTATCTGTATACTGGCGTATTACACAGCAGGTGTCGCCGAAAAAGGGATCAATGCCGAATATCATTTTTACATCTTGGCCCTACTAGTAGGCTTGGTTATGGGGGGCATTCAATCCTTAAGCCGATCAACCTATTCCAAGCTTATGCCCGATACAAAAGATACTGCATCATTTTTCAGTTACTACGATCTTACCGAAAAACTGGCTATCGTAATTGGTATTTTTACATTTGGCCGTATTGAAGAAATCACGGGCACGATGAAAAACTCAGTATTATCACTCATCGTTTTCTTTGCAATAGGACTAGTATGGCTGTACTCGGCCCTATATAAGCAAAAACAAACTCAAACAGCCTAATGGCTACCATCAATCTTTTGTAACTTTATTCCAGCATCAATTATTATCTGAATAAATCAGTCCGGAAAATTTAAACCCAATACATTGAAACTTTATTCTATCAATCACGGATATTTCAAGCTGGATGGAGGTGCTATGTTTGGCGTTGTTCCTAAAAGCATTTGGAACAAACTCAACTCTGCCGACGAAAACAATATGTGCACTTGGGCTATGCGTTCTTTGTTAATAGAAGATGGTGAGCGCCTCATATTAGTGGATGCCGGTATGGGTGATAAACAAAGTGAAAAGTTTTTCAGCTTTTATTATTTACATGGAGATGATTCGCTGGACAAAGGCCTTGCGGCACACGGCTTCCACCGTGATGATATAACCGATGTTTTTCTAACACACTTGCATTTTGATCATTGTGGCGGTGCGATTAAAAAAGAAGGCGAACAACTAATACCTGCATTCAAAAACGCAACTTTCTGGAGTAATGAGCGCCATTGGAAGTGGGCTACCGAACCCAATCCACGCGAGAAAGCTTCTTTTCTCAAAGAAAATATACTGCCTATACAAGAAAGTGGTCGATTACAATTTGTAAACGATAGAAAGGATCAACAAAATGCATTAGCCCTCGCTCATTTTACCAAGCAGGTGCAGGTGCGTTTTGCAGATGGACATACCGACTCCATGATGTTGCCCCAGTTGGAATATAAGGGAAAGACTATTGTGTTTATGGCAGACCTGTTGCCTTCGATAGGCCATATTCCGCTTCCTTATGTAATGTCATATGATACTAGGCCGTTGCTTTCAATGATGGAGAAAGAGGTTTTTCTGAAGGAAGCTTTAGAGCGCGAGTATATTCTTTTCTTTGAGCACGACCCTGTAAATGAATGTTGTACCCTTACTCAAACTGAAAAAGGTATCAGAGCAAAAGAAATCTTCCGGTTATCGGATATATAAAAAAATACCCGCCTTATGTAGGCGGGTAAATATATCTTCACTTAAAAGTATCGTTCGCTTACTTTACGTTAAAGCTCACTTTATAATCTCCCCAAAGCAGTGTTACTACTCCTTCCTTACTGATAGTAAAGGTGAGTGTTTCTGCAAAAGATTCCGCTTTTTGAGAAGTAACGTGAACACGTAAAGCATCATCAGCCTGTTTGTACTTAAACGCACCAAACTGATCCCATGTTTTATTGAAGATAATGGTCCAATCATCGCCATCTACCAAAGTAAACAATGCATATTTACCCGCCGGCAATGCTTTGCCCTCGACGGTAACATCTTTGCTTACTTCGAATACAGTAGCCTTATTAGCTCCAGTACGCCATACCTGACCGGGAAGTGGTTCCAAATCTTTGCCAATAGTTCTACCTCTTACTGAAGGACGGCTGTAATTAATAGTAATTACCGTACCATTACTCAGTTCCTCACTCACAGTAGCAGGCGGGCTTTTGGGTGCCGGTGCATTCTGTTTTTCTTGAGCATTTACGAAAAACAGTGCAACTAGACCGAATATCAATAAAACTAACTTTTTCATACGCTTAAATTTAAACAGGTTGACTAAAACAGGCCTTCAGATTTTTTAAAAATAAACAAATACGGCCATTTTTTCTTCAACCAAAGAGTACAAATAGTCTGCCAAAGACGTAATATGGCCGGGCTAAAAGCAGCTGCTGTCTTATTTTACAGCTGTAATCTCAAAGTTGATATTTACTTCGGGTCTGATAAATTTATCACCTAAAGATTTATCATTACCGTATGTTAAATTCCACTGAGTACGGTCGATATTGAAGTTTGCCTTAGCAGAAACAGATGTAGGAGTTACATTAATAATAGCCGGGAAGGATACATTCTTAGTAACATCTTTCAGAGTTAAGTTACCTTTAATGATATTAGTGGCTCCTTCCAGCACCAATGCGTTAGTACTATCTGCAACATAATCTTCTACAGCTGTAATTTCAAAAGTAGCTGTAGGAAATTTTTCGGCATCCAGAAAATCAGCAGACAATAAATGTCCTTTTAAATTAGTAGTACCGGTAGTATCTGCATCGGTAATAACAAGACTGTTGATATCAAACACCAGTCTACCACCGCTTACACCAGTACCGTCTTTTACAAAGATTTCACCTTCTTTTACCAAGAATTTACCGGAGTGAGCTCCTACGGGTTTTGTCCCTATGAAGTTTACAGACTGAGTAGTATCTACCTTATAGGCCTCGCCTTCTGCAGCAGCAACATCCTGAACATCTTCGGTTTTAGCCTCATCGGCTTTGGGGGCAGAATTACAAGAAGCAAATACAATAGCAGCAATAATAGGTAATGCAAATATTTTCTTCATACACAATTTGTTTTTTTGTTTACTATGATTTCTTATTAAAAGGTAATAACAAGGGACGATGAAAAATGTTCAATTACTGAATATATAAAAAATTCCGATTTAAGCGATTATTACTCCAAATCGGAATTTTTAAATCTATTAATGCAAATCTTAAAAACTTGTTATCAACGAGTTACTGGCATTAAAGACTTTCCATTTCTGCTTTTACAAAATTCATCAACTCTTTAATATAGGCCGGCGATAAATCAAATTTTAGACCGGCTGCTTCAAAAAGCTGTGGTAAAGGACGGGTGCCTCCTAAGCTCAGCCCCTGAATATAGTTTTGCAAAGCAAGTTGCTTGTCCTTCTTAAACTGCTGCCATAACCCAATAGCTCCTAACTGTGCAATACCATATTCAATATAGTAGAAAGGCACTTCAAATAAATGCAGTTGCCTTTGCCAACTGTATTGTCTGTAAGACTCTAAGCCGCTTACATCCAAACTTTCGGGAGTAAACTCATCGAGAATACGCACCCATTGCTGCATTCTTTCCTCATGAGTGTGCTGAGGGTTTTCATACACCCAGTGTTGGAATTTATCAATAGTAGCAATCCATGGGAAAACGGTAATAACTCTTTCCAATTGCTGTTCCATGGCTCTTTTCAGCTCCTCTTCTTTATCAAAAAATACATTCCATTCGCTCATACTAAACAGCTCCATACTCATACTCGCGACCTCGGCAAACTCGGTAGGATATTCTTTAAATCCGGTCAACGGTAAGGAGTGAGAAAGGAAAGAATGCACGGCATGCCCGCCTTCGTGTACCATTGTCACCACATCATTCAATGTTCCGGCCGCATTCATAAAGATGAAAGGTGCACCGGTTTCTGCCAGCGGACAGTTATAGCCTCCGGGAGCTTTACCCTTGCGGCTTTCTAGATCCAGCCTTTTCAGCTCGTCCATCTTCTTGAGGCAATCGCCAAAAAACGGATTCAATTTATTAAAACAGCTGATGGTTTTTTCGAGCAACTCTTTACCGGAGGTAAATGGCTTTAATGGTGTAACACCTGCAGGCTCGGCATCCACATCCCAAGGACGCAAGGTGTCTACCCCTAATTTGGCTCTTTTCTTTTTGTAGATCTCATCTACGATAGGCAGTACGTGCTGCTTTACCGCTTCGTGAAACTGAAAACAGTGCTCTTTGGTGTAATCAAAGCGGGCCAGCTCAACAAAGCGATAGTCGCGATAATTGTCATAACCCGCATTCAAAGCCACCTGATGCCTTTTCTTAAGCAATGAATCGTATAGAGCATTCAATGCATCTTTGTCGGCCAACCTTCTTTCCGCAATTTTACGATATACTTCTTCCCGTAGATTTCTGTCCGGATCTTCCAGAAACTTGGCAGCCTGCTGCAAAGTATACTCATTCCCTCTTACCGTTACGGTCATCTTACCGCTGATAACTCCGAATTGTTGCGCCTCGACAGCTAATTCTGAGTGTAGAGGAATATTTTCTTCGCGGAAGAGATCGATATTCTTTTTTACATTTCTCAGATAGGTAACATGAGCAGGATCCTTCAGCTCTTTAGTAAACGAACAATTTATTAGCTTACGGTTCAGCTGATCGGAGTAGGGTTGCATCTTGGGCTGGATTTCCATCATAAAATAATTGAAACTCTCAGCCAACTGCGGATTTTCGGTATCACAAGTCATTTTAATCTGTCTCCAGCAGGCCTCTTCACTTACTACAGCTTCCAACTCGCTTAAGTCTTTCAACCACTGCTCCAGTTCCTGTAAGGAATTAAGAGGCCGCTCCAGAAGTTCTTTAAAATAGGGTTCAAGCGCATTCCAGTCAGTAATGCTGAAATCCGCTGGTAAAAAATGTCTTGGAATAGGCTGTATATCTGCTGTCATAATTTAATTAGAGTTTCTTTACAAAGAAAGTCTGTAATCGGAAAGATGAAGCTCGTTCCTCACTACAGACTTTCGACTTATCGCACTATAAAAAATACTATTCAGATTTTTTCTTAGCTGCTGCTTTCTTCTTAGCAGGTGCTTTTTTAGGAGCCGCGCTTTTTTCATCTGCATCGGAAGCTTCTGCCGCTTTTTTTGCAGCCGCTTTTTTGGGTGCTGCTTTTTTCTTTTCTTTTACCGGTTCTTCAGCCGCTTTTGTTTCGGCAGCTGCCGCCTGAGATGCCTCTTCTTGGGGTTCCTCAGCTGATTCATCCAACTGGGTGAGTTTTATTTCTACATTATTGCTTTTCAAGATATCGAACCACTTTACAATTTTCTTCATGTCGCTGTTGTAAACGCGGTCGAAATCCATATCGGGATACACTTTTTCAAAGTAAGCACGGAGTGCTTTGGCATCTTTTACATCAGGCAAGGGACTTCCGTCCTTTTCCATTGCGTTAAACACTTCTACCAAATTCACATTCTCCCCTTTAGTATAGATTTCAATACTCTCCAAGTGTGAAAACTGGTGAATACGGGCAGATGCAAACTTGGTAGTCTTGTCCTGTAAAGAGCGTACAATAGCTCCGTCCTGTTTACTACTTATCAACTCATACAGGCCTGGTAACCCTGTAACCGCAACTAACTTGTTATACTCCATAATTAAAATAAAACGTTGAATGGCGCAAGATAAATATTTATTGCATTATGGCCGATATTTTAATTTTTATCTTCTACCTTGAGCCAGAATATATTAAAATCTTACATAATAATTAAAAATTGTATTTTAACAGTTTATATTGCATTTTATGACAGAAAAACGAAAGTTTACGTGGATTTCATCGTCCAACTGAGCTAATAATAATTTTTTTTATGAGGATTCTTGGACTTATATCTTCTTTATTGTTTTTTGTAACGATTTGCCAGGCACAGACCATTAAAGGAACACTTATGGACCCGGTAGAAGGGGTCGTTGTAAGAAATGCAACCGTAAAACTGCTTAACCCATTGGATAGCAATACTATAAAAAGTACGCTTTCCGACACTTCCGGAACTTTTATTTTCAACAATATTGAAAAAGGAAATTATTTACTGCACGCTACATCGGTAGGTTTTGAACCGCTTTTTATGTCGCTGGCATTAACGGACGAAAAACCGGCTCTCGATTTAGACGACGTATATATACCCAAGAAAACTACCACCTTAGAAGGTGTTGTAGTGGTAGCTTCGGCACCCGCCGTATCTCAGAAAGGAGATACTACACAATTCAGCGCCAGTCATTTTAAGGTAAACCCCGATGCGACAGTAGAAGACCTGATTAAAAAAATGCCGGGAATTACCGTAGACCGAAGCGGGAATGTAACAGCACAAGGAGAACAGGTAAGAAAAGTAACTGTAGACGGAAAGGAATTCTTCGGTGACGATGCCACAATGGCTCTAAGAAATCTTCCTGCAGAAGTGATTGACAAAATTCAGGTGTTTGACAGACTGAGCGACCAAGCCCAGCTTACCGGCTTTGATGACGGTAACTCAATGAGAGCCATTAACATAGTTACCAAAGGTGGCGTCAGCAACAATGGGCAGTTTGGTCGTATTTATGCCGGTTATGGTACCGACCAACGTTACCAGGCAGGAGGTAATGTAAGCTTCTTTAACGGAGATCGCCGTATCTCTCTGGTAGGTAATTTCAACAATGTGAACCAACAAAACTTTGCCACACAGGATTTGCTGGGCGTTACGAGTAGTGGGCGTGGTGGAGGCTTTGGAGGCGGTCGAGGAGGTGGAGGCTTTGGAGGTGGCTTCGGTGGATTTGGTAGCGCCGGCAATTTTATGGTAGGCGTACAACCAGGCATCAATAAAACCAACGCCTTTGGTATTAACTATGGCGATAAATGGGGCAAAAAAATTGATGTGTCTGCCAGCTATTTCTTCAACAATAGTAATACCCTGAATGAATCTTCTACATTTGGACAAACTACTATCAGCCCCGACTCTGTACTATATACCGGTAACAAATATATTAGTAATGCCAATAATAATAACCACCGGTTTAACATGCGATTGGAATATAAAATAGACTCCAACAATACTATTTTTATTATTCCGTCTCTCAACTTTCAAAACAACAACTCGGCTTCTGAAAACTCTAGCTACTCTTATTATGATCAGACCGACTCTATTAATAACGCGGCCGGAAGAAACAGCTCTCACCGCAACGGGTACAATATCAATAATAATATTATGTACCGAAGAGCGTTTGCTAAAAGAGGCCGTACTTTGGCTGTAAGCTTACAAACTTCTTGGAACAAAAACGATGGGTACTCATACAACTATAACCAACTAAGATATTATCAGCCTGTATTAACTGACTCGCTACTGGACCAATATCGCTACAATAATACAAATGGTTCGAGAATTTCAGGGAGAATCTCCTATACCGAACCCGTAGGTAAAGAAGGACAGTTTGAGTTTCAGGTAGAACGTCAGGTACAGAAAAATAATGCAGATCAGCGTACTTATGATTTCGATGGTACTGCATACACCATTTTCCAGCCAGAATTTTCCAACGAGTTTGACAATACCATTTCCACCAACAGAGGAGAACTCAACTATCGTTTAGGACGTAGTAGAGATAATCAAATATCTGTGGGAGTTGAATTCCAAAATTCGAAACTGGAGAGCGATCGCATATTTCCTACAGCCACCTCTGTAAATCAAGAATTTAATGCAATATTGCCCAATATGCGGCTGATGAAAAAGGTAGGAGCCAACAGTAATATTAGAATTTTCTATCGAGCTAGAACCGACTTCCCATCCATTTCACAATTACAGGATGTAGTAACCATTTCCAGCTCCAACCTGAATGTAAGTACTGGAAACCCCGCCTTGAAACAATCGTATACACATTTCGGTTCTTTCAGGTATTCCTATACAAACAGAAGAACCAATAATAGCTTCTTCGCCAATATATTCGGGCAAATTACCAATAACTACATCACTACCGCTACTTATATTCCTAGAGCAGACTCTGTAATTCAGGATGGAATTGTAGTGAAACGAGGATCGCAGTTCTCAAAACCAATAAACCTTAACGGTTATAAGCAGATAAGCTCCTATTTTGTATATAGTTTCCCTATATCTGCTTTAAAATCCAATATCAATCTTAATGCAGGCGTTAATTATACTGACCGTCCGGGACTGATTAACTATTTGGAAACTAAAACCACCACTACCGCTATAAATGGAGGGGCTGTGTGGAGCAGTAATATCAGTGAGTACATAGACTTTAATCTTTCGTACAATGCCAATTTCAATAACACTAAAAGTACTGCCAATAATACCAACAACCGTTATGTGAATCAGCAGGGTGGTGTATTCGTAAACCTACTGAGCAAAAACGGCTGGTTTATTCAAAATGATGTAAACTATCAAAGTTATACCGGTCTTTCTCAAGGCTTGAATCAGTCGTTTTGGCTGTGGAATGCAGCAGTGGGTAAGAAATTCCTGAAAAATAACGCCGCAGAGTTGAAACTTTCAGTATTCGATCTTCTCAAACAAAATCAGAGCATATCAAGAACCATCAATGCTAACTATATCGAGGATGCCCAAAGCAGGGTACTGCAACAGTATTTTATGCTTACCTTTACGTATAGTTTAAGAAATTTTGGAAAAGGAAGATCTTCTTCCAACAATACTATGGGAGACAGATCGGACTGGAGACAAGGACCTCCGCCCGGAATGATGCCCGGAGGGATGAGACATGGACCAATGTTTTAAGGGTTAACTGATTAAAAGGTTAAAAAAATGTAGTAATATCGCTGCCAAATAATCAAAACTTGGTGAGCGAACAAATACTAGTTGAGGAGCTTAAGCGAGGAAGCAATGAGGCTTTTAAGACTATTGTAGACACTTACCAAGATATGATCTACAATACCTGCCTTAGCATCGTGAAAAATGAAGAAGATGCCGAAGATTTAGCTCAGGAGGTATTTGTACAGGTATACCAATCCATACATACCTTCAAGGGAGAGTCGAAGCTCTCCACCTGGTTATATAGGATTGCTACCACAAAATCGCTGGATCACGAACGTAAGAAAAAGAGAAAAAAACGGTTTGGATTTATAAAAAGTATTTTCGGAGAAGATGCACAAGTAGAGGTAAACCCTCCGGATTTCAATCATCCGGGCATATTGCTTGACAAAAAAGAAAAGGCCACAGCATTGTTCAAAGCCGTAGATAAATTGCCTGAAAATCAGCGAATTGCGTTTATACTAAGTAAAATTGAAGGATTAAGTTATCAGGAAATCAGTGAAGTAATGGAAACAACCGTTTCGGCAGTAGAATCGCTGCTTCACCGTGCCAAAAACAATCTAAGAAAGATATTAGAAAACAGTAACCAGTGATAACAGACAGAAAATATTAAAAACGACGTCAAATATCGTATGAAAACATCAGAAATAGAAGAAATATTAAACAGCTTTGACGGCATTACGCGTGCAAAAGCCAAACCCTTTATGTATACAAGGGTTATGGCTCGGCTTCAGGAGGAAAACAGTTTCTGGAGCAGGACAACACGTATTTTAAGTAGGCCGGCCATCGCATTTATTAGTTTAGTTATTATTGTTCTGATTAATGTTTTTTCTATTATCAAAGCCAACAGTATTGTAAACGAGCAGGAGGAGATAACATCATTTGTACATAATACTTCCGCCGTCGAGGTACTACAAAATGATAATTTTATATTAGCAGTAAACGACGTTAATACGTATTAATGAATAACAATCGTTCAAAAAATAAGGTACTTGTTTTTATCATCTTACTGCTCCTGATTACCAATTTTGCAGTACTAGGGTACTTTTTATTCTTCAGAACTGGCAAAGCCCCTGAAAAGAATAAGTTCAGAGACTTTACCGCAGTCCTGCAAAAAGAAGTAGGTTTTAATGATCAGCAAGTGGCTCAGTTTAATGAATTAAAGAAGGGAAACTGGCAGCAAGCTTTGGATAAAATGCAGGAAATCATACAAATTAAGAACACCATTTTTGAACTTTCCAAGCAGGACAATACTCCCGACTCGATAATTGAAAGGCTGGCCGATTCCATCGGCACACTACAAAGAGAAGTGGAAATCAATGTCTACAAACATGTAGTTGCCACCCGAAAAATTTGTACTGCTGACCAAGTACCTGCTTATGACTCATTAATTAAAAGGATTATAAACAGAGGC
Source organism: Niabella digestorum (assembly GCF_036409055.1). NCBI lineage: Bacteria > Pseudomonadati > Bacteroidota > Chitinophagia > Chitinophagales > Chitinophagaceae > Niabella > Niabella digestorum. Next base: position 109,971 of record NZ_JAZGLY010000009.1, on the reverse strand, counting down.
CGCATGGGAAGACCCAGTGAAGCACCACATCGGAAATCAGAAAAATAACAATGCAACCTTTGGGAGATTTTTTCTTCTTACAATAAAGGCTTAAGATGAAAAGCAAAGCATTTATTCCGGTATTGGTTCTGATATTCACTATTTGGGGAACAACTGCATTTGCTCAGAAAAATAATGATAGCAAGAAAATCAAAGAGAAGGTAGATAAAACCCTCACTCAATTGGACGAACACCTGAAGCTAGAAAAGTCTAAGCGTAATGCAGTAGAGGGTATTTTTACAGAATTTTACACCAAACAGCAGCAACTCAAGAATAATATACAGGGACCGGCATCCGGATTAGGACAGGGTTTAACCAGCCAAAATTTTCAAAGCATTCGTAAACAAAACGAAACCCTAGTGAATCAAAGAGATGCACAATTGAAAAAAGAGCTCTCCGAAGGTCAATATAAAAAATGGAAGACCGAAGTAGAGCCTACTTTACGTTTTGGCCGGAAAAAATAAATCTAACGTATTTGCAGCAAATGCAGGATATCAGTTCCAACTAAACTTTCGTGCTCTTGTACAATCGCAAGGCGCTGGCTATCTTTTGCCCATACTATTGTATAAATTTCTCTCTCCGGGATATTAATTTTTGCTCGTCGCATCGTTATGAGGTTCAACAAAAAAGCCTCTTTCCCTTCTGTTATATACACCATATATGTTCCATTGGGACTTAAATAACTTTTTACATAATTATGCTGTAATAGAGTGCGGCGTATTAGTCGATTATCTTTATAAGTCTGTACATACACGGTGTCTTCGGGCAGTAGGAGCTCGTCATCAAGAAATATAATTTCATTTTTATCGTTAAACCCAATTTTATTATCCAAAAGCGTGAACCTCCGAATACCAAAGTCTTGCAAAGTATCCTTCTCTGTCAATAGCAGATGTAAATACTCGTTGGCCATGCCTCTCCCTGTATCTGTAGGGCTGTACAAAGTATAAGCGAGTTGATTGTTGATAAGATAAGCTTCACCCATTAACTCATATAACCGATATTTAATACCGGGCAGACGAATAATGGATGTTTTTTTAGTTTGTAGATCTACCTGGTTGAAAGAAATGCCCGCTCCATAAGGACCATTGACTTTTGTGCCTATTTTATAAACCACTTTCATTGAATCGAGGAAGAAAGGGTCCATTAAGTAATTATTGCTCAACGGCTTGGCTACTGCTTCTGCATGCTGTGCGGATTTATCAAAGACTTTAATTTCATTGCCCTGGTATGCTTCGGCATATAAAGGGTCGCCTTTCTTCAAAGTTTTTACCTGATAAGCATAGGCAATTTTTTTATCATCCTTTGAATATGCAGGATCCCATCCGTAATCTATTAATGTTAGTTTTTTGTTTTTATCCAGAATGCAGATCACGGGGTCGTAGAACCGATCGGACGTGCCGGCAGATAGATAATTCTTGAACACCCCTCTAAAAAATGAAGATGCTTGCACAGTACTATCTTTTCCACTTAACCGGCGTACAAAAGCCACTTCAGCATTGGAATGCGCAATTGTCGGATTCAAAATATAATAGCCTTGCTGATACCATTGCCACAGGATTTCGACTCTTGGTGTTTGCGCCTGCACAGATACCGACCACAACAACGCCAACACATAAACGTAAAATTTCATCGTAAATATTTGCAATTCAGTATTAAAAACGAAAAAACAGGGAAAATATTATCCTCCTTTTATTATAAAGACGTTTTTATGCCATTCAACGTTTAATATGAATTGACTTTTAACATTTAAGGCACTTATAAGATATAATAAACATAAAAAGCCGCCCCTTATGGGGCGACTTAAACGTAGCATCAAACATTTGCTACCAATAGCTATGCATCACAAAAAATCCTAAAGCGTTATTTATCGGATCACAAAGCCACCCTTAGGTTGTATTTCTATTTTCACCTGACCGTTTTTTCCTACAGTAAGTGGTTTTATGAATGTGTTGCCATCCCTGTCGTCATTTATAATAGTGTATTTACCATTAGGTGTTAATGGCAACTGCAGCGTGAGGGTTTTAGTTTGCTCCTCGGCATTTACACCGGCTATATACCATTTGTTTTTATGACGACGAGCAATTACCACATATTTTCCGGGATAACCATCTAGATATAACGTTTCATCCCAAGTAGTAGGCACTTCCTTCATAAAATCGATTTCGAAGGACGGTACATCGGTAAGATTATTAGGTGTAAGTCCAAAATTTTGTACAGGATTCTGAAACAACACTGCAGTTGCAAGTTGAAAGCCATCGGTGGTAAGACGTTTGTTGCGATTTTTATTTTCTCTTACTAAATATTTGTTCAGCAACACTCCGCCATACTCCATGCTACCCACCGTATTTCTGATAAACGGATGCAGCGTAGCAAAGAAAGCTTCAGCTTCTCTCACCCCTTGTGAGAAGATGAGCATTTCAGAAGCGATTACGGCTTCGCTGCCCACATAGTTGGGAAACATTCTCTCCCATCCGCGAGGCAGTGTACATCCGTGGAAAATAATCATCAGCCCATAATCATTAGCATCGGAAAGAATATCTTCATAAAGCCGCATGGTTTCCTGCTTATCGCCTCCGAAGAAGTCAACCTTCAACCCTTTCACACCTACCTCACGAAGCCATTGCATTTCTTGCTTTCTTTCTATAGATGTATTCATTCTGTTTCTTGGTCCTTGTGGAGCGTCATTAAAAGCACCGTTAGAATTATACCAGAGAAATACACCTACATTTTTAGAACGAGCATAATTGATCAACTCTTTCATTTTTTCCTTGCCCAAATTCGTATCCCATAAAGCATCAATCAATATATACTCATAGCCCAGTGCTGCGGCAAGGTCGATATATTTTACCTGGTCCTCATAATTCATACTGTTATCCTGCCATACGATCCAGCTCCAGGTAGAGCGGCCATACTCGTATTTACGTGATGGTTCATAAAGTGGATCTACTACATCAAAAGGAATAGTGGTTTCTACAATAGGCTTCAGATTGGCTCCTACCGTAATGGTACGCCAAGGTGTAACACCGGGTAGCCCTACTGCAGCTCCTGTGGATCCGAATCCGTTGTTCTGACGCATATCAGGGAAAGCGACGGTATATACGGTATCCTCTGTAGGATCGCTAAGATGAGAGGCACAATACAAGCTGCGTACTCCGGTTTCAGAAACCAGCACCCAGCCATCGTTTCCTATCTTAAATAAGGCAGGAAAAACATACCCCTGATTATTGCGTGTCTTTTTACCTAATGGAGCATCCGCTTCATAACCGCTTTCGTAGCTAGGTGCTGTTCTTGCAAATCCCGTCATAGGAGACATCATGGATGAAAGAAAACTTGTTGCATAAGAAGGGAATTTAAAGCCTGTAGCTTCTTTTTCTACCACACAGCTCCTGCGTTCACCCCATGTAGGCAGTTCATAACGGAAAGCAATATCATTATTGCTCACTTGAAATCTTACAGAAATTTGATGGCCTTTAGCATTTTCGAAAGTACATGTGAGTACATTGGCCTGATAATCTATCTCAGATTTTTTGATTTTATCCTGATGATATTTTTTCGATACAACATCCTCCTTCTGGCTTACCCATTTCATATTGGTTGAAAAATCTCCTTCATTGGTAATTAAACCCAGAGGAGATGGCTGCAGCATCTGCTTATCATTATAAAAAACACTATACACAGGCTTTCCCTCTACTACAGCTACTTCAACCTTTAGCCGTTTATCGGGACTGAGCACTGCAGATGATTGTGCAATGCAAGTAGTTAGAAACAATAAAAAAGATGTAGAGAATACTATTTTTTTAAACATGGGTGCTTTGTTATTTTATCAGTAAACACTAAATATTTTTTATTCAGATACCATCCACCAATCAAAATAGGCAATACGACCTCTTTTATTTTCACCACGGAATACAAAATAAACATCGTGTATGCCACTTACTTTATCTAGATTGGTCGAAAGTACCCGCCAACGATCATCACCTCCTGTGTAAGGAATATCGAGACTCGCAAGCAATGTTCCATCCACACTTCCCAGTCGTACCTCCATTTTAACACCTCCATTATGAGTGCTACCTACTCTTGCAGTAAACTTTGACGCTCCTTTTCTGAAATCCACTTCGCGCACTTTGATATATGCCCCATCTCTCATAGCGTTGACAAAAACACCTACTACATCGTTTTGAGTGGCCTTGATGCCTTCAGAGAAAGCGATGGTTTCTGCTTCTGTTTTCTGGAAAGGATTTAGCGGCTTTAAAGCCTTTTTAATACCTTCTGTCATGCGCATGGGCTTAATGGTGCCGTCTTTGTTGAACGCTACTTCTTCCACAGCTACGGAACGATTGAAACCTCCACCACCCGGCAATGCTCCATTATGATAGAAAAAGTAGGTTTTGCCCTTATAGTCTACAATGCCTGGATGATTGGTAAAACTTCTTCCTTCGGTAGGCATTAAGGTCCCTTGATACTTCCAAGGGCCTATAGGAGTATTACTCGTAGAATAGCCGATATGTTCCGGAATAGGACCGCCGGCCCAAAGGAGATAGTATAAATCGTTTCGTTTGTACAGCCACGGACCTTCTTCGTATAGAGTCGGACGATCTTTTACATTTCCGTCGCGTTTACCGAAAGCTGCTTCCACCATAGGAACTTTCACAATCTCTCCCGAGTAAGAGATCATATCCTCATTGAGCTTTACATAATAGCAAAACGGATTGCCCCAATAGAGGTAAGCTTGTCCATCATCATCAATAAAAACAGTAGGATCGATATCGCCCCATTCGCTCTGTACTAAAGGCTTTCCTAACGGATCATAGAATGGTCCATAAGGACTATCGGATACTGCTACCCCTATTGCAGAACGATTGCTTCTGCGATCTTTAACCGGAGCATAGAGATAAAACTTTCCATTGCGTTGTACAACCTGTATAGCCCAGGCGTCTCCAATTCCCCATTCAAATGTTTTATAACTAGCAATAACACCATGATCCGTCCAGTTCACCATATCCTCTGTAGTATATAGCTTCCAGTTATCCATCACAAACCAACTGGAGCTGTCTTCATCATGACTGGTATAGAGGTATAATTTATCCTGATATACCAGAGGTGCCGGATCGGCTGTATAGTTAGTTTGCACAATAGGGTTCTGCGCAAAAGACAGCTTTATCGAAAAGAATGCCAGAGCACACAGCGTCTTTTTAAAAAAACGATACTTCATACTGCAAATAAGTTTTCCGTCAGAGATTTCTTAACAAAAGATTTTTCATCCAATAAAACGGGGCTATCGCTGCGTCTAACTATAAGGGAGTTACATATCAGACGGCACCTAATAGCCCCGAATTATGATAATGTATTTATAAACTCAAGCTTAACCGTATTCCAATAAACTATGGAAGTATATCGTTGCCGCTTGTTGCGTATAAGCCAATCAGGTTTCCAGTAAAGCCTCCGGCGACATTAGTGGAAAGAATATCTCCTGATACGGTTCCTCCCAAATTCTGGAATGCGCCACCATTAACTGAATAATTGAATTTATAATCATCATGATCTGCTACAATCTGCAATTGCACCGGGTTTTTAACATCAATAGGTGCACTTGCAATAATGGTAGTTTGCGGAGCGTTGCCCGGACGTGGAGGTCCTTTTCTTTCTGTTCTTGCCAAAACAATATAATTTTCATTTCCTTTCTTAGTTATACCAAATACATAGTTGAAAGCTTCACTCTGGTAACATACCAAACCTGCCAGATCTTTTTCTGACTGTGGAGCGTACTTCAGTGTAGTGGTAACTTCAAAGCTGTTGTGTTGCTGTCTGTGGAATAATGCAGAAACAGGTTTTTGTGCTTTGATATTATTTTCAAAAGGATTAATTACCAATCCTCCCTGAGGGGCAATAGAGATAAAATTCTCACGCGGACCCCTCATGGCAATCCATCTATAGTCAAGATTAATATTTTTGAAGTGCTCCTCGATAGTAAAGTTGCCGTTGGGGAAATAACCGTCTTTACCGTTCAGATTCTTTACGCCGGCAGGAGTGGGCAATTTAGGTTTCAATGGAATTAAACCGTTTTCAAACACTGGAAATGTTCCACTCCAATCTACTGGTAAAACAAAAGTTTCTCTACCTGTATTTACACGTCCTTTATTGTTAGGACGGATCGCCAAGAATACACCATAATATTTTCCATCAGGACCTTCTACCAAATCAGCATGACCGGCCCATTCTACGCGATTCTTACGATCTTTACCCAGATAGCGTTGTGTGAGAATAGGATTATTAGGCGCCGGTTTATAGGGTCCTTTAGGATGATCGCTGATAAATATCACTTCACTGTGCCAATCAGCAGTACCACCTTCAGCACACATCAGATAATATTTTCCATTTTTCTTATAAATGTGCGGTGCTTCGATCCAAATAGGTTTCTGACTAAGATCCACTCCACCGTCCACAATAATTTTATCTGTACCTGGAATCACATCATCTTTTTCTACATCATACTCCCAAATTTTAATCACACGGTGACCGTTATACAACTCTTTCCCGGGATCAGGTGCATCATTATGTACTACGTAAGCTTTTCCATCATCATCAAAAAACAGAGAAGGGTCGATACCATTAAAGTTCAGTTTAATAACGTCGCCCCATCCCTTAAAGGGATCTTTTGTTTTTACTACCATATTGCCGATACCTCCGGCGATCTGAGTAGTAATCATATAAAAAGTTTCGTTATGCGGATTATAGGTGATCGCTGGTGCATAAATACCGGAAGACACCCCTGCGGTTTCAACCTTCAGTTGAGAAGGTCTATCCAACACATGACCAATTTGTTTCCAGTTAACCAGATCTTTTGAATGGAAAATAGGCACCCCTGGAAACATAGAGAAAGATGAAACAACTAGGAAATAGTCATCGCCTCTTCTCACGATGCTTGGGTCGGGATAGCATCCTTGTAAGATAGGGGTATAAAACTCATCCTCTTTCAAAGGATTTTCATTATAAACAGCATCGTTGCCCTTATAGACAAACTGTGTAAACACAGGAACATTGCCGGGTGTTGTTGCCTTCTTTTTAGACTTCTGCGCAACCACATTCAGGCACGCGGCAAACATCATCAACATCCAGAAGGTAAATTGTTTTGTGTATTTCATCGTTAATTATCAGTTTTTGTATTTTATTATAATGAGGTTTATTGATTTTTTAATAATCGTATGTAATATACAGGGCTTACTGCACCTCCTTGTGTAGCCTGAAACTTCACCCTTATTTGCTCTTTGCCTTGAAGTATTCTTTCAGGAATTTTGTATTCTATATCAAAGAAGCGCGATTGATTCCAGCGGCCTGTATTATTCTCGCTTATCAGTTTTTCATCATCGATGTAGATATCGAACTTTTTAGTTCCCCACTCAGCTCCCCAGTAACGAACCTGAAGACTCAGAGACGTATTTTTATTGGTGCGTAACAGATAGCTAAAATATCCTCCCTCTGCAGCTTCTCGGAAAGACTTATCCTGATTATGCCCTCTTCTGGATCTTTCAGATTGCATAAAGTGATCGGCCTCAGGTTGCTGTTCGCCGGGTATTACAAAATCTACCGTACGTTTTTCTAGCTCGAGCATGGCTTTCTCCGCCGCAGCTAGTGAATCGAGATATCCGCGATACGCTTTTTCACTCAACGTCATCCAGTACATTATATATCGTGCATCATGCACTTCAAAAAACGGCTGCAGTTCCAACGAAGCTGCATTGATTATTTTTATTCCGTTCAATGTAAAATGAAGGGGTTTATCCTTTACTGGTTTTAAAGCCCTAATTAGCTCCGATTCCGACTCTGCAATAAGAATGGGCGCCTCATCTATAGGCAATTTTTTTCCGTGTGCGATATGCCCCCATCTACTGTCATCTGCTATAAGTCCGGCCAGATCTTCAGTTCCTGTTTTTGCAGCTAAAACAATCGGCCCATGCATAAGGGCTACATATTGTTTTACATTAGGGAGATACTCTACCCTTGTTTGCATAGGGAGACTGATTTCAATCACATCGCCTTTCTTCCATTTTCTATTAATCATTGCATACGATGATGGCAATAATGTGTGGGAGATGCTTTTACCATTCACTTTTATTTTAAAACCACCCTTCTTAATCCACGAAGGGTAGCGAATTAATAAAGGAAATGTAGCATCTCCCTTCATAACAGTTAGTATTGATCGCTCTTCATAAGGAAACTTTGTCGTCTGCTGTAGTACAACACCTTTCTGTTTCCAGCTCAAAGTTGAAGATGTAAAGAGATTGACATATAATGAATCCCCATGATGCGCATATATAAACTGTGCATATTTACCGTGGTTTTCCATGCCTGTGCCCACACAACACCACATTGCTGCATTAGGTGCTGAATACACTCGGTAACTTCTAGGACGTACCGGAGTGAAATAAACATACCCTCCATGTTGCGGATGCTGGGTAGACAAAATATGATTATATAATGCACGCTCGTAATAATCCATATAGTTGGCTTGAGGATGCACGCGGAACAGCGTCTCTGTAAGTTTTAGCATGTTGTGCGTATTACAGGACTCTGGCCCTTCTACATCCGTAATAAAATCATAGCAAGCCTGAACACTGGGGAAAAACTCTCTACGGCTATTGCCTCCAAACGCTAGCGTACGGTTTCCTGTAACGGTTTCCCAGAAGAACTTACCGGCAGTAAAGTATGTAGCATCTTTATCTAGCTCGCCAATTCGTGCAAAGCCTACAGCTTTGGGAACCTGAGTATTGGCATGTTTATTATCCAGATTATCGATTTGCTTGGACAAAGGATTAAGCAATTCTTTATGAGAAAATCTTTTTGCCGCTATCAGATATTTCTTATCACCACTGATTTGATAAGCATCTGCAAAGGTTTCATTGATACCTCCATGCTCATTGCCCAACATGTTTTCCATCTGCTCATCGGATAATTTTTCAGTGAGACTTATTGCCCAGTCGCAAAATCGCAGAAACATGTTTTTAGCTTTTTCGTTGCCGGTGTACAACCAGGCATCACGTAAGCCGGCATACATTTTATGCACATTATACCAAGGTACCCACCATTTCCAGATGACGCTGATATCACCTTTTTTAATTTTAGGCCATAAATCATTACCGTTAGGTACGCCTCCTACATAATCTACAGCCCAATCGGGATGTAATTTTCCATTAGCCTCCTGGCACTCCTGCAGCTCAGATAACATATAATCCATTCTTTCCTTCAATGTCACATTTCCTGTTGCTGCATAATGAATGGCCAACGCAGAGAGATAATGTCCACCCACATGCCCATCCAGTCCGTCCCAGTTTTTATAGCTCTCAGCTTTGGGGGTTAAGCCGGCTTCTTTTCTGTATGGTGCCAGAAGACGATCTACATCATACTGTAATAAAGTAGATACATTAAGGTCCTGAGCATGTTTGAACGGACCATCCAAAAGCTTCACATCGGTTAAAGGGAAGGCATTAGGATACAAGCCCGTTTGCCCATACCCGCATAATACACTTAAAGAACACCAAATACCCAATATATATCTTATAATACGCATATTCATTAAACAAAATTTATTTTAAAATTACTTTAACTGATAGGATGCTCAAAGGTTCTGCTGTAATACGAACAGCTCTCCTGTCATTACTCAATACACAATCTATAGGCTGCATACTCACGGAATTCGTTGTAATGACGCTCGATGCAGAATCAATATCTGAAGGGATGCCCAATTCCAGAATTCTCGAACTATTGGAACGGTTAATTAAAACGATGGTAATATCCTTATTTCCAGCATAAGCCGTAACCAGAAAATCATCAGAAGACAAATTATTTCCCAAAGTAGCTTCAATACGAGTGCGTCCTGTAGCATATTTAGCATAATGCGAAACGATATAACCGCGCTTTGTAATTTCACCGTTGGCTACAGTATACCATTGTGCCGGGTTATTAGGATCGCGGTTTTCACCAATCAGGGAATAGTAACGCTTCAGATACCAGTATATGTAAGCATTCATATTTGCCTTCATGCAGTTATGAATTTCAACTGCCAAATTAGATTTGAGAGAAGGCTCCCAAGCCCAATCTATTCCATTAGTCGTTTCATTAAAGAGATGCTCCGTCATCCACACTTCTTTATTGTGCTGACGAGCTAGCGGATAATCAGCGCTTGTTGTGGAAAAATTAAAACCATAAAGGTGGGTACCTACTATATCAAACTGATTCACCGCAACTGGATCGTTCAAGATAGGGTCGGTGTATGCTTTGTTGAATTGTACCGTTTCGCCTACAATCAACTTTGCCCCCACCGATCGACCATGACCTTTTACAAAATCCAGCATTTGTTGAGGAGTGTAGGAACAACCATCATAGCTTACTTTCCAGTCGGGCTCATTTTGCACTGAAACCGCATAAATATCTACACCCTGACTCTTATAATAGTCTACATAGCTTTTCAGATGATTTGCAAACGCTGCATAGTTTTCTGGCAATAAATATTCTCCATTCTCATTACTATTCGTGTTCACTGATTTTAATGCAGGTGGTGGCGTCCAAGGTGTTCCGAAAAGAATAGCCCCATGCTCTTGGGCGCGCTTTGCAACTTCTACCTCGTATGACCAAGAAGATGAGTTAGGATAAATCATTAATCGGCCGATATTCAGCCCTAAACCTTCACTACCGTATAGTTTATCAATATCCTCAACGGTGAGTTTGGTGCTTCCTGTCCAAGTACAGTTTATCATACCTCCGAAGCCCGTTACTTTCTGATAACGCATGGAAGGATCGATAGCGATACGGTCACTACCGGAGAGCGGTTTTTGAGTTATTGTCATTCGATGCTCTTGTCCGGTAGTAAGGCTTTTGATGATAATCTCTTCCTCTCTGGTGTTATCACTGAGATTGGGTTTCAATAACACTCTTACATCACTTACCACTCTTTCGTTTTGTTCATCACCTCCTTGTTCCGGGGTAAAACCAGTTACAAATCCATCCTGCTTATGAATCAGCGTCCATTTACTTTTGGACCATTTTACTTTTATGCTTACGCTAACATCATTAGCTTCTGCAATAGCTGAGCTCTTCTCAAACTCCGCATAAATTTCATTATTGATACCCACATCACTACTTTTCTTACATCCTGTAAGAATAAAGGCCCAACAGATAATGGCAAGTATCATTTGGGGAAAGTGACATGGATTGGTATGTAGAAGTTTCTGCATACGGCTAATGAATATTTGGGGTTATTAAATTATTTTTTGAATAACAATGGGGCCAGCTGATATAAGCTTCTTCTCCAAGTCAAGAATTCATGTGCTGTATTAGGAGAAACATAGTCTACGGCATTAAAACCGGCTTTCCTCAATGCCTCGGCAGCATTTTTTACTCCATCAGGATTTTCTTTACTACCGCAGCTTAGAAATATCAGCTTCACCTTTGATTTGTCCTTAATATCTTCTGGAGCATATGTACCACCACTTAATAAACCATAGTAAGCAAATACATCTGGATTGCGTAGTGTAATTTGTTTTGTTTCCATACCTCCCATTGAAAGTCCGGCCATTGCTCGATTTTCACGATTAGGAATGGTGCGGAAATGTTTATCTACGTAGGGAATGAGTTCTTTAATCAACACGGTTTCGAATGAATCAATCTTAAAGTCGCGAATGCGTCCCCATCTTATTTCATTTGTCATTCCGTAAGTCATTACGATAATGAATGGATTGATTTTTCCTTCGGCAATGAGGTTGTCCATAATTAGATTAGCTCTTCCCTGATTGCTCCAAGCGGTTTCGTCTTCACCCCATCCATGTTGCAAGTATAATACGGGATAACGCTTCTGAGGATTCTGTGTATAATCAGGTGGCAGATAAACAAAAGCTCTACGTGATGTACCTGTACTGGGCGAAGGGAACAGCACTTGTGTTACCATACCATGAGGCACATCTTTCAATGCATAAAAATCTTGGTCGGGTGCAGGAATTTCTATACCGCTCTCCCAACGTGTAGAACCATAAAAGTTTAATGCACCCGGATCGTTAAAGATGCCGCCATCAACAGTTAAATGATAATAGTGAAATCCTTCATCCAAGGGTCCTTCAGTAGTTCCTTCCCAATATCCGTCTTCGGTCTTTTTAAGTTGTGTGCCGCCTCTGCCACCCAGTCCCAAACTCACACTTACACTTTGCGCCTCAGGTGCATGAATTCTGAAACGGGCATAACCTTGAGAATTTACCTGAGGATATAATTGCCCGGGCTGATTTAATACAGAGGGTTTAAAGTCATCCTTTATGGCCGGAGCGGCAGAGCGTCTTGGAGGTCTGTTGGTAACATCAGTAGACACTTTGGGAGGAACAGACATTTTCAGATATTCTCCGAAAGTAGATGTATCAACAGGCTTGAAAATAAGCTGTGAGAACATATATAAGCCGTTCTTCCACACTTTAAAATCATGACCTCCCGGTTCAATAAAGTAGATATGAGGAACTTGATTCTCGGTGAGATAATCGTGCGTACGTTTGCTAAAGCCTATCAAACCATCATTATCACCACAAGAGATAAACAACAGCTTCAAGGTTTTTTTAAGTGCACTGGGGTCAGGGACTAACTCCTTAGGAGCTTTTGTATTGGGAGCTGCAGAGAAAGCACCTACCCATGCAAATACATCCTGATTGCCTAACCCAAAATTCAGCGACTGACCTCCACCCATGGAAAGTCCAGCAATAGCGCGATGCTCGCGATCTTGATATACAGGAAAGTTTTTTTGTATGTAGGGGATTAGATCGTTTAATAAATCTTTTTCAAATGTGGCAAAAGCAGCCACTTTTTCGGGCTCCATTACATTGCCACCGGCCCGGTCGTCTTTCATGGCTCGGCCATTGGGCATTACCACAATCATCGGTGCAATCTTACCATCAGCATATAAGTTATCTAAAATCACCTGGGGTTTTGCACCATTCAACCATTCGCGCTCATCGCCACCAATACCATGCAGAAGATATAAAACTGGGTATTTTTTATTTTTAGAAAAATCCGGCGGGGTATAAATTACCGCTTTTCGATTGACACCAACGGTGCGGGAAAAATATGTTATAGTATCAATCTTCCCTTTTTTGATGCCTTCTCTTGTTTCATCAAATCCTTGTGGTGCAGGTTGCACAACCTGCTGAGCTCCTACTTTACCGTATTGTAAGAGCAGGACGATAAACAGGAATTGCAATAGTTTTTTCATATAGTATATTTTTAAGAAATTTTCCATTCATCGAAATACCGGAAACCGATCTTTCAATACCCTTACAACAAGTTGTGTCCAAGGCTGCATGGTTATGGCGATTCCCATTGAAGTACCCGTGTTTTTATAATAAGATGCGTTATCCCCGAAATAATAAAACCTCATACGAGGCTTTATTATTTTCTGTATCACTTTCCTTTGTTGGCTTCAAGGGCTTCAACAACTCCGGCATATGCTTTTTTACGTAGATACTGTGTCGTCCACAACCCTACCGGCTCTCCAGGCCTCCAGTTTGAAGATGTGGCTCGGTCCATCGGGCTTTTGAAAATAATACCTGCCCGCTGTGCTGGAGGAATGAGGCGGTAGTAGGCATCTACAAACCATTTATACATCTCGGCCTGACTCTCGTAAAGATCATTGTTAGCAAGGCTTACCGTTACACCCACACCAATATCCAGAGCCGAAATCTTTATAAGTTTTCCGGTTCCAGCTAAAGCAGACAGCATCGCCTCTACCTGTGATTTATTAGTATTAAGATCTAATGCCAATTCCGTTGCAATACCATCAACCTGAGCGCCTTTGCTTTCGGTATAGGTAATAAAATCTTTCAGTCCTTGAATTTTTGCAGTATTGCCTATCAAATTTGTTTCTGTTATAAATAGCTTTACATTGTTGCCATAATATTGTCTGAACAGATTGATAGCAATAGCTGCATAGTCTTTTCCAAGATAATCCTGCCAGTAGAAAGTATTAGCCGGTACGGTAGTACCTACACCTGTACGAATTTCTGACGGATTATTATCATCCATGGGCTGATATACTACACTCCAAGAAGATGCACCTCCATTAGCAGCTTCTGCAACAGCCTTAAGCCATTTATCCAATTCGCCACGAATAATGGCAGCTTTTTCTTCCGGAGTTTTCACAATAGTTTCACCGGGTATATTCCAGTTCATGGTAATGTTATCCAGCAAATAATCTGCCGCACCTGTTCCGGAACCTAATGTCAATACAAACGTATTTGCTTCTTTTAAAGATTCTGGCAAATTCAAATTAGCCAGTGATAATGTAATTAAACCACGTCCCCATACATCAGCAGGAAAGCCAAATGATGATGGGCTTGCATACCCTACAGTACCAACATTGCCTAAACTTGAACTGATAGCCATCTGCATACCAAATCCGTAATAACCACAGCAGGTTCCTCCTTTAAAATCCACTTGCACTGTAGTATAGTGTTTTAACTGACGTCCTTCGGGGAGTGTTATCTGAAATTGCGGATAAGCGGTACCGGTAGTTCTTACTACTCGCAGCACCTTACCACTTTTACCATCCGGATCATTTATTACGTAAGCTTCCACGTCGCTGGTAGTAGTAGGATAAGTATCCCCCAAATTATTATTTTCAAAATCAACCACTACATCAGAACCTGATTCTCCAGGTAATACAATATCTGCAATGAGGGAATTCAGATAAGCGGATCTTTGGTTTTGATGCCACACCAGATGCCCCACGTAAGCGTCTGTTCCCGTCGTATCATTGGCAGCTAATGCGCTCTCCAAATCAGTTAGTACTATCGAACCATCTGCCTGAACACTATTCAGGTGACTGAGTACAGAACCCAACCCTAACTGATCAAATTGTTTTTGCACCAATCTGTACAGCAGACTATTGTTCCTAATATCGTTCAACGAAATCTCTGCTCCTAATGTAAAAGAGGGCTGATTGGAATAAGTAACATAACTCTTCAGCTCTCCCAAAGCATCTAACGCTTCTTGATCCAATATGCTTTGGGGTTTATCTACAAGAAACTCGCGGTTCTCAAATTTAGCACAACCGGTTATCAGCAGCACAAACACTACTAAAAGAACCAATCCATTAAATCCTTTATGTGTATTGGTATTCATATTTCTACTTGTTATTATAATAGTTATTGAACGATTGGGGTAAAGTATTCAGGTGCTACAGCTCTGTCGCGCATTACCAGCGTATCTTTAGTTGTAGCAGTTAACTGACTCATAGAAATATTATAATTCAGATATAATACATCTCTGTCTTGATTTCCCCAGCTATTCTTATCACCACGCTTTACAAAAGATCCTGTACCGGAAGCAGTAACACCTGCAGTACCGGAAGTAATGGTACAATTGCCATTGTCGTCGAAGTTGAGAAGCAGCGTTACAGTTATATTAACACCATTCTTATCCTTGAGAGGTACGGGAAACTCTAGTTGAGAAAGAGAACGGGTTGTGAGCTTATTCACTTCGTCTCGCTCTCTGTATTCAGCACGTCTGGTAATAGTTACAGGAGTGGTTTCTCCCTGATAGGTAACCTCATCTTGCCCTCTTCTTAAATAATTACCATGCCAGGTATTCACATATTTTACTACGTACAAAACAAAATCCTTACCTGCCAGTATGGAATCTGCATTTTGCACAGATACCATTTTTAGCGGGATCGCATAGGTATTTACGAGAGAAAGCGGATCGGCAAAGAATGCATCAGTAAGCTGCACCTGAACACCCCCCAAGATATTGCCGGGATGAATATTAATTGTATTTGATGCCATCGTATAATAATTAGATGGCATAGGCAATATTTTGGCACCTGTGTTAGAGAAGTATAAGCGATCCAGCAAACTGTTATCTACTTGTACACCAATCGCAACATTCTTCTTGTTATCCCGTGTACCGGCCAGCGTGGCTTTAATTTCCACTTTCTTTTCGTTATCCAATGAGTTGTCCACAAAAAGATCCTCTCCCAACTCCAGCGTTCTTACCGGATACTGTGTACCAAAGTATACAGTCTGGTAGTCAAAATCAGGGTGTGTGATGTCTTTGTTTTTAGTACAGTTACTAAAAACCAACCCCACCATCAATAACCAAATTAATTTTTTAGTAGTTGTCATCGTTGAACGATAATTTATGTACATGAATATTTTTAATTCCAACCTTTGTTCTGTAGCAGATTAGTAAACTTCAGAACTTCTGAATACGGTATAGGCCCGTAGCGCATGAAATCCTGATAAGATCTGTTTTCAACAACAAACGGAGTATATACTGCGCCATTTACATCCATACCACGTGCAGCTTCATTCAAAGGAGCATTCCAACGTCTTAAATCCCAGAAACGGAAACTCTCAAAGCATAATTCTAAGCGGCGTTCATTACGTATCAGTTGGCGCATTTTATCTTTATCTGTCTTACACTCTTCCAAATAAGGATCGCCATTATTTACACCCACACCTGCTCTTCTGCGAATGGCTTTAATTACATCATAAGCCGAGTAAGCATGACCTCCTGTACCGGTAGGGCCCCAAGCCTCATTTGCAGCTTCGGCGTATATGAGGAACATTTCGGTGTATCTGATTCTGGGCGTATAGTGTGTTTTACCAGTGGTTGAAGAGGGGTTTGCATTCACATCCATACGCAGTCTTTTCTTCATGTAATAACCGGTACGGGTTGAAGTGTTTCTTCTGTTAATACCATCATCGGTACCGGATGAGCTACCTGTAAGGATGACAGAATTAGAAACACCAGCAACTGAACCGTTATAGATAATGTAATGACTTAAACGTGGATCACGGTTGGCATACGGGTTAGAAGGATCGTAACCACTACCCGGATCAGAAATAGGATATCCGTTAGCCATCGGAAACGCATCTACCAAGTTCTGAGTAGGATTCATACTACCTGAACCAAAAAGAGAAGGCGGAAAATGTTCTCTTTCCATATCCACATTATTGGTAGCAATATTTGCTCTCCAGATTATCTCAGGAGGATTGTTGCCTTCGCTCAGATTATCAATTTCTGATGCATTAGCATAATAGGTAACCCCTGTTGACGCCAATCCGGAAACACCACCTTTATAATCAATCACAGCTGCAGCATAATTAGCTGCATCGGCCCATGTGTTTGTATTTTCCGAAGCCTGAAAAGCGGGACTAGCAGCAAGCAGTGCTGTGCGGGCACGGAAAGACTTTGCAATTAATCCATTGAATAGCTGTCTTGCATACACACCCATCACACGGTTATAGGTTTCCACGTTTTGAGTAATATGCTGAAAGCGAGCAGGGATCTGACTTGGATTACTAATATTGTTATACTCTACAGGAAGATAAGCCTCTGCGCTATCCAGGTCTCTGTAAATTTGCTTTACACACTCATCAAAGCTGGCACGAGGTAAATTGAAATCAGAATTGATAGTTTGGTAGCTAGTAATAATAGGTACACCCAGTAATCTACCATCTTCTGTAAAGCCTGCATGGTTGCGAAGTAGGAAGTACATGTATAAAGCACGTAATCCATACGCCTCACCCCGCATGCGCAGATTGAATAGTTGAGCGGCGGCTTGATCTTCTGCCCATTTTACCTTATCTACATTTTCCAGGAATAGATTAAGATACTGAATGGCTCCGAATGCACTCTGCCAAAGGTTAAATGGGTTATTGGAGGATGTCCACGAGCCGGTAGCCACCTGCAGATAACTATTGGAAAGCTGATTGGTTACCGCATCGTCGGTAGCATAATCGCTATTATCGTAATAAGAGGGAATTGAGCGATAAGCGTTTACCAGAAAACCTTGAGCATATGCCGCATCGGTATACATCTGATCAATGGTTTTTAGGTTCTCAGGATCGGGTTCGAACAGCTTTTTACAACCCGATGCCATGATTAAAACTCCCGCTATGATGAGTATCTTGATTTTCATAATTCAAATTCGTTTAACATTTCTAATTAGAAAGTAGCTTTAAACCCTAAGTTGTAGAACCTATATTGAGGAGCTGAACCAATATTCATTTCCATCATCTTTCTTTCCTTCGAAATCACCAACAGGTTATCTCCATGTACATACACACTCAATCCTTTTACAAATGAGTTGTTGAATGTTCCGAAGTCATATGTAAGCTGTACACGGTTCAAATTAAATCTGTTGTTCTTATACATCCAGTAGGTGGAGTTTTGGAAATTATTACTGTTGTTAGTGGTGGTAAGACGAGGATAAGTACCTTCCTTAACCAGTTCCCATTCTCCGCCTGCATTCTGCTCAATAATACTGCGACCTAATACCACCTCGGAATACTTATCATTACCCCTTACCCAGTAATAGGAAGTATTTTTAAATCCAATGGCACCGGACTGTCCACTACCCAATGCAAATAGGGTAAGTCTTCTCCATTTTAAAGTAAGATTGATACCATATGTGAAAGGAGATACAGCCCATCCGTTTTTACCCAGGTTTACCTGGTCTCTGGTATCCACAACACCATCTCCGTTTACATCTTTATATTTTATATCACCTGGTTTCACATCACCAAATGTTTGTTTCGCGTGGTTGTCAATATCAGCTTGGTTTTTAAACAACCCTTCGGCAATATATCCCCAGTAAGCATCCAGTGGTTTACCGGTTCTATTCTGATAAGCATCGGCATATACCTCATCTCTTTTGATTGCCTTAGAATTATAGAACATGCCCGCAAAACCTAAAGAGTAATACACCTCTCCTATTCTGTTATTGAAGTTGATTGTATAATCAACTCCGGTTCTTCTGTCGTTGTTATAGTTTAGGTAAGGTAAGAATGAAAAGTCCCAGTTAGAGAAATAAGAGGGGAAGATAGTAGATGAACCTTGTGTCAGCAAACCGTTAGTGTTCTGCAAGAAATAGTTTGCATCTACAGTAAGCAGGTTTTTGAATAGTGCCATATTCAGTCCTACTCTGAATTCATTTCTTTTTATAAAATCCAATCCCAAGTTTTCTCCCTGAACCGATCCGGTAGTCCATCCACCTGCAACACCATCACGCCAGGTATACCAACCCGCATCATCCTTAAAGTATCCCTGATACATATAATAATTCGCTATATCGATATCCTGTTTCAGAGATGCGTAGGATGCCACCAATTTCAGATCGTCGACAAAAGATAAACTGTTTTGGAAGAAGTCTTCGTCACTGATGCGCCACCCCAATGTGACAGTAGGCGAGAAGCCCAACCTGTTGCCAGGAGCTAATTTTGCAGAATGCACTAATGCGCCTGTAAAATCAAAGTAGTATCTATGTTTATAGTTATACCCTACTTGCAAACCAGCATTGGCATTTCTTATAGGCTGATAAGTACTGCTACCATGGTTTTCATCAGCAGTAATATAAGATGTATAACCCCAACCTATAAGAGAAGCCGCAACATTGTGCACATTAGAAAAAGTATTTTTATAATCAAACTGAGCTCTTAAGCTATTAGTTTGTGTATATCTGGTTTCACCAATAAATTCGTTAGTAGAGTTCTGATCATTATTGTACTTAACTAAGTTGGTGATCATTTCTACACCATCGATAGTATTCCAGGTAGGCTCGTACACGGCATAGTTCTCCCGAAATCCTTCTGTATAAAGTGAGCTGTAATCCATGCTGTAAGTGGTGCTAAAGGAGAGGCCTTTCAACACAGCTCCCAAATCGGCTGTTGCTCCTACATTGAACATGAACCTGCGGTTTTTGGTTTTAATATAACCAGCCACCAGCATGTCGGCAAATGTATTAGTTTGATCAGTAGAGGTTCCTCCTAGGAGATACTTTCCATCGATAATTTTCCTGCTGCTTTGTACCATGTTCTGGATGTTTGTATTCATGGGATCCAGCATATCGATAGGAATAAAGGGAGAGAACCAGTTAGGACGCAGCGTTGCAGCCGCCCCCCAGAAGTCTCCACGTCCTGCATAACCATTAGTAATTACCGCCACCGCATCAGTATGTGCCGAAAGCCATTTGTTAAGATTCATATCCACATTGGACCTTACATTCAGCTGTATATTATGGTTATTCTTTGTATCCCCAAACTTCAGGATATCATTGTTATAAGATAGCCCAATATTGTTGTAATAGCGAGCTTTTTCATTACCGCCCGATATCTCAGCTGTAATATCTGATCTTGAATAAGCTTTGCGCAAATACTCTGAAGTGAAAAAAGAAACATCCGGATATCGGTAAGGATTTTTGCCGCTTGCAGTATTATATATAAGCTCCTGAGAGTAACGCTCTGCAATACCATCGTTTCTAGAAGCCTCATTAAATAAGGTCATATACTCTGCTGCATTCAGATAAACAGGATATGACTTCGGTGTATAAATACCTGTATTGGCCCGTACATCTATAGTAAGTGGCTTTATGGCGCCTCTTTTTGTTGTAATTAATATAACACCTTTTGCTCCGTTACTACCGTACAAAGCCACACTGCTTGCACCTTTCATTATGGTAATCTTCGATACCTCTACCAGCCTTATATCTGCTGCGCTTCTAGGAACACCATCCACCAGCACTAGAGCACCTTGCCCCCATACATTACCGGTAAACCCTCCTATAAAACTTTGCACATTATCGAGGCTGTAAACAGCATAATTTTTCTTAAGCAGTTCTTCAACATCAATGGTTGAAACTCCCCCTAACAGGTCTTCTCTTTGAACTTGCCCAAATGCAACATTCACCGTGCTATCGGAATTTACCTGCGCATGGGTGCTCACTGCACTGAATATAGATAATGCAAGCAGAGCGGAACCTATAATAGTATTTTTCTTCATTATTTATCTATATTTAAATAATTACCAACCGGGATTTTGTTTAAAACCTTCATACATATTTACGTCTGACTGAAGGAACGGGAACCAATAATGTTTGTCAGACAGCTGTCTTTCTAATAGTATTGTTTCTCTGAAATTCAATACTCTTGCATTGTGAGGATCAGCATATACTTGCTGGTTGGGCATGCCTCTGTCAAACTCAACAGCCTTCTTCAGTGTATAAGGACGTTTGGTTAATAACAACCATCTGCGTAAGTCTACAAAACGATGGCCTTCGAAAGCTAATTCCACAGCACGCTCTCTACGCAACTCTGATAAGAAGTTTTCAGTAGTATTCAGGAATTTTGAATGCACATAACCTACACCTGCTCTTTCTCTGATTTTATTTACAGCATCTACGGCCGAAAGATGATAACCAGCAGCCTTGCTTTGTGGAGTACCATAACCTACCGCAGTGGCTTCTGCATACATTAAATAAACATCGGCTAGACGCATAAAGCTTAATACAAAAACATTGTTTTCATTGTAACCTTCCCAGTCGTTCAGAAGCTTAGATGTAAACTTGGAGTTCATATAACCGGTTCGTACGGCTTTATTACTGTTTGCTGTACGATATAAACCACCGGTAAACAGACTTGCATATTGTCTATACTCATCATTACCTACTAAACCACCATTACTTACACATTTCTCCCCATCCACCATGATATCGTGATAGAATCTAGGATCTCTTCCCTTCCATGGATACTCAGGGTCATAACCTGACTCAGGATCTGGAGACTCAGGATCCACAATTGGCAAGCCATTCGCCATACCGTAATAGTCGACATAGTTTGCGGTGGGATATACTTTAATACCTGAACCATTAATAGTCATGGGTCTGAAATCGTTCACCTGATTCCAACGCCAGCGACCTCCACTTTCAGCCAAGTTCTCAACAAATATGGCCTCTTTTAATCCGGGTAATCTTCCGCTTTGATTAAAGGTGTAGAATAATTGTGTGTATTGAGAGAAGTTGGCCAACTCATAACGATTGGTGCTCTCTGTGAGCTGCAGCGCTTGAGCAAATGCATCAGCAGCCTTTTTACAATACTCTATATTATACGATTCAGAACCGGTAGACTCTTTGTTCATTAATGGACTTCCAGCCCACAAATAGTTTTTACCTAAGTAAGCCAGTGCCATGATTTTATTAGGACGGAAATTATTGTTACCTAATGTCTGTCTTCCTCTATCAGTTTGATCCCAGTCTACAGGCAACAAATCCGCTGCTGTACGGAAGTCTGCAGCAGCTTTTTCCGCTGTTTCATGATAATTAAGGCGGGGCAATGTCAAAGGTTTATCAGTAGGAAGTGCTTCATCCACGTAAGGCAATCCTCCCCAATATTGCATAATCATGAAATGGAACCAACCTCTGAAGAAATATAACTGACCCGCAATAAGATTTTTTTCTTCTTGAGTAGCATCAGTTAGTTTATCCAGATTAGCAATACCCACATTTGCTTTCCTGATGGCATACCAGGATAAACCCCACATTTTGTTTTTCTCAAATCTGTTGTTAGAAACCGGATCGCCACCTGTTTTAAAATAACTGTAATAACGGGTTTGCCATCCCCAATAATCACCTTGGTCAACCGCTTCAGCAAAAAGACGAGTTTCACCAAGTTCCCATAGCTCTTCCTCACCAAAGTTCCAGTTGTTATGATAGTCAGCGGAACTTACTAAGGGAATACAGTTATACAATTCTTCTACAAAACCTTGAAAGTTCACAAAGTTTTTGAATGGTTCAGTTTCATCAATGTCACTCTGGGGTGCTTTATCAAGATATTTTGTACATGCATTAAAGCTCACTGTAATTACGAAAGCACAAACCACCAGATATAATGTCGATAAATATTGTTTCATATATCAGTTCGTTTATAGGGTTATATCTATACCAAAATTGAAGCGTCGCAGAGTCGGGTAAGCACCAAAGCTGGAGCTACCACTGAAGTTGGATTCACGATCATCCGGCATCTTAGTCCAAAGAAACAGATTGCTACCGTTCAAATAAATTTTACATTTCTGTACGCCCAATCTGTTAATTGCCTTACCACTAATAGTATATCCTATCTCTGCATTCTTAAGCCTTAAATAAGAACCATCATACAGATATCTTGTTCCTACTGCTTCGCCACCTAAGATGGTAGACCAGCGAGGATAAGGAATATCACCTCCCCTTTGCACTGTCCAGTAAGTACCTTCTACATAGGCTACGTTAGAAGTAGAGTGGAATGTGGGGAATGCTACTTCACGTGTAACATTGTTCACACCATAAAACTGAAGGAACAGATTCCAGCCTTTCCAGTCTATACCCAATGAAGGGCTATAGGTATTTTGTGGATTTGATGGATACATATATGGCGCTCTGTCGTAATCATCAATAACACCATCGCCATTAAAGTCGATAATATTGAAATCACCTGGTAGTTTATTATTGTTGTTTGAAGTACGAGGAGTACTTGCATATACATCATCCCAAGATGTGAGGAATCCATAATCAAGAAATGCTCTTGTTTGTCCGATAGGATATCCTTCGGTTTTTTGATAAGCAGGTAATAATTGTGGTGAATCTCTAAATATTACTTTGTTCTTTGCGTGAGTAAAGTTGGCATTCACCCATGCTCTTAGTCCGTTAGCAAAGGAATGCGTTAATCTGATTTCAAACTCGTAACCGTTAGCTTTTACACGACCCAGATTAGCGCTGGGAGCAGTCACACCGAAATAAGAAGGAATAGCACGAGAATTTCCGCCGATGATAATATCCCTTCTGTCATCAGAGAAGTAGTCAAAACTACCTGATATCTTACCACGCAAGAAGCTATAATCCACACCTATATTGCGTTTTTCCACTGTTTCCCATGAGATGAAAGGATTACCAAGTGTACTGATGCGATAAAAAGTGTAGGGAGTGTTTGATGGTACCGGACCCATTACGGCATTACCGCCGTAAGTCCACTGATCGGTATACAACCATCTTCCGCTTACATTATCATCCCCTATCAAACCCCACGAACCTCTTATTTTAAATGTATTCAGAAATTCTACATTCTCCATGAATTTTTCGTTGGTCAACATCCATCCCAGAGAGAGCGAAGGGAAGAATGCAAAGCGATAATCCGGACCGAATTTTTCAGAACCGTTATACGCGCCGTTTGCTTCGAAGAAGTATCTGCTGGCATAGTTATAAGTAACTCTAAACACCCAGTCTTCTCTGTAGTGGAAAAACTCACTACCGGTCGCATATTTTTCTCTTTGTACCAATCCCATAGCACCTACATCATGCACTCCGAACTTTCTGGCATAGTTAATTCTTGCAGAGTAGTTGATACGTCTGTAGGTAGCGCCCATATTCATTCTTCCGGATTCGCTAGACCATTTCACACCATCCGTAAAGTCAAGCTGTGTACCACTATTGATCTGCTGCTCATACATTATAGTTCCGGTTTCGGGATCTACCCATTTGCGCTGCGCATTATTATATAAGTCATTAATACCTCTTCCTACTTCCTGGAATATGTTATCCATGGACAGGTTACCTCTAATACTGAGACCTTTGGTGATCATGGATAAATCTTGCGTCAAAATAAAGTCTGTAGTAAGTTGTGTTCGAGTTCTTTTCTCCACTCCCGACATAGCAAGGAGGTATACCGAGTTAGGAACATCGGCATTTCTTGGAGCATACCAACCCCAAGTACCGTCGGAATATATCGGCCACATGGCATCTGGTGAGGTACGATAGGCTGATGCCCAGAAAGTAGCATCGCCGTCGGATGCGTTCCAAGGCACTTTTCTTACACCATTTGAACCAAATAGTTTGGTTGAAAATTTGGTAGTCTTGGTAAGATTAAAGTCTAAGTTACTACGCGCGTTCAAACGTGTATAACCGTATCCAGCATTATAACCTCTACCGTTCTGAAATGTTTTGAACAAGTCTCCTTCGTATACAAAGTCTACTCCTGCAAAGTATGTTACAAAGTTGGTACCACCGGAAACGTTTGCGCTAGTATTATTAGACCAAGCAACATCCTTGAACAAGGCATCCACCCAGTCAACATTGGGATATCTGTCTCTTTCTTCGGGAGTTGCGGGATTACGATATTTATCTAATATAGCGTAAGGCTTATAAGCTGTCCATCCTCCGGGTACCAGCCCCAGTTCACGCTCAATTACCTGATTTTTCAGAGATAAGGCGTCATAAGAATCATATTTCTCCGGTAGTTTTGAAGCCATTTTGGCTGTCATGTTGGAGCGAATCTCAATATTCGCCTTTCCTTTTGCACCTTGCTTGGTAGTAATAAGTATTACACCATTTGCACCTTTTACCCCAAATACAGCCGTGGCGGACGCATCCTTTAATACCGACACAGTTTGCACCGATGCGATGTCGATAGAGCTAATAGATCTTTCCACACCATCTACAAGTATCAAGGGAGCACTGTTATTCCAAGAAGTCTGTGCACGAATCAGAATCTGAGGATCTTCTGCACCAGGCATACCGGTAGAAGATATAGTAACAACACCAGGCAGGTTACCTGTAAGGGCCATACCCAAGTTGGTCACCCCACCTGCTCGCTGTAAAACCTCTCCGGTGGTTTGTGTAATAGCACCTACTACACTTTCTTTCTTTTGTTCACCATAACCCACTACCACTACATTTTCCATAGCCTGCGGGTTAATTCTCAAACGAACCACCAGATTGGAAAACTCTTCCTTCTTAACATTTAGGAGCAGTGGCTCATAACCTACGTTGGTAATCATCAGCTTCGGATTGTCGCTTTTAACTTGTATTCTAAAAGTTCCATCCTGCAGGCTAATGGTGTAAGCGTTAGTTCCATCCTCAGTAATACTGGCTCCAGAAATAGGCTCATTGTTTTCGGACAAAACCCTACCAGTAATAATCATAGAGTCCTGAGCAAAAACTGTAATGCCCCAAAACATAAACAGCATTATCAGCGTCATCATTTTTTTATAAAATGATGCATGGGTTCCGAATAATGAACCACTTCTATTACAGATAGCGTGACTTCTTTCCATATCGATTGATGTATAACATTTTATTATGTTGACATGTACCCTTCAGGCAAAGCATAGCACCTTGAGGCATATAACTTATATTGAGCAAAATGATGGAAGATTCTAGTTATGGTATCGAATTTTCAGCAGTCTTTTCATCTCAAACAATCATTTTTTAGATTCAATGGCACACGCTTCATTCAGACAAGCTTAGCAAACAATCTCTCCCAACAAAACTCAATCGAAACGCAACTATTGGTTTTAAGTTTTGAACAAACTAATCGTTTAAGAAGATATTCCCTTCTTCTTAACGCTAAGTTAATATTTCATTTTTGAATATTGCAACAGATTTCTAAACTTTTTTTTAATTTATTTTAAAATAATATATTACTATATGATTTTTAATATTTTATATCAGAATTTTGGATTAAACCGATTGCTAATTTTTTTTCAAAAAAACCCTTTTTATTTGTCAATTTTACAATTTTTCGACTTCAAAAACATAAAATTTACCCTTACGAGTAGGTATGTCGTAGAGGTAATAATCCCCCCTTTTTTCTGGTATGGTCAACTGGGCTTTATCACTAATTATAGGCTTAGGCACTTCGGGGGTTTTATAAAAAGGATTCAGATTGGGACCTTTAGCAGTAGCCAGCTTTTTACCATTAGCCAGTCTTATTGCATTGGGAAGCTTCAAGCGTAATTGCCCTCCCAAATGTGATTTAACCTTCAAGCGTATAACCCGCCCATCCTGCCATTCCATTTCAACAATTTCAAAGCCTCCTCTGGCACGTAATCCGCTTACAGAGCCCTTAGCTTTCCACACATCCGGAAGTGCCGGCAATACATGCACACATCCATCATCGCTTTGCAGCAACATCTCTGCGATACCCGAGGTACAGCCAAAATTGCCATCGATCTGAAAAGGCGGATGTGCATCAAAAAGATTATTATAGGTACCTCCACCTCCTCGATTTGCTCCCACTGGTGATAATTGGTTTTGAATTAGTTTATAAGCATGATTACCATCGAGCATTTTAGCCCACCAGTTTACTTTCCATCCCATACTCCAGCCCGTAGAGATATCACCTCTGTGTATAAGCGTGGTGCGTGCTGCGCTGAATAATTCCGGAGTCCTGGTTGCAGATATCTGATTAGACGGAAATAGTCCGTACAAATGCGAGATATGCCGATGCTTATCGTTAGGATCATCCACATCATCCAGCCACTCCTGCAGTTGACCGTGCTTGCCGATATGCATAGGAGCCAACCGAGATCTTAGATCGCGCAGACTATCCGCAAACAGTTTGTCTACTTGCAAAATGCTAGCAGCATCAATAACTGATGAAAATACATCGAATATTATCTGATTGGTCATCGTAACTCCTGCATGAATGGAAGAACCCTGATGTGCTGCCGGAGCGTTTTCGGGAGACTGATCCGGACAAATCACTAACCATTTGTATTGAGGATGCGCTATCAACATATCTACATAAAACAGCGCTGCCCCTTTTAATATAGGATATACAGATTTAAGAAATTTCTTATCACCACCGTAGAGATAATGCTCCCACAGGTGCTGGCTTAACCAACCGCCCCCATTTACCCAAGCCCCCCAGAATGCGCCATCTACAGCTCCGGTAGCACGCCACAAATCTGTATTATGATGTGCCATCCAACCTCTTGCGCCATACATATCACGGGCAGTTTGCTGTCCGGTTTCTGAAAGCTCTTTTACCATTTGCAACAGCGGTTCGTGTAATTCTGAAAGATTCGTACGCTCAGCCGGCCAGTAATTCATTTCAGCATTAATATTAATAGTATACTTGCTATCCCATGATGGGTATAGACGATGATTCCAGATACCTTGCAGATTGGCCGGCTGTCCGCCGGGCTGTGAACTGCTTATCAATAAATACCTTCCAAACTGAAAGTACAACGCGGCAAACTGCGGATCGTACGTATGGGCAAACTGTTCCAATCGCACATCCGTAGGAAGCTTAACAGCATCCGTAAACCCTAAGTCAAGTTTTACACGATGAAAGTAACGTTGATAGGCTTCAATATGCTCCTTCAACAATTGTTCATAGGAGCGGTTTTTTACTTGATCGAGATAGTATTGTGCTTTACTGTGCTCATCGTCCGACAAGTCTTTATAGTTTTTATAATTTGTAGCAATGGAAATATAAAATGTAACGGCATTAGCTCCGGTAAGGTTAATGGTGCTATCAGTAGCTGAATAGCGACCACCATCAGCCTTCATTTGAATGATCCCTTTGTATTTTAGCTTTCCTTCAATTTGTTCGTGTCCGATTACCGTACCGGCAAAAGTTATCTGTTGAGCATCTGCTTTTACTGTAGCCCCTGGAATAGGAGTATTATAAGCAGCTTGCAGCGATAATTGAGCCGGCTTGTCTGCTGTAATACGCACTACCACTATCTTTCGAGGCAGGGAAGCAAATACTTCGCGTTTATAGTTAACACCATTAATGTTGTAAGTAATGGTGGCTACGGCTTTATCAATATCTAGTTCGCGGTAATAATTCTTATACCCCTCATGTCCTGGAAATTGCAGCCGAAGCTCACCCGCCGGTAGAAAAATTTGCCCATGAGAAGTTTTACTGATAATAGCCCTATTAGCCAGCTGTTCAGCATCCTTGTATCTACCCTCAAATACCAGTTTCCGAATATTATCTAATTCAGTAAGCGCTTGCGGATTATCGTTGCGATAAGGACTTCCGCTCCACAAAGTATGCTCATTGAGTTGAACGATCTCTTCTTCCACATTGCCGTATACCATGGCGCCCAGCTTTCCGTTGCCTATAGGCAATGCATTTTCCCATATTTTGCCAGAAGGCTGATCATACCATAACTTTAAATAATGATCGGACTGGGCCGTACTATAAAAACATCGGCATACAATTAATAATAAAAAGAAGTATCTCATATTCATT
Source organism: Niabella digestorum (assembly GCF_036409055.1). Classification (NCBI taxonomy): domain Bacteria; kingdom Pseudomonadati; phylum Bacteroidota; class Chitinophagia; order Chitinophagales; family Chitinophagaceae; genus Niabella; species Niabella digestorum. The sequence goes on along the minus strand of NZ_JAZGLY010000009.1, from coordinate 81,118 downwards.
TTTGATTAAAAAAATGTAACCTGTTTAATTCCAAGCACATTTAAACATTCAACACAAACTTCTGTATAAATTTTAAAATATCAATCATTTGAAAAAAATAAACCTAATATTATTCGTATTTTCGAGCCAAGTTTTGCAATCAAATACAACATTTTTTGCAATCGGTTACATTTTTTTTCTTAACATTGCTAAACCATAATTATTTTCAACATAAAATCAAATAAGATGAACATTCTTCTGGGCGAGAAAGAATACTTTCCGGGGGTGAAAAAAATTCAATATGAAGGCCCTGAAAGCGATAATCCGCTTGCATTTCGCTGGTATGATGAAAACAAAGTTGTAGCAGGAAAGACATTAAAAGAACATTTCAAGTTTGCTTGCGCATATTGGCATTCTTTTGTCAACGATGGAAATGATCCTTTTGGAACAGGAACTCATTTTTATGATTGGAACCAAAAATCAGACCCCATAGAGCGCGCAAAAGACAAGATGGATGCGGCTTTTGAGTTCATCACTAAAATGAACATACCTTATTACTGTTTTCATGATGTGGATGTTGTGGACCACACGAGCGACGTTAGAGAAAACGATAGAAGATTGCAGACAATGGTAGCGTACGCTAAAGAAAAACAGAAAGCTAGTGGGGTAAAGCTTCTTTGGGGAACAGCCAATGTGTTCTCTAATCCACGTTATATGAACGGAGCTTCCACCAATCCGGAGTTCAGCGTACTAGCACACGCTGCTGCACAAGTAAAAAACGCCATTGATGCAACAATTGAACTTGGTGGTGATGCTTATGTGTTTTGGGGTGGCCGCGAAGGTTATATGACTTTGCTAAACACTAACATGAAGCGTGAAAAAGAGCATCTGGCGCGCTTTTTACATACCGCTAAAGAATATGGACGCCGCAATGGTTTTAAAGGCGTGTTTCTTATCGAGCCTAAACCCATGGAGCCTACTAAACATCAATACGATTATGATACCGAAACCGTAGTGGGCTTTTTAAGACAATGGGGCTTGTTAGACGACTTTAAGGTAAATATTGAGGTAAACCATGCTACATTAGCCGGGCATACTTTCCAGCATGAATTACAAGTAGCTGCAGATAATGGTGTATTAGGTTCTCTGGATGCAAACCGAGGCGACTATCAGAACGGCTGGGATACCGATCAGTTCCCCAACAATATTTACGAACTTACAGAAGCAATGCTGATTTTCCTCGAAGCAGGTGGCCTGCAAGGTGGGGGTATTAATTTCGATGCAAAAATTAGACGTAATTCTACCGACCCATTGGATATATTCTACGCTCATATCGGAGGAATGGATACTTTCGCCCGCGCTTTGATTACAGCAGATAAAATCATCAATAATACAGATTACCTTAAACTGCGTAAAGAACGTTATGCTTCTTTCGACAGCGGAAAAGGCAAGGAATTTGAAGAAGGTAAACTGACACTGGAAGATCTGCGTCAGTACGCTATAGAAGTAGGAGAACCCCCATTAGTTAGTGGAAGACAAGAATATCTGGAAAATTTAATCAACAGATATATCTAATCTGCCGACATAACTAAAGGATTGTAACGTCTGTGCCCATCCGGTGTACAGACGTTACTTTATAATACAACAAACGTGATAACACCTATAACAATTGGGGCTATTCCCACAATCGTGATATTTCAAACCCATAACTTAAAACTATGTTGCTACTAGGCATAGATGTGGGCACCTCTTCCATAAAAGTTTCGGTAGTAGATGCCGCAACACAACAAACGCTTGCATCAGCACAATATCCTGAAACCGAGCGTGAGATTATCTCTCTACAACAGGGCTGGGCCGAGCAATCGCCCGAACGCTGGTGGAATGATGTCAAATGCGCCATTCAAAAGCTCCACCAACAAGGTAAATACAATAAAAGCGATATTGGAGCCATTGGTATCTCGTATCAGATGCATGGCCTCGTTTTATTGGATAAAGAAAATAAAGTACTGCGCAATAGCATTATATGGTGCGACAGCCGAGCGGTACCTTACGGAGAAAAGGCATTTGAAGAATTGGGTAAAGAAAAATGTTTATCAGAACTGTTGAACTCTCCGGGTAATTTTACCGCAGCTAAACTAGCCTGGGTAAAAGAACATGAACCTTCATTGTTTGAGAAGATTCATAAAATCATGCTACCTGGCGACTTTATCGCTCAAAGACTTACAGGACAAAGCACTACTACTCCCTCGGCTTTATCCGAAGGCATTTTTTGGAATTTCAAAACACATGCCCTTTCGGAAGCGGTAATGCAATATTTCGGATTTGATAACCACATCATCCCTGAAATAAAAAATGTATTTGCAGAACACGGGCAGTTGTGCCCATCCGTAGCAGATGAATTATCCTTAGAACCAGGCATTCCCGTGTCTTACAAAGCCGGTGACCAGCCTAACAATGCGTTATCCTTGAACGTACTCGAACCTGGCGAAGTAGCAGCAACGGCAGGAACATCGGGCGTGATTTACGGCATCAGCGACCAGCTTACGTACGATTTGGAAAGTCGCATCAATAGCTTTGCTCACGTAAATTATACAGATACGCTTAACCGCATCGGCGTATTGCTTTGTATAAACGGAACAGGCATACTTAACCGATGGGTAAAAAATTTGGTAGGCAATCTTTCTTACCCCGATATGAATGAAATGGCGGCCTCCGTAAAACCGGGCAGCAACGGCTTATTTGTATTGCCATTTGGTAACGGGGCCGAACGCATGCTGAACAATAAAATCATCGGTACTCATTTTTATCATATCGATTTAAACAAGCATACACAGGCACACGTTATTCGTGCAGCACAGGAAGGTATTGCCTTTTCTTTCCGATACGGACTGGACATTATGCGTAGCAACGGTATGACACCTTCTGTAATACGTGCCAGCAGAGCCAACATGTTTTTAAGTCCTGTATTTACAGAAGCGTTTGTAAATGCTACCAATATTCCTGTGGAACTGTACGACTGCGATGGTAGCGTAGGTGCCGCTATTGGTGCAGGAATAGGCGTTGGATATTTCAAAAATACTGCAGAAGCCTTTAAAAATCAACAAGTGCTACAAGTAATTCAGCCTACTCAAACTGCACTTTATAATGACTTATACCAAGATTGGAAAGCCTTATTGATGCAGCGTTTGCAAACAGAGGCCGAGAAATAATTCTAAAATACAAAAACAACCATAAAAGAGGCAATCTTTCGATTGCCTCTTTTATTTGTATAATCTTGAATCAAAGGCCAATCTTATTCAAAGCTGCCGGTAAAATATTTTTCTTGATCGTAAAAGATTGCACTCCCTCCCTAACCACAATTTTTAAAACTAAATGAATTAATCTCTTCTCCGGTTTTTTCCTCCATTGCTTCAATTAAGTCACCGACACATCATCATGATAACTGTTCGAATAATATGCGCGGTAAACATGGTATGTGGATCAATGCCCCTAGTCGAACAGCCGAAAAATGCGTATTTCTCGTACTATCCAGTATATAAACGCCTTACCAAATTCTTCTACTACCACTGTTCGACATTTGATTGGGATAAAAGCTATTTTTGATGACCTGAAATTGTAGTGCAGATCTTGAAGTAATCAAAACTGTCGTACTTATAAACGGAGGGTCAGGATAATGGCGATTGCAGGTAAGACAACTCTTTATCGGCTTAATTAAAAAGTGCTTTTATGAATTTAAGTCCTCTGGACATATTGATTATTTTAGTTTATATCATAGGAATTATTTCGCTTGGTTTCTACATTTCTCGAAAAGCCTCCAAGGATCTTCAATCGTACTTCCTAGGTAGCAATAGCATGAAGTGGTACTACCTGGGTTTGAGTAATGCCTCAGGCATGTTTGACATTTCCGGCACTATGTGGACAGTAAGTATTCTTTTTATTTACGGACTAAAGAGCGCTTGGATTCCCTAGTTGTGGCCCGTTTGGAATCAGGTGTTTGTGTTCGTTTTTTTAGCAATCTGGATGCGGCGCTCCAATACCATGACCGGAGCACAATGGATTACTTATCGATTCGGTGACGGAAAAGGCGCACGTCTTTCACATATCATTGTGGTGACCTTTGCAGTTATCAGTGTTATTGGCTTTATCGCTTATTTGTTTCAGGGTATAGGAAAGTTTTGCACTTCCATTCTTCCGTGGGACTTAACGCTTACCCTAAGCGAAATGACGATTTCATCAGAAAAAATGTATGCCCTAATTATCTGCATACTAACAACACTTTATACGATTAAAGGCGGCATGTACAGCGTTGTCGCAACAGAAGTAGCTCAGTTCGTCATAATGACTATTTCGGCATTGATGGTCGCTTACATAGGATATACTTCAGTTACTTCCGATCAGATTAATGCTGTGATACCAGAGGGGTGGGCGAATCTGTGGTTTGGATGGAACTTAGAACTAGATTGGAGCGCTACTCCTTATCCGGCTGTTAACGAAAAAATAAAATCCGATGGGTTTGAGTGGTTCGGATTGCTATTCATGATGATGCTATTTAAAGGCGTATTTGCATCTCTTGCAGGACCTGTTCCAAGTTATGACATGCAAAGGGTGTTATCGACCCAGAAACCATCCGATGCAGCCAGAATGAGTGCTTTAACCATTGTGGTAATGTATATCCCCAGATACTTAATGGTTGCTGCTTTTGGAGTTATCGGCCTGGTATATCTTGGCCCAGAGTTGAACGCTATGGGGGCGAATATTGATTTTGAAAAGGTGCTTCCCCTAGCCATTTCAAAATATATCCCAATCGGATTAAAAGGATTGTTGCTTGCCGGTTTGCTAGCAGCATTTATGGGAACTTTTTCCGCATTTGTCAATGCTGCTCCGGCTTATGTAGTTAACGATATTTATAAGAAATATATCAATCCTAAAGCTTCAAACGAGAAATACATTCGTATCAGTATTTGGGCGTCCATAATTCTGGTAGCTATGGGTATTATTTTCGGATTAAATGGGGGCTCTCTCAATAAAATCACGCTATGGATTACTTCGGCCTTATATGGAGGTTATGCCGCTTGCTAATGTATTAAAATGGATTTGGTGGCGGTTCTCAGGCTATGGATACTTTTACGGAATGTTGTTTGGTTTGATCGGATCTACTATCAAACTATTCGTCTTTCCTGATATCGTCGATATCTATTTCTTTCCAATCATCTTAGTTTTTTCGACAATCGGTTGTATTATCGGTACTTATATTAAGCCATTGGAAAATAGAGAGGCAGTTAAAGAGTTTTACAAAACCACACGTCCTTGGGGATTATGGAGCCCCATACGTCGAGAAGTAATGACGGAAGATCCAAATTTCAAAATGAATCGTGATTTTAGTCGCGATACATTCAACGTACTCGTAGGGATCGTGTGGCAAATGGCTCAGGTAGTCATTCCCATCTATTTTATGATCAGAAAAAATATGGAAGCACTGATTTGGTCTCTGATATTGATTGTTTCTACTTGGATTTTGAAGAGATTTTGGTGGGATCGACTTAAAGAAGCTGATGAAGATTGGAGTGCAATATCAAGCACATCGCAACTAACAAAAGTTAAAAAAGAAATCGTGTAAGTCACAAACCCACAGAATTAATATATTATTGTCATAACCGTCACGGTCGGTATATTTAAAAAAATATTTATGAAAATTACCGGAACATTTCTTGACGAGATAAGCCACGATACCCCTCATCAAAATTGGGGTAGAGATGAGTGGGATAAGGACTTCTCCTATATGAAGCAAATTGGAATAGATACGGAGATCTTGATTCGATCGGGTTATAGAAGATTTATCACCTATCCTTCAAAATTCTTGATGGAACGACATGGATGTTACCACCCTCCCGTTGATCTTGTTGATATGTTTCTCGGTTTATCGGAAAAATATGGAATGAATTTTTACTTTGGTTTATACGACAGCGGAAAATATTGGGATACCGGAGACCTAACCGAGGAAATCGATAGCAACCGATATGTGATAGATGAAGTGTGGAACCAATACGGACATTCCCCTGCATTTAAAGGATGGTATCTCAGTATGGAAATCACAGCCGGCGTACTAAAGGCTCAATTGAAGCATTTCGAACGCTTGGAGAACAATGCAAAAGCATTAGCAATGGTTTGCCCACGCTAATATCGCCTTGGATAGATGGGAAGAAAGCGGTGCTTGCCGCGTCTTCGGCTCTAACTAGAGAAGATGCTATTTCACTGGCAGAGCATGAAAAAGAATGGAGTGAAATACTCGACGGAATCAAAGACGCAGTGGACGCTGTAGCTTTTCAAGATGGGCATATCGACTATCACGAGCTGGAAGATTTCTTCCGTGTAAATAAAGCGATGGCCGATAAATATGGCCTAAAGTGCTGGACCAATGCTGAAACTTTCGACCGAGATATGCCGATCAAGTTTTTACCAATCAAATTTGAAAAACTGCGATTAAAATTGGAAGCAGCACGTAAAGCCGGCTACGATAAGGCTATAACATTTGAGTTTTCACATTTTATGAGCCCACAATCGGCTTATCTGCAAGCAGGGCATTTGTTCAACCGATATAAAGAGTATATACAAAGCTTCTAGGATACATATTGAAGATGGATGTAAAACAAAAAATCCACTACACCCGAGAAGAATCTCAGCGTAGTGGATAGAGAGGGAGTTACTGCTTAAACGTAAGCTCTTTATACAACGATTAGTTATAACCAGGATTTTGATAACGTTGTTTATCTTCCGGAGACATTTCCATTCCATCCAGCTGTCCCTGTGGTATGGGCCTTAAGTAATGATAAGGCTGAATATTACGAGTAAATGTAACCGGAATAGTGTCTTGCTCACCTGGGCCGCAAATGGTATAGGTTGTAGCCACATCAGCCCATTTCTGAGTACGCACTAAATCGTACCAACGATATCCTTCGCCGAAATATTCGCGAGAACGTTCTTCAAGAATATAATCAATGGTAATGGTTGTGGGTGTGGCAGCTACCATGGCAGCGCTATTATCCTCAATTTTTTCAACATTACCATTGTTATGCCAGCGCCATTTACCCGCACGAGCACGAATCACATTGATCAAATCCCTTGCAGTTTTACCGGCTTGAGTGGTAGCTCCTTTTACAGCAGCTTCAGCCGCGATAAAGTACAACTCGGAGAACTTAGCGATGTTGAACGGACGAGTCAAACCAGCGTTGGGCTGTCCCAAACCACCATTGTTATCGGTACGATAAGTACCCAGCTTCCACAAGCCCGGATATCTCAGACGGCTAATTGCATTAGGTCCTATTACGAAATCGGCTCTTCCGGGCAATACACCTGCACCTACATTACTTCTGAAAACAGAATTAGAGTAATCAATAGGAGTAGCCGGTTCTTCGTCAAGGAAGGTAAGAATAGCATCTCCTGGTTGTACCGGCAGGTAATTGGCGTTATATAGCACAGGAACGTTGGTTAGACCGGTTCCTTGCAAATGCCAGTTACCGCGGTATGTGGTTACAAATGTCCCGTCATAACGAGAGTCTTTGGTTTTATCCGCAAATGTTCTTGTAAATACTTCGATGGGTGGTGCCATACGTACCCAAGGACGACCTAGGGCTTGCGCAGCTTCTCTCTGTACTGAGCTTACCGGCTGCCATGAAGTATTGGAAGTACTGCTTCGAATATTGGTATAGTTCCAAGTAAGCATCCATACAGCAAAGTTGTCAGGAGCTCCACCGCTACCGAAAGTCAGACTTCCACCGTTGTAATACTCACTATTTTCGGTATGATCGGCGTATAAGAGTATTTCATTATTGCGGTCATTGGAACCTAAATGCAAATCATAGAAAGTAGGTTGCAAACCGAAAGGACCCGGATCGTTAATCGCTTCTACCGCAACATTATAGGCCTGTTGGAAATACCATTGAGCGTCATGTCCATCCGGATCTACCCTAGGAGTTTCGGGGTAAGTAGGAATATTGTTGGGGTTTTCCAGCCACCATGCATAGGTAAGATAAGCCTTAGCCAGATACAAACGAGCTACTGTTTTAGTAACACCACCCGTTACACGTCCTACTGCCGGTAAATCTCTAACAGCATCCCTTAAATCTGGGAAAATCGCCTTAGTATACACTTCCGGAACAGTATTTCTAACAGAGGTTCTGGTAGGCGCTGTATTAAATTTCAGTTCGCCGGCACCTAAATCCAGCGGTACGCCCCCATAAGTTTGTACTAATAGGAAGTAATCGAATGCTCTGAAAAATTTAGCCTCAGCAATTAGAGCATCAGAAATACCTACCTCTGCGGCGTTTTCAATAATACCACTGGCAGTATTGATATTCGAGAAAACAGTAGACCATACAATGCTTATAGGATAACTGGTAGCTGAAACTCTACCTACATTGGTCATATCCATGTCCAAGAAGTTACCGTCAGCACTTTGGCCCCAGGTAGCTTCATCCGTACCGGTTAGACAAGAGTTATAATAATAGGCCTGACCATAAAGCCAGCGCAAGTGGGCATATAGTGAAGTAAGACCCCCCATTACCCCTTTTTCTGTTTTAAAGAAACCGGGCTCGAAAATACTGCGCGGCTGTTCTTCCAAAATCTTTGTGCATGCTGTTAAAAGTACCGACAGCAATGTCAAGGAAGCAATACACTTTTTTATATGAATCTTTTTCATAATTCTCATTTTTTAGAAAGTTAAGTTAAGACCCAGCACATAGTTTCTTGTTGCAGGACTGTTAGTTCCAATTGTCAAAATCCGTCTTGGATAAGAAGCTACAGCAGAGTTCTCGTTTCCGTAAGAGTTGGTTTCAGGATCCATTCCGGTTTCTTTGTGGAACGGAGAGAACATCACGAATGGATTTTGTACAGTAAAGTACATTCTCAGTCTCACATCTGAGTTCTTTAACACGCTGTAGTTAAAGTCATATCCCAAACTAATTGTACGGAATTTCAAGAAGCCTCCGTCAAAGTATCCCAGTGTGCTTCCATATTTCGGGTTATCACCACTTAAGATACCTCCGGGCTTAGGATATTTTGCGTTCGGATTTTCAGGAGTCCAATAATCCACTTTTACGTTGTTTCGACGTCCTGTCATCAAGTTCAGATAACCTGAAGAACCATGAAGGGTACTTACCAGAATACCGCCACTTCTGAAGAAAGCCACAGTACTTAAGTCAAATCCTTTATAAGATACGCGTGTATTAAAACCTCCCTGAAACTTAGGATCCACATCCATAATCTGACGGTCATCAGGACCAATAGGTCTAACAGGAGTACCATCAGCATTGTAATCGCCGGTATATCTTACTTTAATCATACCCACATTACCACCTGGCTCATATAGCGTCAAGTGAGGATCATCTTCTTGCCATAAACCGATTCTTTCATAATCAAAAATGGCATTAATGTTATGACCTACGAACCATGCGTTACCTTCGTCACGAGTTTGTCCGGATGCAAGTTTTACAAGTTTGTTTTTATTAGCATAGAAGTTTACTCCGGCTTCCCATGTCCAACCATTTCTATTATCCAGAATTTTTCCATTCAGACTTACTTCGATACCCTTGTTTTGAGTTTCGCCTATATTAGCAGTATAGCTGTTCACACCGGAAGTATTTGGCAGACTCACGTTTAACAAGATGTCCTTAGTATTGGTAACATAATATTCAACTGTACCGGACAAACGGTTATTAAATAAAGAGAAGTCCAAACCATAGTTCCAGGTGAGCGAGTACTCCCATCCCAGATTCGGGTTGGGAAGGATAGAAACATAGTATCCCACAGCATAAGTATCAGGGCCGAAGTTATACGGACGTGTTGCCAAACGTCCCAGTGTTGCATAAGGAGCAATAGACTGATTGGAAGTTTGTCCGTAACCCAAACGCAACTTTAAGTTATTAATAGCCGATACATTCTGCATGAAGGATTCATTAGAAATATTCCAACCCACAGATACGGCAGGATAAGTATGCCATTTTTTGCCAGGTGCCAGACGAGAAGAACCATCTGAACGCAGGGTTGCAGAAATCATGTAACGATTATCGTAGGAGTACATTACACGACCCATGTACGAAAGCAATCCCCATTGTTGGTAATCCTGTCCGTCAGGGCTTACAGTAATTTCTCCTGTTGCATGACCTAGATTAAAATAACGGAAAGCATCTGCCGGAATATCTCTAGCCGACATAGATGAGCGGTCATAAGTACTTTGCTCTGCAGAGTACAAAGCCACCACATTTAAGTTGTGCTTACCCGCGAAAGTGCGGTCATATGAGAGAATATTTTCAATAGTCCAGTGATAGGTTTTGGAGTTACTGATACCCGCGCTGGAGGGAGTGGTGGGATTAGCACTGTTTATACCTTCGCCGGTATAGTCACCGGTATGTGTGTGCATATAATCCAATCCCAGATTAGTGCGAAATTTCAATCCAGTCACCCAAGGAATACGTACCTCACCATAGATAGCATTATAGGTTGCAAACCCTTTGTTTTCACTTAACCACTGGTCACGAAGTCCTTCTACCACTCCTCTGGTAGTTACGAAATGCTCATCCAGAGGCATTCTTACCGTTCTCTTTAAAGATCCATCCTCGTTGTAAGGATTGGCTATAGGTGTGGTTGATAATGTTGTATAAAGACCTAACTGATTACCTTCGCTACGATTGTGATTACTGTTGGAAGTAAACCCTACTCTGAAATATTTTCCGATCTGTTGATCTATTGTTGCACGTAAAGAATAACGCTTATATTGTTGAGTAGGTATCACTCCTTGGTTTTGATAATATCCCAATCCAAAGTTGTAACTACCGGTGGAAGTTCCTCCACTAAGATTTACATCATGACTGGTAATATAACCTGTCCTGTACAGCAGATCCTGCCAGTCCACATCTACATCATCAGCCTCATCCACACCATTCGTATATAAACCCGCAGCCTTTCGAAGTGCAACGAACTCCGGACCGTTCATCATGGGAAACTTAGCAAAAACTGTTTGCGCTGCATGATAAGCAGAATAAGTCACTCTGGCTTTAGCGCCCCTGTCTCCTTTATTCGTTGTAATTAATATCACACCGTTGGCACCACGAGATCCATAGATAGCAGTAGCCGAAGCATCTTTCAAGATATCAATACTTTTTACATCATTAGGATTGATGTCGGCTATAGAACCTGCAAAAGGAATTCCATCCAACACAATCAAAGGATCGTTGCTAGCATTCAATGAACGAGTACCCCTGATACGAATTTGCATGGTAGCGCCCGGTCTACTGGAAGTCTGAGACAACTCAATACCCGGCAAACGTCCTTGTAAAGATTGGGAAATGTTAGCCGCTGGCACTTCGGTTAAGGCCTTACCACTAATTGAGGCAACAGAACCTGTTACGGCTTCTTTACGTTGATTACCGTAACCAATCACCACTACAGCATCCTCATCAGATGCTGTTTTCACAAGTATAAAATCAATAACCGACTGGTTATTAATTTCTTTTTCCTGTGTTGCATAACCCACAGAAGATGCCACCAGCACAGCATTGGCCGGAGCACTAATTTCAAAATATCCCTGAGAATTGGCTATAGTTCCGGTATTGGTTCCTTTTACTTGTATCGACGCCCGGGGTATTGCCTGCCCCTGTTCATCAGTTACCCTACCGGTCAACTTTATGACTCTTTGTGCAAAAGCTTCATTGAATCCAAAAAGACATATGAAGGTCAATAAGCACGACAGTAGCCGCATACGATGCCCCCGCCTTTGGCTTGCAGATAGCATCTGAGAAATGTCAAGCAATCTTTGCATAGCTATGGTTTTAAATGTTAGTTAAACGATTTCATAAAAATCCTTTATAGAGGGTGTTAGCTCTTTAAAAATCCATATTTTTTAACGTCAAAAGCGACCGATAAACAAAAATTCCCTAATTTACTGTATCCATAGTTCCAATTCGCAAAGACACCAATGCATCAGGCTAAAACACAGGCTAGATATGGCTTTCACAATCTTAGCAAGCAGCGAAAAACACTTTTTTCACGCTATCGTCTATGCGAATTTAAGAACTTTTTCAATAAATGTAACCGATTACAAAAAAACTTTTATTTTTACCTAAAATTAAAATTGCCATATGGCGAAAGAAAAAGAGAAAGAAAAGGAGAAAGACGTCACCATCTACGACCTTGCTAACGAATTAAATATTTCAGTAGCAACGGTGAGTCGCGCGCTTAAAAACGACCCCGTGGTGAGCAAAAAAACCCGCAAAAAAATTTTTGAGCTGGCCGAAAAAAGAGGGTATAGAACAAATCCTTTTGCCCGTAACCTGAGAAGCGGCGAAACCAAAACCATAGCGTTTATGGTTCACGAGCTGAACAGTACGTTTATTAACTCCGTGTTGTCGGGTGTGGAAAAAATCGTTACTGAAGCCGGTTATGATTTGATTATTGCCCACTCTTCCGAAAGCTTTGCTAAGGAAGCAGCCAATGCTAAAAACCTTTTTGATAAGCGCGTAGACGGCGTTATTGCGTCGCTTTCCTTTGACACCAAAAACCTTGACCACTTCAAGCCATTCTTCGATAGAAATGTACCGGTAGTGTTCTTTGACCGTGTAGAAAAAGGCAAAGGCAATACGGTGGTGGTTATAGACAACTATAAGTGCGGATACGAAGCTACTCAGCACCTTATTGAACAAGGTTGCAAACGCATAGCACATATTACCGCTAGTTTATCACGTAATGTATACTCCGATAGGTATAGAGGATATAAGGATGCACTTTACGATAATAATATTGAACCCGATGAATCGCTGGTATTCATTGGAGACCTGAGCGAGGAAACCGGTGCCGATGCTGCAAAGAAATTCCTAAACATGTCCGAAAGACCTGACGGCGCCTTTATTACTAACGATTTTGTAGCAGCTTCATTTATTAAAAAAATTAAAGAAGCGGGATTAAGAGTGCCAGAAGACGTTGCGGTAGTAGGATTCAACAACGATGCGATCGGCCATCTGATTGAGCCCACCCTCACTACCGTGAACTACCCGGGTATTGAAATGGGTGAAGTTGCCGGACGCACACTTATTAATCATCTCAAAGGAGTAAGCGATTTAAGTAAGATTAATACCATCATCATTAATTCGGAATTAATCATTCGCGAATCCTCCGTGAGAAAAAAATAAGAAAAAATAAATTTTGCCATATCTAGCCCTTGTTGTTTGCAATGAAAAAGACATTGTTTGTACTATTATTATCGCTGCTTGTCGTAACTGCATATGTACATGCAGAAAACGGATATGATTTATGGTTGCGTTATAAAAAAATTGAAGACCCCACATATCTGAATCTTTACAGAAAAAGTATCGCAGGCATTCATATCAATGCCATATCTCCTACCTTACTTGTGGCCAAAAAGGAATTGGAGATGGGGTTATCAGGTTTGTTGGGTGCTCCTATTAAAGAAGTGGGAGCGCAAACAGATAATGCACTCATTGCAGGCACTCCATCTAGTTCTCCAGTCATCAAATCATTTCTTGAAAAAGAAAAAATTAAAACAGGACAAGAAGGTTTTGCCATCTATTCCCAAACAATCAATAATAAAAAACTCATCCTTATAGCTGCAGAAACTGATCTCGGAGTATTGTATGGTGTTTTTCATTTTTTAAAATTGTTACAATCGCACCAATCTATTCAATCTTTATCAACCATCAGTATTCCAAAAATTCAGCGTCGCATCTTAAATCATTGGGATAATCTCAATAGGAGTGTGGAACGCGGATATGCCGGTATCTCTATCTGGAATTGGCATACACTACCTGATTATATCGATAAACGTTATATAGATTACGCACGTGCCAATGCATCCATAGGTATTAACGGAACGGTGCTCACCAACGTAAATGCAAGCTCATTAGTACTTACCGATCCTTACTTGGAAAAAGTAAAAGCTTTGGCCGATGTATTCCGCCCTTATGGAATACGAGTATATCTTACCGCAAAATTTAGTGCTCCTGTCGAAATCGGACGCTTGAAAACCGCCGATCCGTTAAACCCCGAAGTAATCGAATGGTGGAAGCATTTATGTGATAAGATTTACAAAATGATTCCCGACTTCGGTGGTTTTCTAATTAAAGCCAATTCAGAAGGACAGCCAGGTCCGCAAGGATATGGTAGAACGCATGCTGACGGAGCAAATATGTTCGCCGATATATTAGCCCCCCATGGCGGTATCGTAATGTGGCGTGCTTTTGTGTATGATGCAAGAGTTCAGAGAAGAGGCGAACACTTTGAAGAAGGTAAAAAAGATGTAGCCGGCGAATCGATTGCTTCTGCAGACAGATTTAAGCAGGCTTATTTGGAGTTCAAACCTCTTGATGGTAAGTTCAAAGAGAACGTTCTCATACAAGTAAAAAATGGGCCCATCGACTTCCAACCTAGAGAACCATTTTCTCCTTTGTTTGGTGCAATGCCCAATACGCAATTGATGGCCGAATTTCAGATAACTCAAGAATATCTGGGACAAGCCACACATCTGGTATACCAAGCTCCGCTATACAAAGAATGTCTGGACGCAGATACCTATGCGTACGGGCGTGGTTCTACTGTAGCTAAAATAACTGACGGGTCTTTAAAAAAACATAAAATAAGTGCTATTGCAGGTGTAGCCAATATTGGCAACGATATCAACTGGACGGGACATTTGTTCGGCCAAGCCAACTGGTATGCATTTGGACGTTTGGCATGGGATCACACACTATCTTCAGAAACTATTGCTGAAGAGTGGATTCGTCAGACGTTTGGCAACAATCCCAAAGTTCTTCAGCCTATCCAGCAAATCATGATGGCTTCACGAGAAGCTGCTGTAAACTATATGACCCCGCTGGGGTTGCATCACATTATGGGTACCGGCCACCATTACGGCCCTGCGCCCTGGGTGGAAAATGCCGGCCGCGCCGATTGGAATCCTGTGTACTATCACAAAGCCGACAAAAAAGGTTTAGGATTCGATCGTACAGCAACCGGAAGCGATGCACTTAGTCAATATGCTCCCGAAGTGCGTAAACAATGGGAAAACATGAAAACTTGTAATATTGAATATATCCTCTGGTTTCATCACGTACCATGGAATTACACACTGAGTACAGGACGTAGTTTGTGGGACGAGCTCTGTTTCCGATACTATAGTGGAGCCGATACTGTAAAATGGATGCAAGACATATGGACTACTGTAAAAGCATACATTGATGAAGAAAGATACAATCACGTACGCCAACTTTTAAATATTCAACATAAAGAAGCCAAGTGGTGGCGCAATGCGTGTTTGTTATATTTTCAAACATTCTCAGAGCTGCCTATTCCCTCTCACTACGAGGCACCTGATAAAACTCTTGAATATTACAAGTCTTTACGTTTCCCTCATGCCCCTGGCATCAACGGTAATTTATAATTAGCGGATATGAAACAATCGTTCATTGCTATATTGATTGTATTTTTTTTCGGCACTATACATGCCCAAGACTTTATTACAGAAACCCGAAGTAATAACAGCTTTGCCATTGTATCAGACAACAAAGCTACGCCTATTTATATAGATCAAAATGCAGATACATTAATTCACATTGCAGCACACCTGTTACAAAAAGATATTGCTGCAGTGACAGGCCATCAACCACAAATTATCCATAATCTCTCCGCCGGATTGAAACAAGTGATTATTATCGGCATTGTAGATAAAGACCCGTTGCTCGTGGGTTTAGCAAAAGATAAAAAATTAAACGCCAACGCCCTAAAAGGAAAATGGGAAGCATTTCAACTACAAACCATTAAATCCCCTACAAAAGGCGTTGATAAGGCATTAATCATCACCGGTAGTGACAGGAGAGGTACTGCCTATGCTGTTTTAGAGCTTTCAAAGCAGCTGGGTGTGTCGCCTTGGTACTGGTGGGCCGATGTTCCGGTAACAAAACGACACAATACTTATTTCAAAAACGGAGTATACTTTTATGATTCTCCTTCTGTAAAATATCGAGGCATTTTCATCAATGATGAAGAACCCGCTTTTGGAGGCTGGGCTAGAGAAAAATTCGGCGGTATCAACAGTAAAATGTATGTACACATATTTGAATTACTGTTGCGCCTAAAAGGAAATTATCTATGGCCCGCTATGTGGGGTAAAGCATTTAATGAAGACGATCCGGAAAATCCCAAACTGGCACATGCTTATGGCATTGTAATGGGAACATCGCATCACGAACCTATGATGCGTGCTCAAAAGGAATGGACCACTCACAAAAAGGAGTACGGTGGTGCGTGGAATTATTACACCAATAAAGAAGGGTTACTGAAATTTTGGGAAGATGGATTTCGTCGAAACAAGGATTACGATAACATTGTAACATTGGGCATGCGTGGCGATGGCGATGAACCTATGCCAGATCTGGGCAGTATAGAAGCAAACTATCAATTGCTAGAAAGCATTATCAAAGATCAAAGAAACATTATCGAACAAATTACAGGACGACCTGCCCATGAAACACCGCAAATGTGGGCTTTATACAAAGAAGTACAGGAGTATTACGATCGAGGTATGAAAGCGCCTGACGATGTAACACTCTTACTATGCGATGATAACTGGGGAAACATACGTCGCATGCCTCCATCAAATGCGCGAAAAAGATCCGGAGGTTATGGCATATACTATCACTATGATTATGTAGGTGGTCCTCGTAATTACAAATGGATCAACACAAATAATATAGCCCGTGTATGGGAGCAAATGCATATCGCATATGAATACGGCGCAGACAAAGTTTGGATTGTAAACGTGGGCGATTTAAAACCCATGGAGCTTCCTATTTCATTCTTCTTGGACTATGCATGGGATGTAAAACGCTGGAATGCTTCCAACTTACGCAGCTATTATACATACTGGGCCGAACAGCAGTTTGGAAAAAGCTATGCAAAAGAAATTGGAGACATTATGCGTAAATACGCTTTGTATGCATCTAGAAGAAAACCCGAACTACTCAATGCCAATACTTATAGTATCCTGAATTACAACGAAGCGGAAAAAATTACTAAAGACTGGAATCAATTACTGGAAGAAGCACAAAAAATATACAATCTCATCCCTGCTACTCACAAAGATGCGTATTACCAACTGGTACTGCATCCTGTAAAAGCCTACGGCAATCTGCAGAACATGTATACAGCTCATGCATGGAATCAGTACTATGCGAAGCAAAACAATACACTGGCAAATGAATACGCCGAAAAAGTAAAACATTTTTATCAGCAGGATTCACTGATAACACTAGAATATCACAGCATCAATAATGGCAAGTGGAACCATATGATGGCTCAAAAGCACATCGGTTATACTTTCTGGCAGGAACCTAGAGTACAACGGATGCCTGAAGTGCAGTATGTAACCAATGGTACCGACAACAAGCCATATGCACCAGATGCTACTATCAAAACCGCTCGAGACTTGATTAAAGGAACTCCTGACCGCAATAGCTTTTATGAGCAAAACGGATA
The DNA here is from genome assembly GCF_036409055.1 of Niabella digestorum. Classification (NCBI taxonomy): domain Bacteria; kingdom Pseudomonadati; phylum Bacteroidota; class Chitinophagia; order Chitinophagales; family Chitinophagaceae; genus Niabella; species Niabella digestorum. The sequence continues at coordinate 63,604 of NZ_JAZGLY010000009.1, read as the reverse complement.
TGTGTCCATTGCAGCAGTCCATTACTCTGCAAAAAAAGACATTGGGTCGCTATATTGGACCACTATTCCGGATATAGGTAAATGCGGCGATGGCATTACATTAAATCCTGTTACCTATCAGCATAAAAATAATCAAGCCCAAGCTGTATTAGAGTACGATATCTACACTTATAGTCAAGGAGATTTCGAAATACAAGCATGGTTTTCACCTACACTTAATTTCAATAACGAAAAGGAGGGAATGCAATTTGCCATCAGTGTAGACAACGAAACTCCTCAAACTATATCTGTAAATAAAGAAGCTGTGGATTCACGCGATTGGTCCATGTGGGTTTCCAATAATATTATCATCAAAAAAAGTAAACATCATATTAACCAACCCGGACGCCACACCGTAAAAATATTTTGTAACACACCGGGGCTCGTATTGCAAAAATTAATCGTTGACTTCGGAGGATTGCAATACAGTTACCTCGGACCTTCTGAGACTATTGTTCACAAAAAAAAATAAAAAAATGACGCAAAGAAATTGGACTCTGTTTATCATTCTTTTCGCTTTTATTGCGACTAGTTGCAGCATCAGCACTACTACAAACGCACAAAAACCTACTAGTTTAAAAGATGCTTTTAAAGACGATTTCCTTATAGGTACCGCCATGAGCGATTTTCAGGCTGCGGGAAGAGATGAAAAGGCCTTAGAGCTGATCAAACAACATTTTAACTCCATCACTCCCGAAAACTTAATGAAGGCTGAAAGGCTGATGACAGGCTGGAAGCAATATGATTTTTCACTGGCTGATAAAATGGTCGCTTTTGCACAAGAAAACAACATAAAAATAAATGGTCACACTTTTATTTGGCATAGCCAAATGCCGGCATTTATGCGTGGCATCAGAAATCCAGATTCAGTACGTGCATATTTTGAAGATATCATTCAAACAGTAGGAAGTAGATATGATGGTAAAGTTGATTCTTGGGATGTAGTAAATGAGGCCTTGAACGAAGACGGAACATTAAGACAGTCTACTTTTCTGAGAGCATTAGGAGAAGATTATATTGTAGAAGCATTTCGCCTGGCACAAAAAGCTACTCCTAATTCCAAACTATATTATAACGATTACAACATCGAGCAACCTAAAAAACGCGCAGGCGCTATTGCCATCATCAAAAAAATACAAGAAGCCGGCGTACGCATTGACGGCGTAGGTATTCAGGGACACTGGCATTTAGGTAAAGTACCTTTCAAAGACATTGAAGAGAGCATTAAAGAGTTTAGTGCTTTGGGTATTAAAGTAATGTTTACAGAGCTGGACATCAGCGTACTGCCCAGCCCATGGGATAACACATCTGCAGAAGTGAGCCTCCATGCTGCTGAAAATCCTAAAATGAATCCATACGTTAATGGCTTGCCAGACTCTGTATCTCAGCAACTCGCAAAAGATTACGAAGAGCTTTTCAAACTCTTCTTAAAATACAAAGATCATATCTCTCGTATAACCTTCTGGGGAGTAAACGATGGGCAATCTTGGTTAAATGGATGGCCTATTAGAGGCAGAACCAACTATCCACTGCTGTTCGATAGACAGTATCAACCGAAAGCAGCATATTATAGCATAATGGCACTAAAAACCGGTAAATAATCAGCCTCACAAACCATAATGTATGAATACTTCAGCACAAACAATAACCGAAGCAAAAGGCTTTTATAAGCTCACATGGCTGCAACGCATCGGCTTCGGATCGGGAGATCTGGCGCAGAATCTGATCTACCAAACTGTAGCTCAATATCTGCTCATCTTCTATACCAACGTATACGGCTTACCCGCTGCAACTGCAGCAGTAATGTTCCTGATTGTACGGCTGATAGATGTGGCGTGGGATCCGCTCGTTGGTGCTTTTGTAGATAAACGCAACCCAAAATTGGGTAAATATCGTAGCTATCTCATTCTGGGAGGCATACCGCTTACAGGCTTTGCTATTTTGTGTTTTTGGAATGGGTTCTCCGGATCATTAGTATATGCCTATATTACCTATGTAGGTCTATCGATGTGTTACACGTTAATTAATGTACCCTATGGTGCATTAAACGCATCGCTCACACGTGATACGGATGAGATTACCAAACTTACATCAGTGCGAATGTTCTTAGCAAACCTTGGTGGACTAGCTGTTGCTTACGGTATACCTATTTTGGTAAAGACATTCTCTCCCGATGGAAAAATCAATTCGCCTTTATCCGCCAATGCATGGTTCATTACAATGACCCTATATGCCATTGTAGGATTGGCATTGCTGATATTCTGCTATACACAAACAAAAGAACGCGTGGTAATGAGCGAAGCAGATACCGAACATGTTCGTGTATCTGATTTATGGAATGAGTTTCGTCACAATAAACCCTTGCGTGTACTAGCATTCTTTTTTATTACTGCTTTTGCTATGATGGCAATAAGCAACACTGCCGGATCTTATTACATGATCTATAATGTGCAGGCGCCTGATATGCTTCCGTATTTTGCAGCACTAGGCTCTATCCCTGCATTTATTTTTATGCCGATGGTGCCTGCCATTAAAAGGCAAATAGGAAAGAAGAAGATGTTTTACGTATTTCTTTCCGTAGCCATCGTAGGTATGGCCATGTTATACATCATCTCCGTAGTACCGGCATTAAAAGAACAAGTATGGATTGTACTACTGGCTCAGTTTATTAAGTCTACTGGAGTTATTGTAGCTACAGGTTATATGTGGGCGCTAGTGCCTGAAGTAATTTCTTATGGTGAGTACACTACCGGAAAAAGAATTTCAGGAATTGTAAATGCACTTACCGGAATATTCTTCAAAGCTGGGATGGCGCTAGGCGGAGTAGTACCCGGTTTTGTACTGGCTCTAGTACACTTCGACGAAAAGAATGCGGTATCACAAACTCCATTAGCCCAACAGGGAATATTGTGGTTGGTAGCTGTAATTCCGGCTATGTTGTTATTACTGGGCATGTATATCATTTCTAAATACGAGCTAGAAGATGATGTGATCGATAAAATCAATATGGAAATAGAGCAAAGACATCGCAATCAATAATTGTTAAAACATCGAATATGTCAGAACCCAAAATAGATGCTGCAAAGCTGGCTACATTAAACAGCAATGCTATATCGCAGCCATTAGTAAAGCATATTTACACTGCCGACCCCTCGGCACATGTGTTTAATGGAAAAATTTACATTTATCCATCGCACGATATAGACGCAGGGGAGGCATTTGATGATCTAGGCAGTCATTTTGATATGCAAGACTATCATGTGTTCTCTATGGAGAGCCCGGAGAGTGAGGTTGTAGATCATGGTGTAGCCTTAAGTGTAACAGATGTTCCGTGGGCGCAAAAACAAATGTGGGCTCCTGATGCTAATGAAAAAGATGGGAAATACTACCTGTACTTCCCTGCTAAAGATTACGAAGGAATTTTTAGAATTGGAGTAGCAGTAAGCGATAGTCCCACAGGACCTTTCAAACCTCAACCAGAAGCTATTAAAAACAGCTTCTCCATCGACCCCTGTGCATTCAAGGATGATGATGGCAGCTATTATCTGTATTTTGGAGGAATTTGGGGCGGACAATTGCAACGCTGGCGCACCGGCACTTTCAATGCGGAACAACCCGAAAGCCCATATGCTTTCCTTCCGGAAGATAATGAACCGGCATTGTGTGCCAAAGTAGCCAGACTTAGAGATGATCTTCTGGAATTTGATGAAGTACCAAGAGATGTTGTGATTGTAGATGAAAACGGAAAACCGCTGCTGCAAGGAGATACATCCCGAAGATTTTTTGAAGCACCTTGGCTTCACAAGTACAATGGGAAATACTATTTCTCTTACTCTACAGGAGATACACATCTAATATGCTATGCTATCGGCGACAATCCTTACGGACCATTTACCTATGCAGGAGTGATTTTAAATCCTGTAGTAGGATGGACTACGCATCACTCTATCTGCGAATTTAATGGTGAGTGGTATTTGTTTTATCATGATAGTATTTTAAGCGAAGGCATCACACACCTAAGAAATATAAAAATGACCAAACTGGAATACGACGAGAACGGATTTATTAAAACCCTCAATCCTTATGGTGAAGTGACGCCCTAGTCTCAACTTCTGTTTACAACATTAATGCTTTATCGTTATGCTCAAAAAATTTATCATAGCCGTATTGTTGTTTACAACACTTAAAGGTTATGCTCAGGATTATAAGCAATTCCCTATGTGGAACGCTAACCTGCCTTTCGAACAACGTGTGGAAGATTTGGTAAGCAGGTTAACGCTCGAGGAAAAAGTGCAGCAAATGATGCACCATGCTCCGGCAATTCCACGATTGGGCATTCCGGCCTACGACTGGTGGAATGAAGTATTGCACGGAGTGGCAAGAACGACTTACAGAACAACTGTATATCCGCAGGCTATTGCTATGGCAGCCACATGGGATACGGCTTCGCTGAAGTTGATGGCCGTGCAAAGCGCTCTTGAAGGAAGAGCTATTTTCAATGCAGCCATTGAAGATGGAAAAGAGGGAGAGCGTTATCACGGTCTTACCTACTGGACACCCAATATCAATATCTTCAGAGATCCGCGTTGGGGAAGAGGTCAAGAAACATATGGAGAGGATCCATTTTTAACAGCTATGCTGGGTAAAGTGTTTACACAAGGCTTGCAAGGCAATCATCCCAAATATTTATTGGCCGCAGCTTGCGCGAAACACTTTGCAGTACACAGCGGTCCAGAACCAATAAGACATTCTTTTAATGCAGAAGTAAGTGACTTTGATTTATGGGATACTTATCTTCCGGCATTTAAAGAGCTCATCACCAAAACCAATATTGCCGGAGTTATGTGCGCTTACAATGCGCTTAGAAAAAAACCATGTTGTGGCAATAGCGAATTAATGGTGGATATATTGCGTCGTCAATGGAAATTTACCGGTTATGTTACTTCAGACTGCTGGGGATTGGATGATTTCTTCAAATATCATAAAACTCATAAAACCGCAGAGGATGCAGCCATTGATGCCGTAATCAATAGTACCGATTTGGAATGCGGACAAAATGTTTACATAAAGCTTACCGAAGCCGTAAAGGCAGGCAGAATGTCCGAGTCGCAAATAGATCAGTCTGTAAAGCGTCTGTTCATGATCCGCATGAAACTGGGCATGTTCGATCCGCCTTCAATGGTTCCTTTTGCGCAGGTTCCCCGATCTATGCTAGAACATGAGCGGCATCAGGCACATGCACTAAAAATGGCTCGACAGTCTCTCGTTCTATTAAAAAACGATAATAACACGTTGCCGTTGAGCAAGAACATCAAAAAGATTGCGGTATTAGGACCCAATGCTGATAATCGCATTGCTGTATTGGGCAACTACAATGGCATTCCTTCCAAAATAACTACCGTACTGGATGGCATTAAAGAAAAATTAGGGCCAAATGTTGAAGTAGTATATGAACAAGCCATTCACTTTACTACAGACACCCTATTCCAAATGACAGAAAATGTTGCCAACTTCAGAATTGACAACAAAACCGGATTTAAAGCTGAGTATTTCGACAATAGAGAACTGAAAGGTACACCCATTGTGCGTTATGAATCCATACCGGATCACTTCTGGCAAGAAGGTGCAGAAGTAGTAGAAGGTATCAAAGGCAATAATTTCTCTGCACGCTATACTTCTTACTTCACAGCAGATAGAGACGGAGAAATCTACTTTGAGCTGGAAGGAGATGATGGCTATCGTTTTTATGTAGACGATAAGCTGGTGGTAGATGCATGGGAGCGTAACAGATGGGGTGCAAGACTATATAAATTGAATTTGAAAAAAGGCACCACCTATAAATTGGTCTTGGAATTCTGGCAGGGCGGCTATCAGGCTAAAATAAGATTAACTCCCGGTGGTAAAGTAAAAACCAATTTTAAAGCGCTTGCTGAAAGAATTAAAGATGCAGATGCTATTGTGTTTGTAGGAGGTATTTCACCCCAACTCGAAGGAGAAGAAATGCCTGTAAACTATCCCGGCTTTAACGGTGGAGATAGAACATCCATAATGTTACCTGCCGTTCAAACCGAACTAATGAAAACGCTAAAAACAACCGGCAAGCCTGTAGTATTTGTAATGATGACTGGAAGTGCGATTGCTATTCCCTGGGAACATGAGAATATACCAGCTATCATCAATGCATGGTATGGCGGCCAAGCCGCCGGTACTGCAGTAGCCGATGTGCTATTTGGCGATTACAATCCAGCAGGAAGATTGCCGGTAACATTCTATAAATCGGATGCAGACTTACCGCATTTCGAAGACTATAGCATGGAAAACCGCACCTATCGCTACTTTAAAGGAACGCCTTTGTATCCTTTTGGTTACGGATTAAGCTATACCCAATTCGAATACAGTAATCTGGAAGTTCCTATCACTGTAAAAGCAGGAACTACTATTCCTGTAAAAGTTACGGTTACCAATAAAGGAAGCCGTTCCGGAGAAGAAGTGGCTCAGCTGTACATAGCTTATACGGATCAAAAAATAAAAGTTCCTATCAGAGCGCTCAGAGGTTTCAATAGAATAGAATTGAATGCCGGAGAATCTAAAACATTACACTTCCATCTAAATGCTGAAGACTTAATGGTTACCGGCGAAGATGGTAAAAGTCTTCAGCCCAAAGGAAAACTTTTAATAAGTGTTGGAGGAGGACAACCTGACGTAAAAATTAAAACAACTAGCAATGTTATAACTAAAGAAATCCGCATTCAATAATCGCATTATATTATCTGATATATACGACTTTTAAAAATGGTCCAATGAAAAAGTTTGCACTACTTGGCATAAGCATATTTTCAATACTGACAGCGCATAGCCAAATAAAATTACCGCAACTCGTACGCGATAGCATGATATTACAACGCAATGCGAAAGTAAACATCTGGGGATGGGCATCGCCCGGCGAAAAGGTTACGGTAAACTTTAAAGGGAAAAAATACACTACCAAAGCAGGTGGCGATGGCAAATGGAAAGTGCAATTACAACCGCAACCTGCCGGAGGTCCTTATACCATGACGTTAAGCGGAAAAAATAAAATCACACTCAACCATATTCTTATAGGTGATGTATGGTTGGCTTGTGGGCAATCTAATATGGAACACCAGGTGCGTTTACACGAAGTGCTATACGCACGCGAAGTGGCAACAGCAAACTATCCGGAAATCCGACAGTTCAAAGTTCCCAATGTTACTAATTTAAATGCTCCTCAGGAGGATTATCCTTCCGGTGCCTGGAAATGGGCTAATCCTTCTGATGTAAGAGAGTTTTCAGCGGTAGCTTACTTTTTTGCAAAAGCCTTGTACGATCGCTATCACATTCCCATCGGCATTATTAACGCTACTTGGGGTGGGACCCCCATCGAGGCTTGGATGAGTGAAGAAGGATTTAAAGAATTTCCCGAAATAATCAAAACAATTGAGAAAAATAAAGATACCAGTTATATCAATAGCTTCAGAGGTGGTCCTCCGCAATTTGCAATGATGAGACAACCTGAAGACAAAGGACTTGAACAAAAATGGTATGCCCCCGAATATCAACCAAAAGGATGGCGCACCATTGCCATTCCGGGTTATTGGGAAGATCAGGGAGTACGCAATTTAGATGGTGTAGTGTGGTATCGCAGAGAAGTAGACATTCCGGCCTCCATGGCGGGTGTTCCGGCTAAAATATTTTTAGGACGCATAGTAGATGCGGATGAAGTATACATTAATGGTACAAAAGTCGGAAACACCACCTACATGTATCCGCAACGTCGTTATCCTATTCCCGAAAATGTTTTAAAACCCGGTAAAAACATCATTGTGGTGCGTGTTACCAACAATGCAGGAAAAGGAGGTTTTGTTCCCGACAAGCCCTATTACATCGCTACTGAAAAAGATACCGTAAATCTTACAGGATACTGGCAATATAAAGTGGGTAGAGTAAACCGCCCCATGCGAGGTTTTGGAGGTGGTCCGCGTGGTATTGCATTCCAAAACCAACCCACAGCTTTATTTAATGCAATGCTAGCACCCGCAGTTAATTATACGCTTAAAGGCTTCCTTTGGTATCAAGGAGAAAGTAATACAGGCAAACCCGATGAGTACGCCTTATTGCAACCTGCAATGATCAAAGATTGGCGCCGCCATTGGGGTAACGAATCATTACCGTTCTTATTCGTACAACTTCCCGGATTTATGGATTACGATTATTTACCAGTGGAGAGCGGTTGGGCTAAATTCAGAGAAGCACAAGCCAAATCTCTATCCGTTCCTAATACAGGAATGGCCGTGGCCATTGATTTGGGAGAATGGAACGATATTCATCCCGACAGAAAAAAAGAAGTAGGCGAAAGATTAGCATTGGCTGCACGAAAGATCACATATGGAGAGAATATCGTGTATAGTGGCCCTATTTATCAATCTGCTGAAATATCAGGCGATAAAATCATCATCAGCTTTACCAATACAGGAAGTGGTCTTACTACCAGTGATGGTGAACCATTGGAAGAATTTGCCATTGCAGGTGAAGACAAAAAATTTGTATGGGCAAAAGCCGTTATCGAAGGTGATAAAGTGATTGTTTCGAGCGATGAGGTAAAATCGCCAAAGTATGTACGTTATGCATGGGCTGATAATCCGGTAAATCCTAATTTGATTAACAAAGAAGGACTTCCGGCCTCTCCATTCAGAACAGATAATTAACTATATTTCATATGCAGTCATAACTTTTCACTTTCCCTGTATGATGGGCGCTTCTTAAGAAAGCGCCTTTTTACTTTTGTATCAGCTGCATAGCTCAGTTTTTAATCTAAAAAAAGTGCCTTTCCGCATATTTTTTCGGTAAGTATCAAGGATTTATCAATATTTCTTCAAATTCTAATATTAAGGAATTATTAATTCCTTTAACTTTAGAGTATACAAGTTCTTATCAGGATATTTTTGCCATTGAATAAACATACAATTTTATGAGTCTGAACTCAATACTTAAAATTTTTACTCCCGCCAGCACAGTCTTCTACGAACTGTTTGAAAAAATTGCCGAAAACGTTGCTCTTTCCGGAAAAATCTTAAAACAGGTGGTATATGAGCCCGACTTCGATAAAAGAAGCACCTTGGTTCAAAACATCAGTGATGTAGAACACGACAGTGATGAGTATACCCACAATATATTTACTGAGCTAGGACGCAATTTTATTACCCCCTTTGACAGAGAAGATATACACTATCTGGCCGCAGCCCTCGATGATATAGTGGATTATACCTACTCAGCTGCTAAAAAAATCAACTTTTACCGTGTAAATCCCAATGAAACCGGGTTTCAGAAAATGGCAGAACTTATAGAGCAGGGTACCGAACACGTTAAAACCGCAGTGGCCGAGCTTCGAGATATGAAAAAGGTCAGAAACATCACCGAAGCGCTGGTCAAAATCAACAGCATCGAAAATCAGGGCGATGATGTTTTCGATATGAGCATCGAAAAACTATTCAATAGTGATATTGATGCAAAAGAACTTATTAAAAGAAGAGATATCTACCAGGTAATGGAATTGGTAACAGATAAATGTGAAGACGCAGGTAATGTAATTGAATCGATTATTATCAAATATGCATAGTTAGTGGTTCATTAATTTTCATTTATAATGCCGGAGAGATAATCCCGCTGCATCCAAGAACCATAGAACGATCTATCACCAACTATTAAATTATGTTCACCTATCTCGTAGTTATCATAGCCCTGGCTCTTATCTTCGATTATATTAACGGCTTTCACGACGCAGCCAATTCAATCGCTACAATAGTTTCTACCAAGGTTCTCACTCCTTTTCAAGCTGTTTTATGGGCCGCTCTTTTCAACTTTGCAGCATATTTTGTTTTTAAAGACCACGGTGTGGCTAATACCATTGCCAAAACCGTAAAGGAGAACTATATTACTCTTAATGTGATTTTTGCCGGTCTGGTAGCAGCTATTTCATGGAATATTTTTACCTGGTGGAGAGGCCTTCCTTCTTCATCATCGCATACACTCATTGGGGGTTTTGCGGGTGCTGCTATTGCACACTCACAAACAGTAGCTTCGGTAAACTCGGCCGTGGTATTGAAGATTGCCTCCTTTATTTTCATGGCACCACTTATCGGATTTATCATGGCATTCATCTTATCCATCTGGTTTATCAACTCTTTTAGAAAAGGATGGGCTATGAAGTTGCTTTCCATTGCCATTATTATTGGAGTACTGACTTTTTGGGCCCTCACTCTGGAAACTGATCCGGCAAAGCTTGCTACCCACTACGACTCTTACCTCGCAAAAGTTATATTCTATTCCACTAACTTTAAGTTTCTGCTATTTGGCCTTATCATTATTATTATGGCTGCATTTTCGCTCTTCTTGAGCAGCCTTAATGCACACAGAGCTACCATTTGGTTCAAGCGTCTGCAATTGGTTTCTTCAGCTATATTCAGCATTGGCCACGGCGGTAACGATGCACAGAAGGTGATGGGAATTATTATGGCGGCATTAGTGGCTTATGATCCTGATAATTACAGCATCGACCACATGGTTTCTTGGGTACCGTTGGCCTGTTATACAGCCATTGCACTAGGTACAATGAGCGGCGGCTGGAAGATCGTAAAAACCATGGGAACAAAGATTACAAAAGTTACTCCTTTTGAAGGTGTGGCCGCCGAAACTGCAGGAGCATTAACACTTTTTGTTACAGAAGAGTTACGTATTCCTGTAAGTACTACTCATACCATAACCGGCTCGATTATGGGAGTAGGCGCCACCAAACGCCTGTCTGCAGTACGTTGGGGGGTAACTATCAACCTGCTTTGGGCTTGGATTCTCACCATCCCTATTAGTGCTATTTTAGCCGGAATCGTTTACTTTATCGTAAAACTGGTATCTTAAACATCTTACCGTTGATTTTTACATAAAAAACGCTCACCTTTGTCCATTAGAGAAAACAGGGAAGGAGGGAGTATACATTGTTAATATTTTATTTTCCCTGAAAAAAATTGCTAGCCATACGGCTGCTTCATATTTTTAACTTTAACACGACTGACACTCTTATGGCTAAAATATTGGTTACCGGTGGTTGCGGATATATAGGCTCGCACACCATAGTTGATTTAATTCAAAGCGGATACGAGGTTATTTCTATCGATAACAATAGTAAATCTAACCCTGATGTACTGAAGGGCATTGAAAAAATAACCGGAAAAAATGTAAAAAACTATCGGGTAGATCTTTGTGATTTTGACGATACCCATGCCGTATTTCAAGAAAATGAAGACATCATCGGCATTATTCATTTTGCGGCTTATAAAGCTGTAGGCGAATCGGTAGAAAGACCGATTATGTACTACGAAAACAATTTGAACTCTTTGATTAATGTATTGAAATGCGTGCGCGATTTTAAAATACCCTACTTCGTATTTTCATCTTCATGCACCGTTTATGGCAACCCGGATTCTATTCCGGTAACAGAAAAAACACCCACTAAACCTGCAGAAAGCCCCTATGGTGCTACCAAACAAATGGGTGAGCAGATACTGAAAGATTTCTCAAGAGTATTTACAGATACAAAAATTATCTCCCTTCGCTATTTTAATCCTGTAGGCGCCCATCCTTCTATTGAAATTGGAGAGCTGCCCATCGGACGTCCGCAAAATCTATTCCCGGCCATTACTCAAACAGCTATCGGCAAACTTCCTAAACTAGTGGTTTACGGTTCGGATTACGATACACGAGATGGCAGCTGTATTCGCGATTTCATTCATGTAAGCGATATCGCACATGCACATACCCTTGCACTGCAGTTTTTGGAAAACAATAAGAATACCTCCAATTACGAGATATTCAATCTTGGTACCGGCAATGGCGTTACCGTGCTAGAAGCCATTCAGGCCTTTGAACGTGTAAGCGGACTGCAATTGAATTATGAAATAGGCCCCAGACGTCCCGGTGACGTAGTAGCTATTTATGCCAACAATGATCACGCCGTAAAAAGCTTGGGCTGGAAAATCCAATATGGTATAGACGATATGATGCGTACTGCCTGGCTGTGGGAACAAAAACTTAAAGCGCAGGAATCAGCCAAGGAATCATAAAAGAAAAAGCATCGTGTTTGAAACTACAAAACGATTGCTCACTCTGTAGCTAAACCCGATGCTTTTAATAGCTTCAACTTTGTCTGCGGGCAGCTTCTCAGTTTCTATAGAATGCTGATTGTCTGCCTGACAATTGGCAAAGCATCCGCTAAAATGCTTAGGCTTTGTCAGGGTAGCCTGCTTCAAAAACTATCCCTGGTTTTACTGCAGAGATTAAAGTTTCTGTATCAGTAGGCATTTTGCCCTGCATTACCTCAGCACATACAACATCATACATTTGCTTGCCATGTACCAACCTGTACAGCGATAGCAGTAGCTTATTGCCATTGCTTCATTACTGACTGGTTTCTAACGGTACACTTTGTCAAAGAATCTGTTGTATGACACTGCCTCCGAACCTGAGTAACTCATTTAATGTTTACCCGCTACTTCCGCAGTGCATTATGAAATTACTACTTGAAAAGCCCGGTTCCCAAATTTTTGGCCATTTTAATACACACTGCTTGTAAACATATTTTTGCACACCCTTATAGCAGGTTATGCACAGCTACGCACAGGTTATGCAGATATTGGTGTGCATAAGCGACCTCTCACTTGAGGCAACGCAATAAAATAGTGTTAATCTCTAATCTGCTTAAAACTTTTATTACTTTCATATCCGAATTTTTAAAACGCATCACATGAGAAAATATTTTATACAGGCAATCGTATTTACCGCATGTAGTCTAGTATGCGCCCTAACCTATGCACAATTGGGGCAAAACGGATTTTTAGACCGTGCCAATATGGATGAAAACGTAAAACCAGGAGATGATTTCTTCACTTATGCCAATGGCACTTGGTTAAAAAATAATCCTGTCCCACCCAAAGAAACTCGTTGGGGTAGTTTTCTTCAATTGAGAGATTTTAATATCAATGCAGTAAAAAACATTCTTGAAAAAGCTGCTGCTGATAAGAATGCTCCTCCGGGCTCGGTTACCCGCCGTGTAGGAGACTTTTATGCTGCAGGGATGGATAGCATCGCCATAGAAAAGGCAGGCTATACACCCATTCAACCCGATCTACAGCGCATTACAGCTATCAATAGTCTGGAAGATGTATTGAAAGAAATCAACTATCAGCGAACCCACGGCATTGCCTCTCCTCTTTACGGATTCTACGTAGGACAGGATAGAAAAAATGTTGAAAAAATGATACCTCAACTCTCACAAGGAGGTATCGGCCTTTCTGATAAGGATTATTATCTCAAGGATGACAAACGCTCTCAGGATATAAGAAATGCCTACAGAAAATACATTATCACGCTGTTTAAATTAGTGGGAGCTGACGAAGTGCAGGCCGAGAATAATGCCAATATTATTTTCCGCATAGAAAAAAGCTTGGCCGAAGCGCATTACAGCCGTGTGCAAATGCGTGATGCCTATCTTACCTACAACAAATTTGCTGTGGAAGATTTCAGCAAAACCACTCCTCATATCAACTGGAGACAAACACTCCATGAACTGAAAGCTGCAGGACAAGACAGTATTCTAGTAAACAATCCACGCTTTTTTGTTACTGCCGACTCATTATTGAACGTAACGCCTATAAGCGATTGGAAAGTATATCTACAATGGGGTGTATTGCGCGGTGCTGCTAACTATTTAAGCTCACCATTTGTAAACGCTGCCTTTGCGTACAATCAGGTAATTACCGGACAAAAAGTGCAAACGCCACGCTGGCAGCGCATATCATCCCTTACCGATGGCTATATTGGAGAGCTTTTAGGACAATTATATGTGAAAGAATACTTTAAGCCTGAGGCTAAGAAAAGAATGGAAGAATTGGTAGAAAACCTCCGAAAGGCGTTCGCCATCCGCATCCAACGCCTTGACTGGATGAGCGACTCTACCAAACAAAAAGCTTTGGCAAAGCTCGCTGCATTCCGTCCGAAAATTGCTTATCCGGATAAATGGCAGAACTATGACGGATTTGAAATCAGCCGCCAGAGCTTCTTTAAAAACATAAGAAACGGTGATGCCTGGAGATACAACGATATGGTAAGCCGTTTAGGAAAACCTGTCGATAGAGAACGTTGGGGCATGACACCTCCTACCGTGAACGCGTATTACAGTGCAACCCTCAATGAAATTGTGTTCCCTGCAGGTATTCTACAGTTCCCATTCTTCGACCCCAATGCCGACGATGCCATTAACTATGGAGGAATCGGTGCTGTAATTGGCCACGAAATGTCTCACGGCTTTGATGATAACGGTAGTAAATATGATGCCGATGGCACCTTGCGTAATTGGTGGACAGAGGAAGATCGTAAAAAATTTGAAGCAAAAGCAGATGCATTAGCCAAACAATTCGATAGCTATACTGTTTTGGATACATTGCATGTAAACGGAAAGTTCACACTGGGCGAAAACATCGGAGACCTGGGAGGATTGAATGTAGCGTATGAAGCATTTAAAATGACCAAACAGGGACAGAGCAATGAAAAAATAGATGGTTTTACCCCCGATCAAAGGTTTTTCCTGTCCTGGGCTCAAGTATGGCGCACCAATATTCGGCCCGAAGCCGCAGCACAACAAATCGTTACCGATCCGCATGCTCCGGCTCAATATCGCACCATTGGTCCCATCGTAAATATGGATGCATGGTATGAAGCCTTTAATGTAAAAGAAGGTGATAAACTGTATAAGAAACCGGAAGACCGAATAAGAATTTGGTAAATATTTTTACTTCGATAACCGAATACAAAGCCGGGATATCCTCCCGGCTTTGTATTTTACTTACTCACAAAGATCTTTGCCAATGGACTATCACTTCTTTATATTTGCCGCAAACGAAAAACTTTCTAAAAACTTAAACTGAAGAGCGGATACAGCGATTAAACAAAAAAGATCATGATCAAACTTATTGCGATAGATTTAGACGGCTCCTTGCTTACCGATTCCAAACAACTGCCTCCGGATTTCTGGACCATAGCAGATAAACTATTTGAAAAGAATATTACCCTAGCCATCGCAAGCGGCCGCCCTTTTCATAACATCGCTAGCATTTTCCAAAGAATAAAAGACAAAATTTATTTCGTTTGTGACAACGGTAGCTATGTCGTGCACAATAACGAAGAACTACTCACCGATCCGCTGGATTTTGCATCAATCAAAAAGTTTATCGATCTATCACGCCCACTTCAGGATGTGTATCCGGTTTTATGTAGTAAACATCTGGCGTATATAGAAGATCAAAATCAAGATTTTGCCGATCAGGCCTTACAATATTATCAGGAGTTTAAAGTAGTGGAAGATTTAACAAAGGTCGAAGATGTTATTCTTAAAATTTCCCTTTGCGATTTGAAAGGCTCCGAAACTAACAGTTACCCATTTTATAAACAGTTTGAGAAAGATTATAAAATCGCTATTGCCGGACATATATGGTTAGATATCACCAGTCCTACAGCTAGTAAAGGCAATGCTATTAAAGCTATCCAGAAAAAACTTAACATCCTTCCCGAGGAGACTCTTGTATTCGGTGATTATTTGAACGATTTAGACATGATCAAAGAAGCAGGTTTTGGATATGCCATGAAAAATGCGCACCCCAAAATATTAGAAGCTGCAAAATATACCACCGAACTAGATAATAATCATTATGGCGTCATTCATACCATCAAACAGCTTCTAAATATTGAAAGTTGATCATACACCATAATTATCACTTAGCTTTTCCATTCCAAACAAATGGCCTGAGGGAAGTTTGTTTAAACCAATCTTTTTCTCCAGGTAAATCAGGATACATGGATGCGAAAATATTTTCCAAAGTATATGCCGCTGCTTCTTTATCAGTAAGCTGCTTCGACCAAGGCACTCGATGTTTTGTATCAGCTCCTGGTCCGGTGTTTTTATACTCCGCATAAAAAGCAGTTTTTTCATTTTCGGGATTGCTCCAATTGTGCCATCCTTCGGGAGCAATTTGTGCAGGCAGCTTACAACGAATGAAAACAGTTTTGGCATATGCCCTCCATGGACGACCTAGATATACTTTCTTAACACCTTCCGCTACTTGTATATCGCAATCCATGAACACATAACCAAACTTTTTGCCTTGTGTTGTACTAGCTGCGGTAATGTATGAATTGGCTTTTGCCTTTATCACGCAGTTCTTGAAAACCGCAGTTGCCGGTCCAAAGATAAAATCGGTTGTACCTTCTATATAACAATCCTCAAAAAGTTGGCGTGAAGTTTCTCCGGCAGTTAGCACGGTATCTTGATTTCCCAAAAACTTACAGTTCTTAAATACAGCTTTATCCGCATCTACATACAACGCTACAGCTTGTCCTACAGGACCTGCAGTATTGGCAAATGTGATGTTTTGCGCATAAAATCTGTTGCCGGAAATTTTAGCAGTAAACGATGTGAACGTCGTAATACGTCCACGCCCACTATAATCATCAAAAGTAATGATGGTACTGTCTACATTCTCGCCAATAAAGATTACATCTGTATTATTAGGCGGCAATACAATTTTCTCCACATACACACCGTTTTTAATGTACAACGTAATGGGAGCAAGTGGATAACCCCGCATGGCATCAATAGCATCTTGAATATATTTAAAATCGCCGCTTCCGTCTTTAGCAACAGTAAAAGTGTATTTGTATTGACCCGGATTGGCTGTTTGTGCATGCACTCTTAAACAGGCTAGTATTACAATAAAGCACAACAACAATTTTTTCATAAACATTTCAAATATTTCATTACAACAGCAATATGTGTATTTTATTACCGAATGGGGTTATGCGCGCTTCAAAATAAATAAAAAATACAACCCAATGCAATTTCTACTCATATTTATAAGATGCATCCGTAATTATTGCTGCAAGCCTGCAAATAACGCCGGATAATCCGTTTCGATGATATCTGGTCGTTTAATCAGCTCCGCGCAATAAGCTCTAATCCGCTCTTCATCGGTTTTAAGTTTATCAAATGTCGGCGGAAAAGAATAAAAGCACATCACTCCTTTACGATGTAGAAAATCGCAGAGCTCTCTTGTTTTGTCAGAAACAGCATCTCCCACATAAGCTATAATACGGTTATAAGGAATTCCTGTGGCCTGAAAGGCCTTCAAGTCGGCGTCGCTTTTTATAGCAACACAAAACATCACATTATCCAGCCGCTCATAATAATATAGCGCTTCTTCCATGGAGCGCACGCTCAATACGATATTGGGATAATCACCACTTTTTAACAAATCCACATACATGGACCAAGGAATTTTTTTATTATCTAGATTGAAGATAGTTTTGTCTTTTCCCCAATCCAGCACCTCTTTTAATGTGGGAACTTTAAAATCGGTGAGGTTACCTTGGCGATCTTTTAGGCGTGCTTTGGAGATTTGTTCATAAGTCAGTTCGCTTACTTTACCCTTCATATTTGTAGTGCGTTTTAGATCCTCATCATGCATAAGAATCATCACACTATCTTTTGTTAAACGCGGATCTATTTCAAAAAAAGAAGGAAGTAAGCTCAGTGTTTTTTCCATTGCTTCTATACTATTTTCGGGATAACCCGGAAGCATACCTCCGCGGTGTCCGGATATAATTACAGGCTTCCCATCTTCATAATGAAAAAACTGCTGCAGCTCTGACATATTTCTTACACGAATGGTATGTAGTTTCTTTTGCGCGCACACCTCAATAACAAAGAACAACAGTATGCTGCATACAAGAAGAATCTTTTCTATACTTTGCTTCATATCGATCGGTTTTAGGCTTTAATGTTTACTAAAATAAATTAAGGTTACACTTGTTGTAAGAGCTGATGAATAACGGCACGTGCCTCGCGACTTAAAAAATCATTTACATACTGCAAGAATAATTCCCGAACTATTGGGGCATCCTTAATCGAATGCAACATAGGCACGCGGTCCATAAACATGGATGCTTCCCATCCCGGTTCACTAAATAATTGCATTAACAAATCACGATGCTGATCTTGCACTTCACGCATTTGATTTTTCTTAAACTCTCGGTCTAAGTAATAATACCATGCAGCAAGAATGAATACACCTATTCGTATTTGAGGAGAACTCTGACGTAACTGATCCCATATCACCGGCAACACAAACTTGGGAAGCTTGTCGGTAGAGCCCGAAATAATTCGAGCAGTACTATCATTAATCATGGGATTGCCAAAGCGCGCCACCAACTGCTCCACATAGTCGTTATAATGCACTCCATTAATAAACGACAAAGTAGGAATCACTTCTTTATTACAATAATGCATGTATACCGAATGAATACCGGTATCCTTTATAGCAGTATGTATGCGATCATAACCTAATGCATCTCCCAACAATCCAGTCAACGAATGTCCACCGTTGAGCAAGCGCAGTTTCATTTCTTCAAAAGGCGCTACATCATCCACCAGCGTAGCACCCATTTCCTGTAACGGAAAATCTGCAAGAGCCGGATGCTCTTCTATTACCCACTGAAAGAAGTCTTCACAAACTACTAAACAGTTATCCTGAATATCGACTTGTTGAAGCAAATCATTTTTCTGTTGTGGTGTAGTAACCGGCGTGATACGATCCACCATGGTTTTAATAAAGGCGGCTTTTTGCTGCACCCGATCTATCATCGAAGGATCATAGCGATGTAAAAACTCCAGCAATGCCAAACGCAACACATCTCCGTTGTGCTGTACATTGTCACAAGACAGTAATACAACTCCTTCGTCGCATGCCTCTTTCCGAAGCTTTAATCCTTCTGCCAATATGCGGAAGACGGTTTTAGGTATTCCTTGCTTTTTTAAATCTTCCTGCACTGTGGAGGTTTCCCATATAAAACGATTTTGAGAAAGATCCACATTATACCCCCCCTCCGTAATAGTAAAGCTGATGATTTTTGTTTCAGGCGATGCAATACGTTGTAAAATCGTATCGTAATCTTCCGCAACATGCAATATCTCCTTAATCGTTGTAATAAGTTCGGTTGTTTGCGTTCCCTCGGGAGCATACCGTTGTACAAAATACAAACCATCCTGTGCCCGTAATGCTTTCACAAACGCTAAATCCTGCGGCATCACATTTACGCCCGTTATACCCCAATTGCTGAACTTGGCAGGATGCTTATTCAACAATTGTTGTAATGCCCAAGCTTGATGCGAACGATGAAAACCACCAACGCCAAAATGCAATATAGGATATGGAGGCTTAGCATTTTTCGAAAAGCCAATAGGCAGCAATCCTTTTAAACGAGCATTGTGATAATTTAATACCATGGCCATTCTTAGTTACGTTGAAACACTACAGCAGCAATAATGATAATTCCTTTAATGATTTGCTGCAAATAAGAAGTGATGTCTAAAAGGTTCATCACGTTGCCGATCATGCTTAATATAAATACACCCAATAACGTATTCACCACCGAACCTTTTCCTCCCGCCAATGATGCCCCTCCAATCACTACGGCAGCTATAGCATCTAGTTCCAATCCTACACCGATATTGGCTGTTCCCACTCCGGTACGACCAACCATCAGCAAACCAGCCAGTGCAGTAATTCCAGCACAAATTACATACACGGCAAACTTGGTTCTTTTTACATTAATTCCTGATAAACGCACCGCTTCTTCATTGGAACCAATGGCCAGCACAATTCTTCCGAAAATGTTATATTTCAGCAATACATGCAGCATTATAAAAATACTAAACAGTATCAATGCAGAAACAGGAATGCCTAAAAGGGTTCCTGTTCCTAACACTAGAATTTTTTGAGAATAAGGTCCCACACTAATTGGTGCACCTTTTGACAATAAATATCCAGCACCTCTTACCATCGACATCATGGCCAGCGTTACGATAAATGGTGCTATGCGCCGATAGGAAACCAGAAATCCGGAAATACTACCTACAACAAGTCCTATCAATATCGAAAGTAAAAAGGCATATGGATAGTACACCTCATAACTCAGTAAAGAAAAAGTCACACCAATCATAGCTACCACTGAGCCTACCGAAAGATCAATGCCGCCGGTAAGTATCACCAGTAGCATACCCAAACTCACCAAACCTATAGGCGCCGACTGGCGGAGCAGATTGGAAATATTATTGGCAGTAAAAAAGTTATCGGTAATAAATCCCGATATCACCAGCATCACTATAAAAATGATGAGGGTGTTGTACTGAGAAAAACTACGACTAATTTTTTCGGCTTTCATTTACATAAGTTTTTTCTTCTATAGCTAATCTGAGTAAGGTTTCTTCGGAAAAATCTCGGCGCTGCACCTCTCCTGTAATAACACCTTTTTTCATTACTACAATACGATCGCAAATAGTCATCAGCTCTTCTAAATCAGAAGAAACAATAATCAACGTTTTCCCTTTATTGGCAAGATCAAACAAGATTTCATAAATCTGTGCACGTGCACCCACATCGACGCCGCGCGTAGGCTCGTCAATCAATAGTATATCAGCACCACTATTCATCCATTTTGCCAAAATCACTTTTTGCTGATTTCCGCCACTCAATGAATCGATATTTGCATCGAGTGATTGACACTTAATTTGCAACTGATCTATCAATGTGCGTACGTTATCTAACTCTCGCTTATGATCAATAAATCCCCAGCCTTTATTAATACTTCTATAATTGGTCATGGATATATTGTTGCGGATACTTTGATTGATAATAGCTCCCTCTTTTTTACGATCTTCCGGAACCATTCCTATACCACTAGCTACACTTACTTTGGGAGATGTAGTAGCAATAAGCCTTTCATCAATATATACGCGCTTACCTTCTGCAACATCGGCACCATAAATCGCGCGTAGCAGCTCGGTTCGTCCGGAGCCTACAAGTCCCGCAATACCTAGTATTTCCCCTGATTTTGCAGTAAGCGAAACTTCATTTTTTGCCATCGACAGTTTAATACCGGTAACTTTAAATTCCGAAACTTTATCGCTATGTAATTCTCTTTTCCTATGTGTGTGTAACAACTCCTTGCCTAACATCATGGCAATGAGCTTATCGTTATTAAGATCTTTATTAGCTTCCGTTGCAATAGATTTACCATCTCTTAAAACGGTGATGGTGTCAGATATCTGCAAAATCTCCTGCAAATGATGCGAGATATAAATAATGGCAATATTTTTCTTCTTTAAGCGCTCGAGTACTTTGTACAAAATAGCCACTTCATGCGGACCCAGCACATCCGAAGGCTCATCGAAAATAATCAGCTTTAAATCATTGGTAAGAGCTTTTGCTATTTCTACAACTTGTTGTTCGGCAACGCTAAGCTGTGATACTTTTTTTGTTACATCGATTTGAAAACCGATATCGGCAACTAAGTTTGCTGCTTGCTGATGCAACTTGGACCAGTTGATCCAAAAAGATTTTCCCAGTTGGTTTAAAAAAATATTTTCAGATGCGGTAAGCTCCGGTACCAGTGAAAATTCTTGATAAATAATACCGATGCCCAAATCGCGCGCTTTACGTGGCGAATCAATCACACACTCTTGGCCGTCGATAAAGATGCTTCCCTCGTCCTTTTCAACAGCGCCGGAAAGTATTTTCATTAAAGTAGACTTGCCGGCTCCGTTTTCACCCAGTAATGCATGGATTTTACCATACTCTACAGAAAGGCTCACATCGTCCAATGCACGTACACCGCCGTATGATTTGGATATACTTTTTAACTCAATCATCGTTTAAAACAGTGAGTTAGGATTATAGAATTGGTCCACATTGTTTTTGTCAATAATTACCGACCGAGTGTAATTGACTTGTTTAATACCAGGTTCGTCATTCAGATAACGCGCTACAATGGTTACCATGTTTTCTCCTAGTATTTCCGGACTGTTTTGCGCTGTAACACTGTATTCGCCTTTTTTAATGAGCTCGTATGCTTCTTTCTGACCATCCAATCCTACTAGAGCAATTTTACCTTGCATGCCCATCTCTTTAATCGTCTTGAGTGCACCAATGGCCATGGCATCATTTTCAGCAAACAATACATTGATGTTCTTATGTGCTACTAAAATATCTTCCATTGCTTTAAGACCACCATTATTGGTCCAGCCACCCCAACCCTGCGTGACAATGGTAAATTCCACCCTGTTGTTTTTGTGCAATTGCGCATCGGCTATACCTCTTACAAAACCTAGTCTTTTTTCCCTTCCTACGGGGTTGCCTTGGTTACCGCTTATGATAGCAATGTTTAAATGAGCCTGTTTAATATTGTTCACTACCCATTCACCCAATAACTCGCCATTGAGTTGGTTATTGGCATATACACTGGAAATGTACGGCGCTTCTTCATCAATAAAGCTATCCAGTATAAATACCAAAACACCTTGTTCACGTGCCCGCTTCACGATGGGTACTAGCGCTTTAGGGTCTAGCGGATTCAATATAAGTACGTGAATGCCTTTGGATAAAAGATCTTCCACAGCAAGCACCTGCTTATTGATATCTCCTTGTCCATCCGTAGCCAGATATTGCATGCCATAACGCAACACATTTTCCCGAACCGATTTTTCCAAAGCCACATAGAAGGGTGCATCTAGGGTAGGGGTACAATACCCTACAACGGTTCCTGATAAATCTTTTTTAGAAACATACGCTCCAGTACTATCGCTTAATATTGCTTTAGCCTGCATCTTTTTGTCCTCAGGAATGCAGGAAAAAAATAACAAGCAAAGCAAACAACCGTAAAAGATTCGCATAACTTTCATATTTGTGATGATGGGCGCATTATGACCGCACCAAATGTTGATTCTTTCTTTTTACAATTGATAAACTACGTTTTGACGATGATTCTTTTACAACTAACGTCCCTTTAAATTCTTTAATTGTTATAGATGGCTTTTCTTTAGGATGTTCTATTCGATTAATCAAATAGCTCACTGCAGCCTTACTCATAGTTTCGATGGGCTGCTTCAAATAACTCACCGGAGTTTTGAACAATTTATACGCTTCGGCTTCGTCAAAACACACTACACCTAATGTTCCCGGTACCTCCACATCAAGCGCAGCAATTTCAGAAAGACCCGCCATTGCTATTTTATTAGTAAAAAAGCACAAACTATCTACTTTATCCTCGTATAAACTTCTTCGAATTATGTGGTGCATTTCTTCTTCCAATTTCTCTTCATGCAACTCATATACAAAAGGGAGCTTTTTAAGCAGTTCTTTGCAAGTAGTAGTAAATCCATCTTTACGCTCCTTCAAATGGCAAAGCTTTCTATTGATAGTTATCAACCCTGGGCGTTTATAGCCATTGGCAGCCATATGCTTTACGATTTGCTGCGATGCATCGTAATTATCGAGAAGTATGGAAGGTGCTTTGGGAGCATTCTTGAATTTTCGATCAATAACCACAAAAGGCTTATTAATACAGGTCAATTCATGAATACTCTTTTCAGCATTTTCAGGAATAGCTAGGATGAGTCCATCTACCTGACGTGCCAACAATACATTTAAAAGTTGCTCAAAACGATCGTGGCTTTCATGTGCGCTTCCATAAATAACCTGATAGCCGTAAGCACTTGCTTCTTCTTCGATATACTTGGCAATAGAAGAGTAAAACAAGTTGGATATATCGGCCACTATCAATCCCAACGTATTAGTTCGATTCGTCTTTAGACTTTTGGCAATTTGATTGGGTGTATAATTCATTTTAGCAGCCAGGGCCTTAATGCGAGCTGCCGTACGCGCATTAATCTTGTTTGTCTTTTTTCCATTCAGCACATACGATACCAATGCTACGGATACGCCGAGCTCATTGGCAATATCCTTCATGGACACCCTTTTATGAATTACATGCTTCACTGGCAAGATTTTAAGGCAGTATTGATGTACTCACAGCCGTCACGACACACTTTCATTGACGATGCAAGCTATCCTCATCGTTCGGGCAAGCAATTTTATAAAGGTTTAATCGATTAAATCTGAAATGTAAATTAGAATATTTTTTTCTTTTTTTAAAAACAATATAATTTTTCTACTGTTTTGAAGATAAAAGGAGTTCGAGTGCTCATACATAAAAACGTTAGAAGGTAATGATCGACTTCATCATATCCAAATTCACGGAAAAAATAAATGCATTCTATCCCATTTCCAAAGAATCGCTTCAAACGTTACTGGATATAAGTAAAGTGTTTCAGCTAAAAAAACAGGAAACGCTAATACAGCAAGGATTTGTAGCACGCTATTTTTCTTTTTTATACTCAGGTTACATGGTCGCCTATATTACCGACGATAAAGGAAAAACCTACAATAAAAACATTTTTGTAGAAGGTGACTGGGTTGGCTCCATGGTGTCAGCTATTACACGCAAACCCTCTGAGTTTACACTGAAATGTATAACTGATTGTGTCTTGCTGAGCTTACCATACAATAAATTTAGAGAATTGGTTTTTGAAAAAGATGACCTGAAGCGGTTTTATATTCATTACTTGGAAAAAAACTGGGTGATAGATAAGGAAAAAAGAGAGGTTTCGATAGTTATGGAAGATGCGGCAACCAGATATAAACGCCTGTTGTCAGCGCATCCTCAGATAGAACAATATGTTCCTCTGCAGGATATTGCCTCACATTTGGGCATTACACCTACGCAGCTCAGTCGCATCAGAAGTGCCAAACGGTGATTCTTGATATTTTTATTCTTCAACATCCACCCGATTACGTACATCTCTCAACATATGTAAAAGGTTGCGCTTTTTGTGCTCCATAGCTTTGCATCGCTATGTTAGATAGATCAAAGCTAGGGGCCATCGGAGCTCTATTGCTGAGCACCCTTATCATGGGAGGTTCCTTTGTGATACTAAAAATCGGATTACAGTACGCCTCAGCGTATTCGCTGCTAGTAGATAGGGTAGTCGTTGCTTTTTTAGCGATTGGACTATTAAAAATAACTAAGGTTGTTATAATAGAAAAGATAAGCTCAAGGCTAAAAACAATATTGTTTTTGCTTTCCTTGTTATATCCAACAATATTCTTTCTATTTCAAAATTTAGGCATGAAGTATATTACAGCTTCGGAAACTGCCATAATGTATGCACTTATTCCGATACTAACGCCTATTGCATCCACCTTTATTTTGAAAGAAAAAACTACTGCACTTCAATATTTCGGTATTACCATTTGCTTGTCTGGAATGATGTATATCATAGCCCAATCGTTTGAAGGAGCATCCCAAAACCTTCTGGGCTATATTTTAATCCTAAGCTCGATAGCAGCCATAGTACTATATTATACCTTCCTAAAGAAAACAACCAGTAAACTTTCCACCTTAAGTATCACGTACTATTTGATGCGCTATGCTGCAGCATCTATAGTCACAATCTATGTGTTATCAGCATTTGCTTTTCCAAACTTTAATCCCGACGTAGATCGTTTTGAGCAATATCCCTATATCCTCACCTTGCTATACTTAGGCGTTTTGTCTACGTTGGGGACCTCTTTTCTTACTAATGTCGGAATTAAATACTTATCGATTGTTCAAACGGCGATTCTTTATAATCTGAGTCCGCTTTTCGGAATTGTAGCTGGGGTGGCTATTATGGGAGACATTCTCAAAACCTATCATTTTATCGGAGCGGTTCTGGTATTTATCGGAATATTTATTTGTTTAAAGTTTCAAGCTAAAAAAACAATGTTATGAAACAAGCGAATATTGATAATCTGGTTTCACTTTGGCTAACTGCTGCGCAGGCATTTTCGGGCTATAACCGATCGGGAAATTTACATATCATTAGCATATCCAATTCTGAATGGCCCAACAGAATTTGGTGCAATCCGGACGATGCCATTCATGCGGAAGAGGTTCAAAAACTTATGCAAGAACATAATGGGAAGCTAACCTTTTCACATTGGATCCCCGTAGATAGAGATGAATATCTAGAGTCTGAAAAATTAGGCTTGCAATTAAAAAGTCTGCAAATTGGCATGTCTTTGTCTTTATCCGACTATCAGGAAGAACATATAGCACCTACTGTATCATTGAACCCTGTGAACACGCTTGAAGAAGCACAACGTTGGTCCGAGGTATTTAAAAACTGTTTTAATTATTTGATTCCTGAAAAAGTTATTAGCGCCATTAGAGACAAAGCAAACTTTTATTTAATTACTAAAAACGCCGACACGGTCGGTTGTGTAGCTACCTATATTAAGGATGGTCAAATTGGTATTCATTGCCTAGGAACATTAGGTACTTATCGCAAACAGGGTATTGGTGAGAACGTGATGCACCAGGTATTAGCTGATGCTAAAAATAAAAATATCACCACCGCGCATTTGCAGTCCTCAATGATGGGATTAGGTATCTACACTAAGTTAGGATTTAAACAACTGTTTAAAATGTGTAATTGTAAATAACTATGGAAGTACTAAATCTTTTAAATCGCAGGTATGCTACTAAGAAGTTCGATACAAATAGAAAAATAGCTGAAACAGAAGTAGCACTTCTTAAAGACGCAGTGAATTTATCTCCCACCTCCTATGGGTTGCAACTCTACAGATTACTTGTGATCGCAGACAAGGATACAAAAGAAAAACTAAAACCCCTTTGCTGGAATCAGCAGCAAATAGAAGAATGCTCTCATCTGTTTGTATTCTGTAGTTTCAAAACTTACGAGGAAAAGTTTGTTGACGATTATATAGAATTGATGTCAAAAACACATAGAGTTGAATTAAACACTGTGAAAGGGTATGGGGACTTTATTAAGAAAAAAATAGCTGAAAAAGACAAATACGAACTGCAGTCTTGGATGGAGAAACAAACCTACTTGGCAGCTTCCAATCTGATGCTGGCCTGTGCCGAACTCGGAATAGATAGTTGTCCAATGGAGGGGTTTGATGCTCCGGACGTTGATGCATTTCTTCAGCTTCACGAAAAAAATCTCACTGCCACGGTTATGGTTGCCACCGGTTATAGGCATCCTGCCGATGATACCCAATACGCTCCCAAAGTAAGAATCGGTGCTGAGCAGCTTTTTATAAGAGTATAAAAAGTATAGACAATCTACTGAGCTATTCTATCCCTTAAACCGATCGCCCTTTAGGCTTAAATTAAAATAAAAAACCGGAAAAGTGAAGTCTATTCCACCTTTCCGGTTTCTGATTTTTGGTAGCCCGGACAAGAATCGAACTTGTATCTAGAGTTTAGGAAACTCCTATTCTATCCATTGAACTACCGGGCCAAAGCCTCTGTATAAGAGGGGCTGCAAATATAGCGAACATTTAATTTTTGCGATTATTTCTGGCTGCTTTCGCGTATGATAACCTCGGGGGCCAGACTTACCAGTTCAAAATCAGTCACCTTACGTTTGCTTTCCACTAGGCTGAAGAGCAATGTAGCCGATATTTCACCCATCTCAAAAGCCCGCTGTCTAATTATCGATACTGAAGGAGACATCATGGAAGTATAATCAGAATTGCTGAAACCGATAATACCGATTTCATTGGGAACTTGTATGTTTTTTTCTTTCAGTATCCGCAGCGTTTCAGTAGTGATTTTATCCGACAATAATACCAGCGCATCGGGCTTTTGCTTCTCTGCTAGTAACTCGGAAAGCACCCGGCGAACTTCCTCCGGCTCCAAGCCACCATGAGCGCAATATTTCACCAAAGCCGGATTGTAAATCATGTTATGCTCTTCCAGTGCTTTTTTATACCCTTCTAAGCGTTCTTTTGTAATAAATAGGGTAGGGGAGTTCGCTATAGCCGCAATTCTTTTGTATTTATTACGGATAAGATGTCGTGTGGCCTCGTATACACCACTGAGGTTATCGGTAATCACCTTATGGGTTTTAATTTCATCCACCACCCTATCGAAAAATACAATGGGTAGTCCCTTACTGTGCAATGCTTCTAACCTGGAAAAGTCTTCCGTTTCGGAAGAAACGGAAATAATCAGTCCATCGATGGATCTCGATGTGAGATATTCCAAAATCTGTTCCTCCCTTTCGTAGGATTCCTTGGTTTGAGAAATAATTACATTATAGCCTTTTTTAGAAGCAATAGACTCAATACCGTTAATGACCTGACTAAAGAAGGTATTGGCAATTTCTGCTACCACTACACCGATCGACAATGTTCTTTTTTCCTTAAGGCTTAATGCTACCGGATTGGGCCTGTAATTGATTTGCCTGGCATAATCCCGCACCCTTTTCTTAGTGGCTTCGCTGATTTCATAGCTATCGCGCAGTGCACGCGATACGGTGGATACGGAAAGTCCTAGCGCTTTGGCAATATCCTTTATGGTTGCTGCTTCAAACTTCATATTGGCCAGGCTTTATAATACGAAGATATACAATTATACTTGCTCATTTATATAAATATGATTCTCCAAGGATGTTTTGGTTTTGCGTTTCATAACAAATACAAAGGCTGCCGTAAGAAAGTTCTTACAACAGCCTCCCGTCTCTAATTGCAATATAACTTATTTAGATGAAGAAGTTCTAATCACTTTTGCGTAATCAATATAACGATATTTTCCGAATTTCGTTTGTTTTAGTTGCAATTCGTAAGTTCCTCCGGCATAAGAAGCCTTGGTAGAAATGGTTTCTTCCTTTATTTTATTCTTAGATGGCGCTTTTCCTACCATCAAATCCGCTAACACCCTTCCGCCCATGGATGCTGGTACTGGAATGTTGTACAAAGCCAGCACTGTAGGTGTAATATCTACATTAGATGTAGGAAGATTGTATTCCTTGATTTTCTTAAAACTGGGACCAGAAACAATCAACGGAATTTTTACTTCATAAGGGCTTAATCCACCGTGCCCCCCGGCACCCTTAGCAAATCCGGCTCCCGCATATCCTGCGCTGTTTACACGATCGTCCCAATTGCGGTCTACCAGAATATCTGCGGCTCTTTCCGGATGGTTCCAGTGAATCGCGTCAAAAGAAAGCGTTCCCTCTACCCAACCTTTCATATCGCCGGGCTTGGCAGCTTTAGTGAATATGGCTCCTACCCATGGCTGTTGCTGCAGTGCTTGCACAATTTTGCGGATAGTATCCGGATTTTTGTCTTTCAGATATAAAGCCCCATCTGCTACAACAATATCGTCAGACTCTTTGCTCTTTTTAAATCCTTCTTCTATCAAAAACTCTGTAAGTGATTTCTTTCCTACATAGGTTACAAAACCATGATCTACTGAAACAATAATATTGTACCGCTCCAGCAATCCTCGGTTTTTCATTTCTGAAATAACTCTGCCAAATTGCCTGTCAACCGATTTAAGTGCTGCTTTTACTGGAGGTACCCCTACGCCGTTAGCATGGCCGGCATGATCCGGATCCGACAACCAAATAGCACTTACCTGAGGCCCATCGGGTGCCAAGCCGTATTTGAGAAGTGCGTCCACTGCCCACTGGTGACGCTCTTCATCCGGTTGTTTATTTGACGGAGCAGGCCCCAATTCTTTATGTACTTTTTCTTTCAGCGATTCGGGCAGAATCATATCCGTATTGATAATACCATTTCCTTTTACTTTATGATTCTGCAGCAAGGCCTGGCCTGTGGAACCCGAGCTGAACACCATCATGTTTTTACCATGAGATGCCAGTACCTCTGCTAGTGATACGGTAGTAAGCAAATTGCCATTAGTAGCGTCGGCCACTTTCATCAGGTCCTTTGCATTACCGGTATTAAGCGTTTTGCTGGTACTTACTTGAGGGATGAAAATCACATTCCCCATTATACCATGTGTTTTAGGGTAGCTGCCAGTGGCATAAGAGGAAGCGTTCAGGCGGGTTACAGTAGGAAATACACTATGATGGCGGGTGCCATAAGTAGCCTGTTGCTTGAACGCATATAAATTGGGCATATCATCAGCTGTAATATAATCAGGTCGCAATCCGTCAAAGAAAAACAATAAAGTGCGTACTTCAGTAGAAGCAGCTTGATTTTGTGCGTTTCCTTGCAATAAAAATAATAGGTTTAAGATAACTACCTGAACAAGTGTAATGGCTTTTAGCATAATTTTTCGTTTAATATTATGTAACTCCCGTGAAAACTATAATAGCAATAGACAGACGTTTTGGTTTATACAAAATATTTTTTATCTGCTGCTTAAGTGTTTTCAATTAGCGATATATTCCGTTGTCTACTCATTTTACTCATTAAGGAACTACTGGAAAGACTTACGAAACTTTCGAAACTTCCTAAATCTACTTTTTCTTGTTTACTCCCATTGCGTATTGTATTCCGCCTAATAGGTGTTGCAGGAATAGAGGTTCTTCGTAAGATTCATCAGTGTGTCCTAGGCCGGTATAAAATGCGCGACCTCCTTCAAATTCATGATACCAAGCTATCGGATGAAAATCGCCATTAGCACCACCTTTATAGCTTGTTTCATCTAATAGAATCAGTGGTTTAATATTTGGGTTTATGTCTTTATAGTTGTACCACTCGTCTTTTCTTTCCCAGATTTCCGGTAAATGACGTGTAGACTTATGATTTCGATCCTTCACAATTAGTTTAGCTACCTGTTGTGGAGGATGGTTTAAAAACCAGGCACCTACCAGTTTGTTATACCATGGCCATTCGTATTCGGTATCAGCGGCTGCATGTACCCCTACAAAACCTCCTCCGGACTGAATGTACTTCTTAAACGCCTCTCGTTGTTCATTATTAAACAGCGTTCCAGTAGTGCTCATAAAAATCACTGCAGCATACTGTTTCAAATTTTGTGTATTAAAGTCCTCAGCATCCTTGGTCACATCTACATCAAATCCGTTTTCTCTACCCAGTTTCTGTATAGCTGCTACCCCCTTAGGAATAGACTGATGATAAAATCCAGTCGTTTTAATCATTACCAAAACCTTGGGTTTTGAGACTTTGTGAAAAGCAAGTGCAAGCAATGCTACAATACAAACAATCGTATAAAAAAAACCTCTAGTCATAACCTTTATTTAGAGAACTCGATTTAGGCTGACTAAAATAGCCAATTCTTCATTAATTATTTTGCACAATTCATTATTTCTTATGATTGTAAATTCAGGCCGACCCGGAACTATTAAGTATCTTTGCCACACAAACACTCCTCATATTTTGTCACTAAGTATCGATATGAAAACAAAAACAGTCACTTTTACACTTCCCGCCGAGGCTTTAGGTTCTGCTACTGAAGCTATTTTACTTGGCGATTTTAATGAATGGAATTTAGAAAAAGGCATCAGCCTTACCGTACAACCGGATGGCACTTTAGCCGCTGCTGTTGCGTTAAAACCTGGCACCTATGAATACCGTTTCTTTCTGAACAATGGCACTTGGGTCAACGACTGGGCTGCTCAAGCCTATGTGTATAAGCCAGAATTCGGCATAGACAACTCTGTAATTACGGTTGAGGAAGCAACAGCAACTACTTCCAAAAAACCAGCTAAAAAAGTAGCGCGTAAATCCACTACTTCCAAAGCGGCAGCAAAAAAAGCAAAAGCAGTTGTGAAAAAAGATGATCTCACCAAAATCGAAGGCATCGGAACCAAAATAGCCAAATTGCTGGAAGCAGAGGGAATCAGTACCTATAAAGAATTAGGAAAAACTACCATTAAAAAATTAAAGTCCATTTTGGAAGCTGCCGGTACACAATATCAGATGCATGATCCTAAATCTTGGCCCAAGCAGGCAAAATTAGCAGCAGCAGGAAATTGGGAGGAACTTGCAGCACTACAGAAAACACTTATCAAAGGAAAATAAAATTCCTTTAGTTGCTTATGGCATGTATTGCAGCAGTGCTGAGAAGGTTTTTTAACTATCTTCTGATTTTGGCGCTGTAGAAGTAGGCAATCACCAGACATAGCAATAACAGCATACCTGTAAATTGGTGCACGATAGCTAACCACAGCTTGGCGGGAGTGAGGTATTTCACCAATGTGAAGATGCCCAGAGCTACTTGTATCAGTGTAATAATCAAGGGCCAATTGCGCATTTTATACAGAAAACTGCCCCGGCTTTGTCTATATAGCTGTATAGTATAAAAAATGATCAGTATTGTAATTAAATAAGCTAACCCGCGGTGAATAAACTGTATGGCAAGTAGATTATGAAAGATGCCACCTTCCTCCATGTTAGGAATGATTTTTCCATTAATGCTCGGCCAGGTAATGGCGGCCTTGGCAGCATGTGTTCCAGCCATGAAGGCTCCATATACTAGCTGAATGGTTAGTATAAACAACAATATCCATGTGAAATTGCGTACAGATGGAATAAACTCCTTTTTATACTCAGGTACAGAAATCTTGAGTGCAAACCATACTACATACACCAGCAGCAACAAAGCAGCAATGAAATGAGCCGCTAGACGAATGTGGCTTACATACACCCGATCTGTTCCTATACCACTTGCCACCATAATCCACCCTACCAGACCTTGCAATGCGCCTAACAGAAAAAGTACGACCATAGGCCACAGCATGCTCCGGTCAATTCTTTTCTTAAATATGAAGTATATAAATGGAATGATAAATACAACCCCCATAAAACGAGCCCAGTTGCGATGCAACCATTCCCAGAAATAAATAAATTTAAAATCTTCTAAGGTGAAATAATTGTGAATGTATTTATACTGAGCGATTTGCTTGTATTTCTCAAAGGCTTCATTCCAGTCACGTTCATTCATTGGCGGAAGAGCACCTAAAATAGGTTGCCACTCGGTAATAGAAAGACCGCTGCCGGTAAGTCTGGTAATACCTCCCAGCAATATCTGTATTATAATCATGCCCGCACCTATAAACAACCATATAGCTACAGGCTTGTTTTTTTTGATATCCATGGTTGCCTGCAAAATTATGGCTAAACGGCTATAAAAGCATATTTCTATCCTATGTTCTGCGTTAATTCCGGAAATATGCTGCTTAACTCAGAACCCGTATCTTTGCCACCCAAATATTTTACTGAAATGAAAGCGTACAACTTTTTGAT
Source organism: Niabella digestorum (assembly GCF_036409055.1). NCBI lineage: Bacteria > Pseudomonadati > Bacteroidota > Chitinophagia > Chitinophagales > Chitinophagaceae > Niabella > Niabella digestorum. Next base: position 30,521 of record NZ_JAZGLY010000009.1, on the reverse strand, counting down.
AAGATACAGATTGACTATTGGTATCGTGTTACTGTTACTGGGCGGCGTTACAAACTATGGAGCCGGCTTCTGGCCTGCATTTCCACTCTATTTTATAGGGGCTATTCTCATTTTTGGACATTTTTTCTTTGGGCCGCTACGCCTGATACAGGAATATATGGAAAACGGTGATTTGGAAGGTGCTGAAAAGATTTTAAACTCGATTAAGTTCCCTAATCTGTTATACAAACCCATCCGCTCTGTGTATTACACGCTCAAAGGCAATATTGCTATGAGCAAACAGGATTTTGACAGTGCAGAAGCGATGATGAAAAAAGGTTTAGATCTGGGTATTCCTATGAAGGAAGCGGAAGGCGCTAGTATGCTCCAAATGGGAATGTTGGCTATGCAGAAAGGCAATCTAAAACAAGCCGAAAGCTATATTCGTCAGGCTATCAGAAAAGGATTGCCGGATAAGGAAAACGAAGCTGCAGCTTATTTACAGATGTGCAGCATTATGATGAATAAAAGAGAGTTTCGTGCTGCAAAAGATTTTTACAGAAAAGCCAAAGCCTGCAAGCCTACTACCGTTCAAATTGTAGATCAACTGAAAGAAATAGGAAAATATATCTCCAGAATCCCCGGATAAATAAAGCGAACTGGCCAAATAGTAGATTATTTGGCCAGTTTTATTTCAAACTCTGTTTCCCAATCTGCTTTTACGACCAACTTTCTATCCAGATGCGTGACCATTTCGGGTTGTCGCTTTTCAACAAAAAACTCCCCAGGGTCCCACTTTCCATTCTGATTGGTATCGTATACTATTTCCATATCGTACTCTCCGGGCACGCAATACTGCATCTGAAACACATCGCCGGTTAGCGGAAACGAATATTTAGTTTGCTCTCCCTGGTTCAACAATAACAATGGATTCTTGGATAAATCAAGATTTACAAATGTTATTCGCACCTGACCGTAATCTTTCTGCGCTTTGGTGGTGAAAGTTATCGTATCGGCTTTCAACAGTTGCCTATCCAGACTATCTGAAGCAAAATCTTTTTGCAATACCAGATTATAGGTGGTATCCTGCAGCCACTGCACGTTCATGGTTAGGAGCCTACGCGTACTGTCTAAGGTTAATTTATAATCTCGAAAAGGCTGAAAATCCGAACCTATGCTCACCGCTATTTTGCTGCTATCGAAGTTTTTCAGAGGACTTTCAAACTTCATTTCAAATGCTTTAAGGATGTCTTGTTTGGAGGCATCTAGGTTGGTTGTAAATTTCAGGCGTTTCTCTTTTTTATTTATTTCAACAGCGGCATCGGTAGCATCCTCTTTTTTCTTTTCCGGAGCATAGGCCCATAGCTGAATAGGCTCGGGAGGAGTAGCACTCACTACCACCGGAGAATCGGCAAAAGCAAAAATTTGCTCACCGTTGTACAAATAAGAGCCGCTTTCATCTTTCAGCGCATAAATACGATAAGTGCCTGGAGCCAGATAGCGGAAGAAAAATGTACCCGATGTATCCACCCTCGTTATATATCGGGGTCGTTCCTGTACCACTGCACTGTCATCCATATTACTATGCAGCATTACCACCAGTGTGCTATCGGCCTTTCCTGTACGAGCCATTTTTACATTACCGCTCAGCTGCAAAGAATCGAAATAATTACCTGTAGAAACCACGTATAGCAGATCTTTTGCGGGATTACCTTCATTCACATCTTTAATTACTCGTGCAAAATTGTACACGTATGTAGTATTGGGGGTAAGAGTGTCTTTGATTTTTACGGTTACAGTTTTGAGCTTACGGGTTACCTCAGGCATTACCTTGGGAAGGGGAGAAATTAGCAGATTTTTGTACACATCGTTCAATTCGACATATTCATCAAAAACGATCTTTATCTCTTTGGCATTAAAGTTTGTTGTTTCATGAGGCGGATCCACCGAAACGATGGTGGGCGGAATGGTGTCTCTTGGTCCTCCGGAAGGTGGCACCACATTGGCACAGCCCGACTCCACCAATAACAAAACCGCGGTGCAGCTTATAATCAATATAAAACAGAGAAAGCCCTTTATTTGCATATAGCAAACATAAAACGTTTTAAGCAAGAAGATTCTGAATTTTTCATTTTTTAATTTTCCATTAGCAAGCACGGTTTATCTTTGTGCGATGCAATTTTCATCTGCTTTACTGGAAGCTGCCGTCAATGAGTTTTCCCGACTGCCTGGTATCGGGAAAAAAACTGCATTGCGTTTGGTGTTGCACTTGCTGAAGCAAGATACGGAAGCTGTGCTGCAGTTCACCAATGCTATAGCTCATATGCGTCGGGAAATCCGCTTCTGTAAGCGTTGCTTTAACGTGGCTGATGAAGATTTATGCAGCATCTGTAGTAATACCTTCCGCCAACAACAGACTATCTGTGTAGTGGAAAATATCAGAGACGTTATTGCAATAGAAAATACACAGCAATACAACGGTGTGTATCATGTACTGGGCGGTATTATATCTCCCTTGGATGGTGTAGGACCCGATGACCTGAATATTGAAGCATTGCTGCAAAGGGTAGCAGAAGAAAAAATCGAGGAAATTATCTTTGCCCTAAATCCTAATATACAGGGAGATACCACTATTTACTACATTCAGAAAAAACTTAGCGGAAAAGATATTCGTATAACTACAATTGCCCGGGGTATTGCTTTTGGCGGTGAGTTGGAGTATGCAGACGAGCTTACACTCGGTCGCAGTCTTCAAAACAGATTGCCAGTAGAAAATTATATGAACCGCTAGAGTCGCTTCATCTCTAATGCTTTACCTTTCGGTAATTCTTGTTATAATTGTTATACAAACTTGCCATAATATAATGACTGCCCTTTTTAGAGTATGAACCTGTCCTGCCAAATCTACTGCTACACCTCTGTGATACTGTCTGCAGGCAGTTTCTTTCCCTCTAGCATACACGCACAGGAGCCCCTGTCACGACAAGTGCTTATCGTGACAGAGAATGACGGGATGATCTCGGCAGATAATGATGGGTATTACACTAATGGCGTAAATATCTCTTATCAATGGTACCTTCATCGACCCGAGAAAAGAAACGCAAACAGGGTGCAAGCCTTACGGATGGGACAAAATATCTATACCTCTCGATTTTCCGGTGAACCTCGTAAAGAAAATCTGGATCGGCCCATTACCGGCTATTTATTCGCGGACTATCATCAGAAACTGTATAACGAAAAAGAAAGGTTATTGCAGTGGGGTATCGGTGTTGGAGTTGTAGGACCTCATGCTTTTGGAAAAGAAGTGCAGTCTTTTGTACACCGCGTGGTGCAAATCTACAAACCTACTTATTGGGAGCTACAACTCCAAAATGCTTTTGGATTCACGGCCGATATTACCTGGTCTCCACAGATCGGAAAACCCAACATCCATCCCCATCTGGAGTTGAAGCCGCAGCTTTCTGCAACGGCCGGAAATTTGTTTAACCATATAGGAATAGGAGGCGCACTTATCTATGGAAAAATCCATTCTAACAGTACATCAGCTTTCTGGTATAATCACAGGGGCTTTGGCAAGCAGGATCGGGAACTATTTTTATATCTGTATCCTGTTTTATATCTGAAGGCATACGATGCCACGGTGCAGGGCGGGATGTTCAAGCGAAGCCCGGAGGCTATAGAAGGAAAACTCAATCCGCTGTTTCTAAACAGCCGATGCGGAATTATGTATGCAGGAAATAAATTTAATCTGGGTGCCTCCTTCGTATATGAAAGTAGGCAATCGCTTACACAAAAATCACCTCAAGTCTACGGAAGTATACAGGCTGCATTACTTTGGTAATTGTTGAAATAAGAACGGAGATACCCATGTTACGCAGCCTTGATTATTAAAAACCTTTTTCATCCGTAACCTGATATTTTTTCAGGTTTTCGCATTGATTCGCGGCCTCTTTATCCACCAATACATAATAAGTGGGGATTCTTTTGGCCAGCCAATCATCCACTACCTGACTTCTTTTTTGTGCCAACGCCATATCTGCTATCTTGCTATAATCATCCTGCAGATTCATGCGGTGCGCATCGGTACGAGATTTCAGGTAAATGATGCGTACACCTTTTTTACCCTGACTATTGGTAAACTCGTGTGGTTCGGAATATTCGCCTACTTTCATATTACCTACAATACGCACCATATCTCGGTCAGGTAGTTGATCTAGGGTTACAAAAGTAGAACCATCGGAATCCAACACATATGGACCATAACTTTTTACAGCCTCATCTTCACTGTATTTATAGGCTGCATCTTTGAAAGATATTTTTCCGGCGAGAATATCATTTCTTACCGAATCCAATTTAGCTTTTGCCGCATTCAGTTCAGTAGGGGTAACAGGAGGAACGCGCAATATCATTCTCACTTTGGCATTGTCACCTCTGCGGCTTTCTACCTTAATAAGAAAGAAACCGAACTTGTTGGATTTTACAGGGAGTGAAATTTCTCCAGCCTTTAGACGGAATATGGTAGAAAGGAATACGGGATCCCACTGATCCTTATCGTTTCTGTTTACTTCATACTCTCCGCCACGATCCTTACTTCCTGGATCTTCAGAGAATCTTTTAGCTGCCTCCGCAAAAGATAGCGTACCGGCTTCGATCTGCCGGCGGTAGTTCATCATTTCATTATAAATATAATCTTCTACTTCTTTTGCAGCTTTGGGATAGATATTAATTTGTCCTACCTCCATTTGCGATTCGATGAAGGGGACACTATCTGGAGGTACCCTGTCGAAGAAGGCTTTTACCTCAGTAGGTGTAATGTGTACGTTTTCTACAATCTTGCGATGCATAGCCTGTGCCAGCATCTGCTCTTTAATTTTCGGACGCATTTCGTCCTTAAACTGATAAATACTTTTACCGGCGATTTCTTCCACTGCCTCGATACTACCAAACTGCATTACCCAGCTTCTGATACGCATATCCATATTGGCCTCTACTTCATCATCACTCACTGGCAGCGAGTCTCGCTCGGCTTGCAGTGCTAGTATTTTGGAGATCAGTTTTTCTTCCAATATTTGACAGGCGGCATCAGGTGGCGGTTCCTGACCGGCTCTCAGATAAAAGTCGATGATATCGTTCTGAACATCAGACTGCAATACTATGCGATCCCCTACAGCCCCTACGATTTTATCAATCACCACCTTCTGGGAAGCACCTTGCGCCATTGCAGCAAAACTTATAGCAAAAGCCAGTACGCCAGTAAATAAATACTTGATCATATATTCAAAATTAATCAGGGCAACTGCAATAAAGAAGCCGTTGATGCCATTTAACAAAAGTTTGATAATAGCAGGCAGCAACTTTTTCAATTACTGCCTACTATAGTTTTATAGCGTTCTTTTCACTTCTTCCAGTTCGTAAGCTTCGATAACGTCGCCCACCTTTATATCATTATAGTTCTTGATGGTAAGACCACACTCCATACCCATCAACACTTCCTTAGCATCATCTTTAAAGCGTTTCAGTGAAGCCAGTTCTGCCACCGCATTTTCACCTACCGGGTAAATCACAATACCGTCGCGAATTAACCGCACTTTGTTATCGCGTTTCAGCTTACCGTCCAGCACATAACATCCGGCCACAGTAGCTTTGTCGAACTTGAATACTTCGCGAACCTCTACATTAGCCGTAACCCTTTCTTTTACGGTAGGCTCCAGCATACCTTCCATTGCACTCTTCACTTCCTCGATGGCGTTATAGATCACGGAGTATGTCTTGATTTCGATACCCGCATTTTCAGCCTGTCGGGCTGCCTGTGCAGAAGGTCTTACATTAAAGCCGATTACAATAGCATCTGAAGCCTCGGCCAGTACGATATCACTTTCGTTTATCTGACCCACCCCTTTGTGAATCACATTCACTACAATTTCTTCGGTAGAAAGCTTTTGCAGTGAGTCGCTCAGCGCTTCTACAGAACCGTCCACATCACCTTTAATGATTACGTTCAGTTCCTTAAAGTTGCCTAATGCCAGACGACGGCCAATTTCATCCAAGGTAATGTGTTTGCGGGTTCGCATTCCCTGTTCACGCAGAATCTGCGCTCTTCTATTGGCCACACTTTTTGCTTCGGATTCATCCTCATAAACCTTGAATTTTTCACCCGCTTGTGGAGCACCGTTCAATCCTAATACTACTGCGGGAGATGAGGGTCCGGCGCTGGCCAGTTTTTTATTTCTTTCATTAAACATGGCTTTTACGCGACCGTAGTACTGTCCACTCACAATAATATCCCCTTGTCTCAGCGTTCCGTTCTCTACCAGTACAGTGGCCACGTAACCACGACCTTTATCCAGTGTAGCTTCGATGATGGTTCCGGTAGCATCTCTGTCAGGATTGGCTTTCAGCTCCAACATTTCGGCTTCCAGCAAGATTTTTTCCAGTAGTTTATCTACGTTCAATCCTTTCTTGGCCGATAGTTCCTGACTCTGATACTTACCACCCCACTCTTCCACCAGAATATTCATCTGCGCCAGTTGTTCATAAATTTTGGTAGGGTTGGCCCCATCTTTATCGATTTTGTTGATAGCAAATATCATGGGTACACCTGCTGCCTGAGCGTGACTGATAGCCTCTCGGGTTTGAGGCATCACCGAATCGTCTGCAGCAATTACGATTACCGCAATATCGGTAACCTTAGCACCACGAGCACGCATCGCGGTAAACGCTTCGTGACCAGGAGTATCTAGGAAGGTAATCTCTCTACCAGGGCTTACTTCTACACGATACGCCCCGATGTGCTGCGTAATTCCCCCCGCTTCACCGGCTACCACGTTAGCATTGCGGATATAGTCGAGCAAAGATGTTTTACCGTGGTCTACGTGTCCCATGATGGTTACAATAGGACTACGAGGTTTAAGATTATCGCTGTCATCTTCTTCCGCCTCACTTTCTTCAATCTCCATTTGTTTTTCTACATCGATGAACTCTACATCATAACCAAACTCAGCCGCTACTAGTTCTATCACTTCTGCATCCAGTCTTTGGTTGATGGACACCATGATACCCAAGCTCATACATTTGCTGATTACATCAGCAAAGCTTACATCCATCAGGCTGGCCAGCTCGCTTACACTAATAAACTCGGTAACTTGCAGCAGGTTATTCTTTTCATCTTGGTGCATGGCATATTCGGCCTCATTCCTACGCTCTCGGCGCGCTTTAGCCCTTAATGCCTTCTGCTTATTACCAGCTCCACTTAGCTTGGCCTGTGTTTCACGAATCTTTTCCTGTATTTCTTTTTCGTCGATTTGTCTTTCTTCTTTGTGATGATGAGAAGACCTTCTGTCTTTGAAATGCTCCTTACGATGGTGATCGCCTCGGGACCCACCATGGAAGCCCTTCTTAGCAGCAGTATCCGTTTTTACCTCTTTTTTCTCTATTGGAATACGCTTGCGTTTGCGTTTTTCCTCTCTCTTAGGTCTTGTATCATTATCTACCGGCAGTTCAATTTTACCCAAAATCTTCGGTCCCTCTATTTTCTCTGCTTTAATTTTAGTGATTTCGGGTTCCGGAGGTGTTGTGGGTTTTTCCTCTTCTGCCTGCTGTGTTGGAGCCAACGGCGGTGGTGCAGGAGTAGCTGGTTGAGGTTCAACCTTTTCTTTGGGCGCTTTAGCTTCCGGCTTTTCTTCCTGCTGTTTGGATTTTGCAGCTTTCTTAGGGCGCGTAGACCTTTCTATAGCAGAAAGATCAATCTTGTCCAGAATTTTTGGCCCTTCAATGCCCGGTACACCTAGCTTAATTACTTTCTTTTCTTCTTTTTCCTCCGGAGCAGGGGCAGGGGCAGGAGCTTCCTCCTCTTTTGTTTCCTGTTGTGGGGGCTCGGGTTGTACTTCCACAACCGGTGGTGGTGGCGGAGGTGTTACAGCCGGTGGTTCAGGAGCTTTTTCAGGCTCTTTTTTTACCGTAGGAGTAGCAGCTTTTGCTTCTTCTTTACGCTTTCTTGCTTCGCTGCCAATACCCTTGGGAAGGTCTACCTGACTACTCTTGATTTTGGCTGCTTTATCACTGTGGAAAGCTTCCTGTAAAGATTCGTACATCTCCTGAGTGAGCCTAGTTGAAGGTTTCAGCTCATCACGGGAAAAGCCTTTGCTTACAAGATACTCAATAAGTGTATCCTGCCCAATATTGAACTCTTTGGCTGCTTGTAATAATCTTGGAAGTTTAATCTCTGACATATAAATTCTCTCTGGTTTGCCCATTAGGGCGCTTTTAATTTACCATTCTGCACCTATGTATAACGACCGCCTTTGGCAAAAGGCTACTCTTTATCCAGCTCTTCTTGTAAAATTCTTCTAATTTCTGCTACGGTTTCTTTTTCCAGATCCGCTCTTTTTTCTAATTCATCGGGAGTCATTCTCATCACACTGCGTGCGGTGTCACAACCGATTCTCTTTAGTGCATCAATTACCCAGCCATCTATTTCATCACTGAATTCTTCCAGATCCACATCAAACTCTTCTTCTTCATCCTCGCTTTCTCTGTACACATCCAGTTCGTATCCGGTAAGTTCAGACGCTAGCTTAATGTTAGCGCCGCGTTTACCGATGGCCAGCGAAACCTGATCGGGTTTCAAATAGATGCTTGCGCGCTTTTTCTCGGTATCGATATTCATGCCGCTAATCTTAGCAGGCGTTAGCGCTCTTTGTATCAATAACTGGATATTATTTGTCCAGTTAATAACATCGATATTTTCATTTTTCAATTCGCGAACGATGCCATGTATGCGGCTACCTTTCATCCCCACACAGGCACCTACGGGATCGATTCTATCGTCGTAGGATTCTACAGCCACCTTCGCTCTTTCACCTGGTTCGCGTACAATCTTCTTTATGGTGATCAGTCCGTCGAAGATCTCTGGTACTTCTATTTCGAGCAGTTTTGCTAGGAATTGGGGTGAAGTTCGGGACAAAATAATTACGGGGTTGTTATTTTTCAAATCCACCCGCACTACTACTGCACGAATGGTTTCACCCTTTTTGAAATAGTCTTGAGGTATCTGCTCACTTTTGGGAAGAATTAATTCATTGCCTTCTTCGTCAAGTAGTAAAATTTCTTTTTTCCATACTTGGTATACTTCGGCGCTGACGATTTCACCAATTCTGTCTTCGTATTTTTTGGCCAGTACGCTCTTTTTCAGGTCGCTGATACGGCCGGCAAGAGTTTGTTTAGCAGCCAGAATTGCTCTGCGTCCAAAATCTACCAAATCTATTTCTTCGTAAAGATCTTCTCCTATCTCATAATCTGGTTCCAGCTTAATGGCTTCGGAATAGGCAACTTGCTTGAGCGGGTCTACCACTTGTCCATCTTCCACAATAGTACGATGGCGTACTATTTCCAGGTCGCCTTTTTCGGCGTTTACAATAACGTCGAAGTTTTCATCACTACCGTATTTCTTACGGAGCAATGTCTTAAAAACATCTTCCACTACTTTCATCATAGTGGGTCTGTCAATGTTTTCAGCGTCTTTAAATTCCTGGAACGCCTCTATAAGATTAATACTTGCCATAGCAATTCATAATTTAAGCTTTGGGACTTCCTTTCTAAGGGAAGCCGGTTAAAATTTAATTTGAACTTGAGTTGATTTTATTTCCTGAAAAGAAATATGATGGATTATCTTTTCTGCTTTTTTCCCTTTTCCTTTTGTTTCCGATACGGTTATTTGATTGTCGTCAACGGCTTCTAATACGCCTTCTACCTTGGTGCCATCATTCTTTACTACCTCTACATATCTACCTACATTCTTTAGGTATTGTCGATGCAATTTCAGCGGTTCTCCTATTCCGGGGGATGATACCTCCAGTGAAAAATCGCCATCGGGAAAAAGCTGTTCTTCTTCTAATTCCTTATACAAAGCTCTGTTATATTTTACCAAGTCATCAATACCCACACCTTTATCACCATCAATAAATACTTTTACATTATTGGTGGGCTTGATTTTTATTTCTACCAAAAAATGGTCGGGATAGTCTTGTAAGAGCTCCTGTATTTTTTGTTCAATCTTAGTTATTACAATTTCCATGCAACAATACTGAAAAATAAAGAAGGGAACGCCACCGTTCCCTTTTCCCAAAATCTCGGGCAAAGTTATGGATTTTCCTCCGAAAAAAGCTGATTTAAGGATAATTTTATAAGTTCTGGCTATTTCCTAAAACATTTCTACCTTTCACCCGTTTACCATATAACAGAAAAAAATTCGGAAAAATATTACGCATGGGTGTTTTAGGTTATCTTTTACTGGGAATTTTTTTGTACTTCTTTTACAATCTGTTCGTAAAAGTTATTTGGCCGATATATAAAACCACCAAACAAATTAGAAGACAATTTAAAAATATGTCTTCCCAAAACCAGGAACATTTCACCCCTCCTCCACAAAATAAAAATAATCGCACAACATCCTCACAGGTTGGAGAATACATTGATTTTGAAGAAATTAAAGATTAATTAGCTGGAGTGATCCTGTACTATTAGCCATTTGCCGTTAATTTTTCGGAGCAACAATGTGTAGTGCCCTTCAACATTACCTGATACTCTCGTCAGTTGCCATTTGCCCACTACATTGTACATTTTAGAGGAAAGTTGCTGTACTTTAATAATGGTAAACTGCAGGGTGCCCATGGCCGCTCTGTCGGGATAAGATTTTTTATAACGCTCCAGTGTGCGATGCCAACCGTAAGTAACGCCACTCTTACCTACGTAGAGTAGCGAATCGCTTTGCCAATAGGTTTGCATAAATCCTTCAATATCACCCTTATTCCAGCATTCGGTTTGCTTGGACAACAACTGCCTGATAGCATTTTCATTTCGCTGGGCTAAAAGGGTAAAACTACCTCCTAAGAGAATTATTAAAAAAATGATTTTCAACCTCATGAGAGATAATGTTTAATAGTGATCGTGGTTGCAATCATCGGCATGTGCATGATTATGCCTTCGACAGAGCTTATAGTTGAACCAATGCGCCGCAACCAGCCCAATTACAGCTGGAATTAGTAATATAATATGATACTCTATAAAGATTTGCTTGAGAATCAGACAAATCATTCCCACACAAAAAAGTACCAGTGGTAGCCTATTGTGATGATGCCACTTGTATCCATGCCACAGCGCATAACACCCTATTCCAAAGGCCAGCACAATCATACCAATTTCAAAAACAACATTATCGACTATATTGATGCCGAACAAAGGCAGTGTTACCAAAAACAACGGAAGAATGGCACAATGTATGGCACAAAGAATAGAAGTCGTAATTCCCAGCGCATCCCAATTTATCTTCGGCTTCATAGTGTACAAAAGTACTAAAAAAGCAACAATGTTGCAAATTTTTAGAATCCTTTAGTTTACTAAACGATATAAGAGATACCCAGAAATAATGCTCATAATAAACAGCTAAAAACCTTATTTGTTTATGGCTAGATATAATAGCAAATTACTCAGCCTGAGTGCGTCTACTCAAAAATTTGCCAACAACCGGAAGCTGCGCAAATTCTTTGCGCTCTACATTTAGTATAAAAAAGAAATATAGTAGCAGTAATATGGTAGCGATCGTGTAATTCACCCATGCTAAGCTTATGCTTGCTGTGGCATAATGATGTAATATTTGAAACAATACGGCAATCAGTATATATGCACACAATTTTTTAGTGGCATACGGGATGCGATAATGTTTTTGCCCCCATACATACGAAATTACCATCATCGTACCATAACAGGCAAAAGTAGCCCAGGCGCAGGCGATATATCCATACCTTGGTATAAAGAGGTAATTAATAAGTATGGTAATTGCCGCTCCTATCAATGTAATGTAAGCCCCCGCCAATGTTTTGTTGCCTAGTTTGTACCAGATGCTGAGATTGTAATAAATACCCAGGAACATATTAGCTAGCAACAGAATGGGCACTACTTTCAATCCAGCCCACATAGCGGGGTTTTGAATAAAATGTTTCCAGATATCAAGATACAGCATCACAAACAAAAACATCAGACATACCGTAATCACAAAAAATTTCATCACACGAGCATAGATACGAGGTGCATTTTCACTGGTAGACTGTTTAAAGAAGAAAGGTTCGGCCCCCATCCTGAAAGCCTGAATACCCAATGTAATAAGAATGGCCAGTTTGTAACATGCAGAATAAATACCCACCTGTTCTGCGGCATCGCCCGAAGCCCCATCGGGTTTCCACCATCTCAAAAGCATAATGCGGTCGGCCGTTTCATTGACCATACCCCCCAATCCCACAATAATGAGTGGCAGACTATAAACCATCATCTCACGCCACAGGCGTCTGTCAAACTTAAATTGAATACTCCAAAACTCCTTCGACAATAATAGAAAGACTACGATATTCTGAATGAGATTGGCCACTAAGATATAACCCACAGCCCAGTCTTTCTGATATAGATGGCTGAAAACATTCTGGCTATTCTGCTTAGCCCAATCGGGAAAATAACTTAAAAAGAAAAAAGTAGCCCCGATATTCACAAATATACCAACCAGTTTTACCACAGCGAATTTGATAGGACGCCCATCCAGACGCAGTTTGGCAAAAGGAATGGTTGTAAGCGCATCTAATGCTATAATACCTGCAGTAAGCACTAAATATTCAGAGCGATCAGCAAATTCCAACAATCGAGAAAGCGGCTTATTAAAAGCAATCAGTAGTAGGGTTAATGTAAGTGTAGAATAAATTAAGGACAAACTGGAAGTACTATATACCTTATCCTTATCATCGGTTTGCGAGAATCGGAAAAAACCGGTTTCCATCCCATAAGTAAAAATCACATTCATAAAAGGGATGAAAGCATACAGCACACTCATCTGCCCATACTCACCGGTAGTGAACTTGTAAGTAAGATAAGGTGTGAGTAGGTAATTAATAAACCTAGCGGCAATAGAACTTACGCCATACCAGATTGTTTGTCCTGCTAGTTTCTTAATTCCGCTCAAGAGTAAAAAATTATTCGTGCAAATTTAAACTACTTAAAATAAAACATAGAGTTAATATACCTTTGCAAAAGTTATATCTTTAACCGTCAAGCATTATTATGATTAAACAACTGGCGCTTATCACAACATGTGTAATGGTTTCGGCCTATGCCTATGCTCAGGCTTATGAAGGAAAAGTAAAATACGGAAAAGAAGAGGAACCAGCCATTGTGATGACCTACGATTACCCGCAAAAAATTGTAGAAAGCGCTCTTATTGCCAAACTAACCGATAAGCAACTCAACGGAACATTGAATAAATTAGGTTTTTACGAATACCCAGATGTTGTATTACCCGACATCAGTAAAAGCAAGCTGGATTATTACTTTAAGTTGGAAGAAACTGGTAACAGCAATGCTAAAAAAACCACACTCTACATGATAATGCATGGCAGTGGCGACATAGAAGGTATAGGACAGCTGGCCACCCGTGCTAAAACTTTTCTGGAAAACATGTCTGCCGATGTAAAACGCAGTAATACCATTGCAGCAATCAAAAAACAAGAGTTGTTATTGGTGGAGGAAGAAGAAAAGCTGTTTGAATTGCGCAAGCAACAACAGGAGTTAGAAGAAAAACTTGCTGCACATAAAGCAAAAGTAGAGGCGCAGCAAAAAATCGTTAATTCACAAAAAATGCTTGTTGAAGATCTTAAAAAACAGCAATAACCTATTTCAAAACTTGCGGTAATTATACCCTCAATGAATTAATTAACTGCTATAAGATTTCCGTCTTTATATTTCAGAAAGTATAGTTTTTTATTCTCGTAGTTGCGAATCTTGCCGTTCAAATACACAGGTTGTATATCGAAATCGAAGAACACTGATTCGATTTTAGCGGCCAAGTTATTATTGATATCTTTTCCGTATTGGTTCAACAACTTTCCGAAACGATAAGTAAGTCCATATGCTCTAAAGACTAAATCACTGGGACGTGCATACATTTTTTTATTGTAATAATCCACGATGGCTTTAGCAGCCGGATTATTACCCGCGTGATAAAAAGGGGTGCTGTAAATTATTTCCACTCCCTTATAATCGCTACTTGACAATTTAAGATTTTCCCAGGTAGGCATGCCAATAACGGTTAAGGAAGCATAATTATTACTGTTGGTAGCAAATTGTTTCAACACATTGTGTCCAAATTCGGTATCAAGCGAACCTACTACATACACTCCTGCCTGTGTGGGTTGTGTGGTCGTACCCAAAGCCTTTAAAGCAATTTCGTCATTCACCGGCCTGAACTTCAGCTTAACAGCCTCATTGTAATATTTATTCAGCTTTTCGAATGCATCTTTTATATATTTTTCAGACTGCATATTGCGGGTAATAAACGTTATTTCCTTTCCCACATAATTACTTTTAAGATAATTATACAACCCTTCAATCTGTGTTTGTAAGGTAGGATTCAGCACTACAAAATAGGGGTTATCAGAAGTATTGGCATCGTTGGGTACAGTAGCATTCAATACAGTTATCTTCTTATCAGCACCTAATCTTGCCAGCTTAGACAGTTCTGCTATTGTACAATTGGCGAGGATAAGCTCCACACCGTCAGCTGCACATTTACTGAATTGCTGCTCTATGGTTTCTCTTGAAGATTTGGTGTCGTACACGTATACATCGAGCGGAATATTTTGTTTATTCAACGAGTCGATTGCCAGCAAAACCCCGTGATAAAACTCCAACCCTTTAATGGATTGTGTAGGAAAGTTCTTTCCGGAATATTTATAGTTTCCAGCTGCGTCAAAAGCCTCATCTAGATAGAGGGGTGTAAAAATGGCCATTTTATGCCGGGTGGTTGACGGAGCTTGGGCAATGGCAAACAAACCAGCCAATAAGGCAATTGCAACACTGAATAGTCTCTTCATTTATATTGTTTTAAGTCAAAATCATCATTTACATATGATGAATGGACTATGAACAAATATTATTCCGAACTGACTGAAGATACCAAAAATAGCCTACTCCCATTCTATAGTGGCCGGGGGCTTACTGCTGATATCATATACTACCCGGTTGATGCCACGTACATTATTAATAATGGCATTACTTACATCAGCCAGAAAATCGTAGGGGAGATGCGCCCAATCTGCTGTCATCCCATCCACACTGGTAACGGCGCGCAGCGCAACGGTATACTCATAAGTACGCTCATCACCCATCACACCTACGCTTTTTACAGGTAATAAGATAGCTCCTGCCTGCCAAACGGTTGCATAAAGCCCTGTTTCTTTCAGTGCATTGATATAAATGTGATCGGCTTCTTGTAGTAATTTTACTTTTTCCTCAGTTACCTCACCTAAAATGCGTATAGCCAAACCGGGACCGGGGAAAGGATGTCTGTCTATTAAGTTAGAAGGAATACCCAGTTCGCGCCCCACTTTTCTTACTTCGTCCTTAAATAAGTAACGTAAAGGTTCTACTAGTTCTAGGTGCATTTTTTCCGGCAAGCCACCCACATTGTGGTGCGATTTGATGGTTACAGAAGGACCATGTACGGAAACACTTTCTATTACATCAGGATAAATAGTACCCTGTCCTAACAATTCGATGCCCTCTATTTTATTGGCCTCTTCCTGAAAGACTTCAATAAAAAGGCGGCCGATGATTTTACGTTTTGCTTCAGGCTCGGGATTACCTTTCAGTTCTTTATAAAATAGCTTACTGGCATCTATCCCCTTTACATTCAACCCCAGCTGCTTGTAGGTATCCAGCACCTCCTGAAACTCATTTTTTCGTAATACACCGTTGTCGACAAATATGCCGTGAAGCCTGTCGCCAATAGCTTTATGAATAAGGGTTGCAGCCACAGTGCTGTCCACACCACCGCTTAAAGCCATAATAACTTTGCGGTTGCCAATTTGCTCTTTCAGGCGCGCCACCGTATCAGTAATAAAGTGGGCGGGCGTCCAGTCTTGACTACATCCGCAGATATTCACCAAAAAGTTCTTAATGATTTGTTTTCCCTCAGTACTGTGGTATACTTCGGGATGGAACTGTAAGCCATATAACGGGTTTTCTTCATTGCATTTAAATGCAGCAACCGGAATACTTTCTGTTGTTGCCAGCACTTCAAAGCCCTCAGGAAGCTCCAAAATGCTGTCGCCATGGCTCATCCATACCTGACTTTTGGGGCTGATGCCTTTCAGTAATACGTCAGTTTCATTCTGCACAATCATCGATGCCCTTCCGTATTCTCGCTTACTACTTTTCTCCACACGACCTCCATAGGTTTTTGCCGTCAGCTGTGCTCCGTAACAAATACCCAGCACAGGCAGCTTTTTCACTAGATCTTTTACGCTAATCGCGGGAGCATTTTGATCATTTACCGAAAATGGCGAGCCGGAAAGAATAATTCCCTTTAAATTGCTATCGATTTCGAAAGGTTTTGAATAAGGGATAATTTCGCAATAGACATTTGCCTCTCTTACAGCACGGGCAATTAATTGGGTATATTGTGAGCCAAAATCCAGAATAAGTATTCTTTCCGTCATAATGCGGCGAAGGTAATACAATTTAGGTTTTTGAGGGGACAGAAATTTGGGAGCCATCAATCGGATATGAAGAAGAACATATTCAAATATCCGTTTTAATAAACCCGCCGAATCAATGTTATTTCGGCTAATTTAAAAAACACAACACATGAAATACTTAAGCATTTTTGTAATTACAGCGCTGCTCATCAGTTCCTGTAATGTTGTCAATACACGTCGTATTAAGGGCGATGGAAACATCACTTCCAAAACTTATACCTATAAAAACTTTTCGTCAGTGGAAGTGGAAAATGCCATGAAGGTGTTCCTGAGACAGGATTCGGCTTATAGTGTACGTATTGAAACGGACGAAAACCTTTTTAACTGGATTGAAGTGCAGGTTAAAGACGGAAACAAACTGATTGTGGAAAACAAAGACAACGTCAGTTTATCCCCTACAGATGAAATTAAGATATACATAACGATGCCTTTGTTAGACAAAATCTCTTTGTCCGGAGCCTCTCAACTACATACCGAAAATAAATTTATACAGGATCAAAAACTAGAAGTAGAACTATCTGGCGCATCCAGTGGTAACCTTCTTGTTAAAGCCCCGATTGTGGATATTGAAGTTACCGGAGCCAGCACCATCCATGCCGAGGGAGAATGCCGCGATATTATTGCCGAAGCAGTAGGGGCCTCAACCATTAATGCTTTTAACCTGCTGGCCGAAAGTGGAAAGGCAACTGCTACCGGGGCCAGTACCATAAGATTATTCAGCAGCGTGTCTTTGAAAGCCGACGCTACAGGAGCCAGCAGCATTAAATATAGAGGCAATCCTAAAATTACCGCTAATTCCACCGGCGCCAGTAGTGTAAGTAAAGACAATTAGCCCCATTGATATTTGTGCTTTAATTTTCATCGGGAGTGACAGATAAAATTCACAAGACGAAGGGTATTGTATTACGAAACGTAAAGTACGGAGAGACCAGCCTTATTGTTGCTGTATATACTGAGTTATTTGGACTGCAATCCTATTTGCTAAACGGCATCAGAACGACTTCCAAAAAAGGGGCCAATAAAGCGGCTTTTTTTCAGCCGGGGGCAATACTCGATATGGAGGTTTATCACAACGAGTTTAAGCAGCTGAACCGTGTGAAGGAGTACAGATGGTCTTACATGTACCAAAATGTCTTTACCGATGTGCTGAAAAACGGCGTGGCAGCTTATATGATTGAGCTGCTTTCCAAATGTCTTCACCAGCCAGAAAGCAACTATGGTCTTTTTGGATTTATGGAAGACTGTCTGCTATTACTGGATAGCTGCACCGATAAGGTAATGGCTAATTTTCCCGTTTTTTTTGCTACCCATTTAACGGCCTTCTTCGGGTTTTCTCCACGTAGTGCCACACCCGAAGTTTTGCAAAGCGACCGTATGTTATTTGACATTGAAGAGGGATGCTTCACCACCGAAACAGTCTTTCACAGCCGGTACCTGGAAAGAAAAAGTGCCTTGGTTCTCGCCGAACTGTTACAGACGCGACACCCACATGAACTTGCAGAAATTAACGCCAATGCGCAAATCCGCCGCCAGATACTCGACGCCATGGAATATTATTACAGTCTGCACCTACAAAACTTCGGAAAAATGAAGACCCTGCCCGTGTTAAAAGAGCTCATGGCCTAACCCTTTTGATTATTTAAAAACTGCTATACCCGGCTTCTTTCCTTTCTCGAAACTGCCATACTGATGGTCGATTTTTAATGCTCTAGCACCATTAAGCGTTGCCCACTGCAGCATGTTCTCTAGAGGGATGGCCGGAAAATATTGTTGCAATAATTTTATTTCTGCCGCAATACTTAGTTGATGATTCGAGGCAAGGCTATCCGTACCCAATACGATATTACAATTGTTTTGCATTAATAGCTCCACAGGCGGCAGCATACGACTGATATAAAAATTGGCATGAGGGCATAAGCACCAAAACACATCGGTCCCCGCCTGATGGACAAACGCAATATCACTGGGACTTGTGTATACATTATGAACCAGTATTACCCGATGCCCGGGGCGAAAATGGTGCAGATAGGTTTGCAAACTGGTTTTTCCAGAAGGCTTGAAAAAATCCATTTCCATTCCCAGAGCCTTGAAGAATTGCTCAAAAGCTCCAGTTTTCTGTTCAAACCAGAGGTTTTCTGCTTCCGTTTCCTGATTATGTATGCTCAAGATTCCGTTTTGCGGAAAACTCATGAGCTTTTCCCATAATGCATCCGACATAGAATAAGGAGCATGGGGGGTAAGTGATACCCGGTCCATACTGAAGTGATCGGAAAAAATGCGATATACACTTTTATAAATTCCGAAATTTCTATCTGCCGCAGCAGGTTGGGCTCCCATAGCCTCCACGAAGTTGTGGTAATACAGGTTGTTTTTTTGCTTCTGGGTTAAAGTGTGTGTAGTATTGCAGATATCGCCGACAGCTACAATACCACTTTCTTGCATTTCCTGCTCAGCATCAACAATGGCTTGTAAGATGGTTTCTTCCGGAAAAACTCTTTTTTGCATAATTTGTAATAGAAATCCGGTAAGACCGGTCTGCTCTGGAATAGCGCCCTTTAAATGACTGAGTTCCAAATGACAATGACAATTTACAAATCCCGGTGTTAAAACTCCCTCAACTTCCTGTACATCGTCTCCGGCCTCTTCAAGGCTCACAATATTCTCCACGGCTCCGTCATCTTTTAATATCAGCACACTATTCTCCCGGATACGGTATCCGTCAAACAATTGCTTTGCCGATAACTTATTAAAACGCATCTTATAAAATAATTTAACTTTGCTCCCCTTCTGTAAAAGTAAGAGATTAACATGTTAGATAGACTAGAAGCTATAAAGGCCAAGTACGACCAGCTGGCAATTGCATTGACGAACCCAGAAATTGTGAGTGACAATAAAAAATTTGCAGCAACCAGCAAGGAGTATCGTAGCCTAGAAAAAATAGTAAACGCATACAACGAATATAAAAAGTTACTCGACGATATTGAGTTTAATAAAGAGGCTCTGAACGGAGACGATGAAGAACTGCGGGAGCTGGCCAAGCTGGAAACAGCCGACCTGATGGAACGGAAGGAGCAAATGGAAGCTACTATACGCCAATTACTCATTCCTAAAGATCCTCAGGATGAGAAGAACGTGATTATCGAAATTCGTGCCGGAACCGGTGGCGATGAGGCGAGCCTATTTGCAGGCGACCTGTTGCGCATGTATATCAAATACTGCGAAAAACAGGGATTCAAAACTGCCATCCTCAGCGAAAACGAAGGTACAGTAGGAGGGTATAAAGAGGTTCAATTGGAAGTAGTAGGAGATGATGTTTATGGTACTTTAAAATTCGAAAGTGGTGTACATCGCGTACAGCGTGTACCTGAAACCGAAACACAAGGACGTGTACATACTTCAGCTGCTACAGTAGCCGTAATGCCTGAGGCAGATGAGATCGATTTTGAGCTGAAGGAAAGCGACGTGAAGATGGAAACAGCCCGAAGCGGCGGTGCCGGTGGTCAAAACGTAAACAAGGTAGAAACTAAGGTAATGCTTACCCACATTCCTACCGGAACCGTAGTGGTATGCCAAACCGAACGCACCCAGCTGGCCAATAGGGAAAAAGCGATGCAGATGCTTCGTACCAAACTATATGAAGAGCAGGTACGCAAGCAGGAAGAAGAAATTGCAAGACATCGTAAAAGCTTGGTAAGCACCGGTGACCGAAGCGCTAAAATTCGCACTTACAACTATCCGCAGGGTCGTGTCACCGATCACCGCATCAATTATACTTCATACAATTTGGATGCAGTAATGAACGGCGATTTGCAGGAGTTTATCGACAGATTGCAATTTGTCGAAAACTCAGAGAAACTGGCTAAGCAGCAATAAGCCACTATTGCTTTTTTCTACCTGATAGGCTGATCAATAGTGCCGGAAGAAGAATAAGATTGGTGATGGTTGCCGTAACTAGTGTCAGTGAGGTGAGCCATCCCAATGCTTTGGTGCCGCCAAATCCGCTGAAACAAAAAATGACAAACCCAGCAATCAACACCATGGAAGTATAAATGATACTAATGCCAGTACTGTGTATGGTTTGTATTACCGTACTTTTTACATCATGGTGATGATAAGTCAGTTCCTGCTTATAATTTACCAGAAATCTAATCGTTATATCAATTGCTATTCCCAATGCCACACTAAAAATAAGTACAGTGCTTGGTTTTAAAGGTACTCCTACCCAACCCATAATACCGGCAGTAATGATTAGCGGTATAACATTGGGAATTAAGGAACATAACAGAATACGTAAAGATTTAAAAAGATAAAGCATACACAGGGCAATCAGTAGAAATGCCCAAAAAATACTTTCCTTAAGTCCGTTGATAATAAATCTCCCTCCTTCCAGAAAAGCAATACTGCTGCCTGTAAGGGATACATTATATTGGTCTGCTGGGAAAAGTTCGTCCGCACGTTTCTGTATATCGGTCAGTAATTCAGGAAGCTTATTGGTACCAATGTCGGCCATGTTTACGCTCAGGCGGGCTTCTTGGCGAGCACTGTCCATAAAGCGATTGATCAGCTTACCGAAAGTATTTTCTCCTTCTGATGATATTTCGGCACTATTATTTCGCATGTTCACATACTGTGAAAGGCCGGGTAAATCCAGTTCGGAAGGCATGGCATAGTTGTTACTATCGCCTTCATAAAAAGCCTGTCGAGCAAATTTTAACCCCTCTACCAGACTCAAGGGGCGTGCCATTTCAGGTCTTGCTGCCAGATATTGTGCAAAAGAATCAATTTTTGTCAGATTACTAAAGTTTCGTGTAACACCGTACTTCTTTTTTGTATCGATGAGAATTTCCAACGGCATAACGCCTTTGAAATTTTTCTCAAAAAATTTAAGATCGGTATAAATTCTATCAGTCTTAGGTACATCGTCTACCATGTAAGCGTTGCTCTGCAACCTGAAAGTGCCTGCTACCGCAATAATCGCCAACACCGCCGTTAAGGTGTATATCAGTTTGCGATGCGAAAGGGACCATCGCTCCAGTCGATCCAGCCAACGGTTCAAGCGCGGATTGTCTAGATAACGCACATGTCTGTTTTTGGGCGGCGGTAGAAAATAAAGAACGATGGGTATTAGAATCAACGATATGAAAAACAATAAGGTGATATTGAGACCTGCCACTATACCGAATTCTTTCAGGATGGCACTTTTGGTAAGCGCAAATACCGCAAAGCCGATGGCTGCCGCCACATTACAGAATAAGGTAACGATACCCATTCGGCTTACCATATCCACTATAGCATTCTTTTTTTTCTGCTGTACCGGAATATCGTTGCCTAACTCGGCTTGTTTTTGCCAACTAGTGTGATACTTATTCAAAAAATAAATACAGTTAGGGATACCAATCACAACAATCAGCGGCGGAATTAATGCCGTAAGTAAGGTAATCTTGTATCCCAATAAATGCATAGTGCCTACACTGAATACCACTCCGATAATTACAACACCCAAGGAAAGTAGCATGGCGCTTACCGAACGGAAAAATAAAATCAGAATCACAGCAGACAAAACCAGCGAAGCTATCAGAAAATAGCGCATTTCATTGGCTATACGTGCTGCCAATACGGTACGGATATAAGGCAATCCGCTTAATTTTACTTCCACGCCGGTATTTTGCTCAAATTGCTGGATGCGATGAGTAATGGCGGCAACTACATCATCTCTTTTTTTGGAATTGATGACAGTGGGATCCATATTGAGTCCCATGAGATAGGCTTGGGTTTCCGGATTATAGATCAGTCCTTTGTAAAAGGGAAGATTTTGAAATATTGCAGCGCTGTTATCTATTTGTTGTTGAGATAATGGCAAGCTTGGAAAAATTCTTTTTGCCTGTAGTTGGGAGGAAGTAGCATCCTTAATAATATTGACGGCACCGGGAATACCAATGATGTCTATAACGCCAGTAATTTTTCTAAGATCGTCGTGAAGAGCAACATACTGGTTAAAAAATTTTTCACTGAAGAAAGCATCTGTCTGAACGCCTAACACAATTACATTTCCATCCTCTCCGTACTTCTTTTTAAACTCTTGAAGTGCAATATTCACCGGATGATCTATCGGTATCGCCTTGGTATATTCATAACCTTGCTCCACTTTGCTTCCCCATACGGCAAACAGGGCCGTGACCACAATCATTACCACCAAAAGCACAAAACGATTCTTCAGGATAAATTTTCCAAGTTGCTCCCACATAAAGACTATAAAGTTTAAACTATGGCTATTGTTTTATTCGATCAATACCTTGTCCATCAGGCATAAAAAGATGCCATGAATATATAATCTTTTCTACTTATACTGATGACAAGTGTTTATGATGAGTTTTTCGAGAAAACTACTTTGTATCAGAATGCCCTAAACTTAAATCGGGCTTTATGATATCACGGATACGTTGTTTTAATTCTTTTATCTCAATAAATCCGCCATCCGCCTTTCGGTCAAATATCAGGGTACCTTCTACATATATTTTATATACTCCGCCCACTACTCCCGGTTTTAAAGACACCGCTTCCACATAATCGGAAAATGTGGAAAGGAATTCCTGTGCCATATAAGCCGCGCGGAGCATCCAATTACACTTCGGACAATATTCTATAGTGATAGTAGGTTTCATATTTCAGCATAAAAAAGACAGTTAACAAAAGCTGTTAACTGTCTGTCAATATAAAAACTATTTTCTACTATAGTTAGGCGCCTCTTTTGTGATGATGACATTGTGAGGATGGCTTTCGTTCATTCCGGCGTTGGTAATGCGTACGAATTTTGCCTTTTTCAGCTCGGCGATGTTTCTGGCTCCGCAATAACCCATACCGGCACGTAACCCGCCTACATACTGATATATCACTTCCCGCAGGCTTCCTTTGTATGCTACACGCCCTTCAATTCCTTCGGGCACAAATTTTTTCACATCATCTTCTGGATCTTGGAAGTATCTGTCGCTACTTCCGGTAGCCATAGCACCCAACGAGCCCATACCTCGATAGGCTTTAAACTTACGGCCTTCGAAAATGATGGTTTCGCCTGGACTTTCTTCCGTACCGGCAAATACGCTTCCCATCATCACACAATCCGCACCGGCTGCGATTGCTTTTACCATGTCTCCTGTATATCGGATACCTCCATCGGCAATTAACGGAATACCTTTTTTAGACAACACTTTGGAAGCCTCCATAATTGCTGTCAACTGTGGCATACCGGCACCCGCAACAATACGTGTAGTACATATAGAACCCGGACCAATACCTACTTTCACAGCATCTGCTCCGGCTTCGGCCAGTGCTAATGCGCCTTCTGCCGTACCCACATTACCGGCTATTACATTCAGTTTTTTAAAGTTTTTCTTTACCTTCTTAAGGGTTTCGATCACTCCTTTAGTATGACCGTGCGCACTATCTAGTACTACCACATCTACTCCTACTGCAGTAAGGGCGCTGATACGATCCAGCACATCCAAAGTTATCCCTACACCGGCACCCACCAACAATCTTCCGTATGCGTCTTTAATGGCATTGGGAAAACTAGTTACTTGTAGAATATCCCGATAGGTAATCAAGCCCACCAAGCGGCCCTGCTTGTCTACTACAGGTAATTTTTCGATTTTATGCTTACGCAGAATGATTTCTGCCTTTTTAAGGTCGGTGCCTTCGGGAGCCATAACCAGATTTTCGCTGGTCATTACTTCCTTTACTTTGCGATTAATGTCTTGCTCAAAACGCAAATCGCGATTGGTAAGAATACCTTTGAGTTTTCCATTTTTGTCGATGATAGGAATACCGCCGATTTTATTTTCCTTCATCAACTTCAATGCATCGCCGATGGTTTCGTCCTCATACAGGGTAAGCGGGTCGAGTATTAAACCGCTTTCGCTTCTTTTTACCTTACGTACATGAGCCGCCTGTTGTTCGATACTCATGTTTTTGTGTAAAATACCCAAACCTCCTTCGCGCGCAATAGCAATAGCTAGGTCGGCTTCGGTTACCGTATCCATTGCTGCGGATAAAATAGGGGTATTTAAGGTAATATCTTTGGTAAGACGAGTGCGGATATCAACATCACGAGGTAATACCTGACTGTAAGCAGGTACCAGTAACACATCATCAAACGTTAAACCTTCCAGTATAATTTTAGGGGAATTTGCAGAATCTGCTACTTTCTTTCTTGTTGCCATGTGCAAAATTAAGGGAATGAGAATAAATGCAAACAGCTCTTTTTTAAAAACCCTCATTTTGGCCAATACAATATCATCCCGCGCTTCTGTGACACAAATAGTTAGGTACGATAACAAAACTGTTGGAACTACCATGCTTTTATTCGGCTTATATTTATAATATTTGCGTTGTAATGAGTGCAATCCAGATAGAACAACTTTCTTTCAGATACAAAGGCCAGCAGTCTTTGATTAAAAATCTTTCTCTTACGGTAAATGTGGGGGAGCGGTTCGGCATTTTCGGACCTAACGGAGCGGGAAAGACCACCTTAATGAATCTGATAACGGGTTTATTGCCTTACGAGCAAGGCAGTATAAAAATTCTGGATAAGGAGGTACGCAGTTTTAAAGATGAAATCAAACAATTAATAGGCCTAGTGCCTCAGGATTTTTCCTTTTATGAACAACTAAGTCCTATAGAGAACATGCAGTTCTTTGGAGCCTGGTATGGCATGTCCAAAATGGCTATTAAAAACAAAACAGAAGAACTGCTACAGGTAATGGGATTGGATACGGTAGCCCATAAGCCGGTAAAATTATTTTCGGGAGGAATGAAAAGGCGTGTGAACCTTGCTATTGGGGTAATGAACAATCCGCAAATCTTATTTCTTGATGAACCTACCGTAGGTGTGGATGTACAGTCGCGAAACGCCATCATTGAGTTTCTTAAAAAATTAAATGCCTCCGGTACAACTTTGGTATATACATCGCATCAGCTGGGTGAAGCCGAAGATTTGTGTAATGTTGTATCTTTATATGACGAAGGTGAAATTATTGCGCACGGTGCGCTCGATGTATTATTGAGTACGCATCGGCATACGGGATTGGAAGGGCTGTTTCTGGAATTAACCGGACGTAACTATCGGGATTAAACCGCTATACAAAATCCCGCTGTCTTGGTTTTTGGCAAATTATTTGCGTCTATTTGTATAAACACGCGATATCTTTTATAACACTTTAAATTAATAATTATGAATAAA
Source organism: Niabella digestorum (assembly GCF_036409055.1). NCBI lineage: Bacteria > Pseudomonadati > Bacteroidota > Chitinophagia > Chitinophagales > Chitinophagaceae > Niabella > Niabella digestorum. Next base: position 4,736 of record NZ_JAZGLY010000009.1, on the reverse strand, counting down.
CTACTTACAGGTTTTGTATTGGGTCTTGTTGTGGGTGTGTTATACGCTCCGGACAAAGGTTCTTATACACGCCGCAAAATAAGTGATAAGGGAAATGACCTGAAGAATCAGTTTGCCGACTTCATTGATAGCTTGGCAGCCAAATTTGAAAATGCCGCAGATGAGGTAGAAGATTACGCTCATGAAAAAGCGGAAAAAATACGCACTGAAAATATCTAACCATTCAACCTTAAGTATATAAAAAGCTGCTATGCTAGCAGCTTTTTTATTTATTGGATAGGATTAATCCAGCAACTTGTACATTTTTCCGGGCAAGGCTTGTATGATATACTGCATTTCTAGATTTAGCATGGATGCCGCCACCTTGCTATAACTTAATCCGCTTCTAAGATGTATTTCATCAATACTAATTGCTTCGCCACTCTTCAAAACATCTATGATTGCTTTTTCGTCTTCGGTAAGATGAATGAAAAGCTCGCGTGTGTGCTTTTTTTTAGGTTTCTCCGCATCAGACCAGTTTAGGGTCTCGAGTAGTTGTGTGGCATCCGTTAATAAAATAGCTTTATTGGTTTTTATCAAATCATTACAGCCCGCACTCTTTTTATCTGTGACCCGACCTGGAAAAGCAAATACATCTCTATTATAACTATTGGCCAATTCTGCGGTAATCATACTGCCGCCTTTAACATCAGTTTCAATTACCACGGTGGCATCACTCATGCCGGCAACAATTCTGTTTCTACTAGGAAAATTAAATTTATCGGGTGGGGTTCCTTTTCTGAATTCGGTAAGCAGCCCTCCGTTCTGTATCATCTCATACGCCATATCGGTATGATGATACGGGTAGATCTTATCCAATCCGTGCGCCAGTACTCCAACGGTAGGAATGTTATTCTTCAAACAAGCCTTATGAGCAATGGAGTCGATACCGTAGGCCAAACCGCTCACCACCAGTACCCCGGCAGCGGACAACTTCTCAATAAACACTTCGGTAGTGTATTTACCGTAATCCGTATTACTACGAGATCCCACTACGGCTACAATGCGAGGATGATTCAGATCGGCATTTCCCTTATAATATAAAAGTATCGGAGCATCATAACAGTTCAACAAACGTTTCGGATAATGCTCACTTTGTATAAATAGCGGCTGAATCTTATGTTTTTCAATAAAGGCTACTTCCTTTTCGGCCGTAGCAAAATCTTTAAACTCTAGTATTTGTTTTACTCTTAATGCGCCCAGCCCTTCTACTCTTTTTAAGGCAGCCGCTTTAGCCTTGAATATCTCCTCTACCGTAAAATGCTCCAGCAGATTACGAGCATGTACGCATCCAATACCGGGAATTAAGGTTAGCGCAATCTGATAAAGTAAAGAATTGCTCATTATCATAGGGTAACGACAATTCTAAATTAGTATCTAATTCGAAAAATACAACTATTTCAAGAGATAATTCACCAGTTCTAGAAACATCCACACAGCAGGCACTGCTATTAGCAGGGAGTCAAACCTATCCAGAAAACCGCCATGTCCCGGCATTATGCGTCCGCTATCTTTTACCCCGGCCATCCTTTTAATTTTCGATTCTAACAAATCGCCCAATGTTCCAAACACCGATACCATCAGAGAAATTCCCAATAATAACGGCCAGTTAAAAAACGGCTGCAATATCAATGTGATGGCCGCAACACATAATATCATGCCGCTCAGGGTTCCTTCCAGTGTTTTCTTAGGCGATATTTTGCTAAAAGGTGTTTTTCCAATGGCCGACCCTACCAGATAAGCCATGGTATCGTTAATCCATATAGCTAGTATAATGATAATGGGTACATAAAATCCGTTTTCATGTCCCCACAATTGACCGCTATCTTTTATTAACGGATACTGGGACAACCGCATATATAACAGCAGTCCTACACTTAGTGAGATATATAACAGCCCTAGTGCTGCTATACCCAATGCTTTCTTATGTATGTAAGCCTGTCGAAAAATTCCCCAAATAATAAATACCAGCCCTGCAACAAGAAAAGGGAAAGAAAAACTACGAGCTACATGATAACCTAGAAAATAAAAATCACCAAAAAGTAATACTATATGAAAACCCAGTAGTGCAAACCCCAAGTGCACAAAAACATCCTGACGTGTAGCATGTATCTTATCGATAAGCTTCAGGTACTCGTACCAACATCCAAAATGAATGATGGTGATTAAAGCAAAAAAGCTGGTATAGCTTCCCAAAAGCCCTGCAGCCATTACCGCTACAAAAATCAGTGCCGTAAAAGTTCTTGTCCAAAATGTGGTCCAGTTAAAAGCCATTCGATGCAGTTGTTTTATGAGCGATGCTTTTTCTGTATTCTATAAATAAGTAAATGATAACAGGAACAACTGCCAAGCCCCAGTAGCTACCGTCTCTGTCGTTCAGTACTTCCTGCAAGGTTTTTCCCTTGCCGGTCTGTACATACATCATTATCACCGCAGTCGCATTATTCAAAAAATGCGCTAATATGCTCAGCCACAAGCGACCGCTATATTGAAAAATCAACCCCAACACAATACCCAATGCTACCCTCGATAAAAATCCATATACCGAAAAATGTACGGCACTGAAAATCACACTCACCACTATTACACTCATCCACAATTTTCCCGTACTGCGATACAGATAGTTCTGCAATCCACCTCTAAAAAAAGTTTCCTCACATACCGCCGGAACCAGCGCCAACACAATAATAGAGATAATCAGGTCGGGTATAGAAGCAAAACTGATAATACCTGCCGCTGTTTCGGCGTAATTGTGTTCCAGTCTGTCAAATACAATTCTCCAGTTTACCGGAAAGGGCAATTTATAGGTAAAATATCCCAAAGCACTGCTCAGCGCTAGTCCGCATGCCATTATCAATATAACCAAGCCGACTTCTCTGGCGGAAATAGCACCCTTAAAACCAGTTAAAGCCAGCGGACGTCTATTGATTCTTGATGCCACAAAAAGAGTAGGCACCAAAAAGCCGATAATAGCCGAAAGCGATTGCAACACCTGTATCTCTCTTAGATAGGCTTTATTCCCCACCATTTCCTGCAGGTGCTGCGTAACGAAAGCTATGCTTTTTCCACTCATCAGCGACACCAACGGTATGGCTATCACGCCGCTCAGAATAGTGCAGCCCACACCAAACGCAATCAACATAAAAAAGGCTGCAGAGTAAGAAACACCTTTTCCGGTAGCCTCCAGCTCATCCCGCTCCACCTGGGGAGTGTTATTCTCTTCTATCATGGTTTAAAAATAAGTGCGTAATTTTGCAGGCTCAAAATTAGGACTAAAAGTTGCTTATTTTTTATTAATTTAATTGTGTAACCAACGGCAGTGCAGGTGGCATCGTATTTGCCACGCTCGTTTTATCGTTCCGACTATATGGCATCCAATACAAATACAAAGCAGGTAGTAATAACTTCTCCTTCGGAGAAGTTTAACAGCATCATACTACCCGAATTTCCACTGCTGCTGGCACCTATGGAAGATGTGAGCGACCCGCCCTTCAGAGCGGTGTGTAAAGACAATGGTGCCGACCTGATGTACACCGAGTTCATCAGTAGCGAAGGTCTTATTCGTGATGCCATTAAAAGCCGCCGTAAGTTGGACATTTTCGATTACGAACGCCCCATCGGTATCCAAATCTTCGGAGGCGATGAGGAAAGCTTGGCCCTTGCGGCCAAAATCGTGGATGTAACACAGCCCGATTTGCTGGACATCAATTTTGGTTGTCCGGTCAAAAAAGTAGCATTGAAGGGTGCCGGCGCAGGCGTACTCAAAGATGTAGATTTGATGGTACGTCTTACCGCTGCCGTGGTAAAAAGCACATCGCTACCCGTTACCGTAAAAACCCGTTTGGGGTGGGACGAAAATTCGCTAAACATAGAAGAGGTAGCAGAACGCCTGCAAGATGTAGGCATTAAAGCATTGACCATACATGGCCGCACCCGTTGTCAGATGTACAAAGGCGAGGCCGACTGGACCCTCATCGGAAAAGTTAAGAACAATCCGCGCATTAAAATCCCCATATTCGGTAATGGCGATATCGATAGCCCGCAAAAAGCGTTAGAATACAAAAACCGCTATGGTGTAGATGGCGTCATGATAGGCCGCGCAGCCATCGGTTATCCGTGGATATTCCGCGAAATCAAACACTATTACAAAACCGGAGAGCTACTGCCTCCACCCACTGTAGAGGAAAGGGTAAATGTAGTGCGCAAACACCTCCGCAAAAGCCTAGAATGGAAAGGGCCTATCGTAGGTATTAATGAAATGCGCCGCCACTATGCCAACTATTTGAAAGGACTACCTAATATTAAAGAATACCGCAACAAATTGGTTACCCTCACCAATCCTAATGAAATAGAAGCCGTGCTGGACGAAATTATCGTTCGGTATTCCGGCTACGAATTTACCCGCACACCTATTGAGCTGGTGGATTATCATGAAAAGTGTAAATTACAGTAATAAGAATAGGTAGCGTTGCTGCCTAAATAACACCGCAGGTTAGAGCCTGCTCATTGTCTTATCTATGTAGATTTACAGTAATTAGTTTACATCAGTATTATCCGAATATTTTCTAATTAACCTAAGTTGCTAGTTATGTAAAGAAGTAAAAAAGAAAGCATGTTTATAATAATTTTGGATTACCACATCTAAAATATATAAGCCATGCTTTCCGATAGTAAAATTATAGCTCTTTATTGTATAG
>NZ_JAZGLY010000008.1:0-179649 GCF_036409055.1 Niabella digestorum | reverse complement strand
GTTCGCTTTTGTTATTGCCCGGCATCTTTTTGTAGGCTTCTTTCTTCCAGTTATGATGCTGTTCTACCAGCTTTTTTCTTTCTGTAGTTACTTTGAACTCTGAGTTTTCTTCCAGTTCATTCACGTATGCTTTGACATCTTCAACTACTTCTTTCTCCAACAGGCTGTCCATACTTGCATTGGCTTTGATGTAGGCACTATCGACACATTGACGCTTTCCTCTGACCATTCCTTTTTGAACACACAACGAAAGTACTTTTTGAAACAAACTCAAAAAGACTTCTTCGCCAAAAAGCTGTCGTGTACGGCTGATGGTGCTGTGCCAAGGCAGCTCTTCATCTAAATCATACCCCAGAAACAAACGAATACTCAAGCTGTCGGCACAATATCTTAGTAAAGCTCTGTCGCTATTGATGTTGTTGAGATAACCCACCAGCAATATTTTGAAGAAAACCACCGGGTCAATACTCTGTTGTCCTTCTCTGCCGTAGTATTTTTCTGTTGCCTTGTATAGAAAATGTAAATCTAAATATTGATTTACTTTGCGGTAAAAATCTTCCTTTTATTCTGCCTTAGCGAGCTCTAGGGCTAAAACTCCCCCTACTATCATAATTATCCCTATGATTTGGATAAAACTCAAAGGCTCTTTAAAAAAGAATACACCAATAATCGCAAGTATAGTTATACCTAAAGCCGCCCATATACCGTAAGCAACACCTATAGGCATGCCACTTTTTAGTGATAATGACAACAGAAAATATGCGCCGACCACACCTATTACAGCAATGCAGGATGGCCAAAATTTATTGAATCCATCTGACTGTCTCGTTGCTATAGCACCGATTATTTCAGCCAGAATTGCGCCTAAAAGGAAGAGATATTTCATACTTAATAATATTTTCAGCAAAGTTAAGCCAACGAAAAACGGTGTGAAATATGGAGTAAAAGAATCATATGGATAATATTATCACTATCCTATTACAAGAATCACAAAGAAGATATTCGTAAATTTGTACTCTAATTGTAATGTAAGAACAGCTAATGTACTTTAATAAAATACCACAGACATTGGATTACGGGGTGTCGGTAACTATGAAAGTCATAGGAGGCAAATGGAAACCGTGTATCATCGATTGTATAGCAAATGGAATAAATAGACCATCTCAGATCCAGAAGGCAATTAAGCAGGCTAGCCTTAGAGTGATAAACCAGCAATTATGTGAATTATTGGACTACGAAGTTGTCTCAAAAGAATCATTTGATGGCTATCCGCTAAGAGTAGAATATAAACTGACAGCGTTTGGGAATACTTTATTGCCGGTTATTGATGCTATGCAACAGTGGGGAGATGCTAATGCGGAAAAAGTGGCGGAGATAGCTATGAACAGGAATGAAAATATAGTTATATAGCAATTAATAAAACCTTCCACTATACTGAAACAGAGAAAATTTACTTGCTTTCAAGCTATTTTCTCTGTTTATTAAATTTGCACCAAATGCTGTAAATCCGGATCATTCTTGATGCGCTGCATTTCACTTCCGTAGTATTTTTCTGTTGCCTTGTATAGAAAATGCAAATCTAAATATTGATTTACTTTGCGGTAAAAATCTTCCTTGGGAACCAAGCGATCTAAGCTTAGTTCATAAAATAGTTTGGGTGTAAAATCTTTTCGTCCTTGCATATAGCAAGTTACAAAAAATAATTATATTTGATTTGAGTTGTGCAACAGGCACATCGGCTATACGCAAGGCAGGAATCCATCTTCGGTGGGTAGATGACGGATACGGCAAATGTTCATTTTCAAAAGAGCAATACTACTAAAAAGTCCCGTCCGGCGCATCGCTACGGAACTTTATTTGTAATTTTACCTAATAACCGTGCAGACATTAAACAGACACTATTAACTTGTAACCTAAAAAAATGAAAAACATGCAAAAATTACAATTTAAAAAAGAAATAAACGCATCAGCCCAAAAAGTATACGAAACAATGCTGGGCCTAAAGAGTAAAGCCACTTACGAATATTGGACAGCAACTTTTAACCCTAATTCTACTTATGAGGGTAGTTGGAACAAAGGAAGTAAAATCCTTTTTGTAGGAATAGATGAAAACGGTAAAAAAAGTGGAATGGTTTCAGAAATTGTAGAACACAAACCTGCCAATTTTATTTCCATTCGTCATTACGGATTTTTGGAAGGGGATACCGAAGTAACCACAGGAGAGCAGGTAGAAAAATGGGCAGGCGGACACGAAAACTACAGCTTTCAGGAGCATAACGGCATTACAACCGTAACCGTAGAGATGGATACTATTGATGAATATTTGGATTACTTCAATAACACTTATCCAAAAGCATTGGATAAATTAAAAGAAATTTCAGAACAGCAATAAAAACTGTAAAAACCACTCACTAATAGCGCCCCAACACTGCAGCTAATACGGGTTTATCTCCGGTGCTACTTCTGGGTTGCGTCAGGCGTTCAGAAGTGCAAACTGGGAGCTTTGCCCTTTTACTAAATTTTAATAATAAATTAAAATTTTGTGCTACTTTGGCGGTCGGAGCCGAAATCCCTCAACGCAAAGTCCGGGAAGGTTTCTAGCAGCATATCCCAAAAATTAAGTTTTATCAAAAATGGAAGGTTTTAAATTGATTGGACTTAAACTAAAAAGAAAAACAAAAAATGAAAATGAACAATCAGCAAAAGATTGCGGTGAGCTATGGCAACATTTTGAGATAAATAAAATAGCGGAACTTATACCAAATAAAATTTCCGATTCCATTTATGCTGTTTACTATGACTATGAAAGTGACGAAAAGGGACTATTTTCCTATTTCATAGGATGTAAAGTGGCCGAAAATACCGTAGCACCAAAGGATTTGGATGAATTGATAATTCCGCAACAAAACTATTATAAAGTAACCGCTAAAGGACAAATGACAGCTTGTATTTCGGAGGCTTGGACAAAAATTTGGAATGCTAACATCAACCGTAAATTTGGATTCGACTTCGAAATCTATGATGAACGAAGCCACAATTGGAATGATGCTGAAATTGAAATTTATCTTTCTATCAATGATTGAAAAAATAACCGATAACAGCTGCAGGTAACTAGGAGTTCACTACGTGGCTGCTTCGCGGTGGCGTAATGGTGGGTGAAGGATTTCTATTGAACATTTTGGCTAAACGGAACAGTAGTAATCTAATCCAGCTTAGTGCTAAAATACCGTCACTGACGTCAAGATCTTACTCGTTATGTCTCATTGTAGGACGACACCGAAATGACCGACTTCGAATGATAAAGATGAATTTAAAAACAACACTTATCGGACTGGCAATTTTGACTTTAACCAATTGCACTTCCAAAGCACAACAAACGACCCACACAGTAAAAATTGTTGGTGAGATGAGAAATGTAATGTGGAAAGGACAGCTTTACGGTAGTATCAACCTTGACACCATTGCCAACAAAACAAATCTATATGGACTTGGGCCTGTTGAATATTTAGCAGGAGAAATCTTGATCATCGACGGTAAGTCATATAAATCAACGGTGACTTCCGACACAACAATGGAAGTAGAAGAAACTTACGACATCAAAGCCCCATTTTTTGCTTATGCCAACATTTCAAGATGGACAGCGAAACCTTTGCCCGACAGTATTCAGACTATTCAACAACTTGAGACCTATCTAGACAAAGTAACTAAAAATTCGCCACGACCTTTTATGTTTAAACTAGCCGGAATAGTGGAATATGCGATCATTCATGTCGTGAATTTGCCGAAAGGTTCAAAAGTAAGTTCGCCGGAGGAAGCACATAAAGGGCAAAGAAAATATGAACTGCACAACGAACAAGTAGACATTGTAGGTTTCTTCTCGTTAGAGCATAAAACAATTTTTACGCACCATGACACATATTTGCATATGCACTTAATGACAACAGACAAACAAAAAATGGGGCATTTGGACGAAGTGTTGTTTAAAAAAGGAACAATAAAACTATACTTACCGGCAGAATGAAAGACAATAAAGGCATAACATCCGTTTGACTTCAGGCGGACAGATGTGCTACCTTGGAGCTTTGTACTCTGGAATGGAAAAGCAGCGAAGCTAATTCTCTCGAACGCAAAGCGAGGAATCGCTACCTATCTTTTTAGAAGAAGACTATTTCGCCGCGTTTTGGCAAGGTATTGACCTAAATTCCGCAAATGCACAACCACAAAACAACATTAGGCGGAGCCATAGCGGGTGCTATCAGTATCAGCGCCGCATTTGAAATAATAGAGAGTGGAAGAGTCGTTCTAGGGAAAAAGGAGTGGTGAAATTATAAAAAATAGAAGGCCGGGCACGGGGGCCTATGTGAGCTGCTGAGGCCGCTTATGACTGGGGCGATTGTATGGGTTGGTGGTAATTTATCCACAATTAATATAAGCCTTAAGCTTTATCCTTGAATAGTAGTTCCTATGAATAGCAATTGGTTATATGATTTTTTATTTCTTGCCATTACTATATGAAAAAACTATCTTTCCGGCATCTGGAAAAACACTTGTAATTTGATGAAAAGAAAAATTTTTGGGAACTTATAAGGTGGAGTATCTCGGATGCAGTCTGCAACGTGGTAAGCCACCCTGTTCCTTTTTAATGACAACACCATGCACATTAGAAATTACGAATTCAAAGCCCGAATAGAGGGCATAGAGCAATACGAACAACAACTGCTGAAATTGAGCCCACGATTTGTAGGTGAAGACCATCAGATCGATACTTATTTTAACGCGCCGCAGGGACGATTGAAGCTGCGTGAAGGTGATATCGAAAATGCCCTCATCCACTACGACCGACAGGATCTACAGGGTTCAAAGTTGTCGAACGTGATTTTGTATAAACACAAGCCCGATGGAGCCCTAAAGGATATTCTCATCCGCCAATTAGGTATCAAGGTGGTGGTGGATAAGCGCCGCCGCATTTATTTTATCGACAATGTAAAGTTTCATTTGGATCGGGTAGCCGGTCTCGGTACTTTTCTGGAGGTGGAAGCTATCGACGACAGCGGCTGCTATACCATCGAAGAACTAAAGGAGCAGTGCGACAAATACTACGAGTACTTCAAACTCAATCAGCAGGACCTGATTGAAAAATCTTATAGCGATTTGTTGTTGGAACAACAGATGGATAGCCCTTAAAATAACTGCTTGGAAGGGTGGGGGAAGTGCGGAATAAGACATTCTATCATTATTTTTGTTTAGCTGCTTAAGAACGGGCAAACTTATTGCACTTTGATAAGTTCCATCTTAAGTGTTATGCTGTTTGGGCAAGTTTGCTTGCTTCAATAGAATCCTATATCTTGGTCATGTATGCGAACGCAACCGCTATCTTAAACTAACCATATGTTGGACTATAGTTGCTTTATATCAAAAGGATGCTGGGCCTTTGAATTCCTCAATGGTATTTCAAAACTGTTAACTTTCAAATTTGTTCTTTATGAATCATCAAACTCACAATAAACTCGTCAACTTTATCTGGAGTATTGCCGACGACTGCCTCCGCGATGTGTACGTCCGCGGTAAGTATCGCGATGTGATCCTGCCATTTGTCGTACTACGACGGATCGACTCCCTACTGGAAGAAACAAAAGACCGCGTCATGGAGGAGGTCCAATTTCAAAAGGGAACACTGGGTCAGGCGGTACTTGACCCACGCGGACTGCAAAAAGCTTCGGGCTATGTTTTTTACAACACCTCCCCCTGGACGATGGAAAAGCTAAAGGGCACGGCTACCAACTCGCAACAAAAACTGGTGGCCAACTTTGAGGAATACCTCGACGGGTTTTCGGATAACGTCAAAGAAATAATCGGCAAGTTCAAGCTGCGGGAGCAAATCCGCCATATGGCGGCTAAGGATGTGTTGCTGGACGTGCTGGAAAAGTTTACTTCGTCTTATATCAACCTTACTCCTAAGGAGAAGAAAGACCCTGAAGGCAGAACCCTGCCGGCCTTAAGTAATCTGGGAATGGGCTATGTGTTCGAAGAGCTTATCCGAAAATTCAACGAAGAAAACAATGAAGAAGCGGGAGAACACTTTACACCTCGTGAGGTCATCCGATTGATGACCAAATTGATTTTTGAACCCATCAAAGACCAATTGCCTCCGGCCATTACCATCTATGATCCTGCCTGCGGTACAGGAGGAATGCTTACCGAAAGCGAAAACCTCCTGGTGGAAGAAGAGGAAGGTTACGGCTATAAGGGCGATGTGTATCTCTACGGTAAGGAAATCAACGATGAAACCTACGCCATCTGTAAATCGGATATGATGATTAAGGGTAAGAACCCGGGTCATATTCGTGTAGGGTCTACGCTGTCAACCGATGAGTTTTCGGGGCTGAGCTTCCACTTTATGCTCTCCAATCCGCCGTACGGAAAATCCTGGGCTACCGAGCAGAAGTATATTAAGGACGGTAAGGAAGTAATCGACCCTCGTTTCCGTGTACGGCTGAAGGATTATTGGGGCAACGTAGAGACGGTGGATGCTACGCCACGTTCGTCCGACGGACAATTGCTCTTCCTGATGGAGATGGTGAGCAAGATGAAGCCGGTTAACAAAAGATTATCCGGTTCTCGTATCGCTTCGGTGCACAACGGCTCGTCTTTGTTTACCGGTGATGCGGGTTCGGGCGAGTCGAATATCCGTAGGTATATCATCGAAAACGACTGGCTCGAGGCCATCATTCAGCTGCCCAACAATATGTTTTACAACACGGGCATTACCACCTATATCTGGTTGCTCGACAACAACAAACCCGAGCACCGCAAAGGCAAAGTGCAATTGATTGATGCAGGCAACCTGTATCGTAAACTGCGCAAAAACTTAGGCAACAAAAACTGCGAGTTTGCTCCCGAACACATCGAACTCATTACCCGTGCTTATCTCGAAAATTGGGACAGCGCTCCGGAAGATAGTCTGCTGAAGGTAAAACAGTTCCGCAACGAAGACTTTGGCTATTACAAAGTGAACATCGAACGCCCGCGCCGTCTTAAAGTGCAGTTTACACCCGAAGCCATCGAAACCTTGCGTTACGATAAGTCATTGCAAACACCGATGCAGGCTTTGTATGAAACCTATGGCGAAAAAGTGTACGCGGGCTTAAGCGCTTATGCCGATGAAATCAGCCACCGCTCCGAGCGGGAAGGCTGGGAGCTCAACAAAAAGCAAATAGCCAAACTGCTCGATGCCGACACCTGGCAGCAACAAAAAGTATTGTACGAAGCAGCACAGCAACTGGCCGCGCATTTTGGCGATAGAGTGTTTATGGATTTTAATCGCTTTTCAGAAGAATTGGATGAAGCCCTGAAGACTTTGAACCTTTCATTAAGTGCCGCGCAGAAAAAGAACCTAATGCAAGCCGTATCGGTATACGATGCTCAGGCCGAAAAAGTGGTGAAGAAAAAAGAAAAGCTGCAAGGCGACAAATTGAGCAAACTCCTGGACCACCTGGGTTGCAAGGAAGAAGAGCTGCCCTATTTCGGTTATTATCCTTCGGGGAAAAAAGGCGAGTACATCGTATACGAAAGCGAGACCGACCTGCGCGATGCCGAGCAGATTGGTTTGAATGAAAACATTTTGGATTATTTCCTGCGCGAAGTACAGCCGCACGTGCCCGAGGCCTGGATTGATTTGGACTCGGTGAAGATGGGGTATGAGGTCTCGTTCAACAAATATTTTTATCAGCACACGCCATTGCGCCCTGTGGAAGAGATAGCCGGGGATTTGTGGACTTTGGAACAGGAAGCCGAAGGATTATTAAAAGAAATTTTGGGATGCTAAAAAATGGAAACAACAATGAGTACGCTCGATATACATAGCCCGGCCCAAAGCTTAGCCCGCTATCCCGCCTATAAAGATAGTGGAGTAGAATGGATTGGGGAAATGCCGGAACATTGGGAGGTGAGGAAATTAAAGTATTTGGGTTATTTATTTTCAGGCTTATCCAATAAAAAGGGTGAAGATTTTAGTAAAGAGTATCTTCCTAATACAAAAGAATTCATTCCATTCACTACTATTTGTAATTTTTCTCAAATAAAAGAGGAAATTTTTCAGTATGTGAAAATCTCAAAATATGAACGACAAAACCTTGTAGAGAAGAATGATATATTGTTTTTGATGAGTAGTGAAACTGATGAAGATATAGCTCGATGTGCAGTTTATTTGTTGGATAAGAAAGTCCATTTAAACTCCTTTTGCAAAGGATTTAGATTGACAAGCGGTGAAACCCATCCAGTTTTTATAAACTATTTATTAAGCAGCAATACTTATCGTAAATACTTCCGAGCAAGTGGTAGAGGTTTTACACGAGTTAATATTAAGCAAGAGTATATCAACGATGCTATAGTCACTCTCCCCCCACTCTCCGAGCAATCCGCCATTGCTGAATTTTTGGATAAGAAATGTGAGCAGATTGACCGGTTGATTCGCATCAAAGAGCAGCAGATAGAGCGCTTGCAGGAGTTGCGCCAGGCGAAAATCCACCAGGCGGTGACCAAAGGCCTCAACCTCAATGTGCCCCTTAAAGACAGCGGCATTGAATGGATTGGACAAATCCCGGAGCATTGGGAGGTGAAGAGGTTGGCCTCTTTTGGGAGATTTTCTAAGGGGGGAGGATTTTCGAAAGCTGATTTAGTTGATGAAAAAGGTGTTGCTGCAATTCTCTATGGGGATATTTATACTAAGTACAATTATATAATTAATGAATCGGTGCGTTTAATTTCTAATGAGTCAGCTTCAAATGCAATTGTTTTAGAATATGATGATTTATTATTTACTGGTTCAGGTGAAACTAAAGAAGATATTGGAAAGTGTGTAGTATTTAAGTCTAATACTAAAACTGTTGCTGGTGGTGATGTTATTATTTTTAAACAAGTCTCAAATTCAAGTTGCTTTTTGGCGTATTGTTTAAATACAGAAGGAGTGAAGTTTGAAAAAGCTAAATCTTCTAAAGGTGAAATAATTGTACATACTTACGCATCAAAATTGAAAGAAATATCTGTTCCTATCCCTCCATTATCAGAACAAGAAGCCATCGTGGCTTACTTAGACGAAGCAACCAATAAAATAGACCAAACGATTAATCATTATCGAAACCAAATAGAAAAACTGAAGGAATACAAACAAAGTCTGATTAATGCCGCGGTAACGGGGAAGATAAAGGTAGCTTAAGGCAACATCAGATTTTGAATGGACGAAACAAAATATTAGTATGGACAAGGAACCATAAGCCGAGGATGAAGATACAGATGCACAGGGCGTCCAAAGCCGATGCCGCGTGAGGGATAGCAACGGAAAGCCCGCAGCGGTGCGAAACGCAGCGATAGCCGGTGAAGCACTGCGAGGACTTGGAGTGAATAGCCCGACCCGCCGTGCTGAATGGTAGTACCAACATTGAGCTATGGCAATAGGATGAGCAATGATATGCAGTGGATGAACGGCAAGAAGGCGGGGCACGCCCAAATAAATATAAACATTAACGAAGCATGCTTGCTTATGCAGAATGAGGAGGAACGAGCATTGGGGAAGTTGGTTAAACCAATAAACAAAAAAAAGAAAAGTGTGAACCACATATACTATTGCTGTTATGACCACAACCTATAACGAACAAGCCTTAGAAGCACTGATAGAAAAACATCTGACGGGGTATACCTCTGAGATGCGTCAGGGTGCGAATATAGTGGAAGAAGAACGGGAGCATTACCTTTCGGGTAAGGGGTATTATCCGAGCAGTCCTTCGGATTTTGATGCGCGCTATGCTTTGGATACACGCCGCTTTTGGGATTTTCTGGAAAAAACGCAACCGAAAGAATTGGCCAAACTCCAAAACTATAGCGACTGGCAATTGAGAATCCTGGAACGCTTCGACCGCAAAGCTAAAAAAGACGGCATCCTGAAGCTGCTCAAAAAAGGTTTGGAGGTGGATAATGCGCATTTCACCTTGTTTTACGAGGCTCCGGGAGCGGCTTCGGCCCAGTCGGTGCACGAGAACTTTTTGAAAAATCAGTTTTCCGTAACCCGTCAGGTGCGTTACTCTACCGTCAATCCGGGTGAGGAAATCGATATGGTCTTGTTCGTGAACGGCATTCCCCTGTGCACCATCGAACTCAAAAATCCCTGGACCGGCCAGACCGCTGCCGTGCAGGGCATTCATCAATACAAAAACCGCGATGAGCGGCAAACCCTGTTGCAGTTTGGCCGCTGCCTCGTACACTTTGTGGTGGATACCGACGAAGTGTATATGACCACCAAACTCCAGGGCTCCGATACCGTGTTTCTGCCCTTCAACAAAGGCAACAACTTCGGCAAAGGCAATCCGGTAAACCCGAACGGACATAAAACCGCCTATCTGTGGGAAGAGATTTTTTCGCGTGAGGTGTGGGCGCAGATCATTCAACATTATATGCTGCTCGAAGGCGATGACAAAGAGCCATTGTCGAAGAAATATTACATCTTCCCACGCTATCATCAACTCGATGTGGTGCGCCGCCTCGTGGCCGACGTGCAACAAAACGGCGTGGGCAAAACCTACCTGATACAGCACTCGGCCGGTTCGGGTAAGTCGCACTCCATCACCTGGACGGCCTTCCGCCTGATTGAGTTGGAGCAAGACGGCAGGCCGATGTTCGACTCGGTGGTGGTGGTTACCGACCGCAAAGTATTGGACAGACAATTGCGCGAAAACATCAAACAATTTTCCGAAGTCAAAAACATTATAGCCCCTGCCTATTCCTCCGGCGATTTGAGACAGGCCCTGGAATCGGGCAAGCGCATTATCGTAACCACCATTCAGAAATTCCCCTTCATCCTGGATGAAATAGACGATATGGCACAGCGGCGCTTTGCCGTCATCATCGACGAGGCGCACAGCAGTCAGGGAGGCATAGCCGCCGGAAAGATGAATCAGGTATTGGGTGCATTGGAGGTGAACGAAGAAGGTGAAATAGATGCGCAGGAGCTCATCTTGCGCGCTATGCATGCCAGAAAAATGCGCAAGAATGCTTCTTATTTTGCTTTTACGGCCACACCCAAAGGCAGTACCCTCGAGCGATTTGGCGAGCGCCAGCCCGATGGGAGTTTTAAACCCTTCCATTTGTACTCCATGAAACAAGCCATTGAGGAAGGATTTATTTTGGATGTGCTGGCCAATTACACGACGTACAAGAGTTATTACCAGCTGTATAAATCCATAGAAGACAATCCGGAGTTCAATACCCGCAGGGCACAGCGGATATTGAAAGCCTTTGTGGAGCGGGACCCCCGAACCATTCAGGCCAAAGCCCAAATAATGCTCGATCACTTCATTGGGCAGGTGTACAACAAAAAGCTGCTCAAGGGCAAAGCCAAAGCCATGGTGGTTACACAAAACATCGTGTCAGCCATTCGATATTACCAGGCCTTAAAGCAGTTGTTACAAGAGCGTGGCAATCCGTTTAAAATACTGGTAGCCTTTTCCGGTACCAAAACCGTGGACGGCATTGAGTATACGGAATCCTCTATCAATGGTTTTCCTGATAGCGATACCAAGGAAGTTTTTGACCGCGACGAATACCGCATACTGGTCGTGGCCAACAAGTACCTCACCGGTTTTGACCAGCCCAAGCTTACGGCAATGTATATCGACAAAAAACTGCAGGGGGTATTGTGCGTGCAGGCCTTGTCGCGCCTCAACCGCTCCGCTCCCAAGCTGGGTAAGAAAACCGAAAACCTGTTTATCCTCGACTTTGCCAACGATACCAACGATATCAAAGCCGCATTCGATCCGTTTTATACCTCCACCAGTCTGAGCGCTGCAACGGATGTAAACGTGTTGCACGACCTCAAAGACGAGCTGGACGAGTCGGGTATTTACGAATGGTCGGAGGTGGAAGACTTCAATCAAAAATTTTTCACCAATGCCTCAGCCGATGAGCTGAGTCCGATCATCGATACGGCCGCACAGCGTTTCAATGAAGGGCTGGAATTGGATGAAGACACCAAAGCCGATATAAAGGTAAAAGCCAAGCATTTTGTCAAGGTATATGGGCAGGTGTCGTCTATACTGGAGTTTGACAATCTTCGTTGGGAGCAATTGTTTTGGTTTTTGAAGTTTTTGATACCGAAGATGGTGGTACGTCGCAGGGAAGATGAAATACTGGATGAACTTTTGGACTCGGTAGATTTATCTACCTACGGTATAGAACGTACCAGGTTGAACGAGCGTATTGGGTTAGATGCTTCGGAGGCAACCTTAGATCCTGCCAATGCCAATCCCCGCAGTGCACACGTAGTGGATGAAAAAGCCGCCCTGGATGAGATCATCAAGCAGTTCAATGAGCGATGGTTTGCCGATTGGGAAGCCACCCCCGAAGACAAGCGGCAGTTTTTTTATACCTTTTTAGACAAGATTCAGCAGCATCCTGATTTTGAGTCTAAGTACAAAAACAATCCCGATGCCCATACGCGGGAGTTGGCGTATGAAAAGATCGTAGAGCAGGTGGTGTACGAGTTGCGCCGGCTGCATTTAGACTTTGCCAGGAAATGGACTGATGAACATTTTAAGCAAGATTTCAAAGCCAGTACACAGCGAGCGATTGGGGGGTGGTAGAGGAAAGAGAATTGCATAAGTGGGGCGTAAAAGTTATTTGATGAAGTAGAGGGGATAATTAGAAAAGTATGCAATGTTCGAAGGAACAAGGGGGATAGTTATGTATTGTAAAAAGAAAAGAATCATAGAGGGAGATGGAAATGATTAGGAGGTAGAGTTGAAGGCAAGTTTTGTAAAATTCTTAAAATGTATTTATATGGAAAACCACACCAAACAAACCACCTATAAGTACGATGAGATAGCTGATAAACATTATTTTGCCGGCTTCTTCAATTTGGCTTGGAATAATATAGAAATTGTCTTCAAGGTATTTCTTAAAAAGTTCAAGTTAATTGAAGATAAAGACAAGAAAATTGAAGTAAATCCACTTTCATTTGTTGATAATTACTTTAAAAATGAACTGGCTTTATCTGACTATCGGGATAGAATTGATTTCTTAAAACAATATTTTCCGGTTGTCCAATATTTAGAATTGTTGGTTAGCAAAAACAACGACTTGGAGAAATGTATCGGTGAAGAAAAAGAAAATAAGCGTAGAGAATGTTTTAGAGCTAAGTTCAAGTCTTTAATAAGGACAATTAATGAATTAAGAAATTATTATACACACCATTACCATAAACCTATCATTGTAGATGAAGCTACATTTGAATTATTAGATGAGCTATTTCTTACCGTTGTTAAAGAGGTGAAGAGATACAAGATGAAAGGGGAGCCCATACGTCATTTATTCAAAAAAGAATTAAATAACGAGCTCACGGCTCTCATCAAATTGAAAAAATCCGAGTTAGAAACACGTCGAAAGGAAGGTAAAAGAGTAAATATTGATCCTGTCTCTATAGAAAATGCAGTACTCAATGATGCATTTTCTCACTTACTGTTTGGGGAAAAGGGGGAAAAATTTTATCAATCTAAATCAACATCTTCTAACCAGCAATCTACAATCAATATTTCGGAAAGTGGTTTGTTGTTTTTGTTGGGCATGTTTTTACATAGAAAAGAAAGTGAACGGTTAAGGAGCAATATCCAAGGTTTTAAAGCAAAAGTAGTGCGTGACCCTGAGAAGCCAATTGATTTTAAGAACAACAGCCTGAAATATATGGCTACCCATTGGGTGTTCAACCATTTGGCAGCAAAACCCATCAAAGAACGATTAAATACTGCTTTTCAAAAAGAAACATTACTATTACAAATTGCTGATGAATTGAGTAAGGTGCCGGATGAAGTTTATCAAACCTTTTCTCAAGAGAAAAAAAATGAATTTTTAGAAGACATTAATGAATATTTTAAAACAGGAAATGATATCAAAAGCTTCGAAGAAAGCAGAGTAGTCCATCCGGTAATTCGAAAGCGTTATGAAAATAAATTTAACTATTTTGTTCTGCGTTTCTTGGATGAGTTTATTGATTTTCCAACACTTCGCTTTCAGATTCATTTAGGCAACTATGTACATGACCAAAAAGAAAAACCAATATCACAAGGTACTCATCTAATAACCCAAAGAATCATTAAAGAGAAAATAAACCTATTCGGAAAACTATCAGAAGTAACCAATAACAAAACAGATTTCTTTCAAAAATTAGAAGTAGCTGGTGGTGAAACAAATTTGGAAATGTTCCCTGAGCCGTCTTATAATTTTGTGGGGAATAATATACCTATTTACCTCAATTTGGCTAAATCTAAAGTTGAAGGAGCAAAAGAATTGAATTCTCATCTAATAAGATTAAATAATGAAGAAAAGAAGCATCAAAAAAAGAGAACGGGTAACAAACCTGATAAGACGGCAATATTGAGCGAAATTCAAATTAGTGGCATTTCTTATGGAAAGCCAGTAGCATTGCTATCCTTAAATGAATTGCCGGCTTTGCTTTATGAATTACTGATTAATGGTAAGTCAGGAGAGGAAATTGAAAATATTTTGGTGGAAAAATTAGTAGCACGTTATAAAACGATAAATAATTTTTCACCTGATAATCCTCTACCCACATCTCAGATTTCCAAAAAGCTCAGAAAAGCTACAGCTAATGAAAGAATAGATATAGATAAATTGATTAGAGCAATAGACAGAGAAATAACTGTATCAAAAGAAAAGGCTAACCTAATTGCTACCAAGCTACGTGACTGGGAAAATGCGAAGACAAATAGAAAATATGTTTTTACGAAAAAAGAGTTGGGTCAAGAAGCTACGTGGTTGGCGGATGACATCAAGCGATTCATGCCTAATAAGATAAAAGAAAATTGGAAGGGTTACCAGCACAGTCATTTACAACTATTGTTGGCGTTTTATGAAAGCCGTCCTAATGAGGCCTATTCTTTTTTACGAGAGTTTTGGAACCTGGATGATGATACTTATTTATTTAACCGATGGCTCAAAACTTCTTTTAACGAAAAAAGCTTCCATAAATTTTATCTAAAGTATTTAGAAAATAGGAAGGAATATTTTGAAAACATACAACAACAAATCACTGCTTTCAAAAACCAAGAAAAACTCTTAAAAAAGTTTATCGAGCAGCAGCATATATGGTCGGTTTTTTATAAGCGATTGTATATAGTTTCTCCAATTGAAGAACAAAAAAGGCAGTTGCTTTTAAAACCTTTGGTATTTACCCGAGGCATTTTTGATCCAAAGCCAACGTATATTGAAGGAAAGGAATTCGAAGGGAATAAAGATTTGTTTGCGGATTGGTATCAGTATATTCATGATGAAGAACATGTATTGCAGAAATTCTATAGTTGGAAAAGAGACTACAAGGAACTTTTTGAAAAATTTAAAGCGTCTGATGAGTTTACTAATAACAAATACCAGCTTAGTGAAAAGCAGCAATTTGAGTTATTTAATAGAAAGTGGGACAAAAAAATACGGAAAATTATTGGTCAGGATTTGTTCTTAAATTTAATCATCAAACGCATCATAAAAGAGCTCTACCATCAAGACGTAGCATTGAATTTAGCCGATTATTACTTAACACAAGAAGAAAGAATAGAGAAAGAACAACGTGCAAAACAACAAACCAATAGACTAAAAGGTGATAAATCAGAAAACATCATCAATGACAGTTTTATTTGGAATATGACCATTTCCTATAAAACTGACTATATTGATGAGCCGGCTATAAAGCTAAAAGATATTGGCAAATTCATACGCTTTCTCAACGATGAAAAAGTAGAACGGATTTTTAGCTATACGC
The DNA here is from genome assembly GCF_036409055.1 of Niabella digestorum. Lineage (NCBI taxonomy): Bacteria > Pseudomonadati > Bacteroidota > Chitinophagia > Chitinophagales > Chitinophagaceae > Niabella > Niabella digestorum. The sequence continues at coordinate 163,835 of NZ_JAZGLY010000008.1, read as the reverse complement.
CTAAAAAAAATAATTGGAGAAAGGATGAGATAGAAAAGGAATTGGAAATGTATGAAAAAATAAGAAGAGAAGAGGTGTTTAAAATGATTCAAGAATTAGAAAAGAAGATTTTAGAAAAACATAAATTTGATGGTATAAATCATCCAGATGAATTTGAAAAGAGTGGAAACCCCAACTTCAAGAAATATATAGCTCAAGGTGTATTGAAAAAACATGGAATACAAGATGTTGTTATTGAGTGGATTGAAAATCTTGGAGAAAATAGCTATGAGGATAATAATACACTAGAGTTGCTAGTTCAAAAAGATGAAAAAGTACAGGATGCGTTTTTATTGATATATTTACGTAATAAGTTTGCTCACAACCAGTTGCCTACAAAAGAAATTTTTGACATAATCGTGTCCAAAACAGACACTAAATCTTATGTGGCAGAGACTCTTTTGAACTATATATCGATTACCTCGAGAAGAATTTTAAATTAGTTTAGAATAAAAAACCAGTTCTTTGTCATCTCGGACCATACGATATTTGCTGATTTTACTGATGAAAAATTAGCTTTACCCTTTACGAAATCAAGGGCGTACAATTTCCTGTTGTAACTGCCCTTATTTTGAAGGGTAAACACAACGCGCATCTAAGCACCCGATAACCCGGAGCAGTTGTAACTGCCCTTATTTTGAAGGGTAAACACAACAACTTGCCTATATGTGTTGGAACGGTAAAGTTGTAACTGCCCTTATTTTGAAGGGTAAACACAACAACTTGCCTATATGTGTTGGAACGGTAAAGTTGTAACTGCCCTTATTTTGAAGGGTAAACTCAACGAATAATAGAATTATCCTCTCACAAAGTCCTTGGAGAAGCATGTCAGGCTTTTATTCCTGCAAGCATTGTTGGGATAAAAGTATTCTGAAGCAATCGTAATGATACGGGGGAGTGTTATAAAGAATCAATTCGGTATGGCTACGAAACTTTCTTTCCCAATCGAAAGAAAACTAAACGTGCTTCGCAAACTGTAGGAGCAGTAAGTAATCATACTATTTTGCCAGGTCCTTCCCCCACTTTTTATTATTTATGTCATCACCGGCGAAGCTATTTTTTTACTTCTTTGCTACATTCTCGTCAAAACAACCCCGTCCTCTCTCTTGAATCCGCTTATTTCATCGTTAGGGCATATCTTCCTGAAAGTTTATGGCGTAAGCCATGGGGGGCCTAATTATTGTAACCTCCCTGGGATCACCTGTTCCTAATGTTGTGTTTTATTTTGCGATCATCCATGCATTGCTCAATCAGGTTTGCTAATTACATTCACCGTTTGCCAGGTGCTGTGAAGTCAGGATCGTATACCGGTAGATACTTACTCTTCCTTGCTTAGCGTCAGTATATAGCTTACTATTTCGCTTGTCTCTTCGATGGAGAGTTGGGTTTTAAAGGAGGGCATTTTGTTACGTCCTTCCCGAACGATCTTCAATAGTCTTGCACTGTCTAAGCTTGACTGTCGAAGGTTAGTTGCACCATTGATTCGGGCAGTGCCATCATTTCCGTGGCAGGCACTGCAGTAACGGATGTACAGTTCGGAGCCGCTCGTTGCAGACGCTGCAACGGGGGCGTCTCGTCAGAAGCAATATTGCAGGCCAGCCATATTGCCATTATGAAGGCTAAGTAATATCGCATAGGCATCTTGAATTAAAACCGAAATGCAGAAACGATAAGTATGACAGCCAGAATGAGCATTACTATAATGTAGAATCGATGCTGTTGCGCGAAAAACTTCATTAATTCCCGTTCTGATGGTTGAAGCACATCATTCTTAAAGGTATGGTTGAACCATTTTCGTTGTCTTGTGGTGAAGATGAAGAAGAGTACGATGCTGAGGATGGCTAAGGGAAATTTTATTTGAAACCATAATTGTTCGGAATAAATGCCTTTGGTTGCCGCCATCATGGCAACACCAGAGACGACAGCCAGTATGCCTGCCAGATGTATGTTTCGGCTGATTTTGTTTTTTATGTTGTATAAAAAGAACGCTTTATCAGAGTCGGTAAAGAAAGCTTGTCTCAGCTTTCTGAATAAAAGATAATCGGTAAAAGCCGTACCAATAAACAGTACAAATCCGACCATGTGCAGACTGAGTAAGATGGGATACACTGTATGCATACTGATTGAAGTTGAGAAATGTTGGGTGATAGAAAAATTAGTGGGCTACTTCTACAATCGCTTGATAGGTTTGCGCATCGTCTATATGGTTGATAATAAAGTCGGCCAGGTCTGCGCGGGAGATGCTCAAGCAAGCATCCAAAAAATCATTGACCGCATACCGATATTGGCCTGTGTAGGAGCCTTTGGTGAGACGGGGCGGTCGTACGGAAGTCCAATCCAGATTGCTTTTTTTCAAAACATCTTCCATTCGTAGGGTATCGTCGTATAGATGACGAAGGAATCGTTGCAGCACATTCTTGATAAAAAATCTGATGAAGAGATTGTGCTTGGGACTCACTTCCACCCCTGAGGCTGAAATACAGATAAGGCGGCGCACCTGTTGGCGATGCATTGCAGTTGTCAGCATCTTTATGCCCTCTGAAAAAACATAAACCGGTTGTTGCACTGCCTTAATTCCTATTGCCGAAATCACGGCGTAGGCTCCCGCTAGTTCGTCAAAATAGGTATCGGGTTGAAGGATGTCGCTTTTCACCACCTTAAGATGAGGATGCGTAAGGGTGATGGTTCCCGGCCTTCTTACCATAGCAACTACCTGATAGTTATGACGTAAAGCCAGATTGACAAGGAAGCATCCCGTTCCTCCATTAGCTCCAAAGATGATTAGCTTTTTCATGGGTTATTTTATTTCGGTTGCGTAATAAATATTGACAAATATACTTTGTTCCCAAATAAAAATATCGAATCCGAAGTAATTTTATATATTTTTGTTGCGAAAACACAGAAAATGGAAGAAACGGTCGAATTGGTATGTCGTTGGGCGGAATTCAAGAAAGCGCATCCCAACGCTTCTATTGAAGATTTTTGTCGGTATTACATCATTGAGCAAAGAGAGAATACCAAGCAAGAATCCTTGGTAGGGGGCGTTATTCCCGATAGTGTTTCAGGTTTACTGGTTAAGTTGCTTGCACGCATTGCCCGTATTCACGCTACCTATGTATCTATGGTATTGGAAGAGGAAGCTGTGTCAAGAATAGAAGAAGTGGGGATTTTGGCAACTCTCTATCAAATGGGACATCCCAAAAAATCGGAGGTGATCTATTCCAATTTGCTTGATTTTTCGAGCGGTACTGATATGATTGCTCGTCTGAAGACCAAAGGATTTGTTAATGAATCGGAAGACAAGGAAGACAAACGCTCGAAGCGCTTATCGTTGACTAAGGAGGGAAAGAAAGTATTTTTGAAGGTCATTCAAAAGATAGTGCGTGTAGCGAATCTGTTAACATACGATATGTCGGAAGACGACAAAAAATTGTGCATTCAGTTACTGAAGCATATCGACATAAAGTTTTCGGCTGTGGTGCATAAACACAAGGGGAGAAAATTTGATGATGTCTATCGCGAAATGACTTCCTAGATTAAGCGCTTGGCTGGAGCGTTAATAAGGCCGCCCGACTCAAAAAAATGGAAGGGGTAGCCATTATTTTAAAACCTTCATGCAATAGTACGTTGAGGATGTGATGGTATTGACGACGCGGTACATGGAATTTTTGTTCTGCTACCAGTAATAATGTAGCATCGTGGCATCGCTGCTTCAACTCGCTCGCTATCTTTTCCAAATAAATCATCTCGTGCAGGCTATAAAAAGCCAAGATAAAGTCAAACTTTAAGTGGAGATGAAGCGTTTCATGACTACTTTGATGAACAAGAATGTTACGTAAATGCGGTTTACGTTCCAGTTTGGCGTTCAGTATGTCTAGCATCCCTTTTTGAACATCTGCAGCCACCACCAACCCTTGTTCGCCCACCATTTCCGCTAATGCGATTGTAAAAAAGCCCGGACCACATCCAAGATCTAATACCCGCATTTTAGGTTTGACGTATGGTTTAAGGATGCGCTTGGGATCTTGTAACCAATATCTCAGCGTACTGGTTAGCCTATGGGCTTCTTCGATCGGATGGAGTAGGGGGTGTTGCATCATCAGTATATTTAGAACGTTATAAGAGTAAATTTAACGCATCATTACAATGAAAACAATACGTAGGGTATAGGCTAAAACTTTTAATGTGCAAGTATTTGTGAAAATGTCGAAAGCCAGCCTGCTACTTCGATCATCCTCCTTTTGCTCTAGGTTTTTTGAATTCCACAAGCGCAGTGCAGGAAGGGGAATAGGGGAGCTAGTATCTCAGTCGCTTCTCTAGTTTGGGACCAATAGCATATCTTTATAATGCGATTTCATAATGGTATATGTCCCATCCATCGTACAAAAAACACCCGTCATGCAGCCCTTTATCATACTATGCGCTATCAGTAGGATTGTCTGTATTGGTAGCGGGCATTTTGTTTTATGGTATGCGTCGTTGGAGTAAGGGGGTGGCGCTGATGCCCATCGATGCAGTATTGATGTATCTTTTGCCAATTGCATGTGGGGTAGGAGTATATCTATTGATGAGAAGCAGTTGGCATCGTAGGGCTGATAGCCGTTACGTGCGTGTTCCCAAAGCTTATTACAAAAACTCAGCGCAACTACCCAAAGCTACTTTGCAAGAACCCCAAGCCTACGATATCATTGCTTATAACGCTTATTCGGAGGCTTTGTGGATGAGCATTGCAGGGATAGGGCTGATCGGCTTTTCGATATTCGTTTTTCGGGAAGGTTATATTTTGCTGCCTTTGTTCCTCTTGTGCTTCGGGTTGTGGGTGATGGTGAGTGGCATTAAGGATTTTGTCAACCGCAAGCCCCAGCTGAAACTGAGTCAAACCGGTATATGGACTCCCCAATTGGGCTATCGCAGTAGGGAGGAAATCAAAGCCCTAAGCATCATTACTAAAAGGAGATACAAATCGCCCGAGTGGATCTTGGAGATTTATCTCCATCGACCGCGCGCCACGCAGGCATTATTGCCTGATGATACACTCTCGCTCAGCAGTTTGACGCCATGCGATGCGGTGATACAATATATTCAGCGTTACTATCTGCGGGATGAGTGATGATTTTTCTGATACACCACCTGCAAGGTATCTGCACTGAGTTTGCGATATTCTGATAAGCGTAAAGGAATATGCTGGGGGAGAAAATCGTCGCCTGGACTGATGATGGGTACCACGTGAAAAATAAAATCCGTAACCAGGTCAGCCTTCAGAAAAGCATTATATACTTGGGTGCCTCCACCGACGAGCATTGTTTCATGACCGCGCTGTGCCAAATAAGCAAGGGCTGCTTCGGGTGATGATGCTACTATTTTGTCTTCGGTTGGGGCGAGGGATTGTGACAACCATACCAGGTCTACTCCCGGATAGGCGGCTTTTAACCGATCGGCCCCGCCCATGGCTTGCTCAAATACTTCAAAAGATTTTCTACCCATGATTAAATTGCCATAGTTGCGAATAATAGCCGCCGAAGCTTCGATGATTTCCATCGGTACTTGATGATTGAGGTTCTCTGACAATAGAATTTTACCGTTTGCGGATATATTGGCTAGTAAGATTACTTTCATAAAGAAAATTGTATTAAACTTGTTGCAAAAATATTAAAGCCGTCAACCGTATAGCTATAGCGTTTCCTCAAGGTAACTATGTTTCATAGCCTATGACTGCAAAAGCACCATACGACACCCAAGCCTGTAAGCTCAATCGCCTTGCGATAAGAGACAGCCTAGAACTTATTGGAGGGAAATGGAGTTTGTTAGTGGTGCTCTTGCTAGGCAGACAGCAAGAGCCGATGCATTTTAAGCAAATTCAGAGAGCGCTGGATGGCATTTCTGCAAAAGTGTTGACTCGAGAGCTCAAACTCCTAGAAGAAAACCGTATTCTAAATAGAACAGTGCAGGATACCCTGCCTGTCACCGTTACATATGCCCTCACCGATTATGGTAAAACCCTGGTTCCCATCGCTCGTGCATTGCAGCAATGGGGGAAGCAACATCGCGAGGTGATTCTGGAAAATTTTAGACATTCTAAAAAGTAAAGTCATTACGCGATGCTGCCGCTATTTATGCACTGTAGGCGCGTAGCTGTAGCGCCTTGCGTACAAAGAGCAACAGCAACTGCAGGCATAATATTAGACTGAAATAGGATAATCCTAATGTCAGCTGATCTTTAATGGTGATAACATGCACCACAATATAGCTGACAATGGAAAAGATAACATAAGAACCGCCACTGGCTAGACCGCTTGCGGTAGCAGCATATTGGGGTCGACTAGTGAGCGAATAGGTAAAATAGGTGTTATAGCTATAGCCCAACCAAAAGTGAATGAGGAAAACAAATATCATGATGATGTACAGCTGATGAAAAACGGTTGCGGTAGTCAGCATGATGGCCATGACTATGAATTGTGAAACTGCCGATAGTTGTAATTTCTGAAAAGCGGGTTTATTGACGTGTTTCTTGCTCAGTAGTCCTCCAAAAAACATGGCGAGTCCCGATACCAAGGCGCAATAGCCGGTATGAACAGCCGTGAGATGATATTCGTGCTCTACAATAAACGCAATGCTCATCCCAAATACCATCACCATACTGTAGCATAATCCCAGTACAATAATGCCCAGGCTAAAGTCGGGAGCGCTTAGCAATTGCCGATACATCGAAAGAACCGACTTCAGTTTAAACGGATGTCTATGCGTGATGGTTTCTCCGCTATATATCCATTCCAGCACCAACATAATAAATGCATATAAAGCCAGAAAAAGGAAATTGGCGCGCCATCCGAAACTTTCCTGTAGATAGCCTCCTACAAACGGCGCCACAATAGGTGCGGTAGACCATACCACAGTCACAAGGCTCGTATAGTGTTTTCTTTTTTCTCCGGTGAATACATCCACAAAAAAGGCGCGCTTACACACTACAATAAAAGAAATTGCAATGCCTTGTATAAAGCGTAGCACCAGGATAGTATTCAAATCGCTGCTGAATGCAATGGCCAATGAGGAGAGCAATAAAACCATCAGCGAAATGATATTAATCCTATAGCGTCCGAAGCTATCCGAAATACTACCTACAAATAATTGGGATATACCATAACTTACGAGATAAAGGCTTAATGTAAGTTTGATATCCGATTCGCTTATCTGTAAGTCGGTTGCCATATGTGGAAACGAGGGAATGTAAACATCCATAGCGAAACCAGATAGGGGAATAAGAGCAAATGCTAAGATGGTACTGATGCCTTCGTGTTCTTTTTTCAGTTGCTTCATTATAGAAATCTCCTTTCTTTGAGCAAGCAAAATTATGCCGAGGCAGCGCGAAAACCGTTAAATGATTCAAACAAGATTTTACAAAAATCAAATATCCTGCTCATGATGTGCTCTGAAAGATCGGGGCGTGAAGCCGGTGTTTTTCTTAAAGAAATGAGTGAAATGTTGCACATACTCAAAGCCTAACGCTTCCGCTATTTCCGAAATATTCCAATCTGAATATTTTAATAAACTTATGGCTTCAGCAGCAATGCGCTCGTTAATGAGTTGGGTGGTAGATTTGCCGGTTTGTTCTTTTAGGCAATGATTGAGGTGGTTGACATGCACATGCAAAAGCTTGGCAAAATCGGAAGGGGTTCGCAGTTGAATGGGATTGAGAGGGGAGTCGATGGGGAATTGCACTTCCAGTGCATTGATGAAGGCATTCACCACTCGGTTTTTGGAACTCTTTTCGGGGTATAAAGAATCGGTTTGCGATTGTATCCAGATTGCCTGATAAACAATGAGTTGCAGCCATTTTTTCACTACGGCTTCACGGTATTCAAAGTCGCTGTGATAGGCATTGTACATCTGTTGAAAGCAGAAAAACAGCAGCTGATAAGTGTCTTCATTCAGAAAGAGAAAAGATCGGCGCGCTACGTTTAAAATATGGGTGAGGTGTGTAAAGAGTTGTTTTAAATCATAGGTTAGGTATTCATCATTAAATAAACAGATAAAGCCTGTAGGTTCTCCGGGAGTAGATTTCCAGCTATAAGCCATATTAGGTTGTGAGATGAAAATGCACGGCTTATCGATGACGATATTTTCTTCTCGAGTTTTTAATTCTGCGGTATTATTCAATAAGGTGATTTTCCAATAGTCACGTCTAGCAAAAGGAAGGCCTCCCGAGCAATTATTTCTTTTCAGAACGTTAAAATGTCGGGGTGTTTCTTTTTGTTCCAGCAGGTCGTGGGGCACCGGCTTTTTGATGAGTTCATAGTAATCGCGTAGGGATTCGATTTTTTCCATATTTACATAATTCAAATATTAGAAGGGATATGCAAAGTTAAGAATAATTAGTAATGGCTTCTGTTTATATCATAAAGATGTAGCACTGAGGAAGGGTTGAGAAAAAATGTTGCGGTAATTTGTTTTTTATTTAGTCACTAATTATCTTTGTAGATAAGATATTTATTAGATGAGCAAAAAACACTGCAAGGAGATTATAGAAGCATTCAGTAATGCCAGTCGTCATTATTCGGATGCCTCTATTCTAATGCATGAGGCCATTGCCCGTAAAGTGGGCTTGCCCGGCACAGATCATAAGTACTTGGGCCTGATATTGCAACACCGCGAGTTGACGGCAGGAGCTATTGCCCGCCTTACCGGCCTCACCACAGGAGCCGTTACCGGCTTGATTGATCGTTTGGAGAAGAAAAAACTGGTGAAGCGGAAATTTTCTAAAGAAGATCGTCGCAAAGTGATGATTGTACCCAACGAGGAGAATGCTATGAGGCTTCTGGGGCCCATATTTGGTGCACTCACGCAGCGCACCGCAAAGCTGTTGAGTGGTTATTCCGAAGAGGAGGTAAAGGTGATATTGCGGTATTTCACGGAAGCTACAACACTTATGAAGGAAGTAACCGATTCTCTAAATAATCCATAAAAAAATGAGCAATATGGAAAATCTTACTACAGCCTATGTACACCGCGCCGAACTATGGCTTTTTATTTCTACAGTAGTATATTTTCTGATGAACGGTGCACAAATTTTCGAAACATTGATACTGGTACCCAAATGGGGAGCTGCCCCGCCGGAGAGCTTAAAAATACTGCTGGATGGTAAAGGTACCGGGCTTAAGCCTTTCTGGATTATCTTTCATTCCTTTCATGAAATCTTGTTTATTCTGGCCATTATTTTCTGCTGGAGAATTGAGCCGGTGCGCAATGCCTTGTTGATAATATTTGCATTGCATGTGGGCCTGCGCGTATGGACTATTGCCTATTTTGCACCCAATATCATCGCTTTTCAACAAATTGCTGAAAATCCTTCGCAGATGATGACCGATATTGCCGCGCGTATTGCTCGCTGGGAAAAGTTGAACTATTGGAGAGTGGTGCTCTACATGTTGCTCTCCATTGCTTTGATACCTTTGTGTATTAAAGTATTTCATTTACGTTCATAAGGCAACGGTGTTGTGAGAGGCAATATGCAGCGCATGTTCATTGCTGCAACACATCCGTCAGGAACAATTTATCTTACCCATTATACGTTGTAACATTTTTATATGTAGTATTTTTCATAATCGTAATCAATATCAACAGACAGCGATAGAAATATCCTGTCTGTTTTTTATTTGTATTTTTCAAAAGTTTTGCCGTATTATTGTGTGTAGTTTACACATTCATTGATGATGTGGTATTGGCGGTTGGTTCAATTAATTTGATTACTTTGCCGCAATTTTAAAAGAATGATGTATGAGTTTTGAAAACTTCAGGGTTCCTTACGAAATTGATGCTAATTATAGTACAAAGGTGGCTTATTTTTCCATGGAGTATGCTATCCATCAGCCGTTAAAGATATACAGTGGTGGATTGGGATTTCTGTCTGGTTCGCATCTGCGCAGTGCATACGAGCTCCGTCAGAATATGATTGGAATCGGTATTCTGTGGAAGTACGGCTATTACGACCAAGAGCGTAATCAGGATCAAACCCTGAATGTAACCTGGAAAGAAAAAACTTACAGCTTTTTGGAAGATACCGGTATCAAGTTTCAGGTGACTATTCACGATCATCCGGTATGGGTGAAAGTTTGGTATCTGAATCCTGAGACCTTCAAAACTGCTCCTTTATTTTTATTGAGCACCGAACTGCCGGAGAACGATTACGTATCACAAACCATTACACACAAACTTTACGATGCTAATGCTGCGACTAAGCTGGCGCAATGCATTCTGCTGGGCGTAGGGGGTGCCAAGCTTATGGATATTCTCAACTTTAATCCGGAGGTATATCACCTCAATGAAGCTCACGGTTTGCCTGCAGCTTTTTACTTGTATCAAAAGTATCAGCAAAATATAGAGGAAGTAAGAAAGAGACTGGTGTTTACTACACATACACCTGAAGAAGCCGGTAATGAAAAGCACGATATTTATCTATGTCATAAGATGACCTATTTCTGCGGATTGGGTGTGGAAGAAGTGAAGTCATTGATCGGCGAGTACAGCGATATGTTTAATCATTCACTTGCCGCCTTACGCATGGCTCGTTTGGCAAACGGTGTGTCTCAATTGCATGGCGAAGTGTCGCGAGAAATGTGGGGTAAATATGGTAATATCTGTCCGATTATTTCCATTACCAATGCACAGAACTGGACCTATTGGGCCGATAAACATATGTATAAATTCAGGGAAGTAGGGGATGATTACGGACTAGATGATCGTAAGAAATGGATGAAGAAGCGTGCGTTTGAAATTGTGGCTGATCAGACGGGGAAACTCTTCGATCCTGATGTGTTCACCATCGTATGGGCCAGAAGATTTGCAGGTTATAAGAGAGCCGGCCTGATTGCTTCCGATAGGGAGCGTTTTGCAGAGTTGATGAATAATACCAAGTATCCCGTGCAGATGATTTGGGCCGGAAAGCCTTATCCGATGGATCATCCAGCTATTGGCGAGTTTAATGAACTGGTGCATCTGAGTAAGAATTTTAAAAATGTGGCCGTACTGATAGGTTATGAATTAGCGCTTTCTAAACGCCTGAAACAGGCTGCAGATGTATGGCTCAACAATCCGCGTGTGCCGCGCGAAGCTTCAGGTACCAGCGGTATGACTGCTGCCATGAACGGTGCTGTGAACTTCTCTACCGATGACGGCTGGATTCCTGAGTTTATCAATCACGGACATAATGGCTTTGTCATTCCCAAAGCTGATTACAGAAATATGTCGGTGTATGATCAGGATCAGTACGATCTAAACAAACTGTACGAAATTCTTACCGGGGAAATTTTGCCCCTGTATTATGAGAATTACAGTACTTGGCGTCAGATTATGAAAAACGGCATGCAGGACGTGCGTTTCAGATTCGACAGTAGCCGTATGGCGCATGAATATTACGAAAAGCTCTACAATGCTTAATGCCAAGAGTGATATGTTATATAGAAAGAAGGTGACTACAGCTTCTTTCTTTTTTTATACCGATGCTTCTTTATAAGTCGTATAAAGTTTTATAGCTTCCACAGCGGCTTTTACATCGTGTACTCTTAGAATCTGCGCACCGTTGAGCAGGCCAATGGTATTGATAACGGTAGTGCCATTCAGCGCTTCTTCGGGCGTAATACCGAGTGTGTGGTAGATCATTCCTTTTCTACTTACCCCCAGCAACAACGGGCATTGTAGCATCTCGAAGGTTGACAGATATTTTAATAAACAGAAATTGTGTAGGGTAGTTTTCCCGAATCCGAAACCGGGATCGATGATAATATCTTTTATGCCTTTTGATCGTAATAGGGCAAGTTTTTCGATAAAAAAATCCAATATTTCACGTACTACATTTTCGTACTGCGGATTCTGCTGCATATTTTGAGGAGTGCCTTGCATATGCATGAGTACATAAGGTAATTGCAATGCGGCAACTGTATCTATCAACTCTGAATCCATACTGCCTGCACTGATATCATTAATGATGGAAGCGCCCGCAGCCGCCGCTTCGCGGGCTACTTTGGCATAAAACGTATCGATAGAGAGAATAGCTTGCGGGAATTCTTTGTGTAGCACTTCTATAGCAGGCAATACTCTTTGCAGTTCTTCATCCACACTATATGTGGTGCTTCCCGGTCGGGTACTTTGTCCGCCAATATCCAAAATGGTTGCACCTTCCTTCAGCATTTGAGCAGCAGTACGAAGTATGGCTGTAGTTTCGGTATGTCTGCTACCACTATAAAATGATTCGTTATTAATATTGATAATACCCATTACGATGGGGGTATCCATGTTTAATAGCCTGCCTTTACAATTAAGTGTGAACATTCAGGTATTTGTTTGTTATTTTTGTTCCAATCCTGAGCGCTAAGTTACAGGTTGATTTGTAAAGAAGAGGAAGGAGCGTTGGGATCGGTTGGATAATAAAAGGAATGTATGAGTAAAACCAATGAACAATATGATGCCGTAGTGGAGTCGTGCAAATCCATCTTTTTTAAAAAGAATAAGGATTATGGTACAGCTTGGCGGGTATTGCGTACGATTTCCATTGTGGACCAAATTTATATCAAGGCACAGCGTATACGCACCATACAGGATAAAAAGCAGCAAAAAATTGCCGATGATATTCCCGGAGAATTTAAGGGCATTATCAATTATGCCGTTATCGGCCTGATACAATTAGCGCTTCCTGGAGATGCCCCAGAGGACTTGCCGGAAGCCGAGGTGGCACAGCTATATGATAAATATATCCATGAAGCCAAAACCCTCATGACTAACAAAAATCATGATTATGGCGAAGCTTGGCGCAACATGAGTCAGGAGGGACTTACCGATCTTATTCTGATGAAACTATTGCGCATCCGGCAGATATTGAATAATGACGGTCAGACGCTGATTAGTGAAGGTATCGATGCCAATTATTACGATATCATTAATTACGCGGTTTTTGCCCTCATATTACATAACGAAGCCCATAAAGCATAAATTATGAAAGCTCTTGTAACCTTCTCCCGAATACTGGTAGGCCTGTTGTTTATTTTTTCAGGACTGGTGAAAGCCAATGATCCTATTGGATTGAGTTATAAGATGCAGGAGTTTTTTCTAGCATGGGGAATGAGCGCATTGGATGGCATCGCTTTGCCCTTATCCATATTCATGATCGCTTTTGAAATTATTGCCGGAGCGGCTTTGTTATTGGGTTGGAGAATTAAGACCGTGAGTTGGTTACTGCTGTTGCTGATTATCTTCTTTACTTTTTTGACAGGATATGCTTATTTATCCGGTAAATTTAAAAGCTGCGGATGTTTTGGCGATTGTCTGCCTATTACTTCTCAACAATCCTTCTGGAAGGATGTGATATTGCTGCTATTTATTTTGATTATTTTCTTCAATAGAAAATATATCCAGCCTGTCTTCAATAAGTCCACAACTTCTTTTTTGTTGCTACTGGTGGCATTTTTCAGTTTTGCCGCACAGCGGTATACTTTGAAGCATCTGCCCGTAGTGGATTGCCTACCGTTCAAGAAAGGTAATAATATTGCGGAGCAGATGAAAGTGCCGGCCAATGCCATCCCCGATAGTACGGTAATCGTATTTGAGTATGAAAAGGACGGACAGAAGGTTTCCTTCACGGCTGATGAATTCCCGGATGATTTTGACGACAGTACCTACACTTTTATCGATCGTTACGACAGAGTAATCCGACCGGGTAAAAACAATGAGCCACCGATTAAGGCTTTTAATTTAAGCAATCAACAGGGTGCAGATCTTACACAGCAAATTCTGGAATTAGATAAGGTGGTATTGTTGTTTGTTGAAAATGCAAAAACACCAGTACATAAGTGGTCCAAGGGTTTTGCAGACTTGTATAAAAAGGCTAGGGAGAAAAATATTCCTGTATACATTGTTAGCAGTGACGCCAATGCCGTAAAAAAACATATTGCAGGTACATCATTTGCCGGTGTTGACGTATTGAGTGGCGATAATACTTCCATTAGGATTGCCGCTCGCACCAATCCTACTGTGCTTGTATTGCAGAAAGGTACAATTGTAGACAAGGAAAGCTATAAACGTTTTAACCGTATTACCTTATAAAGCTTTTAAGCACGATGGCACAATATATCGTCCGAAAACTTGTTTACAGCATACTGGTACTGATCGGTGTGGTAATACTGGTATTCTTTCTGTTTCAGGGTTTTGGTGATCCTGCACGGTTGGTAATGGGACAAACAGGCGACCTTAAAACACAGGAAAATATACGTCGCGAGTTGTATCTCGATCAGCCTAAGTGGAAGCAGTTTGTCCTCTATCTAAACGATGTGTCGCCTATTGCTATTCATTCTAAAGAAGAAGTTACCAATAAACAACTGAAAGGTATTTTTATAGGAGGAGAAAAGAAACTGGCCTTTAAAATTCCTTATCTGCGCAGATCTTATCAAAGCAAGCGCGAAGTAGGTAGTATTCTTATGCAGGCCTTACCGGGAACCATTATGCTTACCGTTGCAGCTATGGCACTGGCGGTTGTAATCGGTATCCCGCTAGGTGTGCTCGCTGCTGTGAGGCAGAACACTTGGATGGATACTACGGCTATTTTCTCCAGCATTATCGGTATTTCCGCGCCCTCATTTTTCATGGGAATTATCATTGCCTATATTTTCGGATTTGTGCTCACACACTATACCGGTTTGCAGATTAGTGGCAACTGGTTCGATATTGATGCAGAAACGGGGAAAAAAGTATTAAGCTTTAAAAACATCATATTGCCGGCCGTAACGCTGGGTATTAGACCTCTAGCTATTATTACGCAGCTCACCCGAAGCGCTATGCTCGATGTATTGGATCAAGACTATATCCGTACAGCTTATGCTAAGGGTTTGTCGAAGAAAGTAGTGGTATGGCGGCACGCTTTGAAAAACGCGCTCAACCCTGTCATTACTGCGATTACTGGATGGTTTGCTGAGCTCTTGGCGGGTGCTTTTTTTGTAGAGTATATATTTGGGTGGCAGGGGATCGGAAAAGTAACGGTGGATGCACTTGAAAAACTGGATTATCCGGTAGTGATGGGTTCTGTTCTGATATCGGCAGCTTTCTTTGTGATCATGAATATTATGGCCGATGTATTGTACGGTCTTTTCGATCCGCGCGTAAAGAATCAGTAATTATTTTACAATAACTTCTTTTATCACATTTTCCTTAAGCGCTTCATTGATCCGCTCGATGATTTTTTCTTTCTGATAAATCAGTTCGTTTTTTAATGGCGCCACACTGGTGTGGATGAAAAGTTTATCGCCCACAATCTGTATTTTTTCAGTATATCGGGCGATGGTTTTACCCATGATTTTTTCCCATAGGGCTTCTACCTCTAGTGCCTGTATATCGCTGCGAAAACGGCTTTTGTTTAGAAATTCCTTCAGGGCTTCTCCGATAGAATATTCGGCCATATGCGAAATTTTACTCGTGTTGGGAAAGGGGCAAGTTACAAAGTTATTATTTCATATTCCGCTTTTATTTTTTCCAAATGGGAGCGGAGTCGTTCTTCATTGGTATCGGTGATAAATACTTGTCCTTGATTCATTATGCATACTTTTTCCAGTAGGCTGGTAATTCGGGATTCATCCAGTTTTTCAAAAACATCATCCAGCAAGAGTATGGGCGATAATTTTTTTTCTTCGGTGATAACATCCAGCTCTGTGATTTTGAGTGCAAACAAAAGGCTTTTGCGTTGCCCCTGCGAAGCGATGTTCTTAAAAGGCTGATTGCTGAGTTGAAACAAAATATCATCGCGATGAATACCTGCTGTAGTGCGTTGTAATTGAAGGTCCTTATCGCGTGTACTTTCTAGCAATGCTTCGAACGAAATGTCGAAGAGTTTACTGTCGTAAAGAATAGATAGGTCTTCTTCCTTTTGTGCAATATCAGAATAGAGTCTTTTCACTCGTGGCAGAAAAGACACCAGAAAATGACTTCTTTTTTCAAAGATATAATTGCCGGGCGTGGTAAGTTGTTCGTTGAATATCTTCAGCAGGTCTTCGTTCAGACGCCCACTTTCTGCAGCGGCTTTTAAAAAAGAATTGCGCTGCTGCAATATTTTATTATAGGTGATGAGTTGCTGCAGATATTCAGCATCGAGTTGGGAGAGGAGTGCGTCAAGAAAGCTTCTTCTTTCTTCACTTCCTCCGGTAATCAGTATAGCATCGTCGGGCGCGATGACTACACAAGGGTAGCGGCCAATATGCCGTGAAAATTTATCATAGGGTTCTTTGTCCAATAAAAACTCTTTTTTATTATTCTCGCGTAATATGCAGGTTGCAGTTTCTTCTTTGCCGTTCAGGTTGAAGTGCCCTTCAATTCTAAATCCCTTAAAGCCGTGCTGCACGTTCACCACATCCGAATTGCTGAAATAGCTTTTAGTAAAGCATAGATAATGGATGGCGTCGAGAATATTGGTTTTGCCTACACCGTTTTGTCCGCAGATCCCGATTACCTTTTTGTTAAAAGTGAAGGTTCGGTTGGTGTAGTTTTTAAACTGTAAAAGCGATATGGAATGTAGCGCTAGCATGGAGCACAAAAATAATTCTTAGTCATCTATATAGTTGTTTCCAAGCGGTAGATTATATGGCCGAATGATGATGTATAAGAGCCAAGGGGAAAATGTTGGGAGAAAAAAGATAGCGTATTATTTCTCTGCTAGCTGTAGCAATTTTTCATGTAGGGCTATCACTTGTGGAATAACGGGGGTGGTGCCGCCGTTGTCGATGATGAAGTGAGAGCGCTTCATTTTTGCTTCTTCGTTCATCTGGCGGGCCATGCGGCTTTTAATTTGTGCTTCGGTCAAACCGCCGCGGGCAAGCACCCGTTGTATGCGTACTTGTTCAGGAGCCCACACACCAATAACATAGTCCAGAAACTGTTCGCTGCCGCTTTCAAAAATCAGTGCGGCTTCCTTGATAGCATAAGGAGCCTGTTGCCGCTGAAACCAGTTTTCGGCATCCTGAATAGTGGCAGGGTGGGTGATATCATTGAGGTCTTTCAGTGCGGCCTCGTCGTTAAACACAATAGCGGCAAGATAGGCCCGATTGAGCGCTCCCTGTTGATACACTTCCTCGCCGAAGCGGGCAATAAGCTGTGCGCGGATTTGCGGATCTAAGCGCATCAGTTCTTTAGCTGCGATATCGGCATCATAGACAGGGATACCCAGCGTAGAAAAAATTTTGGCAATGGTTGATTTACCACTGCCAATTCCTCCTGTGAGGCCTATCTTTAACATGTCGTAAATATTGTGTGTTCAAAATTGCATGCATCCTGAACGCAAACAGTATTACTGCACTTATTTAGCGGCAGTAGCTGCTTTATTCACCTGGTTGCTCCATTCCATGCTAATCGCTGATTTTGCCACTTTGATATAGTTGCCAGGGCTTACTTCGAGGCTAATAGTACCGTCTTCATTCAGTTGTTGAATTTTTCCGTGAATACCGGCAATGGTAACAACTCTATCACCTTTTTGCAGGTTTTCAATGAACTTCTTTTGTTCTTTAGCTTTTTTCGCCTGAGGGCGGATAAAAAACAGCCAGAACACTAAGATCATACCTAATAAGAAAATCAACTGCAAAGAACCGGCTCCTGAAGCGCCTTGAGCTTGTAAAATGTAATTAGTCATCATTTATAGTCTTTAAAATATTAATCTGTTACGGTCACTTTAAAAAGCAATAAGTGGTCGGTAGTAGGTTTTGTATTGGCTCTTACCTTTACGTTTTTGGTATGGGTGCCGGTGGGTTGCCCTGTACTGTTATAACGGGCTACAATTTTATCTTCCTGGCCCGGCATGATGGGTTTTTCGGGTTTGTCGGCTACAGTACAGCCACAACCCGGGTTTACCGAAGAAATAA
Organism: Niabella digestorum; assembly: GCF_036409055.1. Classification (NCBI taxonomy): domain Bacteria; kingdom Pseudomonadati; phylum Bacteroidota; class Chitinophagia; order Chitinophagales; family Chitinophagaceae; genus Niabella; species Niabella digestorum. Next base: position 145,917 of record NZ_JAZGLY010000008.1, on the reverse strand, counting down.
TTAAAGGTTTATCACCGGTATTTTTTACAACAAATGGTATTTCAACTGTTTGCCCCTTTTTGATACTGCCGATATCCTGAAAAGTAGAATCTACCCATTCCACTGTAGTGTAGTTGGAGGAGTCTCTTAATGCTGCTTGTTTTAGCGAGTCGTTTAAGGGAGCTTCATCGGCATTAGCCGATTGATTCCCGCTGTTGCAGGCTGCCATACCGGCTGCAAGTGTAAGAACAACTAATAAGCGTTTCATTGCAATCAAATTTTTGCAGAGATTGTTCAATTTCAATTTCTATTGCGAATGTATAGGAATATTCAGTATTCTGCTACAATTATCGCGATAAAATTATGCTTTTCTGAAATCCGTCTTTTTGAGCTTTCCCTGCCGTGCCAACTCTTTATGAATATTATCTAGAATACCGTTGACGAAAAATCCGCTTTGTGCGGTACTGTATTCTTTTGCTAGGTCAATGTATTCGTTAATGGTGACTTTGGGTGGAATGGTATCGAAATACAAAAACTCTGCTACCCCCATTTTCATAATAATCATGTCCAGCAAAGCAATGCGTTCCGGATCCCAGTTTTTCAACTTGGGGGTGATGAGTGACAGTAGGTATTCTTCTTTTTCAATAACGGTTCTCAGCAGATCTCTAGCAAATTGTTCCTTATCGGGAGTAATAATTTGCCTGAAAGCGGCTGATTGTGGCTTGCGGATAATAGCTGCTATTGTTTGCGCCAGCATATCTCCGTCGTCGTTCCAATTACTGAACGACTCTTCCATATGGTTGATGAAAATTTCATTACCCAGCATCAGGTCGTTGAAGATGAATTCAAATATCTTCCGGTCTTCCTGAATTTTATTTTCTTGAATACTGATATACTGTTGGTATTGAGGAGTAGCGGTAAGCTGTGTATAGATTTTCTTTATCAACGTTTCATCTCCAAACTGTTCGGGCTTTTCGTTTTTAAGGGCCGCTTTATACTCTTCCAACTCCAAAATTTCCCACAAAAGCGGACAGCCGGCGAGCTTGGTGTTGACGTTGAGATCTTTTTCGGTAGGAATATATTTGTGCGATTTTCTATAAGCGTCTTTTTCTGCGTATCTGGCTATTTCGGTAAGAAAATATACCAAGCTGGTCAGAAGTGTTCGGGTTTGATTAAAGTATTGTGTTAGTGTTTTTTGCGGATCAATGGGTCTGTCGGTCTCTACGCTGGTCGTAAATGCATAAAGGGTTTGCATCACCTTTACCCTTATGTTTCTTCTATTAATCATTGAATCAAGAACTGTTTTTTCAGGCGGCGAAGATAGGGTTTAATTATTAAAATGTTTCAATCTTGTGTGGTAAAACCTAGAAAGGACTAGGATTAATGACATGATGATGCGTAGGACAGACAGCCTGTCAGTCACCAGGGTGACAGAAGGCTTTGCACAGTTTGCAACCTGTCAACTTATCCCTTGTCTTGCAACTGAAAATTGGTTTGGACTGAAAAAATTGCATATTCTTATACTATGGCATATAATTTACGGTACATTTGCCGACCATAGAAAATCCTAGTAATCATTTTTTCTAACGTAAATAAACAATTTTTAAACAGATAAAACATGGCTAAAAAAGTATCACTTACCCCTTTACATGACAGGGTGATTGTAAAACCTGCAGCCGCCGAGGAGAAAACAGCGGGCGGTATCATTATTCCTGACACTGCTAAAGAAAAACCTCAACGCGGTACAGTAGTTGCTGCCGGACCGGGTAAAAAGGATGAGCCCATTACAGTAAAAGCTGGCGATGTTGTATTGTACGGAAAATACGCCGGTACAGAAATCCAAATCGACGGACAAGATTATCTAATCATGCGTGAAAGCGATATCCTCGCTATTGATAATGCTAATTCCTAATTAAGTACTTATTTTCTTAGTTGGGAATTGTTTTTATAAGTAGCTATTCTAAAAAAGTAAAACTGTGACCTCGCAGTATAAATAATCCCCTCAGGGGTGGAGGTAATAAAAAATGGCAAAACAATTACTCTTCAATATTGAAGCAAGAAATAGGATGAAGAAAGGCGTTGATGCCTTAGCAAACGCCGTAAAAGTTACATTAGGTCCTAAAGGTCGTAATGTAGTTATTGAGAAAAAATTCGGTGCGCCTACTGTAACCAAAGATGGTGTATCTGTGGCCAAAGAAATTGAATTGGAAGATGCAATCGAGAACATGGGCGCACAAATGGTGAAGGAAGTTGCTTCTAAAACTGCGGATATTGCAGGTGATGGTACTACTACTGCCACTGTTTTAGCTCAGTCAATCATCAGCGAAGGTCTGAAAATGGTAGCCGCAGGTGCTAACCCGATGGACCTGAAACGCGGTATCGATAAAGCTGTAGCACTGGTTGTTGAAAACCTGAAAAGTCAAAGCCAAACTGTAGGCAACGACAGCAAAAAAATTCAGCAGGTAGCTACTATTTCTGCTAACAACGATGAAACTATCGGTAAACTGATTGCCGAAGCTTTCGCCAAAGTGGGTAAAGAAGGTGTGATCACCGTAGAAGAAGCTAAAGGTACCGACACTACTGTAGAAGTAGTAGAAGGTATGCAGTTCGACCGCGGTTACATTTCTCCATATTTCGTTACTAACAGCGAAAAAATGGAAGCCGAGCTTCAGAACCCTTATATCCTGATCTATGATAAGAAAATCAGCGCCATGAAGGATATACTGGGTATTCTGGAAAAAGTAGCTCAAAGTGGTCGCCCACTGCTGATTATTGCTGAAGATCTGGAAGGTGAAGCTCTGGCTACTTTAGTATTGAACAAATTACGCGGTACGCTGAAAGTTGCGGCTGTAAAAGCTCCTGGCTTTGGCGACAGAAGAAAAGAAATGTTACAGGATATCGCTATCCTGACTGGTGGTACTGTAATTAGCGAAGACCTGGGTTACAAACTGGAAGCTGCAGATCTTCCTGCTTTAGGTCAGGCTGCTTCTGTAACCATCGACAAAGACAATACAATCATCGTGGGTGGTAAAGGTAAAAAACAAGATATCACTGCCCGCGTTAACCAAATCAAAGCGCAAATCGAAACCACTACTTCTGACTACGATAAAGAAAAATTACAAGAACGTCTGGCTAAATTAAGCGGTGGTGTGGCAGTTCTTTATGTAGGTGCTGCTACTGAAGTAGAAATGAAAGAGAAAAAAGACCGCGTAGACGATGCTTTACACGCTACACGTGCTGCTGTAGAAGAAGGTATCGTTCCAGGTGGTGGTGTGGCTTATATCCGCGCTATCCAAGCTCTGGATGTAAAACTCAAAGGCCAGATCGAAGACGAACAAACCGGTATGGCTATCGTAAAACGTGCTCTGGAAGCGCCTATTCGTACGCTTACAGACAATGCCGGTATCGATGGTTCTATCGTAGTTCAGAAAATTAAAGAAGCTACTGGAGACTTTGGTTTCAATGCCAGAACTGAAACTTACGAAAACCTGTTCAAAGCCGGTGTTATCGATCCTACCAAAGTAAGCCGTGTGGCTCTGGAAAATGCAGCTTCTATCGCCGGTATGTTGCTGACTACCGAGTGTGTGATTGCTGATAAACCAGAACCCAAACAAGCTGCTCCGGCTCCGGGTCCTGACATGGGCGGAATGGGCTACTAATAAAAGCATAGTATACCATTGTGAAGAAAGAGCATGTGTTTTATACACGTGCTCTTTTTTTGTGCTGTTTTGTCCAATAAAAAATCCCGTAAAGAATTACGGGATTTAAAAAATTATATTTATCAGAAGTGATCAAACTATACCTTATAGTACTCTTCCCAGCCTTTGCGTGGGGGAGGCCCTACCAGTAATGCATTGGCTCTTTTACTATTGGTAATGATCTTTTTCTTGGGATCGAACTGTATTTTTTCGCCCGTCCATTGAGCAATCACTCCCAGACAGAAAAGTTGACTCAGAGGACCAGCCACTGAGAATGGTGATCTGGTTTTTTCCAATCCCTTACATGCTAGTAGGAAGTTTTTGAAATGGTTGGAAGGTGATGGCGGTACTTCGGGAAGCTTGGATGCCATTTCCTTTGCCTTTGCTTCGGGAATGATAGACAAGGTACTACCATGTGAGCCTCCCTTAAAGATAAGATCTTTAGAGTAAATGATTTTACCGGGGTTCAGTTTGGCCTGAATGGTTCCGGTGCTGGGTGGTGGAATATTCGGATCTAACCCTTGTACACCATAACCTTCGGGAATAGGAGGTAGGTTGTCCACCCCATCGTACCAAAGTACTTCTACCGGCGGCATTTTATCTCTCTTGGGGAATTTGAAAGACAGCGTGGTAGACATCGGGAAGAAAAACTGATTATGTCCTGTGAGTTTTAAAGGCTCTACTGTGGTAGGGAGGCCTAGTTTCAGGAATTCGTGGGCGGTGTCGAGCAAGTGTGCTCCCCAGTCGCCAAGTGCTCCCATACCGAAGTCGTACCAGCAGCGCCATTGACCGTTTACGAAATCATGGTGATAATCGTGCCCGAATGTCTGCATCTGCCATAAATCCCAGTCGAGGGTCGATGGTACCGGCTCCGCAGGCGGGAACGATTTGATATTAGGATCCCATCCGTGCCAGCGCCGGCTGGAGTTCATATGTGCGACGATTTTTGTAACATCTTTGATAATACCGGCTTCTACCCAGGTTTTAAACTGGAAATAGTTGGCTTCTGAATGGCCTTGGTTACCCATTTGGGTTACTACATTGCTGTACTTGGCAGCCGCTTTCATCATTAGCTCCACTTCATTGAAAGTACGAGCCATGGGCTTTTCCACGTATACGTGTTTTCCCAGCTTAATGGCCATCATAGTAATGGGGAAATGCGAAAAATCGGGGGTGCCGATGCTTACGGCATCAATTTCATTTCCCATTTTATCAAACATCACTCTGAAGTCTTGGAAACGTTTGGCATTGGGGAATTTTGCCATAATTTCCTGAGTGTGTGGCGCACCCATGTCTACATCGCACAGTGCCACTATATTGGCAAGTCCCGTTTTGTGAAGCTCTAGAATAATTTCTTTACCTCTGTTACCAATGCCCACACAGGCCAGGTTTACCTTTTCGGATGGCGCAATCGTAGATTTCTTCAAAAGTCCTTTCTGCGCAAATAAAGCATCCGGAAGGATAAGGGCTGAGGCGCCAAGCAATGAAGCGTTCTTGATAAATTTCCTTCTGGAATTCTGTTTTTTGTTCATTATTTACAATTTTTCGTTAGACACGCGATGCAATCGTTGCTGATCAAGCGGTATAAAAATCCTAGCGAATTTAAATGATACCAGTCAAAAAGCAGCTTCTCAAATGCATTTTTCGAACATATTAGACGTATTTTTTGAGGATTTACTGCTTTCTTGGCTTAAAACTTTTATAGCTTGGCAGTTTGGGTTACCTTTGCAGCCTTAAAAAACGGCAGTAATGATAAGTGTTAAAGATCTTAAACTAGCTTACGGTAAGCGTGTATTGTTCGAAGATGTTAATCTGAACTTTACCAAAGGCAATTGCTACGGTGTAATTGGTGCGAATGGGGCAGGTAAATCTACTTTTTTAAAAATACTGAGTGGAGAAATTGAGCCCAATAAAGGTACTGTGACTATTACACCGGGCGAGCGTATGGCGGTGTTGAAACAAAACCATTTTGAATTTGACGAAGAGACCGTGTTGAACACCGTACTGATGGGTCATAAGCAAATGTGGGATATCGCCCGTGAGCGGGACGCCATCTACGCTAATCCGGATGCTACCGATGAAGATTACATGAGAGCCTCTGAACTGGAAGCCGAATACGGCGAAATGGGAGGATACGAAAGTGAAAGTGATGCTGCCGCATTTTTGAACGGATTGGGCGTGACCAACGACATGCACCAGATGCTGATGAAGGACATTCCGTCTAATATGAAAGTAAGGGTACTGTTGGCTCAGGCTTTGTTTGGCAATCCGGATATCCTGTTATTGGACGAGCCTACCAATGGTCTGGATATTGAAACCATTGGATGGCTGGAGAATTTCCTGGCTGATTATGAGAATATCGTACTGGTAGTGAGCCACGACCGTCACTTCCTAGATGCTGTTTGTACGCATATTGTAGACGTAGACCGTCAGAAGATTAAAATATTCACCGGAAACTATACCTTCTGGTACGAAAGCTCGCAACTGATGGCGCGTCAATTGGCAGATAAAAACAAGAAGATCGAAGAGAAGCGTCAAGCTTTACTCGATTTTATTGCCCGCTTCAGTGCCAATGCGTCCAAGAGCCGACAAGCTACGGCGCGTAAGAAAGCTCTGGAAAAGCTTACCATTGAGGAAATTGAACCCAGCTATCGAAAGTATCCTGGGATCATATTCCAACCTCTTCGTGAAGTGGGTAATCAGATACTGAACGTAGAGAAGTTAAAAGCTTCTACCGAGGACCGTGTGCTGTTTGATGACGTTACTTTCAGTGTGAACAAGGGGGATAAAATCGCTTTTATTTCCAAAGACCCGCTGGCTGTCACACAATTTTTCGAAATTATTAATAACGAAGCTAAACCCGATGCGGGTACTTTTGAGTGGGGCACTACTGTTATTTCGGCTTATTTGCCTATTGAAAATAGCAAATATTTTAACAGCGACTTAAACCTGATGGACTGGTTACGTCAGTTTGTGCCTTCGCATGTAACAGATGTGGATGAGCCATTCTTACGCGGTTTCTTAGGTAAAATGCTTTTTAGTGGTGAGGATGTATTGAAGAAAACCAGCGTGCTGAGTGGAGGTGAGAAAGTGCGTTGTATGATTAGCAAAATGATGTTGCAAAACCCGAATGTGATTATTTTGGACCAACCTACCAACCACTTGGATTTGGAAAGCATTCAGAGCTTTAACGAACAATGTACTGTTTACAACGGTATTGTGCTGCTGACCAGCCACGACCATACTTTCATGCAAACCGTGGCCAATCGTGTGATAGAGCTAACGCCTAAGGGTATCATCGACCGTCTCACTACATTTGATGAATACCTAGAGGATGAAAGAGTAAAAGCACTGCGCGAAGAAATGTATTCTTAATTACGTTGAAAAGTTATAAAGACCTATTTTATTGAAGCCCTCGTGGCTTCAATTTTTTTTGGACTCGGATTATTGTGTAATGGGGATATCCGTTTTTTTAACGGTGAGCACATCCGTACATTGTTGAAGTAGGGTAGTGACCGACCGATTTAATACGGGATGCATAAAGGATCCGGCAATCTCTTCTAACGGTACAAGCACGAAATTTCTTTCGGAAATACGTGGATGAGGCACGATGAGAGTGGGGCTATGAATCACTTCTTCGTTGAAAAAGAGGATGTCGATGTCTATAATGCGCGCACCGTATTTCTCTTGGCGGACACGACCCATTTCTTCTTCAATTTCATGAATGCGCGCTAGTGTATCGATTGCATTTAAAGGAGTATGTATCCGTAATACCTGATTATAGAACCTAGGTTGCTCGCTAAGGCCCCAAGGTTCTGTTTCATATACTGATGAAGATTGCTCAATGCTCCCGATCTTTTGTTTGATTTTCTCTTTAGCAGTAGCTAGATTGGCTGCTTTATTACCTAGATTGGTACCGATAATCAGATAGACAACGTTTACTTTATTTTCCATAAAACCAGATCAAATATCTTTAATTTTGGCGCATATAGCGTCAAGGGGCTAAAAATATCCATAAAAGTACATAGCGTGATAGGGGCTTTATAGTTGCCCCAGCGATTATGGAATACTAAAAATATCTTCATCATATGAAATCATTTCTGAAAATCTTTTGTGCTACATTACTGGCTTTGGTGGTGTGTTGTATACTGATATTTGTATTTCTAGCTGGCATTGCAGGAGGGTTAATGTCGAAGCAGGCTACGGTTATAGCCGATAAAACCGTACTGACTATCGATTTGAGTAAAAAATATGAAGAAAGGCCCGTGAAAAACTGGCAGTCGGTTGTGAACGCGGATGTTTTGGAAGAAACGCCTTCATTCTTTGATCTTATTAGACTGATTAAAAAAGCGAAAACCGATAAAAATATTAGCGGCATATTGCTTATCGCTAACAACAACGCAAATGGTTTTGCTACCAGCGATGAAATCCGTAATGCGTTGCTCGATTTCAAAAATTCCGGAAAGTTTATTATTGCTTACGGCGATAATATGACGCAGAAAGCGTATGATATAGCCAACATTGCCGATAAGGTATATGTGAGTCCGAAAGGTGTGTTTGAGTGGGTGGGCTTTAGTGTTAACTATATGTTCTTGAAAGGAACACTGGATAAGTTGGAAATTAAACCGCAAATTTTTTATGCCGGTAAATTTAAGAGTGCTATCGAACCGTTCCGTGTAGATAAGATGACCGAGGAAAACAGACTGCAGACTTCTGTTTGGCTGCATGATATTTACAGTGATTTTCTGTATAAAACCTCTGCTACCCGAAAGATCGATACTACAACATTGTATCAGCTGGCAAATAGTGGGGCTATTCTTACAGCGGAAGATGCCGTAACCCATAAACTGATTGACGACGTTAAATATGATGATGAAGTAAGGGGTGAGATTAAAAAGCGGTTAGGAATTGATGAAAACGCAAAAATCAGCCTCGTATCTGTAGACAAATATGCGACGGCTGTGGGAGATGATAAAGGAAAAGGCGATCGCATTGCATTGATTTATGCTACCGGTAATATTGTAGATGGAAAAGGACAGGAGGATAATATTGGTAGTGAACCTTACATCGAACTGTTGCGGAAAGCGCGTTATGACAAAGCCGTTAAAGCTATTGTGCTCCGTGTCAACTCGGGTGGTGGTAGTGCACTGGCCAGTGAAAATATTTGGCGCGAAATGGCGTTAGCCAAAAAGGAGAAACCTGTGATTGTAAGCATGGGGGATGTGGCAGCATCAGGAGGATACTACATTTCAGTGGCTGCAGATAGCATTTTCGCTTCTAAAAGTACTATTACAGGCTCCATTGGTGTTTTCGGAGTGGTGCCTGATTTATCGAGCTTCTTTAAAAACAAGCTGGGTGTAACATTCGATGGCGTAGCTACAGGTCCGCTGGCGAATGCAGGTACGCTCAATCGGCCGATGACGGAGCAGGAGCGCAAACTCTTTCAAACGCATATTGAAAAAATATATGCCGATTTTAAACAACGTGTAGCGGATGGACGCAATAAAGATACTGCCTATATAGAAACTATTGCACAGGGGCGTATATGGACAGGTCTTAAAGCCAAAGAAGTGGGATTGGTGGATGCATATGGAGGATTGCAGAGGGCTATTGAAGCGGCTGCGGCCAAAGCAAAGCTGAGCGAGTATCAGATAAGGGAGTATCCTAAGACTAGTTCGTTTGTAGAGCGTCTTTTGGGACTAAATAAGGTACAGGCCAGCCAAGCTCGACTTATAAAGGAACAAGTGGGTAGTGAATATTATGAAGTGCTGCAACAGCTGGATAAAATAAGAGCAATGGCAAGCGGCCCTCAAACCAGACTTCCATTTGATTTTATTATCCATTAACAGAGGGGTAGGATTGATCATTTAAAAGAAACATGATTCATGGCATATAGTCAGACTAGGGCATTGTGGGCGATTACAAAAGCAAGTTTTAAAGCGATTTTTAGTCAGCCCTCGTCGATATTTTTCAGTTTTTTGTTTCCGATTGCCTTTATTTTGGTTTTCGGTGCATTTAGCGAACGGCCGGCTGATCCCTTCAGGGTTGCGATAAGCAATACAAGCGATACAAGTAATGTACTCTATGATAGCATTCGCCATAATTCGCTTATAGAAATTGTTCCTTACTCCGATACGGCGCGGCAGTTTGCTGATTTGCAAAAAGGACAGCTTTCGGCAATAATAGATATTCAAAAAGTACAACATACAGATTCAGCCGTTTTTTATAAAGTACACCTATTGTCGAGTGAAGCGGCCGGAGGTAATGTGTATGCGTTGATGCAGGCGTTGGACTATCAAGCATTACAAATAGAATTGAACGATGCGCACAAACTTCAGCGAGAATATGCATTTGTTCCTGAAATTGTTCCCGGTAAAAAGTATCGACAAATTGATTTTATTCTACCGGGGCAAATAGGCTTTTCGATTCTTTTTGCAACGATGTTCGGGATTGCTTTTGTATTTTTTAATCTGCGAGAACAGTTGGTGCTAAAACGCTTTTATGCATCTCCGGTTAAAAAAATTAATATTCTGATAGGTATTGGAACCAGTCGCTTGTTCTTTCAGCTGATTAATGTGATAGTGCTGATTCTTTTTGGCCATTTCTTTTTGAAATTTACACTTATTAATGGTGCTCTCACCTTTATTGAGATGCTATTGATGACTCTTTATATGCTTTTCCTGTTGATGGGAGTGGGCCTGATATTTAGTAGTATTGCCAAAAGCGATAGCAGCATTCCTTTACTGATCAACATGTTTGGTTTTCCTCAAATTTTGTTATCGGGGGTGTTTTTCCCCATAAGCGTATTCCCGCAATGGTTGCAGCATATATGTCAGCTCCTGCCTTTGACGCCGTTTAATAATGCATTGCGTAAAATATCTTTTGAAGGCCTGCATTTATACGATTGTTGGAGGGAGATTGGCATATTGGGAATCTGGATTATTATAGTGTACGCTATTGTGATTAAGGTGATGAAATGGGAGTAGCGAATAGGGGTAAACTTGGAGTGATTTATTTTAGAGCTTTATGAAATATTTGAAATTATTGATAGGAAGCGCAGTGGTATTTTTTATCATGGCTTGTATTGTGTCCTTTTTTATTCCGTCGCAATTACGCATACTGCGCATGACGAATATTGCTCCTGAAAAAGACAGTGTGCTGTATCCCGTTCGCGATTTATCGCAATGGAAAAGCTGGTATCCGGGTTTGGAGCGAGCGCAGCTGGAAGAACCTCACGTGGAACAGGGTAGGGTGATCAAGGCCAGGGTGAACGACATACGATTGGAGATCCTTAGTTCCGATAGCAATGCTGTAGAGGCTTCTATGAGTAAGGGCGCTAAGCCGGTAATTATGGGTTGGCGTATTGATCCCTCCTTCAAAAGTGATTCTTTAGTATTGCAGGGATATATTGAAGTGCAGTTGAAATGGTATCCATGGGAAAAATTTTCCAGTCTCATGCTCGATAAAGCTTACGGCGATATGATGAAGAAAAGCCTAGAGAATCTGAAAAATCTGTAAAAAGTTCCCCAGCATCCTAAGGAGTATTAAAGGGGCGCTGTGGGTTTATCCGTACTAATGAATTTTAAGTTGCGAAGAATTCCTTTGTATTTAGCCCGTTTCAATGGAGAATACTTGAAGATTCTTCTAAATTGTTCTTCAGTCATGGCTTCCCATTCGCTTGAAGAAAGGTTGAGTATTTCAGGAATAGGATTAAATGCTGGTTCGTTATGCGGCTTACTGAATCGGTTCCAAGGGCATACATCCTGACATACATCACAACCAAATAACCAGTTGTCGAACTTGCCTTGCATTTCGTCAGGAAACAACATTTCCTTTAATTCAATAGTGAAATAAGAGATGCATCTGCTTGCATCGATGACCTTGTCGGGCAGAATCGCATTAGTGGGGCATGCGTCAATACATCGGGTGCAGGTTCCGCAATAATCTTTAGCAAACGGAGCGTCGGCCTGAAGTTCCAAATCAGTTATAAGCGTCGCAATAAAGAAGAAAGAACCGCTTTGTTTATGAATTAGGTTGCCGTTTTTACCTACCCAACCCAATCCACTTTTCACGGCCCACGCGCGCTCCAATACAGGAGCAGAATCTACAAATCCTCTGCCGTTAACTGTACCTATTTTTTCTCTTATCTGAGCGAGCAACCCATTTAGTTTTTCACGGATGACCTCATGGTAATCGTTACCGTATGCGTATTTTGCTATTTGTGGTACATCGGGTTTTTGCTTTTGTGCAGGATAATAATTATACAATAATGTAATTACAGACTTGGCTCCTGGTACGAGCTTGGTAGGATCCACGCGGAGATCAAAGTGGTTTTCCATATAGCGCATCTGGCCATGCATGCCTTTATTCAACCAAGCTTCGAGCTTGCGAGCCTCCTCAGGAAGCGGAGTCGCCTGAGCAATGCCGCAATAATCAAAGCCTAACTGCTTGCTGATTTGCTTGATGAATAAGGTGCGCTTGTCGATATCCATGATTTTATGCAACGTTGAAAATTGTATAGATGGTACTAATGCCCATCAATCCATTGTAAACATACGGGAGCACCTACCTCAATGCGCGCTCCTGTATCTTGTAATAGACCCGTATTTGAGTCTATTCTGAAGATGGTAATGTCGTTGGATTTCTGATTAGCGGCCAGCAGAAATTTTCCTGACGGATGAATGGTAAAGTTGCGGGGAAAATCTCCCAAGGTTGCTTGTTCACCTATAAAGCTGAGCTTTCCATTTTGAGGATCTACACTAAAAATCTGGATGGTGCTATTGCTTCGTTGTGATACATATAAAAATCGTTCGTCAGGGGAAAGATGAATATCCGCTCCCGCACCATCCTGTTCAGCAGGAAGATGGTTGACAGTTTGAATAATTGTATAGCCATCCTTACGCTTTTGTATTACATCTACACTGCCGGATAATTCTTCGATGAGATAGCCAAACGTACCTTTCCGAGTGAAAATAATATGGCGCGGACCTCCTCCTGGTTTTACTGAAATGACCGACTGGTTCTTTGTATCTAAGAAACCTGTTTGTGCATTGAAGGGATATACTATTACTTTATCTAATCCCAAATCGGGAACAAATAAGGTTTTATTGTCTTCGCTTATGTAAGTGCAGTGTACATGCGCGTTTTCTTGTCTACTTTTATTGATACTGCTTCCTTTGTGTTGTATAAATTGATGACGAGGCCCAATCCTACCATCCGACAGAATCGGATACACAGTAAGGCTGCCGCTACTATAATTACCTACAAAAAGCCATTTGCCTGTTCGGTCTAAACTAATGTAGCAGGGATCGCTGCCGTTGCTGTCTTCACTGTTTACAAATGTCAAGCTATTATTGCCAGGGTTATAGGAAAAAGCACTAACTGTTCCGTTTTTGTTTTCTTCATTCACACAATAAACAAAAGCATTGTTTTTGTCGGCAACAAGAAAAGAAGGATTATTGGTATTGACATGACTAACAGGTGAGGCTTTTCCGGTTGTTGTATCAAAAGCATAGATGTAGATACCCTTGCTAAGTTTGTTGTGAGTGTAGGTGCCGATTAACAGTTTTTGAGCATATGTATTCATAAAGAAGATGGTGCCAATGCTGCACATTATGGTTGTAAGCAATAATTTCATCCGGGTATGTTTAATTGTAAAAATAGGTATTCTCTTTATTGGCTGGTATAAATGCTTCAAAATACATTAGCTATTTTTTAACAAAGCCCTACAAACCATTTGAATCGGCAGACTATCTATGTTGTAGAAGGAACACAATATTTTTTAACCTATTAAATATATAAAAATGAAAAAGGTATTAACATATGTGGTGGTGGTGATATTAGGAGTAGTGGTGTTGTCGGGCTGTACCAAAAGAAGATATTACGACCCTCCGATAGACAAAAATAAAGAGGTTGCTTATGTAGATTATTTCTACGACGACTATCCTTATGTTTTTATTGTGAAGTTTGAATATGACGGACGCTATGCTATTGTAACTACATTAAATGAGGACGAGTATTTACCTATATTGGGTGAGCGCCTGATTGGTAATTTCTCAGTGGGTAAGAAGAGTATCTATGTACCAAAGGGTAATTTCTACGCTCGGGTAGATGTTCTGGAAACGAATATTCGCACCCAACGTGAAGCCGATAATGCGCTGGCTTATTGGGTGGATAACGATCCTTATGCCTCCTTTGCAGGAGCGATGAGAAGTAAGGCAAAACCGGATATTAAAATGCTTCCCAAACGATAGAGATATCCGTTCTTCATACATTCGGCCGCGCAAGCGGCCTTTTATCATGAAATGCGTATTGAAGAAAAGGGATCAGCTTTGCTGATCCCTTTTCTTTTATGCTTGATATCTTTATTGCGCTGCCGTCATGAGTTCTCTGATATAAGCTGCATGCTTTTCACTAACGGGTACCACTGGCAATCTGCAATTCGTACTACATAATCCCATTTCTTTGAGATATTGTTTTACACCTGATGGGCTGCCTTCACTAAACATTGAGTTGATAATTTCTATGTATTTCAAATGTATGGGTAAAGCATCAGCAAATTTTCCGGCCAGGCAGAGGCGTACCATCTCAGAGAATTCTTTAGGATAAGCATTCGCCACAACCGAGATAACGCCTTTAGCGCCCAGTGCGATCATGGGTAATGTGATACCGTCATCACCACTGATGACCATAAAGTCTGCCGGTTTATGCTTGATGATTTGATTAATCTGATCGAAATTGCCGGAGGCTTCTTTAGTGGCGATAATATTTTTGCAATCGTGTGCAATGCGGAGGGTTGTTTCGGCAGTTACATTCATGCCGGTTCTACCGGGAACATTGTACATGATTACTGGTAGGGGTGCGGCATCATTTACCGCTTTATAATGCTGATAAATACCTTCCTGTCTGGGTTTGTTATAGTAAGGTGAAACGGATAAAATGGCATCGTAGCCGTCCAGTTTCATGGTAGAAAGTGCATGTACGGTTTCTTTGGTATCATTACCGCCGATACCTGCTACCAGTCCGATGCGGCCGGCAGCTTTTTCTTTAACAAAGTCAAATAATATCTGCTCTTCTTCTCTGGTAAGTGTAGCGCTTTCGCCCGTGGTACCGGCTACTACCAGATACTCAATTTTATTATCAATCCAGAAATTAATCAGATTTTCCAGTGCAGGCCAGTCGAAATCGCCGGATGCCGTAAATGGAGTTACGATCGCAACTCCTGTACCTGTTAGTTTTTGTTGTATAGACATTTTTAATATATCGTTTGATGCGTGATTCGAATCGTTATACTTTACTTTCTGCAATAGGATGATGCCGATTGTAATACAGCTAAGTTAATATGTAAAATGAAGGTAACAGCAGTTGCTGATACCCTAATCAATGTATATGTAATAATGCTGAAGTTGAATTATGCATTATAGTTCTTCCCAGACACCCATTTTGCAGAACTTATCGATGCGGGCTTGTACGCGTTGTTCAGCATCCATATTTTTTAGTTCTGCCAAGGCTTGCAGAATTTGTTTTTTGACATTATCTGCAGCTTGCTTGTAATCCCAGTGTGCGCCACCGGGCGGCTCGGGAATGATACCATCAATTAGTCCAAACTCCTTCATTTTACTGGAAGTAAGTTTTAGCTGCTCGGCAGCCTGCACTTTATAATCCCAGCTGCGCCACAGGATGGTGCTACAGTTTTCGGGTGAGATTACGGTATACCATGTGTTTTCCATCATATATACTCTATCACCCACGCCTATACCCAATGCGCCTCCACTGGCTCCTTCACCGATGATAATACAAATTACCGGCACTTTCAGACGCATCATTTCGTAAATGTTGCGCGCAATAGCTTCACCCTGCCCGCGCTCCTCGGCTTCTAGGCCAGGGTAGGCACCGGGAGTATCAATCAGGGTGATAATAGGCTTGTTGAACTTTTCGGCCAGCTTCATTAAGCGTAATGCCTTGCGATATCCTTCGGGGTTGGCCATCCCGAAATTGCGAAGCTGACGTTTTTTGGTATTGGTGCCTTTTTGGTGGCCGATAATCATTACGGTCTGGCCTTCTAGTGAAGCAAGGCCACCTACTATAGCTTTATCGTCTTTTATATTACGATCACCGTATAATTCAACATAATTTTCTGTCATCAGCTCAATATACTTATGAGTATAAGGGCGATCGGGATGACGGCTCAGTTGTACGCGTTGCCAGTCGCTGAGGTTTTGAGTAATCGTTCTGCGGGTTTCTTCTACCTTTTGTTGAAGCTGCTCAATCTGGGAACTCAGGTCGATATTGGTCTTTTCCTGGCGTTCAGCAGTGAGAGCAATTTCATCCAAAAGATCTTTTATTGGTTTTTCAAAATCAAGAAATTGCCTGTTCTGAACATCTGGCATAATACGAGTTGTTTTATGAAGCGGCTAAATTAATGAATAATTAATTAATAGGGTTTTGAAATATATCAACAGGTGTTGATACCTATTTGTCCGAAACAACGCCGCCAGATTGTTTCAGTTATTTATCAATAGTTTAAAGTTACCTAATCTGACCGTTACCTTCCAGCACCCATTTTTCGGTAACAAGCTTTTCGAGCGCAAAAGGTCCGCGCGCATGTAGTTTTTGGGTAGAAATACCGATTTCTGCCCCCAGGCCAAATTCTTCTCCGTCGGTAAATCGGGTAGAAGCATTGGTATATACAGCCGCCGCATCTACCTCTTTCACAAACCGCTCACAAGCTTTTTTATTTTTAGAAACAATGGCTTCCGAATGACGGGTGGAATATGTGGCAATATGATCGAGGGCTTCATCCATTCCAGAAACAACCTTCACGGCACATTTCAATGAGAGAAACTCTCGCCCAAAGTCTTCGGCTTTTGCTTTCTGCAGATGTGGATAGCCCTTCAGAATTTTGTAAGCGCTCGCATCTGCAAAAATCTCCACCTGATATTCTCCCAGTTTAGGTGCCACCTGACTGAGAAACTCAGGTGCGATGGCTTTATCTACCAATATAGCATCTACGGCATTACATACAGACGGACGGCTTACTTTGGCATTGACAACAATGTTTACCGCTTTCTTTAAATCCGCCTCTTTTTCCACATAAATATGGCATACGCCGGCCCCGGTTTCTATAACCGGTACCAGACTATTTTGTCTTACAAAGTTGATGAGCCCTTCCGATCCGCGCGGAATCAGTACGTCCAGATAACGGGTAGCAGTAAACATTTCCTGTACCACCTCTCTCTCAGGAGGCAACAATGTTACGGTGGCTGTATTTAGACCAAATTCCTTTAATACTTTATGAATCAGATTTACCGAAACTTTATTGGTATGCTGGGCATCGCTACTTCCTTTAAGTACGCAGGCGTTACGGCTGCGTAGGCACAGTGCAGCAATATCGTAAGTCACATTGGGACGGCTTTCGTATATGGCACCCACCACCCCCAGTGGCACTGAAATCTTCTTTAGTTTTAGTCCGTTGGGTAATGTTTTCTTCAGTAATGTTTGATTGGAAGGATCCGGCAACTTTGCAATGTTTTTAATAGCTGCCGCAATATTTTTCAAACGCTGAGGATTTAACATCAGCCTATCATTCTTAGGATCATCGGGGTCTTTAGCTGCCAGGTCTTTAGCATTGGCTTTTAGTATGGCTGCTTCATTTGCTATAATGGCATCTGAAATAGCATACAGTAATTTTTTTAACTGCGTTTCCGATAAATTTTGTAAAGCGGTCTTTGCTTTATTAGCATTGATAAGCGCTTTTTGGATTGACATAATGTTTAAGTTTTTCTCTTATTGTTATTAACTATAGATCCCGAAATTATATCAAAACTATATCATTGGCATGAGCTGCTACCGTATTCTTCACTTTTATATACTTTTTCATGTCCGCACTACTCATTTTTGTTTTGGCTACGCCGATGATAATGCCGTCCTCAGTCATTAGCTGCACCACTTCTCCTTGTGCAAAACTTCCTTCAATAGCGACGATACCTACGGTAAGCAGACTTTTCCGTTCTAGGATAGCTTTCGCCGCACCCTTATCCACTTTTATATTGCCTAAAGTGATAGAACCGCTGGCTAGCCATTTCTGACGGTTTTTGAGGGTAGATTTTTTGGCATGAAACCAAGTGCCGTTTTTTCTGCCTAGGGCATCTACAATAGGAGTGTCGGACTGAAGGCCACACATTACTACATGAATGCCCAGATTGGTTGCCAGACGAGTGAAGGTAAGTTTGGATAGCATACCACCCAGTCCGAATTCCGATTTTTCTTCTTTTTTCACCAGCGACATAACGGTGGTATCGATGGATTTCACTTCTTTGATAATTTGCTTATTGGTGTCGAGGAATCCACCTACCGAAGTACAAAGTACCAGTGTTTCCGCATCAAATGCAATGGCAAGCAGGGTAGCTAGCTCATCATTATCCGAAAACTTCAGTTCGAGATCACTGATCACGTCATTTTCATTGACAACAGGAATCACATTATGCGCCCAGAAAGTTTTGAAAGTATCTCGCAATTGCAGAAATTGTTTACGGTCGCTGAAATGTCCGCGTTCGCAGAGGGCTTGGGCTACCGTTAGACCAAATTTTTTGAAATAATTGCGATAAATTTCGATGAGAATGGGGTTGCCGATGGCTGCGGCCACTTTGCGTTGTAGCAAAGTTCCCTTATAGTTTTCAATGTATTTTTTACCACTGCTAACCGCCCCACTACTTACCAATACGATTTTGTAGCTTTTGCTAAGTCTGCTGATATCCGAAACAATCTTTTGAATTACGCGTTTATTGATATCGCCATTCGTTTTGGTAATGACTGCCGAACCCAATTTGATTACTAAAACTTTTTGTGCCATAATGATTTAAGTGGAGGCAAAGGTAACTTTCCTGTGTTAAATTTTAAACCTGCGCGATTGAGACTGCTACTGTTGAAGGAGTTTTTCCAGCACATAATAGGTGATAGGGCAAAATTCGCTATTCTTAAGTGTGATGGCCTGACGTTTCAGCAGTACATCTTCATCCGTATACGGGAAGCGGGCACAATCTGATGGTCGCTCTTCGTAAATATAGCAAGTGTTATCTGCATTCAGGAAAGGGCAGGGGGAAGCCTTTACTACAAAATCACCGTCCTCGTCCACGCGTAAGTAGGTGTCTATAAATACGCTTTCTTTTAACCCTAGGTGCTTAGAGATGCGCTTAATATCAGGCGTCTTAAAACGGGGAGAATAATTTTTACAGCAATGGGCACAGCTAAGGCAATCCACATTATCAAAAGCTTCCTCATGCAGGAGGGGCAATCGTTTAAGAACTTCATTTTTGTTAGCTCGTTTTAGAAACTGCTGATAAGTTTTACGATGTTCTTTCGATTTTTTCTCCCAATTATGTAAGATGTCTTTACTCATGTTGATGTTGCTTAAGTTGCGCCTCTTCTTGTAGCCGTAATTCCTCGCTGGTTTGCCTACTACCATCGTGGCTCCATCCGGGAGGGCCGAAGATATAACCTAATCGTTGTTTAAAGGTCAGATTTTTTTGAGTGACGTCTTTGTAAATATTTTTCCATTCGTACAATACTAGGTTTACGGGGTCTTCCTTTTCCATAGGTTTGGTAAGGCCATATTGGATCGGTTGATACTTTTCTGCCGGCAGTTCTTCCTGAAAAGTACCGAACAGTTTATCCCATATGATGAGAAACATCCCCATGTTTTTATCCAAATACTTCGGGTTGGATCCATGATGTACGCGGTGGTGGGAGGGGGTTACTAGAATATGTTCTAGAACACCCATTTTGTTGATCTTCTCCGTATGTACCAAAATGCCCCAAATTTGGGTGGCGGAATATATAAATACAATATCGATAGGCTGAAACCCCAGCCATGCTATCGGAATAAAATAAATGAAGCGGTAAAGCGGTTCTAGTACCGAGGAACGAAATCCTACGGTAAGATTGAATTTGGAGGAAGAGTGATGAGTAAAATGGGTGGCCCAAAATAATCTACAATAATGGTCCACACGGTGTAGCCAGTAATACATGAAGTCTTCAAAAAGCAATAATATTACCCAATAAAGGATGGGATTAGCTATCGGCTCAACTAGGCGATGTTCGTAGAAAAATGTGAGTATAACTCCAATATAAATAGTACGAAATAACAAGTCAATACCGCTGTTAAGGGCCATCAGATACAGGTTCTGTAAGGTATCTTTGAGCGAATAGGTGTCCTGCTTACGCAAATGACTGAGCAGGATCTCAAGGCCAATAACGATGATATACAACGGAGTGGAAAGTAGGATCAGCAGTTGTTCTCTCGCGATACTCATATGTTGTAAAATTACAAACAACATTTATCCCAGTCGAAAAATATTTACTCGTATAGGATGCAAGGATGGAAATGATGAGGCATTATAATACTTTGCACCTCTGAGATTTATACCATTAGAATCTATTATGGTGTGTAGCTCTTGCACATTTAGGGCCACATAATAAACAATGCTAAATGCCTGTAATTTGAACAGAGGGATAAATAGTGCATTTCTCGCTTCAAATAAACATTTACCTTTGCGCATCCAAAAAATTTAATCTCAATATTACTATGAATTTTTTCGAGCTCCAATCCAGGGAATTTGCTACAAGACATATCGGGCCGAATGAAAGAGAAACACTTAAGATGCTACAAGAGATCGGCTTTGATAACCTGGAGCAACTAATCAATCAAACCGTACCCGAAGGTATCAGAATGTCCGAGCCCTTGAACATCCCCCGAGCCATGAGTGAGCACGAGTTTTTGAGGCATATTAAAGAGGTATCCTTGAAAAACAAAATCTTTCGTAATTACATCGGTCAGGGGTATTACGGAGCCATTACGCCCTCGGTGATTTTGAGAAATGTTTTTGAAAACCCCGGCTGGTATACTCAGTATACGCCTTATCAGGCAGAGATCTCGCAAGGGCGTTTGGAAAGTTTGCTGAACTTTCAAACAATGGTCAGCGACCTTACCGGACTTCCGCTCGCCAACGCCTCTCTATTAGATGAGGCAACTGCAGCAGCTGAGGCGATGCTGATGTTTTTCAATGCTAAAAACAGGCAAGAACATATCACCAAGCCTAAATTTTTCTTGGATAAGGAAACTTTTCCGCAAACCAAAGATGTTGTTTATACTCGGGCTAAACCTTTTGGTATCGAGGTGGTAGAAGGCGATTATGCCGAAGCCGTTATTGATGCAACCTATTTTGGGGCTTTGGTACAATATCCTAATAATATTGGTAGTATTGAGGATTACCGCAGTTTTATCGGTAAGGTATATGAAGCGGATGCGTACGTGGTAATGGCTACCGATTTACTAGCGCTGACATTGCTGACACCTCCCGGTGAGTTGGGAGCAGATGTGGCGGTGGGTTCTGCACAACGATTTGGTGTACCGCTAGGCTTTGGTGGCCCTCATGCCGCATTTATGTCGGCCAAAGATGATTTTAAGCGGCTTCTGCCAGGACGTATTATCGGCGTAAGTGTGGATGCCGAGGGTAAGCGTGCCCTGCGTATGGCATTGCAAACCCGCGAGCAACATATTAAAAGAGAAAAAGCTACTTCCAATATCTGTACGGCACAAGCACTACTGGCCAATATGGCTGCTATGTACGCCGTATATCATGGTCCTAAAGGGTTGAAACAAATTGCTGAGCGCATAGCGATATTTGCACAAACTGTAGCTTCGGAAATTGAGGCAAGAGGCTATACTTTAGTAGCACAATCTTTCTTCGATACCATCGTGGTGAAGGTAGATGATGCATCAGTGATCAAAAGTCGGGCAGAAGAAAAGAAAATTAATTTCAGATATTTTGACAAGCATTGGGTGGGTATTTCCATTGATGAAACTACTATTATCGAAGACTTGTTCGATATCATCAGCTGCTTTGAGAACGAAAGCGAAACCATCGCTTTTGAGATTGCTGAAGACGATGGACTCTATCGCATCCCCGAAAAACTCACCCGTACTTCGGCCTATCTCACACATCCGGTATTTAATTCTTATCATAGCGAAAGTCAGATGCTTAGATATATTAAGTATCTGGAAAATAAAGATTTATCGCTAAATACTTCCATGATATCTTTAGGTAGTTGTACTATGAAATTGAATGCAGCTACCGAGATGATTCCCCTAAGCTGGAATCACTGGTCCAATATCCATCCATTTGCACCAGTAGGGCAGGCGGGAGGTTATAAAGAGCTGATTGATACGTTGAGTCAGTATCTGTGCGAAATAACGGGTTTTGATGCCTGCAGTCTTCAACCCAATAGCGGCGCTCAGGGAGAATATGCAGGGCTACTTACCATTAAAGCTTATCATGAAGCACAGGGTAATCCGCAAAGAAATGTAATGCTGATTCCGATTTCGGCACATGGAACTAATCCTGCTTCTGCTGTAATGGCTGGGATGAAAGTTGTGGTGGTAAAAGCGCTGGAAAACGGATATATTGATGTGGAGGATCTGAAAGTGAAGGCTAATCAGTATGCCGATCAGTTGGCCGGTATTATGATTACTTATCCCAGTACCTACGGCGTATATGAGGAATCAGTAAAGGAAATTACCCAAATTATACACGATTATGGTGGTCAGGTATATATGGACGGGGCAAATATGAACGCGCAAGTGGGATTGACTGCTCCAGGATTGATTGGTGCAGATGTATGCCACCTCAATCTACATAAAACTTTTGCCATCCCTCATGGCGGCGGTGGACCGGGGGTAGGTCCCATTTGTGTGAAGGCACATTTAGCTCAATATTTACCGGGCCATGTGGCTATGTCTGGCCATAGTAACGGTGCTGTATCTGCAGCTCCCTATGGTTCTGCTTCTATTTTATTAATCTCTTATGCTTATATCCGCATGCTCGGGGCTGAGGGATTGAAAAAGGCTACACAATATGCCATTCTGAATGCAAACTATATGCGTGCGAGACTGGCTAAGCATTACGATATTCTCTACACTAATAATAACGGACTTTGTGCTCACGAGTTTATCGTAGATCTGAGGCCGTTTAAAAAGACGGCACAAATAGAAGCCGAAGATGTGGCGAAAAGATTAATGGACTACGGCTTCCATGCACCTACCATGAGTTTTCCAGTGCCGGGTACTATTATGATTGAGCCTACAGAAAGTGAAGACAAGGCAGAGATGGACCGTTTTTGCGATGCGCTTATCAATATTCGTCAGGAAATTCGCGATATTGAGGAAGGTAAGGCCGATGTCAAAGACAATCTGCTTAAAAACGCACCCCACACACAATATGCGGTAACGGCCGATGCGTGGACGCACGCATATAGCAGACAGCAGGCGGCATTTCCATTGCCCTATGTAAAGCTGAATAAATTTTGGCCTTCTGTAGCTCGTGTGAACAATACGCTCGGTGATCGGAACCTGATTTGTACCTGTGAGCCGGTTGAGATGTATGTAGAAGAGTAAACTTAATATCAATCATCGTATACTGTAAAGCCGTCAGCATTGCTGGCGGCTTTTGTTTTATTCCTCATAATTTTTTAATTTGTGATTAAGGTTCAGTAACTTATTTGCCCAATATTGATACAAAATAACTCCGGATTGCTTGTAATATACCGGTTGTCATAAAAAACAGAGAACGTATTGAAACGTATTCTCACCAAAAGAATATATGAGCCTGTACATCGGGACGATGGTGTCAGAGTACTGGTAGACAGACTTTGGCCAAGGGGGATTAGTAAAAATGCCGTATCTATTGATTATTGGGCAAAGGAGCTGGCCCCATCTTCCGAATTGCGGAAGTGGTATGGTCATGATGTTTCAAAATGGGAAGAGTTCCGCAGCAGATATAGAGAAGAGTTGGCAGCAAATCCTGCTTTGAGAGAATTTGTATTGAAATATCAGGGAGGGGAAGTACTTACCTTATTATTTGCTGCTAAAGATGTGCGCTTTAATAATGCCATAGTACTGCAAGAGTATTTAAAAGAGCTATGGAAATGTTGACCCTTTAATTATGTAACTATAATTCTTAATCTTCGGCTTAAAGGCCATTTAGTTTAAAACACGTTGCATTATGAATAAAAAAATCTTCAGGCTATTCCTTCTAATTCTACTTTTTAGCTGTAAAAGCCCTTCTCTCATTTCGGATTACGGGATTGATAAAAAAGATCAATTTTTTTCTATTGCCGTATTGCCCGATACCCAATACTATACTGCTATGCGATATGGAGGTACTATGAAAATGTTCCAAAATCAGATTAACTGGATTATTAAAAATAAGGATAAAGAAAAAATTGCCTACGTGATTCATTTAGGAGATGTAACGGATAAAAATACTCAGGAAGAGTGGGAGCGGGCAAAAACGGAGTTGTATAAACTCGAAGCGCATAATATCCCTTACGGTGTAGCTGTGGGTAATCATGATCAGACGCCTAATGGCAATCCTGCAAAGGGAGACGACCAAACCTATTATAACAAATACTTTGGTAAAGATCATTTTATCGGTAAGCATTGGTATGGGGGTAGCCTAGGCAATAATAACAGCAATGACGATCACTTTGATATTTTCGAGTCGAATGGGTTGAAGTTTCTTGTAATGTACTTCGCTTACAATCAGCCGGGCACCACTCATTATAGCGAAAGTTATGAGCGTATTGTAATGCGTTGGGCCGATAGTGTGCTGAGTGCTAACCGTGATCGTAAAGCTATTTTGGTCTCGCATAGCACTATGGGGAGAGGAAAAAATGAGACCAGTGCCACTACTCCGGGGCAGGGATCCAATGATAACCCCGGACAGTTTACCAAACAAGGCAAGGTGATTTACGATATGGCCAAGCACCATAACAACGTTTTTTTGATGTTGGGTGGACACATAGCCGGAGAGTCTTTTAGAAAAGAAACTTATAATGGTAATGTTATTAAAGCCTATCTTGCCGATTACCAGTCGCGTCAGAATCCTCCCTACAGCGGTACCAAGGATAGAAATGGCGGTAATGGTACCATGCGTCTGATGCGGTTTAATATAACCAAACATACCCTAAGCGTCATAACATTTGTTCCCAAGGATGACGGTTCTGTTGTAATGGAAGTAGATGGGGATAGCCAATTCACCGAACCCTTGTTTAATTAGCCATATGTGATCATATAACTAACAGTGCTCATCGGATACGTCATGATGAGGTGGCTGTGTTATTTGTATATCTGTTTTTGTATGGTTAGGGATAATAGCATACACTTCAGCTCAGGCTATTAACCTTTAATAGCTTTTGTTCTATTACAGACAATGCAATTACTTTTGTAAAAGAAGATTGCTTTTAAGAATGAATGGTGATTTAACTTTAAGATAGTATAATGATAAAGCATATGCATACATTAGAGAACGAGTATATAAGAATTGCAGTGGCTGATAAAGGTGCTGAACTGCAAAGTATACAGGACGTAAAAACCGGACAAGAATATATGTGGTCGGGCGATGCTGCCTTCTGGGGAAAACATTCTCCTGTGTTGTTCCCTATTGTGGGATCTTTAAAAGGTGGTACTTATTATTACAAGAATAGAGCCTACCAGCTAGGGCGACATGGTTTTGCGAGAGACTGCGTATTTGAGCTTCATAATGCAACGGATAATAGTTTGAGTTTTCTTTTGCAAAGTGATGAAGAAACATTAAAGAACTATCCTTTTCTTTTTAAATTATGCATTGAGTATACACTTATCGAAGACAAACTGAGGGTTACTTATCGGGTAGTAAATATTGGGGAAGAAGATATGTATTTTTCCATTGGAGCGCATCCGGCATTCAAAGTGCCGCTTTTCGAAGGAGATGCGTATAGCGATTACAAACTTGAGTTCGAAGTGGTAGAAAATACGGGGCGGTGGCCCATTAATTATGATGGTCTACTGGAAAGTAGCGATATCCCTTTTTTCTATAATAATAATGTCATTCAATTGCGAAAGGAGCTTTTTTATAAAGATGCCATCGTCTTCAAGCATCTTCAAAGTAAAAAAGTTAAGCTCGTATCCATTAAGAATAATAAAGGTTTTGAAATTAGCTTTGACGACTTTCCTTATTTAGGAATCTGGGCGGCAAAAAATGCAGATTTTGTATGTATTGAGCCTTGGTGCGGTATCGCCGATAGTGTAAATGCCGATCAACAGATTACGAATAAAGAAGGTATTCATCAATTGGCACCTGGTGCAGTCTTTGTTAGGCACTGGGAATTTTCCTTTATATCTTAAAAGTATTATTAAAAAGTAGGCTCAAGAGTAGTCTTTATGGGGTTTATATGTATCTTCCCGTGCTTTAAGTAATGAAACGAACGATTCTTTTTTTTCTAAGTTTAACTTTATTCCTTTCTGGGTATGGACAGGCATATCATACCTTGAGCGGCACTGTTCGTTCGGCACGGACGGGGGAAACGCTTATTAATGCTAGTGTAAAAGTACTCAACAGTGATGAGGGGGTGAGCAGTAATGAGTACGGATTTTACTCTATCACTCTAAAGGATGGGGAGTATGAAATAGAATATTCTGCCATTGGATACGAAACTGTAATTGAAAAAATTACCCTACAATCCAATATTGTTAGGAATATAGAACTCCCTGATGAAATCAAGAATTTAGAGACGGTAAGTGTTACAGCTAATACCCGGGGACGTACGATTTCTGGGACACAAATGGGAGTGGAGCGTCTCAGCACTAATGAAATTAAGACAATTCCCATGCTGCTGGGTGAGCGAGACATACTCAAGGCTATTCAATTGCTTCCCGGTATTAAGCAGGCGGGAGATGGGAATAGTGGTTTCTATGTGCGAGGGGGTGGCTCTGATCAAAATCTGATTTTGCTGGATGAAGCTCAGGTGTATAATGCTTCTCATTTATTGGGATTTTTTTCAACGTTCAACTCCGATGCTATTAAAGATATCACCGTATACAAAGGTGGTATGCCAGCACAGTATGGCGGTAGACTGTCGTCGGTACTGGATGTAAAAATGAATGAAGGCAATAATCAAGATTTTGAACTTAGCGGTGGTATTGGACTTATTTCTGCTAAATTAAATGCTGAAGGGCCCATTCAGAAAGGGCGTTCCTCTTTTCTTCTTTCAGGACGCCGAACTTATGCCGATTTATTCATTCCGCTCAGCAGTGATACCAGCATAAGGGATAATCGGCTATATTTTTATGATTATAATGCCAAGATCAATTATAAACTGAGTGAAAGGGATAATATTTATTTATCGGGCTATATGGGACGCGATCATTTGAAGTTGGGACAACAGTTCGGCATGGATTGGGGAAATATAACCGGTACGCTCAGGTGGAATCATATTTTTAATAGCAAGTTATTTTCTAATACGTCGCTTATTTTTAGCGATTTTGATTATAATATACGGATTAATAACAGTAGTAACGATTTAAGCATCTTCTCAGAGATACGGGATATTAATCTTAAGCACGAGTTTCAATGGTATACATCGGGGAAGCACACTTTGCGCTTTGGATTGAATTCTATCTATCATACCATAAAGCCGGGCGAAGTAACTTCATCGGGCGAAACCAGCTATAATGACTTTTATCTGCAAAAAAGGTATGCATGGGAGAATGCCATCTTTGCAAGCGATACATGGAGAATGCTACCTTGGCTAAATGTGACTTATGGATTGCGTTTGTCTTCATTTGCGGTACTGGGTCCCGGTGATTTTTATGAAATAGATGGTGATGGTAAAATTACCGATACGCTCACTTATAAAAAAGGTCAGCTTGTAAAAAATTACATCAATCTGGAACCGAGACTGGCCGTGAGTTTTATATTAAATCCAACAACGTCTATAAAGGCATCTTATGTGCGTAATGTTCAAAACCTGCACCTAATAGCTAATTCTACTACCAGTGCACCTACGGATAAATGGATTGCCAGTACGAATATTGTGAAACCCGAAATTGCAGATCTGGTATCTCTGGGTTGGTATAAAAATTTTGCCGGCAATCGTTATGAGTTTACTACAGAGGTGTACTATAAAAAAATGTATAATCAGATTGATTATCGTGACGGTGCAGAAGTGTTTACCAATGATGCCATTGAGACGCAACTGCTATTTGGTATCGGACGTGCTTATGGTTGGGAACTATTTTTAAAGAAGAAAACTGGTAAAACAACGGGTTGGATAAGTTATACGCTTTCTAAAACGGAGCGTAAAATAAACGGAATAAATGATGGTGCATGGTACAATGCGCGTCAGGATAGAACGCATGACATAGCTCTTGTTGTAAATCATCAACTAAATAGGCGCTGGAATCTTGCGGCCAATTGGATATTTTATACCGGAGATGCTGTGACTTATCCCAGTGGGAAATATATTATCGATAACCAGGTGGTGTTTTATTATACCAAACGCAATGCCGATCGTATGCCCAATTATCACAGATTGGATTTGGGCGCAACTTGGGTGTTGAAAGATAAAAAGAAATTTAGATCAGAACTTGCATTTAGCTTGTATAATGCTTATGGGAGAGAAAATCCGTATATGATCACTTTTAGGCAGAATGAGGATGATCCTACCAAAACAGAAGCCGTTAAAACTTCGTTGTTTAAATTTGTTCCTTCAATCTCTTACAACTTTAAGCTTAAATAAATGAGGTATTTGAGAAACATATTCAGTGTGGTATCCTGTCTGTTTTTGATTTCCTGTGAGAAGGTGATTACAGTACCCATAAAAGATGCAGCGCCTCAGTATGTCATTAATGGTTATATTACCGATAGCGAAAACTCTTGCCGTGTATTGATTTATACTACTGTTGGGTTCAACGATACGAATTTCGAAACAGGAGTTTCAGGTGCTATTGTAACCGTCGCCGAAAATGATAAATCTCCTGTGCGGTTGGAGGAAGTTGAAAGAGGCCTTTATAGAGCCAATCTTACCGGTAAGTCAGGCAATACCTACTCTCTTAGGGTAGAATTGGATGGCAAAATATATACCGCTACATCCACCATGCCGCGAAAGGTGAATATCGATACCCTTTATATTACCGAGCGGCCTTTTTTAGGTAAGACCAGAAAGTTTGCTACTGTAGAGTTTACCGATCCGCCCCAAAGCGGTAATGCTTATCGATTTATTCAATATGTAAATGGAGAGCCGGAAGCTACTGTATTTGTGACTAACGATACTTTAATTAACGGTCGTCGTGTGAAGTATGATTTGCTGGTGTTTAATGACGAGTATACTTTGTATAAGTGTGATCAGGTATACGTGGTTATGCAGTCTATCGATTATCCCAATTATCTTTTCTGGAATAGTTTAAACCAAAGTGCTTTGGGGGCACCTCAAACCGCATCTCCTGCCAACCCTTTAAGTAATATTAAGGGTGGTGCTTTGGGACATTTTAGTGCACATACAATATCTTCGTATAATGTAGCGGTATTCCCTGATTCCACCTGTAGTTACCCTGAGTCAAGCTTGAGACCAGAGTTGAAGGTGTGGGAATAATAAATGCCCTTAAACGGATACAATATTATTAAAAAGTAAAAAATACTTTGCCGATATTAGTTTCAAATTACCCATTCAAAACAATACGCAGTGAAGCAACTATCGATTAAAGATATCGCCAAGCTGGCAGGAGTTGTGCCTTCAACAGTATCATTCGTGATCAATGGAAAAGAGAAGGAAATGCGCATTAGCGATGAGCTTGCCGCCAAAATTAGAAAAATTATTGCCGAAACAGGCTATGTTCCCAACCGTTCCGCGGCCAGTTTGCGTACCGGTAAAACGCATGTGATTGGCCTCATTGTAGAAGACATATCCAATGTGTTCTTCTCGCTTCTGGCTAAAGCAGTAGAGGATATTGCTTATAAAGATGGCTACAGAGTTGTATATTGTAGTACGGAGAATGAGGATAAAAAAGGCGTAGAATTAATTAGGGTGTTGCATAAGCAAGTAGATGGGTTTATTGTGACACCGTCTATTGGAATGCGGGATGAAATACTCAAGCTAAAAAAAATCAAAAAACCCGTTGTATTGCTTGACCGTTATTTCCCTGATGCGAATATCCCTTATGTGCTGGTGGATAATAAAAAAGCTATTGCGCAGGGAGTAGACTTACTGATTTCACGTGAGTATAAAAATATTGCTTTTGTTGTAACAGCGCTTGATCAAGTACAAATGCAGGAACGTTT
This sequence comes from Niabella digestorum, assembly GCF_036409055.1. Classification (NCBI taxonomy): domain Bacteria; kingdom Pseudomonadati; phylum Bacteroidota; class Chitinophagia; order Chitinophagales; family Chitinophagaceae; genus Niabella; species Niabella digestorum. The sequence continues at coordinate 116,090 of NZ_JAZGLY010000008.1, read as the reverse complement.
AGAGGTATTTCGACAATGTATAAAAAAGCATACGGGTCGTATGCCAAAGTATGTATTAAAGCTTCCTTTTTCCACAATGGAAAACGCTTATGAGAAAGGTATAAAAAGTTTTTTGGAACAACATCCTGAGATTGATGCTATCTTTTTTGCAACAAACTATCTTACTATCGATGGATTGAGAGCCTTGCAAGCGCTGAAATGGAAAATCCCTGATAGGGTAGGTGTGTTGTCTTTTGATGATCATGCGATTTTTAAATTGTATATGCCTTCTATTACCGCCATTAATCAGCCTATTGTAGACATCGCTCGTAAAGGTATTGAGTTGCTGATTGCGCAAATGAATAATCAGGCAGATCATAATAACAGTAAGGTTTTATTGGAAGCAGAACTAATTTGCAGAGATTCTTTAAGAAAGCCTTCTAAGAAAACAAAATTGTCGTAAGACAATATTATGAGAAACAATCCCCAATGCATTTTCACTTAAGAAAATTTCTGTAAAGGAAAAATTAAAATTTTGTTTTTTGAAAACTTTTATTACTTTTACTATGCAAAAACGATTTTGCCATTTGAGTATGCTTATTGTCGAAAATGATTGTGTGTCCGTAAGTTAAACCAAGATTGATTGAGCCCAAATTAATCTATCGCTCAAATGACATTTTGAGAAATATTATAAGCTGCTGGCGTGGCATTTTGCTTTTAGTGTGCGAGTAAAGCCGTTGCTTTATAGTACAGGGTGGTGTATTCTGTTCGCTTTCAAATAACCATTTAAGGAGTAAACAATAATAACTTGTCGTATGCACTTTTTAATCAAACAGAAGCTGGCGCTCGCTTTGCTAGTGTCATTATTTGTACCTCTGTTCCTTATTGCTCAAGTATCTGATTCAGAATCGATCGTTGTTTCAGGTACTGTAAGGGATAAGTTAAATGCGGTTATGTCAGGTGTTACCATTCAAAACCTGCGAACCGGTGTCACCAGCCTTACCGATGCTAACGGGTATTATGAAATAGCTGCATCAAAAGGCGATACACTTACTGCCTCGCATGTGGGTTATATTACGCATCGCTGGGTTTTTTCGGAGAGAATTGTAGAAAACATTACGCTCGAAGCTGTGGCGGGAAGTTTGGAAGATGTAGTAGTGGTGGGTTATGGCCAGCAGAAGAAAATTAGTCTGGTAGGTGCTCAGTCTACAGTAAAGGCAGAAGAGCTGAAACATCCTGTAGCAAATCTCAGTACTATGCTGTCTGGTCGTATCGCTGGGTTGGTAGGCGTACAACGTTCGGGTTTGCCGGGTAGTAACTCTGCCGATATCTGGATTAGGGGTATTCAGACATTTGGTGGAAATGCTAGTGGTGCACTGGTGATCATCGATGGTATTCAGGGTCGTGATTTGAACAGTGTGGATCCGGAAGACATCTCGTCCTTTACCATCCTCAAGGATGCGGCGGCTACTGCCGTATATGGATCTTTAGGTGCGAATGGTGTAATTCTTATCAACACTAAGAGAGGTAAATCTGGTAAGGTAAACCTTATGTTTAACTATAACGAAGGTATTACCATGTTTACCAAAGTGCAAAAGATGGCCGATGCTAAGACCTATATGGAGCTTAAGAATGAGGCTATGATTGCGGCAGGATATGCACCTCAATTTTCTCAGGCTTATATCGATAGCACCTTATCCGGAACAGCCAATCCATACGTTTATCCCAATGTGGATTGGTTAGATCTTCTGTTTAAGGATGTAGCTCCTAATCGTCGATTTAACTTTAGCGCATCGGGTGGTACGGAAAACACACGCTTTTATACTTCGCTTGCTTACTATTCAGAAGATGCGTTGTTGAGAACCGATCCTGCAGTAACCTACGATGCCAATACGCGTTTTCAACGATACAATTTTACTTCCAATATCGATATGAATTGGACGAAGACTACTAAGTTCTATCTGGGCATTAGTGGTTATATAACCGATTATAATCAACCAGGGGCCGGAGCTACACAAGCATTTAGTCAGGCAATGAATGCAAGCCCCGTGTTCTATCCGCCTATGTACCCCGGAAACTTAGTAGCGGGTATTGCTTATGGTAGTACTCCTTCTCCTAACCCTTGGGCTGCAGTAACGCAAACCGGATATACCAATAGGTTTACCTCTAAGCTGAACTCTAATGCCAGCATTACACAGGATTTGAGTTTTTGGGTAAAAGGTTTGTCGGTGAATGCCATGTACTCATTCGACTTATATAATGAGTCTTCCCATAGCAGAAGACGATCTAGAACGCTTTATTATCTGAATCAGGCTCAGCCTTATAAGCCGGACGGCAGCCTGAATCTGGAACAAATGCTTACGGGTTCTGATAACTTAGACTTTAGTACGTCTAACTATGCTAACCGCCAGTTTACCTTACAGGCACAGGCGATTTACGATAGACATTTTAATGATCACCATATTTATTCCATGCTGGTGTATAATCAGTTGAGTCAGATTTATCCATTTACCAGCTCTTGGACTGACTTTATTCCTCACCGTCAGCAAAACTATGCCGGGAAAGCTACCTATTCTTTCCGTCAGAAGTATTTTGCCGAATTCAACGTGGGGTATAACGGTTCGGAAGATTATGCACCTTCACGCAGATTTGGTTTCTTCCCTTCTGTGGGTGTGGGTTGGGTATTATCTAAAGAGAAATTCTTCGAACCTTTATCTAATATTTTCCAGTTCTTCAAAATCCGTTATTCGAATGGTATTGCCGGTGCCCCCGGAACCGGATTGCGTTTCGGTTATTTAACGCTGATTACCACAAATGCACGCGGTATTACTTATGGTAAACCTGGTAGCAGTACAAGTGTTTCAGGTATTAATATTTCTCAATATGGAGCAGATGTAAGCTGGGCTACTTCACATACTCAGGATTTAGGTTTGGAATTTAATATTCTGAACAACAAGCTTTCGTTTGTTCTTGATTATTTCAGATCTCATCGTACTGGTGTATTCCTTACCCGCGCTGATTTTCCGGGATATGCAGGCTTGCAATACAATCCTATTGGAAACTATGGTATTGTAGATGCATCGGGTTTCGATGGTACTGTTGAATTGCAACCCATTCAGTTGGGTCTTAAATCGACAATATCCTTTAGAGGAACTTTCTCTTACAATAGAGACCGACTGGTGGAAAACAGACAGGCGCCTTATGCGGACCCTTATCAAGAAAGAAGAGGACAGAACATTCTGGCACAGTTTGGTTATGTAGCTGAAGGAATTTTCCAAAGTCAGGAAGAAATTGATAATAGCCCCGATCAGTCCTATTTGGGTAATCCCAGAGTGGGGGACTTAAAGTATAAAGATTTGAACGGCGATGGTGTGATCAATGCTTATGACCAGACCAAGATTAGCCGTGGCGATGTTCCCGATCTGGTATATGGTTTTGGATTTAATTTCACCTTAGGACGTTTTTATCTGAGTGCCTTTTTCCAAGGAATTAGTGGTGCCTACCGAACCTTAAGCGGTATTGCACGTGCACCTTTCTCTGGTGATGGAAACGATGGTAACGTATATGCTATCGTAACCGACAGATGGACAGAAGATAATCCAAAGGCTAATCCATTCTATCCTCGTCTGGCTTTTGGTAGCGTGGCTTCTGCCAATAACAATGTGCCTAGTACCTGGTGGGTGCGGGATATTGATTTCATAAGATTAAAAACTGTGGATTTTGGATATAATTTACCTAATGGAACTTTAAAGAGCATCGGTTTGAAAAATGCACGCATCTACTTTTCCGGTGTAAATCTGCTTTACTGGAGCAAGTTTAAGCTGTGGGATCCGGAAATGAATACCGGTGACGGTAATACTTATCCCAACACAAGAAACTTATCATTAGGTATACAGGCTAATTTCTAATACATTGAAAATATTATATAAAATGAGAAACCGAATTTTATTGATAACAGCCGTTCTGAGTTTATTCCTTGCATCATGCAGCAAGTTCCTGGATCAGGTTCCTGATGATGTACTCAAGGAAGAAGACATCTTTAAGTCCTTAGTAAATACAAGGGCTTATCTGGCACAGGTATATACGAACATGCCTGATGAATTTAGTTGTCGGTTTGCCCCCAGCAACTACGCCGGACCTTATACAGGCGCCTCTGATGAGGCCAACTATTGGTCTCTATCTTGGGTTATGTCCAACTCTATGAACCAAAGTACATGGGATAATACGGCAGGGGGTACGTTTTGGATCAACTGGTACAAACCGGTAAGAACCGCTACAGACTTTATCAAGAAAATAGATAACGCCAACCCTGCAGAAGTAAGTGACATGATCAAATTGCACTACAAAGGAGAAGCTAGAGCTATGCGTGCTATCTTCTATTTCTGGATGATGCGCTTATATGGACCTATCATTATTTTGGATAATGAAGTGCCTGTGGATGGCACAGGAGATGAGATATTCTTTGCGCGCCGTCCGTTTGATGAGTGTGTTGATTATGTAGTAGAGCAATTAGACTCGGCTTATATGGAGATTAAACAGTCTGTGCAAGGTACCGGACAGCGTCATGATAAACCGCTTACTTATAACAACGTGGTAGAATATGGTCGTGTCACATCAGGTGTTTGTAAGGCATATAAATTACAGGTGTTAATGCTGGCTGCAAGCCCGCTATTTAACGGTAACACCCGTTTAGCAAGTTTGAAGAATCACGATGGTACTCAGCTGGTAAGCCAAACTTACGATCCTAATAAATGGGTGCGTGCTGTAAATGCTGCAAGAGAATTTCTAGAGGAGTTCGATGGACTTACCTATACGCTATACCGTGAGTCTGATCCCGATCCTTGGGTTGCAGCTTACAAGTCTTGTAAAAATGTAATTGTTACAGATTGGAACGACGAATGGATTTTTGGACGTCCGATGTCAAGTACCGGAGATTACTGGTATGATATTACACCTAAATTGGTGGGCTATTCCTCATCTGTTGCTAAAGGAGCCGGTTTCTTGTCGGTAAACCAATCTATGGTGGATGCTTATGAAATGAGAAACGGATTGCGTATTACTAATCCGCTTTCAGGATACGTAAGCTCTGGTTTTTCAGATTTTAAGTCTCCTTATGATGTAAGGGAAAGACGTACATTCAATCAATGGGTAAACAGAGAAGCCCGTTTTTACGTAGGGATTACCTACAACAGAAGCTACTGGCAAAATCAAGCTGGCGATGTCGAAGTGATTCCTGTATTTGAAAAGAGCGGTAACTCCGGAAGAAGTCAGAGTACTTGGGATGTAACTTCTACCGGATATATTGTAAGAAAGCAACTTGCTACTACCGGTTCGGCCAGCAGGGGATGGGTATATTTAAGACTCGCACAGATTTATCTTGACTACGCTGAGGCCTTAAATGAAGTAGAACCCGGTCATCCCGATATTCTAAAATACCTCAACATGATAAGAGAAAGAGCCGGGCTGCCAGGATATGGTAGCGGACCAGGTCAAATTGAAGCTCCTACAACACAATCGGGTATAAGAGAGATTATAAGACACGAGCGTCAGATTGAGTTGGCATTTGAAAACGTACGTTACTTCGATGTACGCAGATGGTTGATTGCCGAGGAAACCATGGGTGCTGATGTATATGGTATGAATACTTTTGCTGATGGAGATGACTTTTATGAAAGAGTGTTGGTGCAAAAGAGAAGATTCTTGCCAAGAGATTACTTATGGCCTATTCCGCACGATGAAATCTTAAAGGATAAATATCTGGTGCAAAATCCTGGTTGGTAATAATCAGATTATTCAACAAAGTCTGAAGCGTAAAAAACAAAGAACATGAAATCAAATAACTATATAGAAAAGGCCAGACTGTTTAATATAAAAGGTTTGACAGCCTTGGCATTAGCCACATCTCTTTTGTCGGCCTGTGTTAAAAATGATGATCTAGTTTCTCCTCAGGAAGGAACCATATATATGCCACAAGCATATCAAGATAAATCCGTTATGACGCTCTATAAAATGGATGATCCGCAGAAAGTTACATTCGGAGCTTATTATGCGGGGTTCAATGGAGCACCAAGCGATATTACAGTAAAGTTCGAAGTGGATCCTGCCTATGTAGATTGGTACAACGAACTTAACTCTCATTTGAGTTACAGATATCATCTGTTTCCCGATAGTACTTATAATCTCACTGGCTTGGAAACCGTTATCAAAGCAGGTAAGAAAACTTCCGAACCACTTGCTATAGAGATTGAAGGCAAGAAACTCCAGTTTGGATACAAGTACATGCTTCCCATAAGAATTGTAAGTGTATCTGATGGAACAACTGATAGTTCACTATCCGTTACTTATTTCAGGCTGGATACTTTGCTGACACGAGTAAAAGACTTTACTTCTGAGGCTACTTTAACAGTAAGTGATGAAAACCGCAACGGGGCCGGTTCGGCAGAGGGGTCTCCTAAGCTGGTTGATGGTAGTGTGGATACTAAGTTCTTGAGTTTTGATTATCACTCTGAATTCTGGATGCAGCTTTCATTCAGCGAACCGAAGTTCATTGATGCCTATGATATGACCTCTGCTAATGATGCTGTAGAACGCGATCCACGCGACTGGCAACTATTGGGATCTAATGATGGCACTAACTGGACGGTGCTGGATACAAGAATAGATGAAGCTTTCCCTGACAGGAAGTTTACGCGTCGCTTCAATATTGAAAACCCCGGTAGTTACAGACATTATCGATTGAAGGTAACTCGTAATATGGGGGCTACATTATTCCAGATGGCCGAATGGCGTTTGTTGCAGTTCTATTAATAGATTCCCGATCATGAATGGAAGGATAAGACTTGCTTTTCTCCTATGGAGCGGCAAGTCTTATTTTTACCATATTTAACGATTGTTCCACTATCAGCAGTAGTAAATGAAAAAACTCATTTTAAATATCCTAGCTCTTATTCTTTGGACAAGCAGTTTTGCTCAAGAAAAAACAGCATTTCAGATAGCTGCTCCCTGGAGCGAAGTTTATGATGTACGCTCCGATATTGCTATTGTCTACGGTGTTAATGATGCGGGTGGCCATTTTGAAGAAAGGGTTAAAGGCTGGCGCGATAAGGGGTACCAGGTTCACTTTATGACCGGTGTAGCCTGGGGACAGTATCAGGATTATTTCTTAGGGCATTATGATGGCAAGAATCATTTGGATGAAGGCCAGGTTAATCGTAACGGTGATACGATATGGCATGGGAAAAATGTTCCGTATATCGTTCCTTCTGCAGGGTTTATTGCCTATTTAAAAACACATCTAAAGCGGGCTATTGATGCCGGGGTGACGGCTATACATCTCGAGGAGCCGGAATTTTGGGCTCGTGCTGGTTACAGTGAAGCTTTTAAAAAGGAATGGAAGAAGCACTATGGATTTGATTGGATGCCTCAGCATGAATCTCCTAATGCAACTTGGCTATCATCCAAACTTAAGTACCAGCTTTACTATAATGCTTTGAAAGAATGCTTTGCATTTGTAAAAGAATATAGTAAAAAGCAGGGTAAAGAGGTTGCTTGTTATGTGCCCACCCATTCCTTATTGAATTACTCTGCTTGGAGTATTGTAAGTCCCGAAGCAAGTTTAGCTTCTATAAAAGATGTGGATGGTTATATCGCCCAGGTATGGACCGGAACTTCAAGAGAACCCGTATATTTTAATGGGGTTAATAGGGAAAGAGTGTTTGAGAATGCTTTTCTGGAGTATGGAAGTATGATATCTATGATTCAGCCCACGGGAAAGAAAATTTTCCTTTTAACAGATCCCATTGAAGATAGATCTCGCACATGGGATGATTATAAGAGAAACTATCAGGCTACTTTTACTGCTAAACTCTTATATCCCTCGGTTGCAGATTATGAAGTAATGCCTTGGCCTGATCGTATTTATCGAGGAAGATTTCCGGTAGAAAATAGCAATGAAAGGCAACCTATCTCACCTGATTATGCAACACAGATGCAGGTAATGGTGAATGCGCTGAACACAATGCCCATTTCGACTAATAAAGTCAGCGGAAGTCAGGGGATAGGAGTGTTGGTATCCAACTCTATGATGTTTCAGCGATTCCCTACCCACGAAGGATACGAAGATCCTCAATTGTCTAATTTTTATGGAATGGCTATGCCGCTTCTCAAAAGAGGAGTGCCGGTTGAGATTGTGCATATGGAAAATCTAACGCATGAAAATGCATTAAAAGACATTCGAGTGTTGATCATGAGCTATTCCAATATGAAGCCTTTGAGCGAAACTTATCATAAAGCTTTAGCAGATTGGGTGAAGCAGGGTGGTATATTGGTGTATTATGGACGAGACAATGATCCTTATCAACGTGTGAACGATTGGTGGAATACTAAAGGGAAGAAGTATAAAGCTCCGTCAGAAGATTTATTTCACAAATTGGGACTCTCTCATGAAAATCATTTTTCAGGACAGTTTATAAAAATTGGAAAGGGCATGGTGTGTGTGAAACGTCAAGATCCCAAGGAATTGGTGATGCTGGCAGGAGGCGATCAGGAATATATCGCTTTAGTAAAAGAAGCCTATGAAAAATATGCGGGCAACGCAGAACTAATACTAAAAAATCATTTTACAGTTCAAAGGGGCGCGTACATTATTGCTGCGGTAATGGATGAGTATGATGAGCAATCATTGAAGATTAAAGGACCTGTAATTGATTTGTTTAATCCTATGCTGCCCGTACTGGATACTAAGGAAGTAGCTCCGGGCGAACAGGCGTTTCTACTGAATCTAAACATGATTCGCTCCGATGCCCCACAAGTATTGGCTTCAGCATCGCGTATTTATGAGGAAACGACCACGAAAAATAGCTACTCGTTTATAGCTAAAAGCCCGTCAAATACTATTAATGCACTGCGAATAAAACTTCCTCGAAAACCTACATCTGTATCAGCATTGAAAGGTGCTGAGGTTCTTAATTTAATTACGAATGCATGGGATGCCCGTTCCCAAACTTTATTGCTACGTCTTCCTAATTATAGCGAAGGCGTGAAGATTACGCTAGCTTGGTAACAAGCTATAAAGCGTCAGGTTTACTAATTTCTTAACGGTTTCATCAGAAAGGAAATGATTAAAAAGGGTTTTTTATTGCTGCTATTGATATCGTCATGGACGGTTTTTGCTCAAACACATAATTTAGTACGTTATGTCAACACGCTTCAGGGCACCAACTCTAGTTTTGAGTTAACACATGGAAATACTTATCCTACAGTAGCACTACCATTTGCCATGAATACTTGGACACCACAAACGGGTAAGAATGGCGATGGCTGGAAATATCAGTATACTAAAAATACTATTAGGGGGTTTCAACAAGCTCATCAGTGTAGCTCTTGGAGTAATGATTACGCAGTATTTTCTTTTATGCCTGTTATTGATAAGCTTGTTGTTAACGAGGATCAGCGTGCAACAAGCTTTAGTCATGATAATGAAATCGGAAAGCCTCATTATTACAAAGTGACATTAGATAATCAACTTGTAGTAGAAATATCACCTTCGGAGCGCGGTGCCCATTTGCGGTTTACTTTTCCTAAAGGACACACTAGTTATCTTGTATTAGATGGGTATACAGGACTCAGCGGAGTGAAAATTTATCCGGAGCAAAAGATGATTACCGGATATGTGAATAATGGAAGGGGCATGCAAAAAGGATGGAAAAATTATTTTGTGGCTTATTTCGACCAACCTTTTGAGGATTACGGTACTTGGGAGAATGAGAAAAATACGATAACTCCGCGGTCGAAAGAGGCTGAAGGTAAGGGACGGGGTGCGTATATTCAATTTAAAGAAGGCGCGAAGGTTCAAGTAAAGGTAGCTTCCTCGTATATCAGCGAAGCACAAGCCCAGCTGAATTTAAAAAAAGAACTAGGTAGTGATGCATCGCTAGAAGCTACCAAAGCTAAGGCTGCAACCATATGGAACAAGCATCTGGAAAGAATATTGGTGGAGGGTGATTCGGAAGATGATAAAGCCACTTTCTATTCTTGTTTTTTCAGAGCTAGCCTTTTCTCCAGAGCTTTTTATGAGATAGATGAAAATGGTAAGCCGTATTATTTTAGTCCTTACGATGGCAAGGTGCATAGCGGATACATGTTTACCGATACGGGTTTCTGGGATACATTTAGAGCGCAATTCCCCTTAAATATTATTTTGTACCCTACTATGCATGGTCGTTATATGCAGGCATTATTGGATGCTCAGGAGCAATGCGGATGGCTGCCTTCATGGAGCTTTCCGAATGAGCAGGGCAGTATGATTGGTAATCATGCCATTTCATTACTAGCCGATGCTTGGATAAAGGGTGTACGTACTTTCGATCCGCAGCGCGCTTTAGAAGCTTATTATCATGAAGCTAATAACAAAGGACCTTGGGGGCCGGCAAATGGTAGAGATGGTTATAAGGAGTATAATGCATTAGGTTATGTACCTTACCCCGAGTACAGAGAAGCTACGGCAAAAACGCTGGAGTATGCTTATGACGATTTCTGTGGGTATCAGTTGGCAAAAGCTGTGAATAGTAGAAAATATATGGATGCCTTTGGCCCCAAAATGTATAACTATAAAAATGTCTTTAATCCGGCTACAAAGTTTATGGAGGGTAAAGACAGTAAAGGTAATTGGAAACCAGATTTTGATCCTGTAGAGTGGGGCGGCCCCTTTACCGAAGGGAATGCCTGGCATTGGGTATGGTCTGTTTTTCATGATATCAACGGATTGATTCAACTGATGGGAGGAGACAAGCAGTTTTGTGCAAAGTTGGACTCGGTGTTTACAGTTCCTAACGATGTAAAAGTGGGTACTTACGGCTTTATGATTCATGAGATGACGGAAATGGTGAAAGCCAATATGGGGCAGTATGCTCACGGGAATCAGCCTATTCAGCATATGCCTTATTTATACACTTATGGTCGCCAGCCTTGGAAAACGCAGCTGCGTGTGCGGGAAGTGATGCGTCGGCTATATAACGCTACGGAAAATGGTTATCCAGGCGATGAAGATCAGGGGCAAACCTCCTCTTGGTATGTACTCAGTGCTTTGGGCTTTTACAGCGTATGTCCGGGCACTGATCAATATGTTTTAGGCAGTCCAATGTTTAAGAAGATTACCGTTACGCTGGAAGACGGTAAAAAGTTTATAATAAAGGCAGATAAGAATAGTGATACGAATGTATATATCCAGCGTGCTAAATTGAACAATCGCACATATACAAAGAATTACATTACTTACAGTGATATTGTGAAAGGAGGGATATTGCACTTGACGATGGGGCCCCGGCCTAACTATAACAGGGGTATTAAGGATGCAGATTTGCCGTTTTCTGTTTCGAGAAATAATTAAAGCAATTTTTTGTATATTCGATAGCAGCCCGATAGGGCTGCTTTTTTGATTGTATAAGCCTTTTATTGATAGGTAGTTAAAATGTTTACGTTTTGTAAATATAAATTTTGTCGCTATTACATAATATTTATCTTTACGGCAAAAACGATTTTGCTTTAAATGTGAAGTAGGGAAGTAAGAAAAGGTATATTGTTGGTTAGTGATATGTTTGTATTGTTCTATTACAACGCGAGTGCTTGCATCGAATAACTGCGGTGGAGGAATGCGCTTATGAAATATTTTTTATAAACTGAAATACATGAATCGTAAGGATTTTTTACAACAATCAGCCCTGTTAGGTGCAGGATTTGTGGCAAGCGGATTTTCGTTTGCGAAACCTTCTAATGATTTTCCGGTAGTACGGGTTCCTGAATCGAAGCGACATTTCAGAAGTGAAGCTATTGAAAATGCCATCAAAGCATTTCAGAGGAAGGTTAAGAATAAAGAATTGGCTTGGCTATTTAACAACTGTTTCCCGAATACTTTAGATACCACAGTATTTTATAATGAGGTGAATGGTAAGCCGGATACTTATGTAATCACCGGTGATATTGATGCTATGTGGTTGCGCGACAGCTCGGCACAGGTATTTCCTTATTTGCAATTTGCTAAGCAGGATACAAAGCTTCATAAGCTGATTGCCGGTGTCATTAATAAGCAGGTACATTTTATCTTGAAAGATCCTTACGCCAACGCCTTCTTTAATGATGATAATCGGGTGAGTGAATGGAAAGACTCTGATATAACCGATATGAAGCCCGGTGTTCATGAACGCAAATGGGAGATCGACTCTCTCTGTTATCCCATTCGTTTGGCATGGCATTTCTGGAAACAGACAGGCGATACCACGCCTTTTGATTTGCAATGGAAAGAAGCAATAGCTTTAACGTTAAGAACATTTAAAGAGCAGCAGCGTAAAGATAGTTTAGGCCCTTACAGCTTTCAGCGTAAAACATCCTGGGCCACAGACGGTGTTCCTATGGGAGGGTATGGATATCCCGTCAAACCCAATGGGCTTATTTGTTCTATGTTTCGTCCTAGTGACGATGCAACTATTTTCGCTTATCTGATTCCTTCCAATTTCTTTGCTGTAGTGAGTTTACGTCAGGCGGCGGAAATGGTAAGTGCTATTCATAAAGATGCCCGACTAGCGGCTGATCTTAAAGCATTGGCAGATGAAGTATCGGCAGCTTTGCAACAATTTGCTATTACAACACATCCCAAGTTCGGAAAAGTGTATGCTTATGAAGTGAACGGTTTTGGAAGTTATGTGTTGATGGATGATGCGAATGTGCCTAGTTTATTGTCCTTACCTTATTTGGGAGCAGTGTCGGCGGCAGATCCTATTTATCAGAATACGAGAAAATATGTATGGTCTGATAGCAATCCGTTTTTCTTTAAGGGCAGTGCAGGAGAGGGTATAGGAGGACCACATATTGGTTTGGATATGATATGGCCAATGAGCATTACCATGAAGGCTTTGACCTCAAAAAATGATCTGGAAATCAAGCAATGCATTCAAGTATTGCAAAAGACGCACGGGGGTACTGGATTTATGCATGAGTCATTCCATAAAGATAATCCCGAAAAATTTACACGTAAATGGTTCGCATGGGCTAATACTTTGTTCGGAGAGTTGTTATGGAAGACTTTCAGTGAAAAACCTCATTTGCTTGTATAAAAAATAAGATGTAACCCAATGGGTGTTGATGCTTTTGTATGGTATTGTGCTCGGAGAGAATCCAAACCATCAATTATAGTTTATAAATATTAGAACTCATTACATGAATAGAAAGTTGGTAAAATCAGCTGTGGCATTGTTGGTAATAGGTCTTACATCAGCTACTAATAATAATGTGTTAGGACAATTGCGCGACTCTCTTAATGCCAAATGCTATACCGAGGGGGCGTATACTCTTTGCATTGAAAATAATGCAAGCGATTTTAATCCTATTACAGAGAAAAGACTAAAAGAAACTTTTTTTAAAACTTATCCTCGTCTGGCCAAAGAATTTAATCCACAAACAGCCAAGACCGTAATCTTCCGAATTGATACGGCTTATGATGGTGTGGCTGCTGCAGCAAGAAATGTAGTAGTTTTCAATCCCGGATGGTTTAAAAGCAATCCGGAGGATATTGATGTAGTCACCCACGAAGGTATGCACATTGTACAAAATTATGGTCGTAGTGTAGGACCTTGGTGGCTTACCGAGGGGATTGCCGATTATGTGCGCGAAGTATATGGAGTGAATAATGCGGCGGCAAAATGGAGTCTGCATAGTCCCCGTCCAAATGAAAAATATGACAATGGTTACAGAATTACCGGACGTTTTTTATTATGGATTGAAAAGCACGTAAAAAAAGGATTTGTAAAAACCCTGGATGCAGCTTTAAGAGATCACACTTATACGGCTGATATCTGGGAGCAACAAACAGGAAAAACGATTGATGCGCTTTGGGAGGCATACGTTAATAATCCTAAAATACCGCAATAATAGTTTTAACGGTACATTGTATTATTACACAAGTTCTGCAAACGATTTTTAAATATACACCGCAATGAAGAAAACGTTTATAGCAGTCATCTGCACGTCGCTGTTGGCAATAACAACCACAGCCCAATCACTCGTAGATTATGTAAACCCGTTGATGGGTACCATGTCGAAATTCGAATTATCGAATGGGAATACTTATCCGGCAATTGGATTGCCTTGGGGGATGAATTTGTGGACACCCCAAACCGGTAAAATGGGAGATGGATGGGTATATAAATATACGGACGACAAGATAGTTGGTTTTAAACAAACCCATCAACCTTCGCCGTGGATGAATGATTACGGCTATTTTGCCATTATGCCTATTACTGGGAGCAGAAAGTTTAAAGAGCAAGATAGAGCTAGCTGGTTTTCTCATAAAGCAGAGATTGCAAAACCGCATTATTATAAAGTATACCTAGCGGATTATGATGTAACCACTGAAATTACTCCTACGGAAAGAGCTGCTCGTTTTCGTTTCACTTTCCCTAAAACCGATAGTGCTTTTGTAATTATCGATGCCATAGACAGGGGGTCTTATGTAAAGATTATTCCTTCAGAAAATAAGATTATTGGCTACAGCACGCGCAATAGTGGAAGTGTTCCGGAGAATTTTAAAAACTTTTTCGTAATTCAGTTTGACAGAAAGTTTGATTATAAAGCTACTTGGGATGAGGATCATTTCACCGATAGCGATGAAATAAGCAGCAAGCATGCAGGCGCCATTATCGGATTTAAGGGATTGAAAAGGGGGGATGTAGTCAATGCCAAAGTTGCTTCTTCTTTTATCAGTTTTGAGCAAGCTGAACTGAATCTGAAAAGGGAGATTGCCTCGATGGGATTTGAAGAAGTGAAAAATAAAGGACAAAGAATATGGGAAGATATTTTGGGAAGAATAAGAGTATCAGGAGGTAGTGAGGAACAATTACATACTTTTTATTCTTGTCTATATCGTATGGTGTTCTTCCCCTTGCGTATGTATGAAAAAGATGCGACCGGCAATATTGTACACTATAGTCCTTATACCGGCAAAGTAGAGCCTGGTTATAAGTTCGCTGGCACAGGTTTTTGGGATACTTTCCGTGCCTTATATCCATTCCTACATTTCGTTTATCCTTCAATTGCTACAGAAATGCAGAAGGGGTTAATCAGTGATTACAAAGAAGGAGGCTGGTTGCCCGAATGGTCTTCGCCAGGCTATCGTGGCGTTATGATAGGTAATAATTCCGCTTCGGTAGTGGCCGATGCTTATCTGAAAGGTTTGAGAGGATATGATATTGAAACTTTGTGGGAGGCATTGAAGCATGGTGCCAATAATGAAGGACCTCATGCAACTGGCAGAAGAGGGGTGGAGTACTACAATCGTCTAGGATATGTACCTAACGACGTTAAGATTAATGAGAATGTAGCACGTACTCTCGAATATGCCTATGACGATTATGCTATTTATGCATTGGGAAAAGCACTAGGCAAGCCTGATTCTGAAATTCAAATTTATAAGGAGCGGGCTATGAATTATAAGAAGCTGTTTGATCCCGAAACTTTATTAATGCGTCCCAAAAATGAGGATGGCAGTTTTACTAAGTCCTTCAATCCTTATTCGTGGGGTGGTGCTTATACCGAGGGTAACAGTTGGCATTATTCATGGAGCGTATTTCAGGATATTGAAGGACTAAAGCAGCTGATGGGCGGTGATAAAATGTTTGTTCAGATGCTGGATTCTGTTTTCATTATGCCGCCCGACTTTGGTGACAACAGCTACTATCGCTCTATTATACATGAGATGCGTGAGATGCAGATAATGGGGATGGGACAGTATGCACATGGGAACCAGCCTATTCAGCATATGGTATACTTATACAATTATGCTGGACAACCTTGGAAAACACAATATTGGGTACGTGAGGTGATGAACAGATTGTATACTCCGTATGCCGATGGATACTGCGGTGATGAGGATAATGGACAAACCTCTGCGTGGTATGTATTTTCGGCTTTGGGATTCTATTCTGTAACCCCTGCAAGCACCCAGTATGTAATCGGTGTACCCCTATTTAAAAAAGCGGAGATTACGTTTGAAAATGGAAAGAAGCTTCAAATAGTTGCGCCGAATAATAGTCCTGAAAATCGATATGTTCAGTCGATTACTATTAATGGAAAAATTAGTACTAAAAACTATTTTGAGCATTTCGAATTGCAGAAGGGCGGAACGATTGAATTTAAACTAGGTGCTCAACCCAATAAGCAAAGGGGAACTAAAAAAAGCGATTTCCCGTTTTCAATGAGTCTTCAGCCCTAAAAAGTAGATAAGTCACCCGAAGTATTGGGTGACTTATTTTTTTTAACTATATTTGCTTAATCGAATAAGCAAGATAGGTAAGGCCATATGAGTTGAATGAAAGAATGCTGTTTATTGATTGTTTGCTGTAAATAATTATTGCTCATTTAAAACATTTTAAAGTGATATTGACCCGTATCATTACCTGTATTCTGCTTGTAAGTAGTTGTAGTCTTTTATCGCTCGCACAAATTAAAGTAAGTTTTGAAAGCGAATTGCGTCGGTTGATGGACATTCATGTATTACCTCAGTACATCGAAGGAACTATTGTGAAGCAGATTTCTTCATACGATACTACAGGTGGTAACGACGACGGATTTAATGGGTATTACTCTTATATAAGAAAGGAGCCGTCGGGAGGTCTAGTGATTTTTGAGGCAAAAGAGCAGGGGGTGATTGAACGGATTTGGACGCCAACACCTACCCAAGATACGTTAGATTTTTATTTTGATAATAATAGTAAACCTGGATTTAGCATTAGGTTTTGCGATCTCTTTAATAACAGAATCTTTCCATTTGTAAAACCAATAGCAGATCAGAAAGTAGGAGGAAATTATTCCTATGTTCCTATCCCTTATAGAAAAGGATGTAAGATTGTTTTTCGAGGAGAAAAAATCTTATTTCATCAAATACAATATCGCGAGTATGACGAAAGGTATAGTGTGCAAAGTTTTGATATAGCAACTGTTTCAAATCATGCCTCATTGATTAATAAAATAAGAAACATTTGGAATAATGACGATAGATCGATATACAACTTTTATCCTGGTGGATTTCATGTGCTGCGTAAGAATATTCGGCTCTCGCCGGGTAATACTGCATCATTAGCACATTTACATAAGGGGGGTAGAATATTAGGAATTGAGCTTAGTCCATCTCATGTTTTTGAAGGATTATTTAAGCAAATAGATCTGAAAATATCTTGGGATGATGAGAAAGCTCCTGCAGTATATGTACCGTTGGCTGATTTTTTTGGCTTTGCTTATGGGGTGAGATCCATGAAGAGCTTGCTTTTAGGAGCTAATGATGCAAAATTGTATTGCTATATTCCAATGCCTTTTGATAAGAAAGCTTCCATTGAGTTGGTTTATAGAAAGAGGGATGTAGATACCGAAATTCTCGATTTGTCAGTAGTAGTATATTATACTGATGAAAGGAGGAATGTACTTAAAGAAGGGCGGTTTTATTGTTATTGGAAAAATGAAAATCCGCCACTAGGAAAGCCTTACGTGTTTTTGAGTGGCAATGGAAAAGGGCATTACATTGGTACTTTACTACAGGGTCAGGCAACAGATTTTACTCATTTTACAGAGTATTTTGAAGGGGATGATTATACTGAAATTGATGGCAAGATGACCATGCACGGAACCGGATCGGAAGACTATTTTAACGGAGGATGGTATGCTCAGCCAGGAGGTTGGGTGGAGCGATTAGGATCACCGTTGAGTGGATGTCTTGAATACTCGCTACCCTTGGGTAGAACTGGGGGATATCGATTTTTTCTTTTGGATAAAATGCCTTTTAAGAAAAGTATTTTACATACAATAGAGCATGGGCCTGAACAAAATAATAGGGCTGTAAATTATATATCAGCAGCCTTATATTATGCAGATCACCCGGTTACAACTATTAATCTTCCCACTAATGAATCGACTAAAATATATACGCCAGATACTTTGACTTTTTATACCAGATTAATGCGCCATTTAACTTATAATGGGAGCTTGATATTTAGGAATGAGAAAGCGCAATTAGTGGGAAGTGAAAACGCCTCGTTAAATATTAATGCACTAGAAATCCCTAAGGGTAGATATGAATTGTATTTGCATATTGAAAAATCTGAAGTGGAAAGTATTGAAATAAAAATTGCAGATGCTAGTAATGTGCAGAATTGGCATAATGTGAGATTTAATAAAGATAGGCTTCCTGCAAATATATTAATTGGTCGAGTGGATATTTCAGTTCCTTCCATTCCTATAAACATTTTGTTTAAGTGTAAGAATGCTAATCCTGGACTTGTATTCGATAGAGTTGCATTGTATAAAATAGATAATTAACTACCGGACTATATTTAGGAAATGGGAGTTGTCATGCGCTTACATTACTTATTATTTCTTTATTTAATCCTTGGTGGTTTTACTTTTGGTATAAGGGGGCAGATTCAATCTTTAGGGCAAAATTATTTAAGTGTTAAAGCCTACGATCTGGATACAAATTTGGTTACCCCTAATTCACTTCCGGAGGCACAGCAATTATATCGGTATTTTAGATCTGTATACGGAAATAAGATATTGTCCTCTGTAATGACATTAGGCAGTTTTGATGAAATAAACTGGTTAAAAAATAATACCGGTAAAGAGCCTGCCATAATAGGTCTGGATTTTATGCATTGCTATCGTGGGTATACATGGTATGATAATGAACATCCCATTAAAGATGCAATTAGTTATTGGAGTAGAAACGGCATTGCAATTTTTTGTTGGCATTGGAGAGATCCATCTAGAAGAACAGAAACATTTTATACTCGGGGAACTCATTTTGATGTTAGTAAGAT
Source organism: Niabella digestorum (assembly GCF_036409055.1). Lineage (NCBI taxonomy): Bacteria > Pseudomonadati > Bacteroidota > Chitinophagia > Chitinophagales > Chitinophagaceae > Niabella > Niabella digestorum. The sequence continues at coordinate 97,260 of NZ_JAZGLY010000008.1, read as the reverse complement.
TTTTGATGTTACTTCCGCTGAGTATAAGGCTATGATAAGGGATATTGATTCAATAGCTAGTTTATTAAAGATACTTCAGTACAAAGGTATTCCTGTACTTTGGAGGCCTCTACATGAAGCATCTGGAAAGTGGTTCTGGTGGGGAGCCAAGGGCCCCGAGCCGTATAAAGAGCTTTATAGAGTAATGTTTCACAGAATGGTAAATACTCATGGATTGAGAAATTTAATCTGGGTATGGACTACGGAATCTGATGATGAAGAGTGGTACCCCGGTGATGCGTATGTGGATATTATTGGTAGAGACTTATATAAAAAGGGGAATCATCAATCTCATATAAAAGAATTCAATAAAATTAATGCATCGCATCGTGGAAAGAAAATGATTGCACTAAGTGAGTGCGGTTCTATTCCTTCCCCTGATAATTTAATAAAAGACAAAGCATCATGGTTGTGGTTTATGCCTTGGTATGGCAACTTTGTTAGGAATGCATCGTATAATTCATTAGAATTTTGGAAGGAAGTTTTGCATAACGAATACGTTATTACGCTTGACAAAATGCCCTCTTTTAAGTAGGATGAATAGAGAGAGAATATAATGAACTAATGGCCTGCAATCATAGTTTCAAACTAGTAAAATGAGACAATATGAATAAAGTTGTTCTTATAATATTTTTATTATTGGCTTGTTGGTGTCATATGAATGCTCAATCTGTTTATTTAAGCAAGGACAGTGGCGAGCAAAAAACGTTGACATTATCCAAGAAGCGGTTAAAAGACAAAATAAAAGGAGGCTGGGCCGGACAAGTAATTGGAGTTACTTATGGCAGTGTTACAGAGTTTAAATACAAAGGAACATTTATTCAAGATTATCAACCTATTGAATGGTATAATGGATATATAAAAGCGCAGTTTGAATCTTGGCCTGATCTGTATGATGATATATATATGGACTTAACTTTTGTGGAAGTAATTGAACGATGTGGTGTAGATGTTCCAGTAGACTCGTTTGCAATTGCATTTGCTAGAGCTGGATATGTTTTATGGCATGCAAATCAGGCAGCAAGATACAATATTCTCAACGGTATATCACCTCTTCAAAGTGGGCATTGGCACAACAACCCACATGCGGATGATATAGACTTTCAAATTGAAGCGGATTTTGCAGGACTTATGCATCCGGGTATGCCCAATGCAGCAGCGAATTTTGTTGATCCTATCGGTCATATCATGAATTATGGAGACGGTTGGTATGGTGGTGTGTATGTTTGTGCATTGTATACTTTAGCCTTTGTTACAGATGATATACCTTTTATAATCAGGGAAGCACTTAAAACCATTCCGGCTCAAAGTACATTTTATAAGTGTATTAATGACGTAATAAACTGGCACCATAAGTATCCCAACGATTGGAAGCAAACCTGGTTTGAGTTACAGAAAAAGTGGTCGTCTGATATCGGTTGTCCGGAAGGTGTTTTTGATGCTTTTAATATTGATGCAAAATTGAATATGGCGTATGTGGTGCTTGCACTTTTATATGGCAAGAGTGATTTTGGAAAAACATTGGAGATCGCCACAAGATGTGGACAGGACTCGGACTGTAATCCAGGTACGGCCGGAGGTATACTTGGGACAATCAAGGGTTATAGTAATATTCCGGAGTATTGGAAAATGGGATTGTCAGACATTGAAGATAGACCCTTTAAGCATACATCACTTTCTCTAAATGCAGCCTATGATATCAGTTATAAGCACGCAATTGAGATGATAAAGAGACATGGTGGTGAGGTTAGTAATAGTAGTGTAACAATTTTGCTACAGAAACCCACATCTGTTCGCTTTGAGCAAAGCTTTGAAGGATTAGTACCTAAAAAGAAAATAGGTGTAGATAGGATAGGGGATAGTATTATTGCCTTTGAGTTTGAAGGTACAGGTTTTGCTTTGAGAGGAGAGTCTATAAAAAAAGAACCTCATAGTGCAGATTATGTATTCGACGCTATCTTATATTTAGATGATCAGATTATGGAGCGAGCCAAATTTTATACAAATTTTCTTACGAGACGATATGAGTTATTTTGGAAATATGGCTTAGAAAATAAAAAGCATATGGTCAAAATCATTATTACCAATCCATCGCCCTATTATGAGATTAAACCGTGGGATTGTATTATTTATGGAAAATGATAATAAATTTTTACTAATATATAAGATCTTTGCAAAGAGATCACTTTTTCTAATTTACTAGAAGATAAAAATAATTTTTGGAATTAATAATTTGAGTTATTATATTTGCTTACACGTTTAAGTTGATTTAATTTTTATTGCTTGCTATGTTTATTGGTTAAGAGTTTAAGAGTTTTTGCCATAAAGTATCAGAAGAGGAACCTAGTTTGCTACGTTAAAGTATTATAAGTTGCTTTTAGTTGAGGAAAAGAGGATAGGAGTTTTTTTAGATTGATTTGCTTATACGATTAAGCATTGTGTATATTTTCTAACTGCATATGCTTCATAAAGGAAGGATTTTCTGCGACTTAAGAATTATACTCTAATAATTAAGCGATGATGTGGGAAGATAAAGAGTGTAGGTATAGGAAGATAATTGGAGTGTATTTATTCAATTGTTGAAACTGCAGAAATAATTCCTAGAGGTGTATTACAAAACAAATACTTCAAGCTATGAGCCGGATTTTCTTGTTTTCCTTTTTAATGTTATGTATTTCCTATCTGGGGTGTTATAAACCCTATGAGATAAAACCGGATACTAATCCACCAGGAAACGTTACTAACCTGATGGTGGAAAAATTGGACGTTGATGTTAAAATAAGTTGGGAGTCGCCAACGGACGATGATTTGGTGGGCTTCCATATAGCTTTGTATAACGCCGCTAATCAAAGGGTGGTTTTAACTAAAAATGTTGCCAAAGACACTACGGAGTATCTTATGGAAAGAGTGCCTGCGGGTACTTACTATGTAGTAGTTAGGAGTAGAGATATTCAGAATAATTTGTCGGAAGGAGCAAAAGAATCATTTGTCTTTTTAAGTAAGGCTCCGACTAATGTGCAACGGATTAGAACTGCTCTCAACTGGAATGTAATACACGTAAATTGGGATTCGTTAACCACTGATGATTTTATAACAGAAGTAGAAGGCCAAAAGATATCCGAGCCTGTAGATAGTATTATTGTGGAAGTAGACTCGGCTTACCGACGGTATGTACTACCGCCAACAGCAACAGGGGTTGTGATTCCAGATTTGCCGGATGGAGTACATTATATCAATGTGTATACTCATGGTGCATCGGGTTACTATTCCAATGTATATTCTCAGACATTTAGCCCTATCACCTTTGGTGAAAAATTTGTAAGAGTTACCGGAAATGGTTATGACTTTTATATTGCCAAGTACGAGGTAACCACAGAAGAGTATAGGAAGTTTATTGTAGAAGATCTCAATATACTAGAACCCACTGCTCCTTATAGGGTTGACAACTCTAAAGTAGAGCCGGACGCTTGGTTTAAGTGGTGGTATGGAACCGATCCTGCCAGTCCGGGGGTTATGAAATTACTAGGCTTTAATACGTTTGAGTTTTCGCTGACTCCTGATCAAGGGTGGGCTGCTAACAGATATGCATCTAATGCGTCGTTTGGTAGGGCAACCTGGGAAGGAGCTATGTTGTACTGCTTAATCAATTATAATGGAAGATGTCCAACAGTAGATGAATGGCTGTATGCAGCAAAAGGTGGTGCATTAAGTCAAGGGTACGATTATGCAGGAAGTAATGATCCTGATGAAGTAGGCTGGTGGGGATGGGTACCAGGTACTCCAAGCTTCCTCAATCCTCCTGGCCTGAAACGCCCTAATGAACTGGGTATATATGATATGAGCGGAAATGCGTCTGAGTATACTTATGAGTTAGAGCCTAATGGCACAGCTTCGTTAGGTAAGAGTATTATTATAGGAGGCTCAATGGGACCTATTCACTTCTGGGGTAATGAAGGTGAGGATTTTGGACCGGACAATACCTTAAAACCTAAATTAAATGATCCTGCTATTGTCAAGAAAACGGGAGCAAAACAAAATGAGGCCATGTGGCGAATGGGTATAAGAGTTTTAATTCCTCATGAAGAGATTGTTAAGCCTCGATTCAACAGGTTCAAATATGAGCCTTAGAGGATTGCTGTCAATACAATTTGCTTGACTAGTTATTTGGTATAAGCAATTGCTTAATACTAACATGGAAAATATATTTCTAATTATTGCCATATAGTATGTTGCAAGATTGCAACTGCTTTAAAACAAACTGTATGAAAAATATATTCTTAGCTTTCTGTCTTATAATATGTTTAGTATGTTGCAAGATTGCAACTGCCCAAAACCAGACTGTAAAAGGCATAGTAGTTTCAGAAGATGGAACACCGGTTTCAAGAGTGACTGTTACAGTAAAAGGCACGAATACCGCAGTTATGACGAATGAGGATGGTGTTTTTGAAATTTTGGCAGATGAAAAAGGAGTTCTGGTATTTAGTGCTACCGCCATGGAGACTCAGGAGGTTCCCATAGATGGAAGATTAAATATTAGAGTAGTATTACGAAAGTATACTAAGCAATTAGATGATGTTGTTGTGATAGGATACGGTTCTGTTCGCAGAAGAGATCTTACCGGGGCTGTAGCCACTTTGAATAGTGATGAGCTGAATAACAACCGTCCTCTTACTATTCAACAGGCACTTCAAGGTAAGTTAGCCGGAGTAAATGTTTTAAGTAATGATGGTGCCCCAGGAGGTGGTATTTCAATACAAATTCGTGGTGCTAATACCTTTAGTGGTAGTGGAGAACCGTTATATGTGGTGGATGGTGTTCCAATAAATATTTCTAATTCTTCCGCAACTCCCTTAGAAGGAACTGTTGCTGATCCTAACAGCTATACTAAGAACCAGACGAACGCATTGGCTTTCTTAGATCCTAAAGATGTAGAATCGATACAAGTACTTAAAGATGCTTCTGCTACTGCAATTTACGGATCACGTGGTGCAAACGGAGTTGTAATTATTACTACAAAATCGGGTAAGCAGGGCCGTCCACAGTTGGATTTTTCAACTGAGCAGGGATGGAGTCATATCATAAAGTTTACGGAAGTAATGTCGGCAAGGGAGTATACCCAATATATTAACGATGTATTGTATTGGACGAATTATTGGAGACTCTATGACCCTGCAACAGGTACCAGCAGTTATAAGCCTAATCCGGAAGATTTTCCTTACCCTGGAATCTTTGATTATGCCCAAGGAGTTTATAAAAAAGGTCCCAACGATTATAGCGATGAGAGAAACGTTTGGCAAAGAGCCATTATGAGATCCGGTCGTAATCAACAATATTCGATAGGTGTTTCTGGAGGAACAGCTAATACTACCTACGCATTGAGAATAAGCAGAGCCGATCAACACGGTATTGTGGATAATACAAGATTTCAACGTAATGGATTCAATTTTAACTTAAACCAAAAAGCATTTAAGTGGCTCTCTTTGGGGCTTAATTCTAACCTTTCTTATATAAAATATAATCTAGTTAATACAGCCAATACGAATGATCAGACAACGATGGGACTTATTAAGACAGCAATTTATGCTCGTCCTATTGATGCTGAAGCACCTCTTAGTTTTTTGGATGAGGGAGGATTCTATGCTACTTCTTCGCCATTGGCATATGTAAATACACCGGATGTTACAGATCAAACCTCTGCATTTACGAATATTTACGGAGAAATTACTTTCTTGCCCTCATTAAAATTACGATCTAATCTAGGATATCATTACCATCAGAGCCAACGTCATAAGTACTACAATAGTAATCTCTATGAAGGAAGGCACAATCAATTTGGAGAGGGGTATGCTCAGGAAGGATTTACTCGTAATGTCAATATGAGTTTTGAAAATACGCTTACCTATGATAGACATTTTCAAAAACATCATTTAAATGTGATGGGTACACTGAGTATGAACCAATATGAGTGGAATAACCAAAGCATGTCTGTGCGTGGTTTTGGATCGGATGTTACACAGGGATATGATATGGGGCAAGCTGTGGGTATACCCACACTTTCATCTAGCAAGGGACAAAGCAACCTGATGTCTTATTTAGGAAGAGTAACTTATAATTACGATAATAGGTATTATGCTACTGCATCAGTGCGACATGATGGTGCTAGCAACTTCGCAGCAAATAACAAATGGGCAACTTTTTCATCATTTGCTCTCGCGTGGAACGCTGCTAATGAAGCGTTTTTGAGAGATGTAAAGTGGATGGACTTGTTTAAATTTAGATTTAGTTATGGGTATACAGGAAATCAAGGAATCGGTGCATATGCTTCATTGGCTCGGTTAATTGCCAATAACTACCCCTTTGAGGGGACCCTGAACAATGGTTTTATAATTAGTGGCGTAAACCCTGGTAACGCTAATTTGAAATGGGAAACTACTCGGCAAAGCAACTTTGGTGTGGATTTAGGTTTGTTCGATTCTCGACTGAACTTTACAATGGATATGTACTATAAAAAGACCTATGACTTGCTACAATATAAGTCTGTGGCAATGAGTACAGGAGTACAGCGCATGCCAATGAACATTGGAGCAGTAGAAAATAAGGGTTTGGAACTTACATTATCAGCAACACCTATTAAGAATAATAACTTTACTTGGGATTTTTCTGCTAACTGGTCTACTAACAAAAACAAGATTCTTAAGTTTGGCGATAATCCGGATGCTCAAGATCTGTATGGCCCTTATAGGTTAGAAGGCCTGATATTAAAAGAAGGGTATCCTATTGGACAGTTGTATGGGTATGTAGAAGATGGATACTGGAACTCAATTGACGAATATAAGAATAGCTCATTTTATAAGTATATCCAGGAAAACGATCCTGCTTCTCTTCCAACCGATGAATTAATAGTACAAAACTACTTGGGAGAAATTAAATACAAAGATTTGAACAATGATGGTCAGTTGAATGAGTATGACCGTACTATGATTGGAAATGTAAATCCTGATTTTATATATGGCTTTACAAACAGATTTGAATACAAGAAGTTTTCATTGAACATCTTCTTTCAAGGCGTATATGGAAATGATATATTGAATGCAACATTGTTAAACTTTAATACAACTTCTACATGGCCCAATAGACCTCCAGGGTTGTTAGATCAAGCGTGGACTCCTGAACGCAGTGTCTCCAATCCTGAAATTATCAAGTATCCCAAACTGGGACAAAACCTTAACCGTAGTGTGCGTTTTTCAAGAAGGTATGTTGAAGATGGTTCTTATTTGCGGCTGAAGAATATTAGTCTGTCTTACAGAATTGATAAGCTATTTAATCTAAGAGATGTTAAAGGTATAAACATTACTTTCAATGTAAATAATGTATTTACCATTACTAAATATACAGGATTTGATCCTGAAGTAAACTCAGCGGGGTCAGGAAATGCCGCTTGGCGCGGAATTGACGTAGGAGCATATCCTTATGCAAGAACTTATATGCTTGCAATGCAGGTACAATTCTAACGATTAAGATTAAAGCTGTTTGATATTGATAAAAACTATGTGAATTTTTCAAAAATATATACTATGAAAAAGATAATCCTTTTGGCTCTCTTTTCTGCGCTTATATTGCAGGGATGTAAAAAGTTTTTGGAAGAGAAGCCATTTGATTTCGTATCTCCGGAAAATGTGTATGATTCACCTAAAGGGGTGAAACAACTGGTTACCGGAATGTATGGAGTATTTTTTAGTACAAATTTGTTTAGAACTGAAGCTTGGATATACCTTACCAGTTGTGATGATGACTGGACAAATGGATTAGATTGGGTAATGGGGACTTATGGTGTGGGGAACTTTACCGGAGGATGGGTGTATAACAACTCAGGTAATGACCCTTATTATGTGTTCTACCGACTCATAAGAGCTACTAATACTGTATTGGAAGTATTGCCTAATGTGGAGTTCTCTGCTGAAGAAACATACCTAAAAGAACAGTTCGAAGGAGAAGCGTTGGGTTTACGAGCAATGGCTTATTTTTATTTGGTGCAAATGTATGGTCCCGTCCCATTGCGTCTTCGATCCGATGATCCCGATAATATGTCCCGCTCGTCAGTAAAAGATGTATATGCTCAAATTATTGATGACTTGCATAAAGCAGAAGATAAGTTGCTTCTAAATTCTAGAAGAACTTCAGCTATTAAGAGAGGACATTTCACCAAAGGTGCTGCACAATTACTTTTAGCAAAAGTTTATAGTACCATGGGTTCCGGTTCGCTTACTAACGCACAAATAAGTGTCACTACTCACGCAAGTCGTACAGCCAGTGGTGAAATTGTTAGAACCAGCCATACTTTTACTAAAAATAAAGTTGCAGGATATGATTTTGATCCAAAAATTGTTTATGATTCAGCAAAACAGGTAGTAACAAGATTAATTAATACGAGAGAGTATGAGCTGGAGCGTTTTGGTAATAACTGGAATCCCGCAAATTTTGGTGGTAAAGACTTTGTGTTTGCTTTAGAAACAGACTCAAGTACACAAGTGGCTTATACGCCTTATAATAAGTTCTTTACACCGCCGGGATTAAAAGGTGCTGGATGGCTTACCTATGTAAAAGATTTTTACTATATACATGACCCTGATGATGAAAGAGGCATGTATGGAATTTGTCATGAATGGAAATCCAATAATTTGATGCCTAATGGGGTATGGAAACGCCAGTTCTTTCCGGCAGAAGATAGTAACAAGGTGTATGAAAAATATGGAAAAGCAAATGTAGAGACTAATATCAACAGTAACTCCATTTACTTAATGAAGTGGTATTTGGGAAATGCAGCTAATCCTCAGGTATTATTAAATGTTAATGATGCAGGAACATTAATAAGTACTCCTACGCAAAACTTCCCTTTACTGCGTTATGCTGAGGCCTACTTAATTTTAGCAGAAGCAGAGAATGAGCTAAATGGACCTACTGCATTAGCATATGATGCTCTAGATCTTTTACGTAGCTATAGATATAAAGAGGATGCCCCAAAGATATCTCGTACCATGACTCAGGAGCAGTTACGATCCTTTATCTTGGAAGAACGAAGTAAAGAGTTTGCCGGAGAAGGATATCGACGATTTGACTTGATTAGATGGGGTATCTATTTACAAGTAATGAATGCAGTGGATATACGCAGGCCGAATTTGAATAATGATAATGCAATTATTTCAAAACGTAGAGAACAGAAACATTTATTGTATCCTATCCCGACTATAGAAATAGATGGTAATCTCGATTTTGGACCTAATAATCCGGGATGGTAACGTGTAGATATATACTATTAAAAAATTTGAAGTCGATGGTGCTAATGTTACATTTTAGAATACTAAGAGTATTGATATGGTTGCTGGTTACAATAAATGTTCAGGCGCAGCAGTCTGAAAAGAAACCACTTATTACTATAGGAAAGTTTGAGAAAATTTTTGATCAGAGTATAGGTGAAAACGATACTTGGTATATCAATGATCATTGTTTTATTCAGGCGGGTGACGGCCAATGGCATATGATTGGTATTACGGGGAGAGAAGCGCCCCATCCATGGGATGAAAGCAATTTTGCCCATGCTGTAGCGGAGAGCTTGACGGGAAAATGGGAAAAGAAAAAATATGCCCTTCGTGTTCGACCAGATCTAAATGAAACGGTGTTATGGGCCCCACACATTGTAAAACACAATGATTTGTATTATATGTTTTATTGTGGTGGGCATCCGGATCATCGCAAGTATCAAATTAATCTTGCTGTGAGCAATGATTTGTACGAATGGAAGCGTTATGCTGGCAATCCTATATTCATGGACGGCTATGATGCAAGGGATCCCTTTATCTTTCGTGATGAGATAAACAACAGATGGATCATGTATTATACAGCCACCAGCAAGCCGGAAGGAGGATATAGAATTGTAGCTGCGAAAATTAGCTACGATTTATTAAATTGGTCTCAGGATAGATATGTCGTTTTTAAAGATCTGACAGACAAGGGGACCTGGGGTGGGAATACAGAATCTCCCATCGTAATTCAACGCGAAGACTGGTATTATTTATTCATAGGGCCCGGTCCTAATTATAAAACAACCAAAGTTTATAGAAGCAGAGATCCTTTTAATTGGGACATTGAAGATGAAGTAGCAGTGCTAGAAGCCCATGCACCAGAGATTATTCAGTATAAGGATAAGTGGTATATCAGTCATTGCGGTCTTAAACAAGGAGGACTTTACCTAGCTCCATTATATTGGCATGATGAACTGGAAGAAAAACTAAAGGAGAAATAGTGTTCAGATTTAAGATGAACAGCTTTCAATTTTAAAAAAACATAAAAATAATGATGAAATTTTATTTTAGTCTTTCATGTTTACTAATATTCTCGGTAAATATCTGGGCTCAATCATTGGGTTTATCAGATATTGTAGTTATAAAGGATCGTGTAAAATCCAAGCGGGTGAGCTCCTATGATAGAACCGGCGGCAACGGTGATAACATATACATGATTAAGCCGGGCGAAAAAAGGGTAATATTTGACGTGAAAGGCGCCGGAGTAATCACTCATATCTGGATGACACTTTCTCCAAGACCGGATGTTTTAAATCGATCGGATGTCATTCTTAGAATGTATTGGGATGGAAACTCTTATCCCTCTGTACATGCGCCCATAGGTCCTTTCTTTGGACAAGGATGGAATGAAAGTTATGATTACGTCGCATTGCCTCTTTCTGCAGGCCCTGCCGGAGGAACGGCCTTGGTATCTTATTTTCAAATGCCTTTTGCAAATGGAGCTAAAATTGAAATAGAAAATCAGGCTGATACAGCCGTCGAGGCGCTTTATTTTTATATTGATTATGAAGAATGGGAGTCATTACCTCCCAATATGGGACGTTTCCATGCTTGGTTTAATAGGCAGATTACAGAAGCTCCACCAGAGGGAGAAAACGAATGGGAAGCTATTAGACCGTATGATAAGAATGTTGATGGCAAGAGGAATTATGTTTTCGCCAATATTAAAGGACAAGGACACTATGTAGGGGTAAACTTTTATGTACAAAATCCAACTATCATGTGGTATGGCGAGGGGGATGATATGTTTTTCATAGATGGAGAAGAGAGGCCATCGATTCATGGAACTGGTACCGAAGATTATTTTAATACGGCATGGTGTCCGAGAACCCCATATTTGCATCCTTATTATGGATATCCAAGAGTTTCGAATCATGAAACTGGTTGGTTGTACCGAACTCATGCTTATCGTTTTCACATAACCGATCCTATTCATTTCAACAAAAGCTTAAAAGCTTCCATAGAGCATGGACATGCCAACGGTTTAACCTTGGATTTGGCTAGTGTGGCTTATTGGTATACAAAAGAAGCCACCGATGTAGGCCCTATACCTGATAAGGAAGGACGTAAGTTTATGCCTGCTATCACCGCAAACGATATGTTGCGTTGGCGTCATGAGTGGAGAAAGAGCATGGGGAATGACCCTAAACTATGGGGTAATGAACGTAAATAAGGACTCATTATTTCTCAAATGTTGAGTATATTCAACTCTATAATTGTATATATAACTTGTATCTATTATAAATTGAGTACGCTGACATCTCGTGAGTGTGCTTGAGAAATTTAATCTTAAAAACGAAGATTCATGAAAAAAAGAAGTAGTATTTGGATATTGAGCTTGTTGGTTATGGTTAGTTGGGCTTTTGCTCCTTTGCAAAAGAAAAAACCATTTACTATAGTTTTACTACCGGACACGCAGAATTATGCTGAAAAGTATCCGAACATATTTCGTGCTCAAACTACGTGGGTAGCTGATAAGAAAAACAACATAACATTTGTTTTGCAATTGGGGGACATAACTAATAATAATAGTCCGGAACAATGGCATGTCGCCAAAGAGGCATTCGAAATTATGGATGGAAAAGTTCCCTATTCTTTCGTGGTAGGTAATCACGACATAGGTACTCATGGCTGGACTGATACTAGAAATACAAACTTATTTAATCAATACTTGCCTTATAGTAAGTATTCTAAAATGCCCAATTTTGGAGGGGCGTTTGAAGATGGCAAAATGGATAATACTTGGTATGCATTTAAAGCCGGCGGCTATGACTGGCTCGTACTGAACTTGGAATTTGGGCCACGTAATATTGTACTAGACTGGGCTAATGAAGTTGTACGCAAACATCCAAAGCATAAGGTTATTGTTAACACGCATGCTTATATGTACTCTGACGATAAACGGATTAGCGTACGCCATAATCATAAATGGACCCCTCAAAGCTATGGAATCGGTAAAGACACAGGCCCTAATCAGGTGAATGATGGTGAAGATATGTGGGAGAAGTTTGTCCGCAAGCATAAGAACATCATGTTTGTATTTAGCGGACATGTTTTGAATGAAGGTGTTGGAACATTGGTAAGCAAGGGAGATCATGGTAATGATGTATATCAAATGTTAGCTAATTTCCAATCCGGCGTTATTGGATCCGAGAATGGTGGAAATGGTTTTTTAAGACTGATAACGATCGATCCTAAAAAAAAGAAAGTTATTGTTAAAACCTATTCTCCCTATTTGGATCAGTATAAACAAACACCCGAACATAATTTTCAGTTTGACAATGTCGCCTTTTAGTGTCTTCTAAGACGAGTGAATATATTTATCTCAGCACTATTGTTACTATGCTTTTGGGTAGAATTATTTATAATTGTGTAACAAATTTTTATTAGTGAAAAAGAGGGTTTCTATAAAAGATATTGCGGAGAAAGTAGGCGTTTCAACGGCACTTGTTTCTTATGTGTTAAACGGAAAAGAAAGGGAAGCTAGAGTAGGGCAGGAGATTGCAAAAAAAATACGTAAGGTCGCAGCAGACCTGAATTATCAGCCGAACCTTATAGCTCGAGGACTAAAATTCGGACGTACTAACACACTAGGCCTTATAGTTGCCGATATTTCCAACCCCTTTTTTGCTACATTGGCAAGAAGTATTGAGCTGGAAGCACAGAAAAATGGTTATACTGTACTTTTTGGAAGCAGTGATGAACAATTGGATAAATCCCAAAATCTTATTAATACTTTTTTAAGCCGACAAGTAGACGGATTGATTATTACACCTGTAGCCGGATCTCAATCACAGATCGAGGAGCTAAAAACTAAGGGTATTCCGTTTGTGTTGATGGATAGAGGTTTTTCTGATCTTGAAACCAGTGTGGTGGTAACAGATAACCATGAAGCTATGTATAGTGCTGTAAAACTACTTACCGATAATGGTTACAGAAAAATCGGAATGATTGCTTACGATACGCCGCTTACGCATATGCAGGATCGTATAAAAGGATACAAAGATGCCCTCAAGGATGCAGGTATTCGTTTCCAATCTAAATGGTTAAAGAAAGTTCCATTCGAAGATTACAAGGAGCGGGTAGCCAGGGCTGTTTTGCAGTTGATTGATAAGAAATCTCAACCTGTAGATGCGTTGGTATTTGCTACTAACAGTATTTCTGTACAAGCGTTAAAGATTATTCATGCTCAAAAACTCGTAGTTCCCGATGATCTGGGAATTATTAGTTTTGACGAGAGTGATGCTTTTGAATTTTTCTATACTTCCATTACCTATATCAAGCAGAACCTGAATGAAATCAGTAAAAAGGCTGTTCAGACATTGCTTAAAAACATTAACAGCGTTACCCCTAAAGTAGAAAGAGTAATAGTGCCTTCAACAATTGTCGTTGGAGTAAGTAGTGGTAAAAAACTAAAAGAAAAAGTTGTCGTTTGATGATTTTCTTTATTAGCCGTAATTTAAACGTGTAAGCAGGCAATTTTGTATTTTTGTTTAGAAAGTATCGATATGAAAAAAAATTTACTACTACTACTTGTCATTTTCGCCACGATTGCTGCTAAGGCACAGCAAGGCAAGTTCAACGGCCTTGATATGAACATGGGTAATCTGTCTAAATTGTCAGACGCCAAGACCCGTTCCATTAGCCCTGAAAACTTTACCGGTGAAAAAGGGAGAGGTGGTATGGCCGATCCTGCAAAGGATAAGGGAAAACGAAATGTAGCCAATGCTGCCCACGAAGCAAGAGATTTAGGAGTGGGTTGGAAAGTGAACCCTTTCATTATTATTGAACCGGGAGAAACCTTTACGATGGCTGATATTCAGGGACCTGGTGCTATTCAGCATATCTGGATGACGCCTACAGGCAATCTAAACTTTTCGATTCTTCGCGTATACTATGATGATGAAAAAGATCCTTCGGTAGAGTGTCCTATTGGCCCATTCTTTGCCTCGGCGTGGAATGAGTTCTCACCTCTGAATTCACTAGCAATGACGGTAAACCCGGGAAGCGCATTTAACAGTTATTGGAAGATGCCTTTCAGAAAACGCATCAGAATTACAATGGAGAATATTGATAGCCAGCCAATGCGCCTATATTATCAGATTACCTATGCATTGACTGAGGTAGGCGAGGATGAGGCTTACTTCCATGCACAATATCGCCGCAGCAAGCCCAATATGAGCTCTCTGCATACCATTGTTGATGGAATTAAAGGTAAAGGACATTATGTAGGTACCTATATGGGTGTTGGTGTCAATAATAACGGCTGGTGGGGCGAAGGCGAAATTAAGTTTTTCATGGATGGCGATAAGGATTATGCCACTATCGTAGGAACCGGTACCGAAGATTATTTCTGCGGCTCTTACAATTTTGAAAATAAACGTACCCGTCAGTATCAGGAGTTTTCTACTCCCTATGCCGGATTGCATCAGGTAATACGTCCCGACGGATTATATGCCTCTCAGATGCGTTTTGGAATGTACCGTTGGCACATTATGGATCCTATTCGCTTTGAAAAAGATTTAAAAGTGACCATTCAGGATTTGGGATGGCGATCCGGAGGTCGTTATCTACCGCAAAACTCTGATATCATTACTGTGGCATATTGGTATCAAACTGAGCCTCATAATAAATTCCCTAAACTTCCCAGTGCAGATGTGTTAGAAGTAAACTAATAAAACTTTACATCCATGAAATATTTTTCTTTAACGATTGCGTTGGCCGGTTGCTTAATAACGGCATGCAACAGCGGCACAAACAATAATGATTCATCAGCTAATACCACAGATAATACAATGGAAAGTTATGCCCAAGGCAGTTTTGGATACGATGTCCAATTTTTGCAGCAGCAAGATAGCTCGCTTATTATACTTAAAAGTGAAGATGGATTAAGTCAGGTCATCGTATCGCCAAAGTATCAGGCAAAAGTATTCACTTCAACTGCCGATGGTTTGAGTGGTAAGAGCTTCGGATGGGTGAATTACAAAGCTTTCGACGGACCACTGGATGAGCATATGAATGCTTACGGTGGCGAGGATAGATTATGGCTGGGACCCGAAGGCGGTGTATTTTCACTTTATTTTAAGCCCGGGGCTAAAATGGAGTTTGCCAATTGGAAAACTCCTGCACCCATTGATACGGAGGCTTGGACATTGGTGTCTGCCGATGGTGTTTCTGTTGTCATGAGTAAGGATATGGAGCTGCTGAACTATGCAGGAACTACTTTAAAGATTAAAGCAGATCGTAGTGTCACGTTAATCGGTACTGCAGATATTCATTCCGATTTAGGCATCACGCTGGACAACTCAGTAAAAGCGGTAGCGTTCAGAACCGAGAATAGTCTTACTAATGCGGGTCCAAACCCCTGGGACGAGCAAAGTGGAGCTCCTTGCATGTGGAGCTTGGATATGTTTGCTCCTTCTGAGGGTTGCACTATTGTTATTCCTTATAATGATAAAGCCACAGGTAAAGTAGCTACTACTGATTATTTCGGAGAAATAGCAGCGGATAGAATTACGTATAAAGATGGCATCCTTTTCTTTAAAGCTGATGGTAAATCACGAGGTAAATTAGGAATTCCACCTGCACGTGTAAAAGATGTTGCCGGTAGCTACGATGCCACCCATAATGTACTCACTATCGTAAAATTTGATATTCATCCTTCCGGAAAATACTTGAATCAAGAATGGCGTACCGACCGCGAGCCTTTTAGCGGTGATGCCATGAATGCTTATAATGATGGCCCCCTGGAAGATGGCAATCAGATGGGGCCTTTTTATGAAATTGAAAGTGTTTCACCTGCAGCATTCCTGAAACCCGGCGAAAAGCAAGTGCATAAACATAATGTGTATCATTTTATCGGCAATAAAACCGCTTTAAGCGAAATCGCTAAGAAAGTGTTGGGCGTTTCGGTTGAAGACATTGAAAAGATATTTAAGTAGGCAGTTTCTATAAAGTGTGTTAACCAATTAATTTTTGAAAACTAATGGCGAAAAAGCAAAAGTTACAGAATAACAAATATCCGAGAATTGGTATTCGTCCTATTATTGATGGACGTTTAGGAGGTATTAGAGAATCGCTAGAGGCGACTACTATGGCTATGGCAAAGTCCGTGGCCGAATTATATACCCGTGAGCTCAGATATCCTGATGGTACTCCCGTAGAATGTGTGATTGCCGATACTACCATTGGAGGTGTAAAAGAAGCTGCAGCGTGTGCGGAAAAATTTGAGGCCAATAACGTGGGTGTTTCTTTATCGGTAACGCCTTGCTGGTGTTATGGTTCAGAAACAATGGACATGAATCCTTATATACCTAAAGCAATATGGGGATTTAATGGTACGGAGCGTCCGGGTGCTGTTTATCTTGCAGCCACACTGGCAGCACATAATCAAAAAGGACTTCCTTGTTTTGGTATATATGGAAAAGATGTGCAGGATATGGGTGATACTACAATCCCTGCAGATGTGGAAGCTAAACTATTGAATTTTGCAAGAGCAGGGCTCGCTGTTGCTATCATGCGAGGGAAGTCCTATCTGGCCATAGGTTCTGTGTCCATGGGAATTGCTGGCTCTATCGTAGATCCCCAGTTTTTCCAGGATTATCTGGGTATGCGCAATGAATATGTAGATTCCACAGAAGTATTACGTAGGATTCAGCTGGGTATTTATGATCATGATGAGTTCAAGCGCGCGATGGTATGGGTAAAGAAATATTGTAAAGAAGGAAAAGATCTGAATAGAAAAGAAAAGGTAAAATCACGCCGTGAAAAGGATAAAGACTGGGAGTTTGTTGTGAAGATGACTATGATTATCCGAGACCTGATGGTCGGAAATCCAAAGCTGGCTAAGATGGGATATGAAGAGGAAGCATTAGGTCATAACGCTATTGTTTCCGGATTCCAAGGGCAACGTCAGTGGACCGATTTCTTACCGGATGGTGATTTTTCCGAGGCTTTGTTGAATTCTTCATTCGATTGGAACGGCATTCGTAATCCATATATAGTAGCAACCGAAAATGATTGTTATAACGGCGTTTCTATGCTGTTTAATTATTTGCTCACCAATACAGCACAGATTTTTGCTGATGTACGTACCTATTGGAGTCCGGATGCTACAGAGCGCGTGACAGGGTGGAGACCCGATGGTATAGCAGCAGATGGGTTTATTCATTTAATAAACTCGGGTTCGGCTTCACTGGATGGTACAGGCCGGCAGTCCAAAGATGGTAAACCGGTAATGAAACCTTTCTGGGAAATTACACAAAAAGAGGTGAAAGCTTGTCTAGACGCTACAGAATGGAGCCCTTCCAATCGTGATTACATGCGTGGTGGAGGTTTTTCATCTACTTTTTTAACCAGAGGTGGTATGCCGGTTACTATGTGTCGTTTGAATTTGATAAAAGGCCTAGGGCCAGTGCTGCAAATTGCAGAAGGTTATACCATTGACTTGCCCAAGCATGTACATGATATATTGAACAGACGTACAGACCCTATATGGCCTACCACATGGTTTGTACCTAATACTACTGGTAAAGGACCATTTAAAGATGTATATTCTGTAATGGCTAATTGGGGTGCGAATCACGGCGCTATTAGTTATGGTCATATTGGTGATCAGTTGATCACACTTGCCTCTATGCTTCGTATTCCTGTGGCTATGCACAATGTAGATGAGGGACGTATTTTCAGGCCTTCTGCATGGGGTGCATTTGGTATGGATCCTGAGGGATCGGACTATAGAGCTTGTTCTGTATATGGACCTTTGTATAAGTAGGCAAATTATCTGAGGGCTTGGAAGTAGCTTGTATCATTATAAATTCAAAAGTGATATTAGCCAAGAAATCTGTATTTTACTGCCCCTCAATATCAAAACGATTTTTAAATATGTCAATGAAAAAACAATCACTGTTTGTAAAGGACGGTATTAATTACGCCGCCCCGTTTGCTGCCATTAGTTCTTTGTTCTTTTTGTGGGGTGTAGCCCATGGTTTGTTGGATACACTGGACAAGAACTTTCAGGACATGCTGCATCTGAAAAAATGGCAATCTAGTTTTATTCAGTTTTCATTATACGGGGCTTACTTTGGGATGGCCATTCCTGCGGGTTTGTTCATGAAGAAGTACGGATATAAGAAAGGGGTGATTTTTGGGTTGCTTCTTTTTGCTTTTGGAGCATTATTGGCTGCAGCTACAGCACCTGCACAGTCTTTTGTGCTTTTTTTATTGTGCCTTTTAATTATCGGTTCGGGACTTACTACATTGGAAACAGCAGCGAATCCTTATACTACCAAATTAGGACCGCCCGAAACAGCAGAGCGTCGTATTAACTTCTCCCAATCATTTAATGGTTTAGCATGGGTGGTAGGGCCATTGATTGCGTTGTATGTTTACGGTAATCAAAGTCATGTTGAGGGTGAAAAAATGATGTCGATCGTATTGCCCTTTGCACTGATAGGCCTAGCTGTGTTGCTGGTGGCTTTTATTTTCATGAGATTGAAGTTGCCTGAAATTACAGAAGAGGACGAGCTGGCAGCTCATGGAGGAGGACATGGTATTTCGGCAGTACCTGCTGCAGAGACAGACGCCGATATCAATGATCCTTCCAATCCCCGTTATGTGAGCAAAAAGCCACTGTGGCAAAATCGGCATTTTAAGTTGGGCTTTATTGCTCAAGCATGTTATGTGGCGGCGCAAACAGGGGTATTCAGCTATCTGATAAACTTCGTTACCGATCATGATATGCATCCACGCTTTGATGTAAAATATGGGCCGTATTTTTTGTCCATTGGATTTGCATTATTTATGATCGGACGGATATCAGGTAGTGCGATGATGAAATATGTGAAGCCTACAAAATTATTAGCACTATATGCACTTGCAGTGAGTGTGTTATTGCCTATAGTGTCTGCTAAATTGGGTTGGACTTCTTTGATCGCATTATATGGTGTTTTCTTCTTTATGTCAATTATGTTCCCTACTATTTTTGCGCTAGCTATTAAAGGGTTGGGAACAAAAACTAAGCAAGGGGCATCTTTCCTTGTGATGGCTGTGGCAGGAGGTGCCGTATTTCCCCCAATAATGGGTTTGGTAGCAGATACTTACGGTATGGCTGCAGGTTTTTTGGTGCCTATTCCGCTTTTCCTGTTTATACTGTATTATGCAATAAAGGGGTATAAGGTATTGGCATAATCCACAATCTAATAATTCAACCGTCTTAGGATGGTTTATACTTTTTTTAGGTAGTAACCTATAGGCTGTATTATTTATTCATATTTCATTTTCAGGATACTGAAAATAAGCCTTTGCCATGTCTAATTCTATCTATGATATTATCACTACGCGCATGTACTTAAAAGTGTTTAGAATACTTGTTATTGTTTTTTTGATTCCATATACTTTGCTTGCCCAGCAAAAATCGGATATCCCCTCGGGGCTTAAGCGATTTGTTGCTTCAGTAAGCGCTTCAAAAATTGGAGAAGCTGTAGCTGAAATAGATTTTAAAAGATTATCTAAGGATCTGTATTATGGGCGTGTACGTTGGAACCTTTCTGCCAGCGTGCAGCAGAATGCTGTAGAAGTGACGGTGATTCCAGCTTTTCAGCCTAATTTTCATTGGGCACCCCATTTAACACCTACAGATAATCATATTATTCCACAACATGTATTTCGGGCACCGGCGTTGATTGTTGCTGATAACAGTTATACCTTTTCTCTCATTCCGGATTTAGATTTGATTAAAAAGAACAGTCTTCCCTGGATGATGGACCTCAATGCCAGAGATAATCGTCTGATGTTGGGACTGGGTAAATCCAAAATTACTGATCATGTATTGTATGAAAGGGAAATTGGGATGACGATCCCGTCAGGCGAAATGGTTATAGGTTTTTATCTATTGGTATCCGATAAGGCGGCTGCTATTCATAATCCATTTCATCGTACGATAAATTTTATGTGGACCCAATGGGGCGAGCCTTTATATAAAGTAGGGGAACCTTTGCACCAAAAGAGTATGGAGCCTTATGTGAAGCATACTTATGAGTGGGCGTTTAAAAACTGGAGAGATGCAGTATGGCAGGAATTTGATTTGAATGGTAAAAGGGTGGGAGCTCCGGTATTTATTGTGAATACCACACAAAGCCCCAATTATCCCGGACAAGTGAATGAGCGTGAATTTCGTTCAATATGGAATCAGGCTTGGTTTAACTCCCTACGCTCCGCACAGGGATTATATCGATATGCGCTACGAACACATAATGACACCTTAAAGAAGTATGCATTAATGACCAAAGAACTGGCATTAGCATTCCCGCAAACCAATGGTCTGTTTAAAAGCGTTATTGCTGTAGAGATGGAGCAGGTAGAAATAGATGGTAAAAAGGTTAATCGTTCCAAAAGCTGGGACACTCGCTACTTTGGCAATTCTAATCGTAATCCCTATACTTGGGATGCACGCTTATCTCCATATCATATTGCCGACATGAGCTTTACAGCTTATTGGATGCTGGTATGGTATAATGAGCTTGAACAAGACCACCGGCTATTATCGTATGCAAAAAATTATGCAGATGCTTTAATTCAACTTCAGGATGCCGAAGGCTTTTTCCCTGCATGGATGAATCTAGAAACATTACAACCGATGGAGCACCTACAACAGTCTCCAGAAACTAGCGTTTCAGTAACATTTTTATCCGCCATGTATAAGGCTACGGGTGATGTACGTTATCTGCAGGCTGCAGAAAGAGCAATGAAGGCGGTAATTACTAAGATAATCCCACAAGGGCAATGGGAAGATTTTGAAACATACTGGTCGTGCAGTCGTGTAGGAAGTGATAAGTGGGTAGGTAAGAAGGTAGCGCGCAACAATATGTTCAAGCAAAATACTTTTTGTATTTATTGGACTGCGGAGGCATTATTGGAGCTATATAAATTAACTCGTAAGAGGGAATATCTCCGATGGGGCCAACGTACACTAGATGAACTGTTGATGGCTCAGGCTATATGGCAACCGCCTTTTATAGCGATACGGAGTCTGGGAGGATTTGGTGTAATGAATGCTGATGCCGAATGGAACGACTCTAGGCAAAGTCTTTTTGCTGGATTGATTATTGAGTACGGAAAAGTACTGAAGAACAAGCAATATATACAACGTGGATTAGCAGCGTTGCGTGCTTCTTTTACCATGATGTATACACCCCTTAATCCTTCTACCATGAAACAATGGCAGGCGCGATGGCCATTCTTCGGAGAGAAAGATTATGGTTTTATGATGGAAAATTACGGGCATGACGGGGTGACTAATGATGCCGGCTTGGGCATTGGCGAATTTACCATTTACGACTGGGGTAATGGCGCTGCGGCCGAAGCTTATAACCGGCTTGTGGACAAATATGGTCGTCGCTTTGTAGAGGAAAATTAGCTAGTGGCGCTGTACTTTTTGTGTCGCTGCCCGAGAAATATCTTTAATGCAATAAAACCTATAATTCCTGCAATTAAAGAAGATATCAAAATCATCAGTTTGGCATTGTTGATGATTTCTGCATCTTCAAAAGCCAAGAGGGTAATGAATATGGACATCGTAAAACCTATTCCTCCAAGAAAGCCCACACCGTTTATCAGCTTCCAGTTAATATCACGTGGAAGCCTGCATATGCCCATTTTTACTGTGGCGAAAGAGAATAGAAATATTCCTATTGGCTTACCAAGAATAAGTCCTAATGCAATTCCTAAAGCATAATGCTCATTCAATAAACTGCTAAAAGAAGAGTGTACGGTAATAGCCGTATTAGCTAAGGCAAAAATAGGTAATATGATGAAGGCGACGGGTACATGCAAGAATTTTTGCAAGATGTATGAAGTGGAACGTTTATCACCATTGCCGAAGGGTATGGCAAATGCCAGCAGTACGCCGGTAATGGTGGCGTGTACACCACTATGCAGCATGTACCACCACATGAATACGCCGCCAATCAAATAGGGAATTAGATTTCGCACTTTTAGGCGGTTTAGGATGAGCAACACCGTCCATATTCCCAACGCTATTAAAAGATTGGACCATAGCAGGTCTTTGGTATAGAAAATAGCAATTACGAGTATCGCTCCCAAATCATCAATTACGGCTAGTGCAGTCAGAAATACTTTGAGTGATAGAGGTACCCGATTACCCAGTAGCGATAGTATTCCTAGTGCAAAGGCGATATCTGTAGCCATGGGAATACCGGCTCCAGATTGGGTGATGCTTCCTATGTTCAGCGACAAATACAAAGCCGCCGGAATGAGCATGCCTCCTAATGCCGCAAAAACCGGCAGTAAAGCATTTTTTATTTTAGAAAGTTCTCCTATGTAAATTTCTCTTTCCAGTTCCAGGCCGATGAGCAGAAAGAAAATCGTCATCAAACCATCATTGACCCAATGCTCAATGGAGCCTTCTCCAATTTTGGTATTCCAAAAGTGATGATAACTGTCATGGAAAGAGGAGTTGGCTATGGTCAACGAAATGATAGTACAAGCTATCAATATCAAACCACCGGATCTTTCGCTTTCTACAAATTCCTTAAACAACTTTGTAGCTCTCATAGTACTTCAAATTCGAGACAAATATAGCCATTGTAGTAAAAGGCTATGGGTGTAATGAAAAATGATATGCGGGATATCCTCCTTAAACTTTATACATTCTATTTGCTGAATTTATATATTCCAACGGATCAAAGGTCTTGTCGAACGACTCCTGCAGCTCTTTCATCTTAATCTCCAGATCGCGAATACGGCTGCCCAGCTGTGGATCATTTTTATATTTTTCAAATAGCTCTTTGTACTTTAAAAGATTTTGACTGATGCGAAATGTAACCTGACCAAAACGCTGCTTCAGCGATTGTACATCGTTCATCTGTATATACGCCTTTTGTCTCCATTCTTTAGGATTCTGATCACGTTCTGTTGCCACAAACTGTGCTGCTTTGTCGCGCAGCATGGTGAGGTATTGATAGCGTTTTTCGGCATCGTTTTCTTTCGAAAATTTGGCTTCAAAGTCGGCAGGAGTTATTTTTAGAATTGCTAGATTTTCTTTTAGCGTTTTGTCAAATTTCTTTTGCAAATCTTGTAGTTCGGTAGTAATGGCTTCCCACTCGGTTTCGATGCGTTCATTATCGTAATTAAACTGACTGATCTTCATGGTAAGGGTTAGCATCTCTTCACTTTGCGCTTTTAGGGCTTTTTCCTTTTTCCCTAAATTGTCGATATAGGATGTCATGCTTGAGAAAAGTGCCGAAGTGATGGGGCCGGTTACGGGAGCGCCTTTGGTAAAATTACCCGCAAAGTTCAGCAGATTATTAGTGACCGTCAATACAGGGCTTTCAGCTTTTTTCTCCTTTACAAATGCTGCATATTGATTATACCATTTGGTATAACCGTCGTAATTCATGGGATTGCCCGTTTCACTCAGTGAGTTGAAGAATGCTTTCGTAGAGTTGAACAGCATCAGCGGCTTGATTTCTCTATCCATGGATACGAGGTTCACCAATGCCGACTGATAATTGGCCTGAAAAAGATTGAGCTCATTTGCTTCGATGGCTTTTTGTTTTTCTTCAATCGCCTGTAGACGTTCGGCCAGTTTATCGGCCTTATCTTTTACATCTTTTGAGGCTGCTATGGACTTATCCAACATCGATAGTCGCTGATCCAAAGATATTACAGTGGAATCAATCGATCTTGTTTTCTGCTGGAAAACATGTTGGATTTCATTCAATACCTTGTCTCTTAAATTCATTTCCTGTTGAGTACTATCATTTACCTGTGCAACGGCTGTACTAGTTGTAAACACGAATGAAATGGCCCAAAGCTTTTTCATAACGCAAAATTTATGATGGTAAAGAGATATATCGCAAACAAAAGCATTGCTCAATCCAACAAAGATAATCTTATCAAAGGCTTTAGCGAAATATAAACGGGTGAAGTTCACTCCAATAAAAGTTTAAACAGGCACAATAGTTGTCTGATAGCTAAAAAAATCATAAAATTACCGTCAATTATAAAAAAGCTTTTTTTGTAAGCGATTCAGGTTTTAATTTTCGAGATTCTATGAAGCAACGCATCGTACAAAAGCCCTGTTTTTTTGTATTCGCATGGATATTATTGTGTAATTTTTCTTTACGCGCGCAGGATATCGTTTCCAAAATTGAAAATTATGCCGCAGCCTATAGTGCAGAGCGGGCATATCTGCATTACGATAAGTCCTCTTATTTTCCGGGAGAAACCATCTGGTTTAAGGCATATGTGTTGAATGAGCTGGCCCCGGCAACAGAAAGTAAGAACTTTTATGTCGACTGGATTGATGATAAGGGGCAGGTACTACATCATACAGTAGCACCTCTCGTCAATGGGCTTACAAACGGTCAGTTTGATATTCCCGAGGATTATAAAGGAAAATTCATAGCGGTAAGAGCGTATACGCGTTGGATGCTCAATTTCGACTCTTCTTTTCTTTATAAGAAGACCATTAATATTATCCAGAAGGATGTTACCAAAACCCCTCAGCAAATAGTGGTGAAGCCTGTGTTGGAATTCTTTCCCGAAGGGGGGGATATTATTGCCGGTGTATTAAATAAGGTAGCCTTTAAAGCCCGTGATCAATGGGGGCGACCCGTTAAAATCAAAGGTGTTGTAACCGGTGCTGATGGGAAGACCATTGACAGCCTGCGCATAATACACGACGGTATGGGGTTTGTGATGCTTACGCCTCCAGCCGGCGCTAGCTTTACAGCCAAGTGGAAAGATGAACAAAATAATACTTACACGACGCCTTTGCCAGCCGTAAAGACTACTGGTGCCAATATTCAGGTGGCAGTAAGTGAGGGGCGCAGGAGCTTCAAGGTAAATCTTTCTTCTGATCTCGCCTCTCGGATGGACAGTGTGTACATCGTAGGTACCATGTTTCAGCATGTAGTGTTCAATATCGCTAAATCTACCCAATCGGAAATAGTGGGTGTGGTTCCCATTGAAAACCTTCCGTATGGTGTACTCACCATTACGGTTTTTGATAAAAACTGGAATGCTTTAACCGAGCGTATTACTTATATCGATAATCATGCTCCCTATATTTTCAAACCCGAAATGGAAGTACAACGTTGGGGGTTGAGTTATCGTGCAAGAGATGAAATAAAAATTACGGTGCCGGAAAATATAGCTTCTTCCTTATCTGTATCGGTGACTGATTTGAACATTGATGCCGATACCACTGAAAATATTCTTTCTACATTGATGTTAACCAGCGAACTAAAGGGTAAGGTTTATAATCCGGCTTATTATTTTAAGGATCCTTCACTTGTAAAACAACAGCATCTGGATTTAGTAATGTTAACCAATGGTTGGCGCAGAATCAACTGGCAGCAGGTAACGAAAGGAGAATTGCCTAACATCGTTTATCCGAGGGATACATCGTATATGACGCTTTCGGGTATTGTGCAAGGTTTTGTTCCGGGTTCTTTGGGGGATGGTGCGATGGCCATGATGATCGTAAAACAGAAAGACAAGGAAAATCAGATGTATTTGGTGCCTATAAATCGCAACGGAACATTTGACGATCCTTCTGTTGTTTTATTTGATACTGCCCAGATTTACTATCAATTTCAGGATAAGAGTTTAGAAGGTGCAACCATACAGTTTTTCCCCAATAAATTACGTGTGCCTCCTGTAGGTAAGAATTATGCCGATGAAATTTTTCCCGATACTACTGGATTGGCCCGTCACCTGATGCTGGCTCTGGAACATAGTGAGAATGTTCAGAAGACAAAATATAAAGAGCTGGAAGCTGTGACGGTGAAAGCTAGAACAAAATCCTCCGTGGAGCTATTGGATGAAAAATATGCTACGGGATTGTTTAGCGGGGGTGATGCTATCCAATTTGATGTATTAAACGATCCCTTTGGAAAGGTGGGCGATATCTTCACTTATCTGCAGGGAAAAGTGGCCGGATTACAAATAAGTGGACAAGGCTCTAATGCTAGTTTAAGCTGGCGAGGTGGTGCGCCGCAGTTGTATTTGGATGAAGTTCCTACCGATGTACAAATGCTTTCATCCATCAACATTAATGATGTGGCTTATATTAAAGCCTTCAGACCTCCGTTCATGGGCGGATTTAATGGAGGAAACGGGGCTATAGCCATTTATACCCGAAGAGGAGATGAGGCTAGGAGTGAGAGTCAGGGTATTCCTAACAGCAAAGTATTTGGATATACGCAAATTCGTGAGTTTTATTCTCCTCGTTATCTACGCCCAGAGGAAGATCCCGGAGCCGAGAGGGATGTGCGTACTACTTTATATTGGAACCCGAACGTAACGGTAAACCCGAATACCAAGCAAATTGTGTTGTCTTTCTACAATAATGATGTTACTGATGCCTTCCGCGTGGTGATTGAAGGAATGACGGTAGATGGAAAGTTGGCTCACTTGGAAGAAATTATGGAATAACAGCCTAGGTTTTTCTCAATGAAAAGCCCGAAGAAGTAAAACTACTGCTTCGGGCTTTATTATTATGGTTGATATGAATTACTCCTCATTGTTGAAGTAAAGCTTATAAAATCTTCCTTTTTCATCTTCGCCGTGCTCAATTTTGCTACGGTCGCCGTGAATGTAAATGTGAAAATTTTTGTCCAGCTTTATCACACTTTTATAATGACGCTGTTGCCGTTTTACTGCTGCTGGCGATATGGAGAAGCTATCTTCAATGCTGATTGCTTTCTCCGCTTCATAGTGCTGTTTATAACGATTGAAGCTTTCGATATATTCCTGATGAAATAACACTTCATTATTAAAGGTTTCCTGATCGAAATGCTGTTTCTCTTTGAAAAAATTCAGGCTGCGGTTCAGCAAATCGGCCTGATCGGCCTTGGTAACATTGTATTCTTCTGGTAAATGCTCTATTACATATGACTTGTAAAGGGTCATCGTGCTTTCGGTATTAAAGTATTGATCCTTGCGCTGTTCCACTTTCAAAAATGCGTCTGTCCAATAACGGGCTTCGGCCGATTTACCTTTTCCGTCTACAATCGAAATCACAAAACCATTTTCTCTATCAATATTATAAATCATGCATCCTTTATCTAATTTGCTGATATTAATACCTTCTTCACTATCCACCTCAAAATTATCTTCAATAGGAGAAACTTTGAGGAATGGTTCTTTATTTTCCGATTTGAAAAGGCCCACTGCATCTACCGTGTCTCCATTAAGCAATCCTTCCTTAAAATATACTACAAAAAAATCGCCTCCTTTGATATTAGGATGGCTGCTTTGATTATAAAGGTGTTGTGCCAGCAGCTTTGACTGTGCCAATGTTTGTTCGGGCTTGTCAAAAATGGCACAAACGGATTTCCACACTTCATTGTTGCTAATATGGCCTTCGCTCGTAAACTGAAAATATTCCTCCGATTTGAACGGTGTTAAAAAGTACTTGACCAATAACTCTTTTACTTCCGGAGTCAATGCCAGCTCTTTTTGGGATAGATTCAAAAACTCACTTTCTACCTGATTTCCTACGCGATGTAAACAAATATGTGTAATAGCCGATCCTTCAAAATACTGCATAAGCTTGCTTTAAAAATGGGGCGTAAAGTAGAGAAAAATTAGCCATCAGCAATCGGTTATGCGGATATTTTTGCTGATTCTGACGTATAACCGAGCATAAGGTAATTGTTGTCCTATTTTTTGATGATTTTTTAGTTCCGATTTCAATAAATAACAATCTGAATATCTTACCTTATACATCATAAATTCTTGTTACCTTTGCACGCCCTGCGGGATTTTAGTATATGAAGCATATTAGAAATTTTTGCATAATTGCCCATATTGACCATGGTAAAAGTACCTTGGCCGATCGTTTATTGCAGTCTACCAATACTGTTAGCGACCGTGAAATGATGGACCAGGTTTTGGACGACATGGATCTAGAGCGGGAGAAAGGTATTACTATTAAAAGTCATGCCATCCAAATTAACTATCGGTCGAAAGCAGGTGAGGATTATGTGTTGAATCTGATCGATACGCCCGGCCACGTAGACTTCAGCTATGAGGTGAGCCGTGCACTGGCAGCCTGTGAGGGCGCCTTATTGTTGGTAGATGCTACTCAGGGTATTCAGGCGCAGACTATCAGCAACCTCTATCTGGCTATTGATAACGATCTGGAGATTATTCCCGTAATCAATAAGATCGATATGGACGGTGCCATGATCGAAGAGGTAAAGGATCAGATTATTGATCTTATCGGCTGTAAGCCTGAAGATATTTTGCTGGCGAGTGGACGAACCGGGCAGGGGGTAGATGAAATTCTGGAAGCTATTGTGCAAAGAATTCCACCTCCCGAGGGCGATGAAAATGCACCGCTCCAAGCACTGATTTTTGATAGTGTATTTAACAGTTTTCGCGGCATTATCGTGTATTTCCGTGTGATGAACGGAATTATACGAAAAGGTGATAAAATTAAGTTCGTTAGTACCGGTCAGGAATATGAAGCGGATGAAGTGGGTATTCTGAAGCTCAAGATGACCGAGAAAAAAGAGATAAAGGCCGGCGATGTGGGGTATATCATTACCGGTATTAAAAACGCTAAGGAAGTGAAGGTGGGGGATACCATTACAATGGCCAATAATCCCACCCCCGAAGCTATTAAAGGTTTTGAAGAGGTAAAACCGATGGTATTTGCCGGGATTTATCCTGTGAATACTGATGATTTTGAGGAATTGCGCGACTGCATGGATAAGCTGCAACTTAATGACGCTTCTCTCACTTTTGAAGTAGAAACTTCGCAGGCGTTAGGTTTCGGTTTCAGATGCGGCTTTCTCGGCATGCTGCACATGGAAATTATACAGGAGCGCTTGGAGCGAGAGTTCAATCAGACGGTGATCACTACTGTTCCTAACGTAAGCTTCCTAGCATATACTACCAAGGGCGAAACCATTGTGGTAAATAATCCGTCGGAGTTTCCTGATCCAGTGAAAACCGATCGGATCGAGGAACCCTATATTAAAGCGCAAATCATTACCAAGCCCGAGTATATCGGTAATATTATGACGCTCTGTTTGGGCAAGCGCGGCATTCTGGTAAATCAAAATTACCTGACACCCACCCGTGTAGAGCTGGTGTTTGAAATGCCGTTGACAGAGATAGTATTTGACTTTTACGATAAACTAAAATCACAGACTCGCGGTTATGCATCATTCGATTATCATCCACTAGGATACAGAGAGAGTGATATTGTGAAAATGGATATTCTGCTGAATGGTGACAAAGTAGATGCACTGAGTGCGTTGATTCACCGTAGTCGTGCGCAAGAGTTCGGACGCAAGCTTTGCGAGAAACTGAAAGAGTTATTACCGCGTCAGCAGTTCCAGATTGCAATTCAGGCGGCCATTGGCGCTAAGATTGTAGCCCGGGAAAATATTTCTGCATTACGGAAAGATGTAACCGCTAAATGTTACGGTGGAGATATCAGCCGTAAGCGGAAGCTGTTGGAAAAGCAGAAAGAAGGTAAAAAGCGGATGCGTCAGATAGGAAATGTGGAGGTGCCCCAGGAAGCTTTCTTGGCAGTACTGAAGTTGGATGATTAGTAGGTGTAAACCCGCTAAGGAATGATGTATTAGAAAAAACATTTTGCTGCTGAAAAATCATCTTTTTTATTAAATTTGCGCTCCCAAAGTTCTTAATACTTTAATCGAGTTGGTTGCCCAGGTGGTGAAATTGGTAGACACGCTACTTTGAGGTGGTAGTGCTGGTAAAACGGCGTGCTGGTTCGAATCCAGTCTTGGGCACAATAAAAACCCCTTCTGACAGAAGGGGTTTTTTATTGCAGTAGGAATGAGTATGAAGTGAACTAATATCAATCATGTACCTGACAAGCTTCCAATACATTCCCGTCCGGGTCGTAAAACATAAAATACTTGGTGTAAGCATCCTCGATAATTTCATCTGCTTTCACACCTCTGTTGACCAATTCCTGGCGTAGTGCAGCGGCATCAGGTGTTTTAAAAATAGGGTAGCTGGCTGTGTCTTTATTTACTACGATAGCTTGTTGAGTGCCCCAAATTGTAAGGCTTACACCACTTTGGGTATCTAAGACTGCTAGTTGCATGTTTGCATCCTCAAACAATACACTAAAGCCCAGCTTTTCCATGTACCATTCTTTTGAAACGGTGAAGCTGCTAACTCTTATAATAACGGTATCGATACCTTGTAGAAGGTTGTTAATAGCGTTTTGCATTTTCGAGAGTTTTGTTTTGGTATGAATACTATTGGGCTTCGAATTTATTAAAAATTAGTGTTGGATTTATATGGCAATCGCAGTTTTGTGGGATACTATGCGTCCATGGCACTAGGAGATTATTTCATCAACCCTTTCGCTAACTTTCCCAATCGCTTTAGCTTTTCTTCTATTTGCTCCGACCACCGTTGTCCATAGCTTAGGCGTAGGCAGTTGTTGAATTGGTTTTGTAGAGAGAACATTCTGCCCGGCCCAATGCTGATTTTCTGACGAATAGCTATATCGTAAAGTTCTTCGGTGTTGATATTTTTACCCAGCTCTATCCAAAGCATAAAACCTCCCTGTGGTCGACTCACTTTTGTGTCTTCAGGAAAATATTCCGATACGGTTCGTATGAATTGTAAACTGTTGGCATGCAGTTCAGCTCTTAGTTTACGCAAATGATGTTCATATCTGCCTTTTTCTAAAAAATGTGCAATGGCCTGCTGGGTGATGGTAGTAGAAGAAACGGAGTGTGTAAATTTCTGATGAATAATTTTCTCCTTAAAACGTCCGGGTGCAATCCAACCTACACGATAACCCGGTGCCAAAGTTTTGGATACGGAACTACACCATAATACCCATCCTTCCTCATCGAAAGCCTTACAGGGCTTGGGGCGACTACTTCCGAAATATAAATCACCATAAAGGTCATCTTCAATCAACGGAATGCCCTGTGTGGCTAACATTTCCACTACAGCTTTCTTGTGGTCTTCGGGCATGCAACTGCCTAAAGGATTATTGAAGTTGGATACCAAAACACATGCTTTTATTTTTTTAAGCACTTTTTTCAATGCCTCTATTTCCACTCCTGTTACAGGATGCGTAGGAAGTTCAAGTACGTGTAGTCCCAGACTTTTGGCCAGTTGTAAAATACCGAAGTAAACCGGACTTTCAACCGCAATGGTATCGCCTTTCTTTGTAACTGTCATGAGCGCAAAAGAAAGCGCATTCATGGTTCCGGCTGTTGTAACAATATCATCCTCATGCATACGTCCGTTCCAGGTGTAAGTGAGCC
Source organism: Niabella digestorum (assembly GCF_036409055.1). Taxonomy (NCBI): domain Bacteria; kingdom Pseudomonadati; phylum Bacteroidota; class Chitinophagia; order Chitinophagales; family Chitinophagaceae; genus Niabella; species Niabella digestorum. The sequence goes on along the minus strand of NZ_JAZGLY010000008.1, from coordinate 65,561 downwards.
AAGCAATATTCTTGCGTAGCTCGAGACTGCCCTGTATTTCTTCATATTCAGTACCTCCACCTTTGAGACTGCGCATGGCATGCATCAGTTCTTTATTAAGCCTAGCGATGGGTAATAATTCATTTTCCGGTACACCTAATGAGAATCGCGTGATGCTTTCATCACTGATACGCGCGTATACTTTTGCAATCAGTTTTTCCGTTGCATCTACTTCGCTAGGTCCCGAAGGCCGGCTGACCGATGGAACTGATAACCGCGAAGGTTCATAACTAACATAAAATCCTGACTGCGGACGCGAAGTAATCAATCCCTGCGCTTCTAGCTCCCAGTAGGCCTGAATTACAGTATTCAAGCTTACGCCATATTCTTTATGTAAAACCCGGAGAGAAGGCATTTTATCCCCTGTCTGAAGTGTTCCGTTTTTTATTTTTTCGGCTAAGGTAGTGGCAACCTTTCGGTATAATAATTCTTTCATTGCTTTAAACTGTATCTATCAAAAATACAAAAATTGTATCTGTATCCATATAATGTTTTTTCGTTCTTTTGTTGCTGACTTTAAATGTTGGCAGTATGCATATAAGAAATACCCTGATTTCAGAATTACCGTTGGTAGAAGCTATTTATGCAGAAGCTCGGGCCTATCAGTTACTGCAAAGTGGTTATAGCTGGCCGGTGTTTGAGCGTGCTTTTATCGAAAATGAGATATTGGAGAATAGGCATTATGTTTTAGATGATGGGCAGGGCGTGTTGGCCGCTGTATTTTCTATCGTATGGAAGGAACCGGAAATATGGAACGATACAAAAGGCAACGAAGCGATTTATCTGCATCGTATGGCAATTTGCAATCAATATCGTGGTCAGCAGCTGACTCGAAAAATAATAGACTGGGCAATTGTAATGGCCCAACAGCTGCATAAAAAATTCGTACGGGTGGATACTTGGGCGCAAAACAAGCAGTTGACCGATTATTATCAGCACTTGGGATTTCAGTGGGTGGGGCGTAGAAAGTTACCACCACAAAGTCATCTCCCGAAACACTATAATAATATTGAGGTAAATTTATTTCAAATAGTAGTATGAAACAGATTTGTGTTGAAAATTATCGGCCTGAATGGAGGCACTATTTTGCTGCTCTTAATAAAGCCTGGATTGAAAAGTTTTTTGTAATGGAGCCAGTTGATGAATATGTATTGTACCACCCCGAAGAAGCTATTCTACAAGATGGAGGAGTGATTTTATTTGCTGCATATGATCACCAAATTATAGGCACAGTGGCACTGAAGAAAATTGACGATACCACTATGGAACTGACTAAAATGGCCGTGGATGAGGCATTTCAGGGATTGGGAGCCGGAAAGCTATTATGTGAAACAGCCATTACGAAAGCCCGACAAATAGGTGTAAAAAAAATAATCTTGTATACGCAAAGCTCGCTACAAACGGCGTTAGTTATTTATAGAAGATTAGGTTTTAAGGATGTTCCTATTGAAGTTGGAAAATATAAGAGGGCAGATACCAAAATGGAATTGATGCTTTCAGGTAGTGCTGTACCTAATTCCTGACAGAAAATTATATGGATGCTAGGTGTCTTTTCGTTGTAATACATAATAGTAATGGAACAAAAATATCATAAATTGGATTTAAGAGTAGGGTATGAGCAAATGGATGTGAAAGCCATTCATCATTTTCTTAGTCAGCATAGCTATTGGGCTAAAGGCATCCCGTTCGATATGGTAAAGACATCCTTAGCGCATTCTTTTTGCTTGGGATTTTTCGATAATGCTAAGCAAGTAAGCTTTGCACGTCTGGTAACGGATTATGCTACTTTTGCTTATTTATGCGATGTATATGTATTGCCTGAATACAGAGGATGCGGATTATCCAAGAAAATGATGCAGCATATCATCAAACTCGATTTTGTACAAAGGCTACGTAGAGTGATGTTGGCTACCCGGGACGCTCATGGACTTTATGCGCAATTTAGCTTTAAGGCTCCAGCCCATCCTGAAGTATATATGGCCATAGAGCGAGGATATGATGTGTATGAAGAAAAAACGGCAAATTGATATTGCGATTCATTTAGTAGCATGTGATAACTTGCCCAAATAGACTTTTCTTAATGCGTCATCTAAATAAAGTGAAATTTATAATAATAGGCTGTCCTGTTTAACCGAGACAGCCTATTCAATCATTAGCTATTGATAGTTATTCTTTAACGAAGGTCAGCGGCTGAGGGATTTCGCGCACTTCAACGGCGCCATCGTAGGGCAATACCGGTATATCTTGGGCTAGCTTTACCGCCTGGTCTATATTTTCTGCGCGAATTACAACCTGACTCACTACGCGTCGATTGTCGGATAGCACTGATTCTTTCTTGATGTTTTTAGCGGAGCCGGTAACAGTATAACCTTCCCCCGGAAAAGCAAAACTGAACACATAGATTCCCTTAGCTTTCCAGTCATCTATCAATGCTTGCCACTGGGGAAATGCTTTCGCTGCAATTTCCGTACTATAGGAGAGTGGCACTCTTACCAATAAACTAAAATGTTTCATGGGCTGATGATTTTGGTGGGTTTGTGCGAATGATACATAGGGAATTAACAAACCTATGCTGAACAGTAATGCAAAATGGAGTGTCTTCATACAACGATTAAGTTTTACAGCAAAGTTCCCTTTAAAATTCTTTCTTGCATTGTAAAAAATCATTGATTTTGGGCCAGTATAATACGAAAACCTTTGGTAGTAGCTAATACTATGGGAATTAGAATGCACATCCAGAGCGATTGTTGATAGTGATGGTATTCATTATGTGCCATGTGCGTAGTAAAAGCTCCTATGGCGAAGGGTAACAATAATAATGCGCCTATGCTTTTCCAACGAGCATTTTTGATGCCATATAGCATAAATAGTACACCTAGAACTTCGGCTATACCTATAGCGAGTGTCCAGGGAACGTTAAAGCCCATTTCGTCCATTGCTTGGACCATTGTATTTTCAAGTATTACTTTGCGTAAACCTGCATATCCGAAAATAATAACTACTGCAGCAAATGCTATCCAATGAATAAATACTGTTGATTTCCTCATATTCTTAATATTTTTGACAAAGGTATTTTAGGCAGTTGGCCTTTTTTAAAACAGAGAAATTTGTAGGAATTGGAAAAGCATTCATTATGGCCTATTCAGTAAAAATATCCTCGACCAATTTTCAAAATAAGACCCATCTCAAAGAGTTTTGCAGCATTTTTAAGGCGCTGGATTTCATTGGTGGTAGATGGATGGTAAATATTCTGTCATATTTATTATCTTCATAGGCATTCTCAGTTAGCGAATGAAAATAGCTTATTATATAGTTGCTTATATTCAATAGGTGTAAGGCCGGTAATTTTTTGAATGCGATTCGAAAAGCTTTTAAATCGGTATAACCTACTTCAAACATTACCTCTTTAATACTCATTCTACTTGATTCGAAAAGGCGTTTTGCGGCTTCTATTTTCACACGTTGTATATATTCAAGAACGGTATTGTTTGTAGCAGCCTTAAATCGGCGTTCCAGGCTGCGGCGGCCCAATGCATATTGTTGGGCTAAGTCTTCTACTGTAAGGCGTTGATCCACATGTTGCTCAATATATTCCTGTATTTCTCTTATGGAGTCGTCCTGATGTTCCTTCTGACCCTGGAAGATGCTATAGGCTAACTGACTTTCGCGATTTAAGCCAATAGCAAAATATTTAGCCACAAGTACGCTAAGCTCTCGGTTGGTATATTTCTCAATGAGATGCAATAGCAAATTCCAGTAAAAATGAGCCCCACCGCTTGAATAGATACCTTTCTCTTCCGTTACAATATGTCCGTTTTGAACATGTACTTCAGGATATCGATGCTGTAGCAGATTTTGAAAATTCCAGTGTGTAGAGCAACGTTTCCCGTTTAGCAAGCCTGTTTCTGCCAACAGAAAAGCACCTAAACATAGAGCTGCAATTTCTGCACCACGCTGATATTGTTGTATAATCCACGGAATAAACGCTCTATTCAGCTCGATGGCTTTATTCAAATCGCCAGATAGGGCAGGGATAATAATCAGATCCGTTTTCCTTACATCTTGAATTAACTTATTAGTATGAATGGTATACGTACCGTCATACTGCTTCACATTATTTTTAAGTCCTACCAATTCGGTTATGAAATAAGGCTTCTTGCCTTGTTCCGTTAGAAAGCGATTTACGGTGTCAAAACAGTATTTGGGATCCGCTATGGCCTGTATGACCGCAGACTGGGGCACAAGAATGCTTACATGCTTCATATTTGCCATAACTTATATTAATTGAAGGTAAAGTTAGGAGAAATGTCGCAAAATGCCCCAATTATGTCATTTACGTACCTCATGTTGCATACTGGACAGTAGTAGTTTTGATTGAAAATTTAAACCATGGAATGACGGGCAGTTTCTCAACCCGTTTAGAGGGTTGATAAATTATAAAATAGATTATTTGCCGGTTTTTAATTTTGGGCGGACTTATGAAATTGATGATGCACCCCAAGTCTGTGAAAAGATCCATTGCTCTTGGTCTTCCCGAATCTGTTTGGGGCCCTCTAGATTTATATCTCTTTATCGCCACTATTTTATGTTTATTGAAGTGGCTGTATGGTGTCTGTGTATGTTATTAGCATATTAGGTAGGTGCTGTGATGGTACAAGTGGTGAGCGGTGAAGGGGCATGTCTTTTCTAGTTGTGTTTGCAATACTGATGGTAGCAGCTGAGTTTTTCGAAATATAAATTTTAGAAGTTTCGCACTAAAAAACAATTAGCATATGTCTTTTGAAGCATATATTGATAACATCAAGAAGAAAACAGGAAGTACCCCTGAGGCTTTTAAAGAAGGGATGGAAGCTGATGGCACATTTAGTCCTCAGATGAAAGCTTCTATTTTGTGTAGATGGTTGGCCGAACACTACCAGTTGGGACATGGGCATGTCATGGCCATTTGGAAATATTTTAAAGCAAAAGGATGGATTGTATAGATGAATAAATAATTTCGAGCATTACAAAACCTTTTTAAATTACAAGTAAATGAGAAAATTAGTATTGCAAACCCAATGTACCATTAATGGTTTTATTGGAGGTGTTAATGGAGAAATGGATTGGGTGACTTTTGCCTGGACTCCAGATATCATAGCCTATGTAACGGAACTTACCAACTCAATGGATACTATTCTGCTGGGTCGCAAACTGGCCGAAGGCTTTATCCCGCATTGGGCAAGTGTAGCTGCAGATCCCAATAACCCCGAATATGAGGCCGGTAAGATTTTTACAGAAACTCCAAAAATTGTTTTTTCGAGAACCTTAACGGAGTCGCCTTGGGATAATACCACTATAGCTAAAGCCGATTTAGTTCAAGAAGTAAATGAGCTAAAACAACAGGATGGAAAAAATATCATAGCATATGGTGGAGCGGGCTTTGTATCTTCTTTAATTGCGCATGATTTAATAGACGAATATCATCTCTTTATCAATCCTGCTGCCATAAGCTCGGGGCTTTCTATTTTCGGAGCATTGAATGCCCTCAAGCATTTTCAACTAGCCGATGCCATAAAATTTGAATGTGGTATAGCTGTTTTAAAGTATCAGCCAAGCCGATAAATAAATTTATTTGACAAGAATGGACCTTTCAATAATTGATAATTTTGATACTACGATGAAGGAGTTTATTCGTCTTATTGAGACCACTCCTGATTCACTACTCAATAAACAACCTGATGAAGAAACCTGGTCAGTTGCCCAAATAGGCGATCATATACAAAAGACCTTACAAACGCTCGCATTAGCGCGTGATCATGCGGTGCCATCTAATCGTTTGCCAGATGAGAAGGTCGCTCAAATTAGTGCCATTTTCCTCAACTTTAATGTGAAGTACAAGCAGGAAAAAGGTGAAGCCACTTATCCTAGATTAGAACCTATTGATAAGGCTGAGCTGATCTCCGCATTGAGATATATTGCGAATGAGATTGTGATCTTTTCTAAAAACAATGATTTAAGTTTATTGATTGAAAACTTCGAAGTTCCATTTATAGGGAAGCTAACCCGTTATGAATGGCTACAGTTGCAAATAGATCACACGAAGAGGCATATACACCAGATTCAGCATGTAAAACGTTATCTGCTGCAACAATCAGCATAACATTTTGTTGTATTTTGTAGATGTACTTTGCCAATCGTGTATTGGTTGCATCGATATAATTATAAGCTATGAAAAAGATAGGCCTAATAGGCGGCACCAGCTGGGTATCTACAATTGACTATTATCGGATTATTAACGAGTATGCAAATCAGAAGCGCGGAGGATTACATACGGCTGAAATTATTCTCTATTCCGTCAATTTTCATGAGTTTCAGAGCTACCTGAGAAATTATGATTGGGATCATCTCACTATATATTTTTCCGAGATTACTGAAAAGCTCATTAATGCCGGTGCAGAGATTATCCTTTTAGGAGCCAATACGGCACATGTTGTATACGATCCTCTGCAGCATCGGTTTCCACAAGTGAAAATTATACATATTGCCCAGGCAACAGGTAAGCAAATTTTGAACCACAACCTTCGCAAAGTGGGGTTGCTCGGGACGAAATTTACCATGGAACTAGATTTTTATCGTTCCAAACTCGAAAATATGGGTATAGAAGTAGTAGTGCCTTCTTCTCAAGAGGAGAGGGAGTATATTACGTATACTTTAGAAAATGAGTTGGGACGTAGTATTTTCAAGCCCGAAACACAAAAGGAGTATTTGGGAATTATACAACGCCTAAAAGATCAGCATAAAATTGAGGGTGTGATTTTGGGTTGTACGGAAATTCCCTTGCTGATTAAACAGGATGATATCGATATTCCGGTTTTTGATACTACTAAAATTCATTCCTTAGCTGCTGTAGACTTGGCTCTGGAGTAAAATGCAGGAATATCAAAAGGGTAAGTTATGAACAGTAAGACGAGAAACCGTTTTAAGTTGTGTGTACTTACCCTTTTTCTTAATATTTCATTTGTAGTTTTACACGTACTCATATAATATTTATCGAGATGCAGTGCCTGCAGAGCTGTTTGGTTTTTGAGAGCGCAGAGCTTGTGTAGCAACAATAATACCGATAAGTCCTATAATGGAAGCGAACAACGATCCTGCTTTTCCTCTACCGGAACCGAATACTGCTCCTGCCGTTACGCAAATATGAATGATGCTAAATAAAACGGCTGATAAACTTAACACTAATCCAATATTAACTAGTTTTTTCCTGCCTGTTCTCTTAGCTCGAATGCTTAATACGAGCCCAGATATTCCCAGTATGAATTCTGTCAGCCCGAATACTCTTGCTACCGTAATCCCTTTTACATAGCCTCCTTCATTGAATAGTTTCGGATTATCGGTTATTTGAGAGGATGCTTGTCCGATGGTACATAGCAATAGGATGATCATCATCAGGGCTGCAATATGGTTTTTCATATCTATTTTTTATGGCAAAGCTATTTTTAGGCGACAATAAAAATTTGTATAAAAACGACATTCTACAAAACTTGCACAATACCCCTGTCGCTAGCAGCCTTATATGCTGTCTTAAAGTATTTTTTAGGACTGAGACCTGAAAGTTCTTTGAAATCACGGCTAAAATGTGCTTCATCATAAAAGCCGAAGTCTAAGGCAATGTCAATAAGTCTATCATTTAAAATGGGCTTTGTTAATAAAGCATTGAATCTGACAATTCGCAGAAACTTCTGTGGAGCAAAACCTGTAAGCTCTTTGAACTTTCGCTCAAATTGTCGGAGTGATAAATAATGATTTTTGGCCAAAGCGTTTACCGATACTAAGTTGTAATTGTTCGAAAGTGTCTTAATGGATCTACAAATGGCCGTATTCTCAGATTGAATATTTCTTAATAAAGATTCAAAAAAACGGATAGCGATACTTACCCGCTCTTGATTATTAGTAGCCAGCATTATCTTTTCTTCTAGTTCTTCACCAGTTTTCCCGCAAAGGGCTCTCATGTCTAGCATTTGATTTGTCAATGCGCAAGCCGGTATTCCCAGCAATTGCTTTAACGTATAGGGATAAAGATAAATACCAAAAATACCGAAGCTTTGGTCTGAGGTAATTGTGCTGTTATGAAGTGTTTGACCGTATATGCCGGAGGCTAATATGCTGGTTGGGTTAGTAGCAGATTGAACTTTGAACTGACCTTTATAGCAGAAGGTGATTTCACAGCAATGATGGGCGAACGAAAGATGGGTGAAAATGTTTTCGGGTGAAGCATCAAACTCCAAGAACCAGAACATTCTAATGTAATCAGAAAGATGCTGAGGAGGAGCGATGATTTGGTGTTTTATTTCTTAGAGGTTGTGTATTTTATTACATATTTTATATTCTCTAAAGATATACGTCTTCTACTAAGTATTGGGATGCTATTCATAGGTTCTTAACGATACCTATCTGAAGATTATTATCAAAAGTAGTAAAAAGTTAGGCTCGTACAATTAATATCATGCTCAATGACAGCATGTGTATTACCACGATAATACACCCTTATCATAATATTTTCGAAAAATTTTTGCTCAAATGCTAAAAATATTTATCTTTACAATCAAGATACTTTATTTTAAAGATAAAATATCGCAGAATAGAGTAATAGTATCTTGAAGTGCGATATTCCTTCGAAACGGAATTACATATAGTTGAAAACCCTGTACGATATGCGAAAACTTATAATAATCCTCAGAATCCTGTTGGGTGTCATTTTACTAATTGGTTCCGTACCCTTTTTTTTAAAGCTAACGCCGGAGGCAGAGTTAGTAGGCAGTATGAAACTTTTTAATGACGGTATTAATGCTGCCATTTATTTAATGCCTTTTATAAAGGCAGTGGAACTGATATGTGGTATAGCTTTTTTACTAAATAGATATGTTTTATTAGCATCAATTGCCATTTTACCTATTACTATTAATATTTTCCTGGTGCATTGCTTTATCGCGCCGGAAGGTCTACTTCTGGCGCTTATCATGCTGTTTTGTAATTTATTTCTGATATATAGTAATAAGGAACATTATAAGAATCTTTTGACTGCTAAACTTAGTAGCAGTATTTAAGCCTACCGTAGACTCGTGGTTCAATATCTAGCATTGATGTTGAATCGTGCTCAAGAAAACCACTATATGATAAAATTACTAGAGCATGAATGCTCTCTAAGCCTAAATTTTTATTACATGAAAGGGTATATAGCAAGAATAGACGTTTTTATTAAAGCTTCTCGGAAGCGGTATGGCATGCATTAATTACACCTGAAATAGTGGAGAAGTACTTTTATGGTACTAAGCTAAGTTCTAGCTGGGAAATTGGGGCTCCTATTATTTTCAGAGGGGAATGGAACGGTACCTCCTATGAAGATAAAGGTACTATTCTTCAATTCGAGCCGAATAGCAAGCTAGTGTATAATTATTGGAGTTCTATGAGTGGATTACCTGATACTCCTGAATTTTATCAACTTTTGACTTACGAGCTTACTGAAGTAGAAAATGGAGTAAGGCTAAGCATCACGCAAGAGAATCTGGACAGTGATGAAAGAAGAAAACATGCAGAAGCCACTTGGCTGCCAGTTCTTGAGGGATTGAAGAAAATAGTGGAAGAAACTACTTAAGCCATCATTAGTCCTACTGAGTATTGTATTAAACTCAGTATGTTTTCTAAAATGGAGGTTTATTCCTCCATCCACTTTTTGAACTCCGCGGCCTTTTCCCTACTTATAATAATTTTTTCTTTTAAGTTTATGGAGATGTTCAGTAAAAGCTTTCCGTTGAAGTAATGGGAGGCCTCTTTAATAGCTTTTTTATTTACTATAAATTGTCTGTTGGTTCGAAAGAAATATTTTGGATTTAATTGCTGGGATAATTCATCTAAAGAACGTTCTTCCAGTGTGTAAACTTTGCCGTTTTCGCAATATCCATATATTACTCCGTTCTTAATCTCAAATAATGCAAATTCTTTTACAGGGACGGGTATTAATTTGTCTCTAAAAGTAATTAAAAAAGTTTCCTTGTATATAGGTGGAGCTGATGTAATCATTTTACTGAGCTGCTCGGCGATGAGCTGATTGAGCATGAATTTTTCTTTTCTGTTAAGAAACTTGTCGATAGCTCGCTGCAGTTTTTCCTTTTGTATCGGCTTCAATAAATAATCAATACTATTTAATTCAAATGCTTTTAATGCGTACTGGTCATAGGAAGTTGTAAAAATAATAGGAAAGTGCAAGGGCACGGATTTGAAAATTTCAAAAGCATTGCCATCTGCTAAATGTATATCTAGAAAAATTAGGTCGATTTGTTTAGAAGCGTTTAAGAGGCTTATTGCCTCATCAATATTATCTATCGGTGGGTAAAAATTTGCCTGAGGCAGTATTTCTGCAATCATTTTTATTAATCTTTCCGCTGCATGTTTTTCATCTTCTATTATTGCTATGTTCATTGTCGCAATGAGTTTAGCTTATATTCTGTTGTTGTAATAATGGTAAAATTACTATAAACCATTCACCTGTTTTGCGAATCTGTATGGATTGATTGCAGATGTGCTGATACTGTTGATTGAGATTGTATAGTCCTTTTCCTGTAGAGGGTTCTGCTGTTTTTTTGGGTTGTAGTTGGTTTTTTACTTGAATGTATTTGTCTTCCGATTCGATGATAATTGTCAAGGGGCGTCGATTCGATACTTCATTGTGCTTTATGGCATTTTCCACTAATAATTGCAACGAAATGGGAGGGAGGAATTTATCCAGATGATGCCGTTGTATGTTTAATGTTACCTGCAAATTCCCGTTATGGCGCTCTTGCATCATGTCCAGATAGGCGCGAAGTGACTGTAATTCTTCGTTCAGACTTATTACTGGTTTGTGAAAGCTGTTAAGTATATTGCGGTATACGGTAGACAGGTTGCTAATAAATTGCTTTGCTGCCTGTGAGTTGACGTCTATTAACGATTGAATGGTGTTGAAAGAATTAAATAGAAAATGAGGATTTATCTGATTTTTTAAAGCCTCGTAGGATGCCTCAGCATGTGATTTAAGTAATATCTCATTATTTAATGAGATTTGTTGATTGCGCTTTATGAGCATATAGATTTCCGCAATAAATAGACAGAATAGTACTTCCAGAGTTAGCGATATATGAAATAGGAAAAAATGAAACTTAGGAACCATGGGAATAGCGGCAAGATGCATATTAAGATTGATGCTGATGTATCTTACCGCTATAAATAGTATGATATTTAGTAGTAGCCTGATGTAGAATTTGTGGGTGTTAATTTTAATGGAATAATATTGCCATGTTTTGCGTGTTGTGTTTAGCCATAAAAAAACTAGGGCAACAACGTAGGTGTATGAAAATTTTATAGCATGGTCTATTATTTTACTTTGAGTATCTGCGCTGATGTTATTTCCATAGTTGAATTGTATGTATAGCGCAATTACTACTCTCGGAAGGGAGAATATAAAGGCTATTCCCAATGCACTAAGCAAACAGAATAGGATTTTTTCTTTACTGGTCGACATTAGAATTTTTCACTTTGAGCCTCCCTTTAGGGTAATTCATAGTTTTTAAAGAAATCCCAAATTACATCATTTGCCTTAATTGCCTGCGATGGATCGTCTCCGATGGCCCGCATTTTCATTGCACCTGGCCAGGAATGCCCGCCATCGACTGTCAGATATAACTGAAGCATTATTTTACCATCGGAGTTTTTCCATGATTGAATTGTATAATTGCTTTTTTGAATACTGTCAGCTTCTGATAGACAATTATTTCTATTGCGCCAGTATGCCAATCCTTCTTCTACAGGTTTAAAATGTACCTCTCCAATACCCACACCTCCTGAAAAAGGCACTTTTGTGTCTAATTTAGAATGAATGTGTAAAATGGGAATGGGGCCGCTAAGAGAGGAGTCAGGTGTATTCATCATATTCCCACTCACACTGGCTGCTGCAGCTATTTTATGAGAAAGCTCTGTTGCCAGGCGATATGCCATCATACCACCATTAGACATTCCTACCACATAAATTTTTCTTGAATTGATTCGAAATCGTTGTGGTAGAATTTCTATGAGTGTTTGAATGAAATTTACATCATTTATATTCTGATTCATCGCATAATCGCAACAGCCTCCGGAGTTCCAAGAGCGAATTTTTAGCAACCCATCAGCTTTTTGAACCCCGTCGGGGTAGACTGCAATAAAATTGCTTTCGTCGGCTTTTTTTGAAAAATCGTAATCTTTCTCAAATTGCTCACCGCTTCCACCCACTCCGTGCATTCCGATGACTAAGGGGAGAGGCGCATCATTCTGGTGATAGTTGAAAGGAACTCTCACAATATAGGTTCGAGTGATGCCATCAACTACAATGGTTTCTTTATAACGAACATCGAGGCCTTTGTCTTTGCTGCAGGCTATGTAGGTAAAACTGGATATTGACAGAATTAAAAGTCCTAAGAAAATTTTAGCGTTCATTGTTTTTGTGAGTAGGATTAATTGTTTCTATTTTCTTTTATTTTCTGCTTTATTTTTTCTTGCTCAGCTTTATAAATCGCGTATTGTTGGGAATTGAGTATTTTTTTCATTTGCTGATCTTTTCGCTCATTAGCGGCTCTGAGTTTTTTTAACTTATTTAACTTCGTTGCATTGGAGCTTTTAATTGCGTTTAAGTCTGCTATATATTGTTTGTTTATCGCTTCCATTTTTCTTTCTTGTTCCGAACTGAGATTGAGCTTTTCCTTATAGGCTATCATCATAGCTTGCATTTCTTCTTTATCAGCCTTAAAGCTATCAGCTCTATTAGTTTGGGCTGAAACGTTGCCTAATAGTGTTTGTGTTATTAAAATCGCAATGAATGTCTTTTTCATATAAGAGTTTTTAGTGAAACATAATGCACAAAGAAAATACGATTGGTATTTTTTGTAAATAATAAAATCAGTGAAACGGTAAAAATGTACATTGAAGCGTATTAGAATTGTATGCATAGCAATACTTGATAGGCTCAGGATAATGCATAACCCTCGTGGAGTACCTCTTCGTTGTTTATTTTAATTTTAGTATTGGAGTGTAAAAGTGGTCGTATGATTTGGGATACTTTTGGCATCTTCGCAAATCATATGATTTAGGTATAGCTATATAAAAACCCTGTATGGCGGCATGCATACAGGGTTTAGCATCCCCATTTATTATAATAAGAGGTGGTGTTTATTTTGTTTTGATTAAAGGCTTGTGATGTACTGGGAATTTTACGGAGTTTGCTATAAAACACAATTTATTAGCTTCTTGGTGCAGTTTCTCGGCTTTTGCTATCATGGATGTCTCAGCAACGGTAACTACCGGGTTTAAGGTTACTTCGCTAAAATATCCTCCTCCATCTTCCGTTTCTACCATTATCCCTGTGGCGCTATCTTTATATTCAGTAACGATAACACCATCTCTAGAGCATAAATGTAAGTACCAGAGCATGTGACATGAAGATAGAGAACTCACTAATAACTCCTCAGGATTATGCTTGGTTTTGTCGCCTCGAAATGCCGGATCTGAAGAACCTAACAAGTCTGCTTTGTTTTCAATACTGATGGTATAAGCTCTCTCATAGCTGGTATAAGAGCTGGTGCCTGTACCTAGGTTGCCTGTCCATTTTAGTGTAGTTTGGTAGGGGTGTGTTTTCTTCATAGTTATATTTTAAAACTTATTCCTTTTTTTCATTATATAGTTATATTCACTTCCGATTGGTAGTGCAAGCATGATATACTAATTACCATGGTCAGATATTTTTATCATTTCGTGTCTGAGGTATCGTTAGCTATATTATTAATAACACCTCAAAATTAAGCACTGCATAAAATTTTCCTAATAAAATGTATAGTTTGTTGGCATTTCAGGGTTTGCTTGTAATACCTGTTGATTCTTTAGTAATGTGTGATAGTGTGATATGGGATTATATTTTATAGGGGCCCTAAGAATTTATCTTACCTAGATTAGGAGTGAAATTGCCTTTTAGCTACAGCTTCTCCAAGAAAGCAATATATGGCGCAACACTGGCTTCGATCCACTCTTGGGTACTGTTTCTTTCAATCCCATAATAGGCAAAGAAAGAACGATAATCGGCTCTTATATATTCAAATGTTAGTTCAAAGGGGCGAGTTAGTTCTTCTAGAGTATATTTGTACTTTCCTGTAGGATGGTATTCGTGTTCGTCGATACCGACAGATATTGCTAGTGCAATTTTTTTGCCGCCCATCTTGTAGCCACTTTTGCTCCCATAAGCCCAACCATAGGTAAGCACCTCGTCCAGCCATTTTTTAAAAAAGGGCGGGCAGTTAAACCAGTAGAAAGGGAACTGAAAGATTATCGTATCAAACTGTTCTACCAGTTTTTGTTCGGCTGCGATGTCTATATTTTCGTTGGGATATGCTTTGTGCAATTGGTGAACATAATATTGGTCGGGATATTTATTTAATTCTTCTATCCATCTTTTATTGACCTGTGAATTTTCAATATTGGGATGAATTACTATAACTAATTTTTGCATAATACGATCGTTTTAAATTTTGGTTTGCGAAACTAACATCACAACCTTTACTTTTGTTGGTAAGCAACCAATTGTTAGGTACTATAAATTTTGTAAGTAATGTCAAAAATTAAAGTGACTTCAACTAACTATGCTAATAAAAAAGCTTTAGCAGAAGAGTGTGTAGAAGTATATGCATCACATATTATCGGTGGACAATGGGCGCTAGCTATTTGTTGCTATTTAATTAATGGAAAGCTTCGTTTTAGTGAACTGAAAAAATGTCTTCCCAACATTACGGAGCGGATGCTAACCTTACAGCTGCGCAAGCTCGAGGAAAATAAAATTGTAAGACGTATAGTCTATGCCGAAATTCCTCCTCGTGTGGAGTATGAGCTGACACCCATCGGCTATGCTCTGAAGCCACTTATTAATGAGTTGAGAAAATGGGGCACGAAACACAAAGCACTCTAATGCTTTCGTTGTTTTTTATTATATATTGATGAGTGGATGATTGTTGGAAAAATTTATATATCATTGTCAAAACTGACTACTATACTTCTTCGGTTTCATGCCGATGTGTTGTTCGAATAAGCGGGTGAAATGAGTGAGGTTTTCGAAGCCTAAGGCATAGCTAATAGTCCTTCGTTTTTCCTTGAAATCTCAAGATTATGGTTTATGCATAGTGTCCAAAAATCATTTGTCTCATTGGGGGTACTCCAGAAAGAAATACAAATTTCTTTGTTCTGGCAGTAGATGATATGATATAGAATACATTACTCACAACTTACCTCGGTAAGTTGCTACATACCGCACAAGTAGATCGAGGCTAAAATCTCGAAATTAGGGAATGCCCGCTTTTCTGATTAAAAGGTGAATTGTGCATTATGGGTAGTGATGAGGGGTATACCCATGTGGAAGAAGCTATTCGTTTAGGAATAAGAAAGAGGTTGTGTGGCAACCTCTTTTGGGTTTTATGAAGAGGATGATATATAAAATGGGAATTGTCATATTGCAACACTATTACCATACAAATAACCCTGGAAACCGATAAACGTGTTTCTAATCGTGGCTATATCTCCCAGCTCTTTTTTTGCATCTGCAATAGCACGATATTTCAATACAAGCAAATCACCGATTTTGGTTTCATCCAGTTCGTCAACACCTTGTTTTACATACTGATTTAAAACGAAGTTTAAAAACTCTTGTTGCTTAGGGTCGTAGTTGTTCAAGTAAATTTTAGCTCGTTCAGCTCTGTCTTTACGTTCCAAAATATTGGAATTGAAAGCGATATATGCCAGTACATCATACAAGTCGCTGTTTTCGGCATTTAGTAATTTTTGAAATTCTGTCAACTGTTGCTTAGTAAAACCCTTTTCAGAAAGTTCCTCCAGCAGTTTTTTTCTCGTGTCGGGTTTACTCCATATTTCTCTTAATTCATCTTCATTTTTGAACAATTCAGGCAATGTTCCATAAATGGATTCCAGAAATTCTGCAGCCGATATCGGTCTGCCTTCCGGACTCCAAAAAGATGTACTAATCATGTGCTGAAACTGACGCACCTTTCCATCTGCCAATTTCACTTTTATCATTCGTCTTGGTGGATTGTCGCAACGACAATAAGAGTAACCACAAACAGGACAAGGTTCTGGTGGTGGTTCTTGAGCACAAATACATGGTCTGTGTCCGCAAACATCACAAGGTTGTGGCTGTGGCCTTGGAGGTGTCGGGCTTACAGGTTCTATGGGTTCTCCATCCCATTCAGGATCGCTAAAATGATGATGTGCTTTTACAAAATCGTAAATCGTGAAATAATCTTTACCGTCAAACAAACGTGTTCCACGTCCAATGATTTGTTTAAACTCAATCATGGAGTTTACAGGACGAAGCAAAACAATGTTTCTCACCTCTGGAGCATCTACTCCCGTACTTAACTTCTGTGAAGTGGTGAGAATGGTTGGAATGCTTTTTTCGTTGTCTTGAAAATCTCTTAAATGTTGTTCACCCAATTTCCCGTCATGTGCGGTAACTCGGTGGCAGTAATTAGGGTTTTTAGACGTAGCATATTGATTAATCAAATCCCGAACTGCCAAAGCGTGTAATTGTGTAGCGCAGAAAACCAAAGTCTTTTCGTTTTGGTTTATTAGGCTCATAAATATCTTTACCCGATACTCTTCTCGTTCCTTAATCTCAATGATGCGGTTCATTTCCGCTTCGGTGTATCGTTTGCCTTCTTCGATTTCGCCTTCCAATACGGTATCGTCTGGGGTGAATATATATTCATCGATGGTGGTGTCAATTTGTTTGACTTTAAAAGGCGTTAGGAATCCGTCATTGATTCCTTCTTTGAGTGAGTACACATAAACCGGTTCACCAAAATAGTTGTAAGTATCTGCATTGATGGTACGTTTGGGTGTGGCTGTCAAACCAAGCTGAACGGCAGGGCTGAAATATTCCATAATGGCACGCCAACTGCTTTCGTCATTGGCTCCGCCACGGTGGCACTCGTCTATAATAATGAAATCAAAAAAGTCTTTTGGGTATTCGCCAAAGTACGGCGTATCGTTTGGCCCACTCATAAAGGTTTGGAAAATGGTAAAAAACACACTTCCGTTTTTCGGCACTCTGCCTTTTTTCTTGATATCACTTGGACTGATGCGCACTAACGCATCTTCTTCAAATGCAGAAAAAGCGTTGAATGCCTGATCGGCCAAAATATTTCTATCGGCTAAGAATAAAATTCTTGGGCTTCTTTGGCCGTCTTTCTGGATGTTCCATTTTGCGTGAAACAATTTCCAAGCTATCTGAAAGGCAATGGCAGTTTTTCCTGTTCCTGTGGCGAGGGTTAATAATATACGTTGTCTGCCGTCAGCAACGGCTTCCAAAACTTTTGTAATAGCATTTTCCTGATAATATCGTGGTTGCCAGGTACCGCCACGGTCTTCAAACGGGATGGAAAGTAACTTATCGCGCCAATAGGCTGTTTGGGGTTTGCTTTGGTTTTCTTCCCCAAAAGTCATTTCCCACAATTCATCGGGCGTAGGATAGGAAGACACTTCTCCTTCCTGTCCTTTCTGCATATCGATGCGGTAGATCTTTAAACCATTGGTGCTGAACGTAAACCGAACCTTTAACCTTTCCGCATAACTTTTAGCCTGTGCAACCCCTTCTGTGTAGTGCTTATCCCGCGACTTGGCTTCTATAACCGCCAGGTTTCTGTTTTTGTATTGCAATACATAGTCGGCTTTGTCCGGGCGGGAACGTTGCCCGTGACCAATTAAACGACCTTTGTTGATCGGAAAGTCCATACGGATGCGACTTCCTTCTACAACACCCCATCCTGCAGCCTTTAAGGCAGGGTCTATAAGTTCTGCTCTGGTTTCGGTTTCGTTCATTATTTCGATATTATCAAATAATCTTCCACTATATTAATATCTTCCACTTTATTTAAATAGGGTTTTCATTTTTTATATTGAGCGCTCTATTGAGCATTTATTAGTTTTCTTGCAGATTTTGCTCAATAGGATTCAAGTTCTGGCATTTCCAAATATTGTTTTCCTTCCAAAAGATTTCCAGTTTTCTTTTTATTCGTTCCGCCCCATTGTTTAAAGAAAAATGCAACATCATTTTTTTTGCATTGTTCTTTAATATCCAATACCCATTCCTTTTTCATTGGCCTTGGTTTTCTGCCGCTTTCACCTCCTACTATTACCCAATCAATGCCTTTTAAATTCAAATTAGGTAAAGGTCCGATTAGAGGTTCGCAACTTAAAAATTTCACTCGTGCGTTGGTTTGTCGTAACAAGTCTATGCGATTCATCTCTTTTTCGCTTTCAACAGAAACGCCCATCCAAATATTGTGTGTCCAATCCAACAAATCTTCTTTATCATAATACAGAAGTACATCAGCCCGTTTAGTCAAAATTTGAAAAACGTGCTGAGGATTTTCTTTCATAACCCTGAAAACCTTTTGGATAAATTCAATAGGCACATCTTTATGAAATAGGTCACTCATGGAATTCACAAAAACCATTTTCGACTTTTTCCAAGCATATGGTCTTTGTAATTCATCTTCGTGAATTGCTAAATCAAAGCCTTGAGCATATTTTTCAACCCCCATTGCTTTCAGTCGTCTTGCCATTACTTCTGCGTAACAGAATTTGCAACCCGCTGAAATTTTATTGCAACCCGTTGTCGGGTTCCAAGTCATTTCTGTCCACTCTATGCTCGATTGTGCCATTTTTTATTTTTTAATTGTATAGTTCACACTATTTCTCTTTCTGAATACATTCTCGTAATTTAATGCTGGTGTTGTTCCAATATAATCAATTTTTCCTTCTTTCTTCAATTTTCGAATTATTTCAACCGCGTGTTTCGGGATGTGTCCGCAACTGTACGTATAAATTAATGCAGACTTATTATCTGGTATATTACCCTGAATTACATTCATTTCAAACTCTTGTTGAAACTTTTCAATTTTCGTCATCTTCTTACCTTCAAATATATCTAACTGAATTTTGGTACTGTCTTCATCAATATCAAAATCAGCTTCTCCATTTAAAGAATTTCTTTTCCAAGCTATATCAAGGAATTTGTCCACAGCTGCATAATTTTTGGAACCAAAAATAATTCCATAAATATTAGCATGCTTTTTAATTGAAAATGGAAATAATTTTAATTGTGTGTTTTGGGGTAACTGGGATTTTAATTTACGCAAAACTAATCTGTGAATATTTCGATAGGCTTCTCTTTCCAATTCAGCCATGTCGAACTCCAACACTTTTTTAAATTCATCTGTGCCACCTAATCTTTTGAAATAGGATGATGAGACAAAATATAGAAAATCCGTAGTATTTAGTTTTTCGAGTTCTGATAAATATTCTTGAGAAATGAATTTTATTCCGTTTTGATCTAAATAAACAAGTGAAGGAAACTTCTGAATTTGAGGAAGTAATTTGAAAAATAACTGTTCTGCATTTTCATTGTAATAGTTTACAGAAAGAAAATATTTGAATTTTGGATTGTCTGCAATAAATGCTTCGCAGTTTTCTTTTAAAAGATTAAATTTTTTTTGACTCTTTTTTTTTGGCTCAAATTCATTGAAATGTAAAACAATCTTCGTTTTATTAGTTAAAATATTTCCTAATTGCTCATTGACTTTTTGCAATATGCGAATTGGACTGCCTGGGACATTTTCAGAATCATAACCTGGTCCTGAAAAGAAATCAAAAATGTGTATTTCAGGGAATCGATTTGATTGCATTACAAAGGTTGGAATCCAAGCCTGAGCATAATCTTCAAATATCTCGAGCTTGGCATTTGTCCCACTATCAAAAGGTTTTAAATGTAAATCTCGATTTCCCATTATTTATAATTTTTCAGTTTATAATTCGCCTGAGAAAGCCTTCTGCAAAATGCTCTTTTTCAACTCCTCCAAATTATCAATTTTTTTCTGATATAGCCCTTCCAATTTTTGAGTTTCCGCACGCAGGGCATCTAATTGGCGGACGATGGTTTGTTGGTCTTTGAGTGGTGGAAGAAGAATTGGAAAACTTCTCAAGTATCCTAGTCCAACAAACTTCTGAGTTGTTCCTTTAGCATCTCGCATCATTTTTTCTATAGTCTGCTTGGAATCAAGGAAATACTTTAAAAAATAACTATTCTGATTGTTTCCTACCTTGAATAGAGCAACATTTTTTATTGCATAATTTGGTTCATCTTCTATGACTACTGGATTTCCAATAGTTCCAATCATCGCAAAAAGAACATCTCCAACATCAACTTTACTTCTCTTGTTAATATTTAAGTAGTCTGTTTCAGAGATAAACTTTATGTTATCAAAAGTGAGCTTGTGATTCTTTAAATTTTTTGAAGTTACCAATGGATAACCCTGATTATGGTATTTGGGACTATCGTGTGTTCCATCACGAACATCATAGACTTCCCCTAACTTTTTCTCTTCCCAACCATCACCCTTTTTCTCAAACACCCCTTGCAAATAGCTTTCAAAAAGTTCTTTGGCGTTTTTGAGGTTTTGTTCGGCATTGGCTTTTGCCTTGTCTATGGCGGCAAAGGCTTCATCTAAAATGGAAACAATGCGTTGTTGTTCGGAGATAGGGGGAAGGGGGATTTCAAGACTTTTAAGTTTGCCGATTGCAATAAAATCAATTGTTGTCTTCCCACTTAAATTCAAAAGTTTGTCCTTCAATGTAGAGCAGTAGTGCATTAAAAACTCAGGAGATAATATATTCCTATCTTTTACAATTAAACCATTGAATTGCTGATTTGTAGTTAGTTCAATTTTTGTAATAGCATATTCTCCTACAGAAGCTGTGCAACAGAGTAAGACTGTATCTTTGGGTAGCACTCTCAATTTTGAAAGTGCAGCTTCGGTTACTTTTTGTTTAGTTTTACTAATAATTCTTCCCTGTTCTCTTATATCATCAATAGTAAACCAAGGAAAGTTTCCATTTTCCCAAAAATCTTTATTCGATCTCAACGGTGTAGAACCATTAACAATTTCGCACACTTCCCCCAACTTTTTTATTTCCCAACCGTGCTGCAAATTGTCTGAACCTTGATTTTCAAGATTCGCTTGATGGCTTGATTTTATATTTTGCAATTTTTCTTTAATCATGGTAATTCTTTAATCCTTTTGAATCATGGTTCAAGACTTTACTTATGATTCAAGACTTTTTGTTATTGTGAACTCTTTTAAACTGTAAGCTTTTCGCTCCAAAATTTATTAAAAGTCCGATTTCTAAATTGTATGCTTCCAAATAGTTCATAGCCTGAGCCAAATGCACATCTTCTAAATTGATAACCGCTTTTATCTCCACCATTATTTTGTCTTCCACAAAAAAATCAACCCGCCTGGTTCCCACATCATAGCCTTTGTACTGTAAAGGCATTTCTTGCTCCCTAACGAAATGGATATTTTGCATTTGCATCTCAATGGCTAAGGCTCGTTGATAAATGACTTCTTGAAAGCCATTGCCTAAGTGCTTATGCACTTCCATAGCCGCCCCAATGATTTTATGTGTAAGCTCTTGTTCTTTCATCACTACTGAATTAATCAGGCAATCCAATAATCTTACTAATCAAGGTTCGGACATTTTCGGCTTCTTTATCGAGCATCTCCATTTCTGCTAAAATCTCCTGTGGTGAGCGGAGCTTGACTTCCTCTTTCTTATTGGGATTCTTCACACTGAGGTCGTAGGTGCTCATGTCTATGTCTGCAATATCGATTATCCAGCTTTTCTCAGAAATGGTCTTTTCCTTTTGCAGTTGTATGAATTCCTGCATATCCGCATCGTTGAGCGGGTTGGTTTTGCCTAAGGTTCTACCCGGGTCGAGCTGGTAATACCAGATTTTTTGGGTCGGTTCGCCTTTGGTGAAAAACAAGACTACCGTTTTTACACCTGCCCCCAAGAATGTCCCTCCCGGCATATCCAAAATGGTGTGCAGGTTGCAGCTTTCCAATAAATACTTGCGCAATGAAATAGACGCATTGTCGGTATTGCTCAAAAATGTGTTCTTGATAACGATACCTGCTCGTCCGCCTGCTTTCAGACTTTTGATAAAATGCTGTAAGAATAAAAAAGCGGTTTCGCTGGTTTTGATATCGAAGTTTTGTTGTACTTCCTTTCGTTCCTTACCGCCAAATGGAGGATTGGCTAGGATAACGTGGTAACGGTCTTTCTCCTGAATGTCTCTGATGTTTTCCGTCAGCGTATTGGTGTGAATGATGTTTGGCGCTTCGATGCCGTGCAAAATCATATTCATCACCCCAATGATGTAGGCCAGGTTCTTTTTCTCTTTTCCGTAAAAGGTTTCTTCCTGAAGGATTTTCAGATTTGTGGTCGTCTTCTCCATACGCTCATACATATAGGCGTATGCTTCACACAAGAAGCCCGCACTCCCACATGCGGCATCATAGACCTTTTCGCCAATCTGTGGGTTCACCACTTCAATCATGGCACGAATCAAAGGACGTGGGGTGTAATACTGACCGCCATTGCGGCCGGCATTGCCCATGTTTTTGATTTTGGTTTCGTACAAGTGGCTGAGTTCGTGCTTGTCCTTGGAACTACCAAAAGGCAGCTCGTCCACCATTTCTATAATTTCACGCAGGTTGTAACCGCTTTTTACTTTGTTTTTCAGCTCACTGAAAATCTCTCCGATTTTATATTCAATCGTTTTTGGATTATCACTTGCTTTTTGTTTGAAGCTTGCCAAGTAGGGGAAAAGCTTATGGTCAACAAATTGAACCAAATCCGGACCGGTCATGGCTTTGTGATGGTCCAGTTTCCCATCTGCTGTTTTAGGCATCGCCCAATTCGGCCAACGAAATTGCTCGTCCAAAATGTATTGATATTCTTTTCCTTCTAAAGCGGCTTCGTCCGCTTTTTCACTTTCCAATTGGTCAAGGTAACGCAAAAACAAAACCCAAGAAGTTTGTTCAATGTAGTCCAATTCGCTGTCTGCACCTGCGTCCTTGTAAAGTATGTCGTCTATGTTTTTAAAAGTTTGTTCGAACATGTTGCCTTTTTGTCTTAATTTATTGGTTTCAAAGTTAATATCCTCAGTGGATATTTAGTGATTATCTATATTAATTGAAATAATCCCATTTCGTTTCAGCACCAAGCCCAACGAAAACTATTATTCTTTTTTAATTGCCAAGCAGGGAGGAATCTTCCCTTTAGCTAAAACTGACTACTATACTTCTTCGGTTTCATTCCGATGTGTTGTTCGAATAAGCGGGTGAAATGACTGAGGTTTTCGAAGCCTAAGGCATAGCCGGCTTCGGAGACCGATAGTTTATCTTCGCGTAGCATTCTTGCGGCTTCTGTCATGCGCAGATGTTGGTAGTATTCGTATATTCCTTTGCCAAAAATTTGCTTGAAAAGTTGACGCATCTTGAGTTCATTCATTCCCGCAATCCGTTTGAGCTCACTAATGGTATGTGCTTGCGATAAATCCGCTGCAATGGCATTGCGCACATTGTAAATTGCTGTGATATCACGTTCACTCCACTTTAATACCGGTTTAGTGCTATCACGCTGGCTTAAACTTTCAAACAAATAGTACAGTAGTTTTAGGGTCTTTAGTTTATAAAAGTAATCTTTCAACTTTTGCTTTTTGCCTTCGGAAATAATTTCATTGACAGTGCGAAGAATATCGTCAGTCATCATTTCTTCAATTAAAAAATGCTCATCGAGATGACATAGAAAAGCAAATTTTTCAGCATCGGATTGCAGAAAGCTTCTCAAATAATCTGCATCAATAATCACCAAAACAATATTGGCTTCTGTACCTTGTCTGAAGATAGTTGTTTGCGGTGTTGATGCTGATGAAATCCTCACAGAGGGAAGTTGTTTTTCTTTGCCCGATGTGCCCTGATGTGTATGGATGATATTGTGAAAGAAGATCCTGATATTGTTTTTGATTTTTTTAGGAGGATGCGTCACTCTTTGTGTTGTTTTTCTCACCAAATAAGAACCGGCAAAAATGGCGAGTTCGGGTAGGAAAGTGTAAGCTTTCTGAAACTTCAGTTCAAAGTTTTCTAATGTGTTTTCATCAAATTCATAACCAATCTTTTGTACAAAATCTTTGAATAATTGCTTATCATTATTGGATGGTGTATTCATTTTTCGGACTATTTTTTATCCAATCTCGGACTATTTTATTCCTAAATG
This sequence comes from Niabella digestorum, assembly GCF_036409055.1. Taxonomy (NCBI): domain Bacteria; kingdom Pseudomonadati; phylum Bacteroidota; class Chitinophagia; order Chitinophagales; family Chitinophagaceae; genus Niabella; species Niabella digestorum. The sequence continues at coordinate 41,300 of NZ_JAZGLY010000008.1, read as the reverse complement.
TATGAATAGTTTTGCTTTCGTAAAAATCTGCATTTATATCCCTACGGATATCGTTCATTATCTACCTTAAACCATCCGATGATGAAAAAGCAAGTTTTAATTTCCGGAGCTGGATTTGCGGGATTGACTTTAGCTTATTGGCTGAATAAGTTCGATTTTGATGTTACTGTGGTGGAATATGCTTCCGGACTGAGACGGGGAGGTTCCCCCATTGACATCAGGGGTAAAGCCCTAGACATTGTTCAGGAAATGGGCATTGGAGATCAGGTTAAAGCAAAAGAATTTATTCATACCGATGAAATTGTGAATGATCAAGGAGAAACGCTGGTTCGATTTTCATTGAATAAGCAACCCGAATACTTAGGCGATATAGAAATCCACCGAGGTGATTTGCTAGATATCATTTATGATGCACTTCCAAAGGATGGCGTAAAAATTTTATTCAATTCTAGTATTGCTACCCTTGAAGAACTAGATGATGCAGTAAAAGTTGTTTTTGAAGATGGAAGTACCCATTCATTCGATTATGTTTTTGGTGCAGATGGTACCCACTCTACAGTTAGACGATTGGTGTTTGGAGAGGAATATCAGTTTACTCAATTTTTTGGAGCTTATTTTGCTTTTGCGGAAACTAAAGATATTGACACAGGACGAACTAAAGATACAGGAGTCATGTATCGCTCATTAGGTAAACAAGCCCTTATCTATCAGTTCTTAAACGGAGCGAATGGTGTGTTGATGTTTCGTTCTCCCAAACTGGATTGGGACTATCGTAACAAGGAACAACACAAACAGATTTTGAAAGACAACTTTGGTAATGAGAAAGGATGGAAAGTGCCGGAGATTTTAGATGCCATGTTGCATTCAGATAGTTTGTTTTTTGATGAGGTTTGTCAGGTACATGTTCCGCAATGGTATAAAGGACGGGTAGCCTTGGTTGGTGATGCGGCACACGCTCCAAGTTTCTTTACCGGCATGGGTACCAGCCTGGCCATGATTGGGGCGACTTGTCTCGCAAAATCATTAGCTGCTCATGCTGATCATCAAATTGCATTTGCGCAATATCAAGAGCAGCATAAGCCTTTTGCGGAAGAGATTCAATCGCGTATTATTCAAAATCAGAAATATCAACTGCCCGAAACTGAAGAAGAATTAAAAGCTTCTATCGAAAGATTCCAGAAAATACAAAACGTGTAGTCATTCTTGGTGGGAGCTATTGTAGAATTGTAAACCAAATATCCAATGAAAGCTGCAGTAGTATTTCAAAAAGGTGAATTACCAAAATATACATCAGACTTTGAAGAACCGATATTAAGTAAAGAGCACGAACTTATCATTTCGGTGAAAGCTTCGGCCATTAAGAATTTGGATAAGTTGAGAGCCAGCGGCAATCACTATTCTGTAAAGGCAATTGATAAGCCATTTATTGTAGGAAGCGATGGGGTGGGGCATTTAGAGAATGGTCAAAGAGTGTACGCAATAGGGTTGAGCGGTATGATGGCAGAGAAGGCTATTGTGCCTAAGGATGAGGTATTGATATTGCCCGACGGAGTTAGTGATGCTATGGCTGCAGCCTTACCCAATGCTGTGATGGGGTCTTCATTAGTCTTATTGTGCAGAGCCAAATTGCAGAAAGGTGAGGTGGTATTGATTAACGGAGCTACTGGCGTCACAGGTAAGATGGCTATTCAATTAGCTAAATATTATGGTGCTCGCAAAGTGGTGGCCACAGGAAGAAATGAAAAAGTATTTGATGAACTGATAAGCCTAGGAGCGGATGAAGTAATTTCTTTGAATAGTTCTGGAGCTGATTTTACAGCTGCAGTAAAACGCTTGCATCAGCAAAGCCCTGTCGATGTTGTGTTGGATTATCTGTGGGGAGCAAGTGCTGAGCACATCCTTCATGCACTTTCGGGAAATATCGGTTATTCGCATCGTACGCGTTTTATTACTGTGGGCGCACTTGCAGGAGATAAGATAACTCTGTCCTCTTCTACATTAAGAGGAACCGATATATCGCTATTGGGCTCTGGATTAGGTACATGGAGAGATGATGAAATGAAGTTTTTTTTGAGAGATCTGCTTCCGGAAACCTTTCGCCTTGCTGCGGATAACAAAATCAAAATGGATATTCTTGAATATACATTGGAGAATATAGAAGACGCGTGGTGTATTGATGCAAGTGGTAAACGAGTTGTTGTGCGTATTTAAGCGGAGGTGCAACCTTTGATTCAATGTTGAGGTGCCTGGTGGTGTGTAATGTTCTTCTACTACCGATACGGCTACAAAACGGAGCGATTGAGTTAGTTCTACCAGCTCATTTGAAAATACCTTCGTTTTGTCTTTTAAAACAAATGATATTATGGAAACAAAAAACAAAGTAGCCTTAGTAACAGGCGGTAGTCGCGGTATCGGAAGAGATATTGCACTTCGATTGGCTGATAAAGGGCTGGATGTTATCATCACCTATCACACACAAGCTCAGGCAGCAGAGGATGTGTTACAATTGATACAGTCCAAAGGAGTAAAAGGAGCCATTTTTCAGTTGGATACCGGCAATACAAAAAGTTTTGACGCATTGGTCGAAAATCTAAAATCTTATCTGGATAAAGAGGGCTATCAGCAGCTCGATTTTCTGATAAACAATGCCGGTACTGCTTTGTACGGTAGGGTGGAAGAAGTAAGCGAAGAACAATTAGATGCCGCTTATAATATTCATTTCAAGGGCGTTTATTTCCTTACGCAAAAAGTATTACCCTTAATGAATAATGGTAGTGGTATCGTCAATATTTCGTCAGGATTAACCCGTACTACCTTTCCAGGTTCTTCGGCTTATGCCTCATTAAAAACAGCGGTGGAAACCTTTACCCGCTATCTGGCTAAAGAACTTGGTGAAAGAAGAATTCGGGCGAATGTAGTAGCACCCGGAGCCATTGAAACCGATTTTGGTGGAGGCCGCACGAGAGATAACAAAGAAATCAATGCACATATCGCAGCCGTAACAGCATTGGGACGTGCCGGTTTACCTACAGATATCGGAGGGGTCGTTGCTTTCCTATGTAGTGATGATGCTTATTGGATAAACGGACAGCGCATAGAAGTTTCGGGCGGACTTGCGCTATAAGCTGTAATTTTATCGACGAATGTCCATTGTTTTTGAATCTTAACCCAATCTAAATGCCCAAAGAGCCATATCATATCAAAACCATTCAGGAGTTTCACAGGCTGCATGGCTTATCGCAACAGGCTCATCCATTGGTGAGTATTGTGGATTATGCAGATTTGAGTCGTGAATATTATGGAGATATTGATCGGTTGTTATTAGGTATCTATGTGATATCGCTGAAAAGGGGTGTTGATAAGTTGTACTATGGCAGGCAGGAGTATGATTTTGATGAAGGCGTTTTGTATTTTATGGCTCCCAACCAAGTGCTCAGAGTAAACCGAAACCTGAACGATGCGCAAGCTCGTTCGGGTTGGTTACTCTTGATTCATCCGGATTTTTTATGGAATACCCATCTGCAAAAGAAAATCCGCGAGTATGATTTCTTCGACTACGAAATTCACGAAGCTTTGTTTCTTTCCGACAAAGAAGAAAAAATTTTAAACGATATCGTACGCAATATACGTGATGAATATCTTGCCAATATCGATGCTTTTAGCAAGCCCATTATTTTATCGCATATCGAAACACTGTTGAGTTATTCTGAAAGATTTTACAATAGACAGTTTATTACACGCGAAAAGAAGCATCACGACTTGCTGGATCAATTGCAAAAGCAGCTTGAAGAATATTTCAATACCGAACAGGCAACACTGTACGGACTTCCGTCTGTTCAGTATCTCGCTAATGCCTTGCATGTATCTCCCGGTTATCTGGGTAAAATGTTGCGATTGGTTAGTGGACAAAGCACCCAGCAGCTGATACAGCAATTCATTATCGATAAGGCTAAAGAAAAATTATCCACAACCCAACTTAGCGTAAGCGAAATTGCCTACGAATTAGGATTCGAGCATCCGCAATCATTCAGCAAATTATTCAAAGCCAAAACCACGCTAAGCCCTTTGGAATTCAGAAGAGGTTTTATGGCCTAACCAACAAGCAAATGTGGCTTTTGATATAGATATGAGCTCTTATGCTTTACTGTCCCCATATTCCAATTGCATCTATAAATTTCTTCTGCTGGTCTATAAACACATTGTGCGAACATTGTTCCCAATAGAATACATGGGATGCACCAATCAGAGATTTTAGTTTTTCAATCTGTGCTTCGGAGTACAATCCGTCGTCTTGGCCATAAACTCCATAAATGCTTACATCCATTTGTTTGAGCGATTGCACGGTTTCGGTAAGATCGAGCGTTGTATAGTGTTCGTTCTGCCAAAAGCCTTGTGGAGCTTGAGGTGTCATTTGCGAGCCATATTGTGACAGTGTGGTATCTTCTCTCCATTGCTGATAGAGCTTCAATGCTTCCTCGGTAGGTTTCTGTGGGGAGTAAAATCCGTTCTGCATTGCGTGTGCAAAACAAAATGAGCTGTATTGAAGCGTACTCTTGTCCATCTTTTCAAGCATGGAAAGATAATTCAAATTAGAACTATCATTTTTCGCTTGATATATCTTCTTGCATCGATCGATAATCTGTGCAAATGATTCTTGCAAGGATAGGGGCGCTCCTGCCAATACAATACTATGCACCTTCTCCGGAAATTGTTTGGTATACAGCAAGGCTACTATGCCGCCAAAACTATGCCCAATCAGCATAGCCTTTTGTATGCCATACCGGCTGTACAGCTCATTCAAATCATTAAACGTTTGTTTAAATGTGAATTCCGCACCCTCACTGCTGCTTCTACCTTCACCGCGACGGTCGTACACGATTACATAAAATCCTTTGTCGGCCAGGGCTTGGGCAGTGGTACCTTCAAAGTTGGCACAATTATATCCCGGACCACCATGCAAAAAGACGACGGCTTGGTTATTAGATTAGGATTGCCAAAAGCGCGGGAGTACAAGTTTTGCGCATGCATACTAAGGCCGCATAATAAGAGCAGCAAGGAACAGATGGTTGTTTTCATTATATCAGAATTTAGCAAGTGGTGCTTCGTGGTTAGAGAATTGATTTATAAATAATTGTATTTCATACTATTAATTTTGGTTTTAGATAGTGCTTGTTTCAGCAAAAATAATGTATGAAAGGCACAATGCAATATCATTTTGCTTCAGGGCAAATCAACGACAATAGGTATTGGTGGATGAATGAAAGTGCTATGATATCAGAACTGCTTATGGATTTTGCTTTTTGCTGAAGGCTGTACCTCGCTGTAATTTTTGAAATCCACATTGAACACCTCATCTATATTAGTACTTTTAAAGGTGGTTACAGTAAGGATAAGATGCGCTCTCTCTTGTTCAAGCTCGCAAATTTCTGTTATGCCGGGTTTAGTATATTTGTATACTTTATGAATCATTCCATCATCATTATTCCTTCCTACCAAAACATATTTTCTACGTTTAAATACTTGATTACAATTGGCTAATATTTTTTTGATGACACGCTGTTGTCTTTTGCTATCATCATTTTCTACTTCTAATGTTTTAGTAGAAAATGTTACGGGAGTCTTCTCGGAGATCGGCGGTAACGGATCTGTTTCGTACACTGTTACGGATACACCTTTATTTTTTTATACTTAGTGAAAATATTATTGATTGGAGACTGTGCATGACAGCAACTTGTAAGTAAAATTGCTAAGGCTAGCAATAGTAATTTCATGCGATAGATTATTTAGAATTCCGGAACGTAGTAATGATGGTGATAATGTGTATGATTTTCTGTCTGGTTAACATATTAATAGAAATGTTTATAGGGCTATATCCTTGTCCACGGTATCTTATTACTAAGATAAGAAAAATTAAGATGGAAAGTAGCACGGATAAGAATTTTTGTTTTAATGGACATATTGTATATCGATTTATAATTTGTAGTACTAATTTGTAGTGACGCATTTTTGTCATGGGGCGAGTTTAGTTTTTTTATTTTTTCAAAAAGATCATTGAGACGTATAGGAGTATTCGTGTGATAAGGTGATTTTGAAATAATTTGTTGCATATGTATTTTTCGTTCTTTGGTTAACGGATGGGTGCTGAGTATTTCGGGTAATTGAAATTCGTTTTCTTTTTCCAGCTCCTCAAACAAACGAATCATGCCATTGGGATTTATATGATTATCCATTAAAATTTTTAATCCCAGTTCATCTGCTTCTTGTTCAAACTTACGCGAGTAGGAGAGCGTGTGTAGCTGATGGAAATTCTCGGCCATAACAGCCATGATGCCGTTTACATCGTTAAACAATAATGAAATAATCATATAACCTGCCAGATTACGACACAGCATTTTGGTGGAATGTCGCTGGTTCACGTGTGAGGCTTCGTGTCCTAGCAGTGCAGCTAATTCTTCAGCGTTTTTCATTTTATCAATGATGGCACTATATACCACTATTTGTCCGTTAGGTAGTGCAAACGCATTTACCTGTTTGGATTTCACTACTGTAAAATGTAGAGGTTTTTTATTCTTTAAATCTAGTTCTGCGGCAAAGGCTTGTAGATAGGATGTTTTTGTAGAATCTATTTTGCGATCTCCTACAAAACTATCCATGAAAAGTTCTCCAATTTTATTGTCGAAACTATCGGGAAGTAGCGTTGCGGCTTTTTCAGCAATAGTTGGTAAAATATAGATATAGGCAATTGCGATTAGTAGAAATAATCCAATGGCTATGGCTGTGATTTTACTAAATCCTAGACGCAACAAACGTGTATGGATGTCTGCACGCTTGTATTGTTTCATTGTATTATAAAACTGCTGTGCAAAGCGCTTGTCTTCTATTTTTAATACCGCAGCCGGATATTTTTTATTTCGAATTTCCATTATAGGACCATAGTCGTTAGATTCTAGATCTTGTAAAAGCCAGATAGCTACGCTTCCGTTTGAAGTACGAATATGGAGTTCGCCCATGAACTCATTTATAATAACAGAGGCTGCCTGGGATGCGGCTATGAGTCCATTGAAATATTTTGCAGCTTGAGTGGTATTGTTCATGGTTAAGCAATATCTATCTCAAAGAAATCCAGAAGATCTTCTCCAAATGCGTCGTTGTATTCATCTTCTGTTTGATATACTTCTTCTAAGTTAATGTTACCTTCCATTTTAATATTGTTCCAGATAAATCGGAGGGTACGCATTTCTGCCCAAGCTGTACCTAAACCTAAAGTAAAGATGACTAACAATAAATTTCCTACCATAAGGTTAAAAAATGCTCTACCCGTAGCTGTGGAATAACATTGTATTTTTTGTTCGCCCTTGATCATGCGCATGCGGTTGATGTAATAATTAAACAGGTCGCGTTGCCACCAAAAAATATAAATGCCCAGTGTAAGCAGACTGAGAATATAGCCTTTAAGGTTTAATACGAGAAATTCCCCGCCATCTCCGTCATTGGAAAATGCTACATCGCCGTAACGGATATTACTGTGTGTGTATCTGCGGATATTCATCGCCATCCATGCCCCATAGATACCAAATGTCAATACGGTGAAAAGCAGCCAACGGAAAAAATATCCCACAAAGAGATATCGGTCGCCGCGATAACCAAAGCGAATACCTCTGTAGGTGGTTCTACTGAGTCGGTATCGGAATGCACCATGAATGGCAAAGGGAATAATACTTAAGATTGCCAGATAGAAGAACAAAATACCAGCCAAGGTATTGACCATTTTCATTAGCAGCAAGAAAATGGAAATTACGGCGATATAAAAAATGAAGATTTTGATAAAGCCGCGAAACATTTCCTTGCCTGTGCCCGAGAAATGAAATCGTTCCTCATTCAGGGCCGTTTGCCCATAAATGTATTGCAATTTCTTAGCTCTGGCCCAGGGATAATAAATGCCCAAAGTAACCAGCGTCAACAGCCAGTTTACGATCATAATGCTAAAATACTCAGAACCTTTTCCGAAAAATTCTAACTGGTAGTTCTGGTTAGTTTGATTGATGGGATTTTCTGAAGTCATAATATTACAAATCAGAATTTAAAGCAGGTTTTGGTATTTTTCCGTATATGCATTTTAAGCTTATTAATAGCAATTTTATATTGCAAACTAAAAGCACAGGCCATATACAGGTCATGCAAAATTGTATGTGAATATACTAAAGTAAAAGAAATGTGAAAAAAAGTAGAGTGGATTTTTATAAAGCATTTTGCTCCATATTCATGAAGCTGTGATTTCCGACATTGCAGCCTGTAATAGCCGATAATTTTCTTCATCGAAGCAAACTAGTATCACTTTGTGTATTTGCTTATCATTATTCAGAAAGTTTATAATAGCTGTAACCGCTATTACTGCAGCTTTATCCTTTGGGAAACGATATACTCCGGTACTGATAGATGGAAAGGCCACCGTTTTACATTGATGTGCTACCGCTAGCTTTAGTGAGTTGATATAACAATTTCTGAGCAAAGTGGCTTCATCGTTATCGCCTCCATGCCAAACAGGGCCGACAGTATGGATTACATATTTTGCCGGTAATTTACCGGCAGTGGTAATAACGGCCTCCCCGGTTTTACAGCCACCTTGGCGGGCGACAATTTTCCGACATTCTTCTAGAATTGCAGATCCTCCGGCTCTATGTATGGCTCCATCTACACCACCGCCACCCATTAATGAGCTATTGGCTGCATTTACTATAGCGTCTACATTGCATTGGGTGATATCTCCCATTATTATTTGTATTCTAGTCATGGTAATTTTGGAGGTTATGGGATTGATTTCAATATATACATTGTAATTATAACCGAAAATTAATAAATATTATGGGCTGATAGTTATTTGCGGATTTAAGTTGCTCTTTTGTGTATGTTGGATTATGGTGGAGATAGGATATTAGGTTGAGCATCATTATTTAAAATAGCAAGGAGCACTATATTACCTTATCCACTTTCTATAGGAGAGGAAGAACTTATCTCGATAATAGATATATCGACATGTCTTCATTGATTTGAGGGATTATTATAGCTCTCTTTACAAGATACCTACATCCAATAGGTATTGTTAGAGAAGCCAATAGAACATTTGTTGGCTAACGATTTTAGTACTGCCGTTCGGATAAAATCTTCCACAAGCAATAGCCAAATGCTTGCTACGAACTATAAGAAACGCATGCATTTGATAGAATTAGCGAATATCCAACAAAGCTCCCGAACTATTTTTATTGGGATGAAGAATCTCAAGTTATTGCTTATGAAGAGGACTTGTTGGGTGTGTATCGCATCTTTAAAAAGCTAACAGACCAAAGGTGTAGGGCAGGCCTGCTAGCTTTTTTAGTTTGGATAAGGGCAATACAACTATTTTTCCATGTATGCTACTTTTTATCCTTAGCTTTAATACGGGAGGGTTTCACCCATTCGTCCCAGGTACTTCCCCAGCCGATATAGTGAATTTTATATTGACCATCTTTGTAGTCCAAAATTTTGGCATTATACCAGCTGCCTGACCATTCTACCAGCACTTCCTGGCCAGTTTTGAAAGCAGTAGGTACAGCCTTTGGCTTTTCTTTTGTGGGTACAGGTTTCTTGATTTCTGAGGGAGCTGTAGCTTTACCGTTAAGACGAGTTCCGGTTGCTATGTGGCCTCCTACTTCTCCGGCTAAAAAAATCAGTTGGTCTGTATCTTTTTTATACCAGAAATCATAGGTGTTTTTTCGTGCATCTGAGATGCGATAATAGGTAACGCCTTCCTGTGCATACCATGGGCTAACGATTTTAATGTTGTCCGAATACTCTCCCCAAGTATATTTACCATTATTATAAATGGTTAGGGTATTCATGGCGGCACCGTGCTGATATATCATATTGGTACGATTGTCATTGGTAACTACATAAGTTACCGCACCTGGGATCCAAACATCCCATTTACCCAGAATCTCCGAGGCTATTTTTTGTGCATACAAATAATAATGGCCCATCAGCCAAAGCAGTGTCAATAAAAATTTTGGTTTCATGATCTGAGTAGGTTAAATGTTTAAAAATTAATTCCAGGCTAAAATAACGATTTATTATATGACCTATTTTGGGGAAAATAGAAAAAGTTTTGTGGCCTTTATTGAAAGCGACAAAACTTTATCCAATAAGGGAGCGAATAAATGGGTGGAAAGACTGGGTAGGTATATAGAGCTTTTAACTTTTATTCCTAGTAAGTTTCAAAATGCGAAGCTTATGATTGTTTAAGCTCTGACAGAATGATTTTTTTCTGGCGCATGGTGTTTTTCATGACTTTGGCTCTTACGGATGGACCTTCGCTACTTATCAGCTCGTAATATTCGACAGGTACCACTTGCCAAGAGAGTCCGTATTTGTCTTTACACCATCCGCATTGGCCTTCTGCACCACCGTTGGAGGTGAGCGCTTCCCAGTAGTAGTCTACTTCTGCCTGATCTTTACAGTTGATTACAAAAGAGATGGATTCATTGAATTTAAAAAACGGGCCGGCTGCCAATATCTGAAATTCCATTTCTGCTATTTGAATGATGGCTATTTCAAAAGTTTCTTGCCCACTGATAGCTACAGCTTCTGGAGTGTTTTCGTAATGGTGGTATTCTTTTAACTTGCCATCTTGGAAAATCGATAGATAATAGTCGGCTACCGCTTTGGCATCTTTTTCTACCCAAAGACAGGGGGTGATTTTTTGTGTATTCATAGTTGTGATGTGGGTTTTGTAAGCTAAGGTATCTTTTTTTTGATTTGCTTTAGAATTTTGGTTTGAGTTATTGTAGCTCAAAATAAAGGGAGCAGCAAGCAATAGGAGAAGGAGGTTTTTCATAATTTTTATTTTTTGAGTGGAGCAATAAGGAGTCCAGTTCGTGTAACACCATGGTGAAGCCCTTTTTGAAGCTCATTTCAATCATTTGGTTCGGGAGATTTATTATACATATATGCACCAGCGTAATGTTACTTTGGTCAATAAAGTGTTCAGCATTTCAGGTTTTGTCCAATCCTGCTAACCCAGATCCGGTACTGCAGCAAAACTGCACTCGATGCTTACCGTGCGTGTTTCTTTGTTGGCGATGAAGTCAAAAATAGATTACGTGCTCATAGTTTTTTGTTTTTCATGGTTTGCAGAACGTCGTCAAGCTGGCTGAATCGAGGTTCCCATAGTTTTCGGAATTGTGCCAGCCCCTTGTCGAATTCTTTCATTTTTCTATTTCGAGCGAATAATAGATTTCTCTTCCTTTATATTAACGTTTGATCAGTTGGCATTCGGTAAGAATACGCAAAGGCTTAGACACTGCCTGTCGTGTTATTTTAAAGCTCGTCGCAATTGCATTCGGTGTCATTGCGTGTAACGCCATAAGTGTAATAATAGCTCATGGTGTTGGATCTGCAGTTGTCTGAAAAATATCTCGTTGCATAATTAAAATATGAAACCCATCGGTTGCAAATACACGCGTAACTATTTAGTTGCGCAATTTTTTTATTTTCTCAAGATAAGAGGGGAATATCTATTGAGCAGGATCATAGGAGCGTTATCCGCTCATTCCTAGAATGGCGGATACATCGCGTCCAGTGCTGTGGCAATATCGATTATAACAAGAAGCCGTAGATATAAAGAATGAGACCTGTAATGCAGGTTAATGCCATGTCCCACATTCCTATTTTACCCCACAAGCGATGCGTTTTACTGAATTTGCCGGGGCGAGGATTTTTGCCAAACTTAATTAATGAAGCGATAATTAGTACTGTCCAAATGATGGATGTGGTAATAGATAGGAAAGTGTGAAAATATATAGTGAAGTTTAGAAAAAATGTTCCTTCATAAGAAGACCCTTTCACCATTTCAAAAATGCCGCCATTTTGCTGCATATCGTATTCAAACAACAATACTACAAAAAACAGAATGACGAACATAATTAACTGAATGTTCTTATGCAGCTTATAGTTGCGCTCTACCTTTACTTTTTTGAACGAATACCATAGCAAGGGGAGGATGATAAACATGGATATTACTACTATGTCCATTAAAATGTCACAACGGGCACCTAAAAAGCTTGGAGGGAAAGATATCTTCATATGACAGTTTTGTTAAGTTGCTAAGTAGTTTATATGAAAAATCTATAGCAATATAAGATACTAATTGGCAATATCCATCATCTCTGCCTTGCAAATTTCTCAAAAGTAGTTTTTTACACGAACCCCACTTATATTTTTACTTTATCCCAAATTAGCACTTGAACACCGTTGGAGTAGTGTGTTAAATCTGCAGGATAATTCAATAGTAGTTCTCCGATGGGGTAATGAATGTCCAAACGAGTTACGGTAACCTCCTTTAGTTCCCATTCTCTGTGATGCACGTCATAGCGATACAATGTATCCTGTGATTTCAGATATAAGCAGTATCTTTCCGTCAGCCAGATATCTAGCTCTGACTTTTGCTGGATTGTTTCGCCAACGGTATAGGCTACATCTAGCCAGAATCCTTTTTTGGAATTTTTGGAGTAATATGTGGTGCCTTCTCGTTTTATATTGGCTTTTTCATAGGGTAATTTGGATAACTTTCGGGTAAGGATAGCTGAAAGATATTTTCCGGCTTCAATATTAAGAAAGTAAACTCCTTTTTTATTTCCGACCTCCACATAAGTTCTAACATTGATTTCTTGAAAATTAGAAATCCAGCTCAGTGAGGGCAGTAATCGCGGTCTTAATCGTTCCATTGTAAACGGAATTATGGATATATAGGCCTTACCGTTGAAAGTATCAATATCCAAGCCCTTAGGTACCAATTTTTTGAGTAGCTCGTATGGTACCTCATAATGTAGTAACAAAGCCCGATTCCACTCCTGATAGTACCACTAGGGTCTTTCCGGATATTCGTAGGGGCGATGTGCTGTGGATTTCAGAATTTCGGAAATATTACTCATGGCTACTATGGATTGAGGTAATCAGGAATATTGCTTTGAGGGCTATTGTAAAGCTACTGATTATTTATAATACTTGTAAAGTAATGTTATAACCCCTTAGTATCCTATACGGTGTTGCTATTTATGACACCGTCGCTCTTTACGAACGTAATGCAGTCGTACCAATCCGGTACAACGGAGATCTGGTTAGATCTTCGGGGTAGAATATAGTTATTCCTATGGCAGGGGCTCTGTTCTGGTAATTACATATACGTCATCTGTACTATTATCATATTGAACAAAGTCTACTTCTTTAAGTAGGTAATCATAGGCTTTTCTTTCCACATGGGTAGTATCGATATTTTCGATGAACGGATTAGATCCGTAATCTTCATCTATTTTTCAAAATATACAAAAGTAGGTGCATAAAGATGAGATTTACTGTACCATCTGCCGGCTGATAATGGCTTAGTTTGTATTTTGTATTGAGGAGGAATCTTATCCTTATGCGACGATAAGAGTAAATACGCAGCAGAGATTTATGGAAGCAGATGAGGCAATAATGGATATCTGCTCTCTAAAAATTATTTATTACCTAATATATCTGAATATCGCTTTATTCTTGTAATAAACTTATACACTTCAAATAGGTAAGCAAAGAATTTTGTGTATTGATAATCTACTATGATTGGGTTACATCAACTTTTTAGCAAATAAAAAATTAAAATATATTAGGGGTAGGTTAATAGTCGTGGCTTCAAATTGTTCGATGTTAGGATTGCATCGAATTAAACACTGATATAATGTACAGTGTGTGTTTACTCTTTTTACACGGCGGGTGACTTATATTGCCCCAATTCACAGAATCCTCAAATACTCTCGTACTAACAATATTTTCTTATTAATTATAGAGCATTTACCATACTAAAATGCTTTACTATGTATTGAACCGGCATATGTCTATGAAATAAGTAATCGGCAGCAATGATATTCATTACTTTTTTATGCATATAGCTGAAGTGTACACATATTCCTCACCCTTATTTATAACTTGCTAAGTATTTTTAGCACTATCAGTATAATGACTTTAAGCATTATACGGTTTTAATGTTTTCACAATAAAATATGCTGCTATAATATTAGGAACCCAGCACAGCCACGCTACAATTCTATAAGCAAATAGATAATCCCCGAGAGTTATCATGAGCAGGGGCAACCATATTCTCAATGTTACTGCGGCAAAACAAGCAGCATAGCTATAAATCATCAACTTACGATGTTGTTCAATTTTTCCGTTTCTAATTTCTAGATAGGCTAGTAAGGTAGTTGCAACCCAAACTATTCCCAGGCTAATAAATCCTAGGGATGCAATAAAGCCTCCGGTAGCAGTAAAACCAATTCCAATACCGGCAAGACCACTTAAGAAAACAGATATGGCATAGATTTTTCCAATAAGTCGGTGCAGAGAGAGCTTCCGATGGAGCAGTCTTTTGTTGAATTGCATCCAGCCTACCAGCAAAGAAATTCCTCCAAAAATGATATGCGTATAGAAGCCAATATTCCAATAAATATTTGTCAATAGTTCGTTAGTCTTTGTACTTAAAAGACCTATATTTCTTACTTGCAGAAAAAAATAAATACTTGGATAAAGGCCAATAATAATAGCAAGTAGAGCAAAGATCGCTTTGGATATTCTTTGTGTCATCTTGTACTAGTTAAAAAGCCATTATAAGTTCGTGAATCGTTTTGATTTTAGAGTTGTTTTATATTGGATGCAAATTTAGATATTGTTTTAATTGCGAAATGCATGGATTTAGAAAGTTAATGGGGGAAGATCTACACCTTTTGTCCATACAATATATTTTAGTAGTCCTAGTAAGCCTCTTAATTTTTCATCACTAATTTTTGATTTATCGAATTCAAAAATCAGATTCTCTTCTTTAGTTGATTTATAGGAATTTACAGGATTGGTTTCGGCTTCTCCTTTAAAGATGATTTCATTGTCTTCAAGATTAATGCCTTTTAGTTTTTTATATGCGATACGTCTTCGGAATTGCAGTTTTTGGTCACCTTCGTATCGAAAAAAGAATAATTCAAATCCAAAATCATCGACTTTAAAGTTGATGTCGTTGGAGTTCTTTTTAATGTTCTTCATTAGAATTTCAATAATCTTCGCTATTTCGCGTTCAGAAGAAGTGTAGGTAGGGCGTTTAGAATTTTCAATCATAGTACCGTCAAAGAGATACTCATATTTATAAAATTGATCCGGTGGCTGTTTGTTAGCTATTCGATATTTAGTACAGGATGACCTGCCAGTGCCAATTGATGTAATTTCTCTGCCACTGCTTTTATTTGCTCAATTTTTGATTGTTCTGAACGAGGAATTTTTAAGGAGATGAAGTCAGTAGTGCTTTCTCGCCTGGAATATGGTTTATCATCACTATCCCGTTGTTCTATGTATTTATATAGTTTAGTTTTAAAATAAACAAAAATCGTAATCAAATTCGATTCGGCTTCGTATGTTTTTATATCCCAGAATTTAGCCCAGTCAATATCCTCTATTTTTGTAATTATGAGACCTGTGTTATCCTTAATGAGTTCCACAAATTAAGGTAAGGACATCCTCTGAGATATCAATCTTGGAGATACTGTCATTCTGAGCCCACGAAGAAAATTGTATTCCGAATAATAATATGACGATTTGAAGAAACTGTTTCATAAGCAATAAGGTTTATCAGACAGGCTACATTTTCCCGGGGGCTATCCTTGGAAAATGAAAAACTTGCTGTACCATTTTAGTCTTGGTTTTATAAAAACTTACCAGCACTATATTCGGCATATAATGCTATATTGTTGAGCAAATTTATATAAGTTCAAGTTTATACCAAATGTTGTAACACTAATCTATATTTAAGCCAACGGATTTTTATAGATCGATGCACTCGGTTGCAAATTGCACAGGGAAGATATTATTAAGAACATCTGCTGCTGGAGGCCAAGCACAATACTTAATTGTGTAGTTATTGATTCTTTTTAGTGAAAGATTTATTACACCCCAATATCAGAGACTGGCCTGTAGTATGCTTATCGGAGTCTATATTATTGATTTGCTTATAAACAAATATGTATATTTATTAATAAATGCGGGTTGGTTGTAATTTGCAATTAGTTTTGTATTATAAATACATAAAAATGAGTTTATTAAGATGGGTAGCTGGATTTGGCTGTCAGGTAAAATAGTATTCCAAACAGTCAAGCCAATTTGTAAATGAGCTCTTCAATTTCTGCGTGGCGGGCGTTTGCATAATTTATATTTAACCTATTCGTATGAGCCCACATTTCTCTAATACTTTTGCGAGCCTATATTATCATATGCTACACGGCCGAAGATAGGTCGCGTCGGTCAAGTAGAAGAAATATTTGCAGGGCTTGAGTGGCAATGCAACGTCCCAAGAACCTTTTGTCAATCCAATAAGTAATTTCAGCCTGTTCTTCCATGATAAACCTAGAAATGCTGCCTACTATCGTATCGCTAAGCCAAATGGTATGCTAGTTGATAGAAGAGGCGTTAAGTAATTTTGTATGCTTGGCCAAATAAGCGTTTTGTCTGATGGATTGTCGGGGATAAATGCTGCTATGTAACCTCCGTCTTTGTCGAGTGGTATCTGAAACAGCGCATCTAGTTTGGTAATACGGGTGGGGGATAGTTGTATGGTATACGCACTTTTTGTCATTTTCAACATTCATGTAGGTTTAGTGCTTCAATTGGCAATACATTATTTTATAATTATTATAGCATTACTTAGAACTATCAATGAGTTGGAATTGCTATAGAGTCCAAGAGTTTTAGCGTATCCTTTGTTATATTGATGGATAAGCTTTGTATTGCATGGTTAGGAAAATGCTGGGTTAATAATATTTTTCTATTCCTCCAACTCCTGGGATAAGCTTGTTTGCTCTTGTTTTGCTAATGAAGTTATTTAATCTTTTTTCAAACTCTGCAGGCCTATTTCTAGCACTGTCAATATAAGCGATTCTGATCCTCTTATACGATTCTGATAAATTTTGATAATTTTCCCAGACAATTTCATCAGCCTTTATTTTGTCAATAATGTCTTTAGGAAAACGAAAGGGTTCTGCTACGATCTTCTGTACTTCATCTATCAGTTTGGGATGTATCATTTTATGTTCGAGCAACCATTTTAGTCTCTCCTTGTTAGCTTGCGAATAGGAACTTTTAGGGTTTCGAGGAGTAAAGCGTTGTATTTTATGTTCTCTGTCTAATGATTTTACAGTACTGTCGATCCAGCCAAAGCAAAGAGCTTCTTCCACAGCATCATTATATGGTATGGCTTTTTTATGGGAAGCCTTCAGCGGAAATACAAGCCAAATTTCTTTAGCCGTTTCAAAGTTTTTTGTTAGCCATTTTCGCCACTCTTTCCGACTTGCAAAATATTTTGTTGCTTGCGGTGCTTCCATTTTTGAGAAAGTTCTTAATACTGTTGGCTAGCTAAAATAATATTACCATATAAAGTTATAAAAAAATAGTAGCTGTAGTAGCTTCTTTTCTAAAGAAGCCATTTAGGCATATCTGTTATGAGTTACACCAATTTTCAAATAGTTCTTGAAGTAACGGTAATAACACATAAGAAAGTAGTGCTATCAATATTCTCGTTAATATCAAAGTGCGTAATAGTAGACAAAGCTTACCCAATGGTTCTCCGAAAAGCCATAGCATCAAAGTAAGACTTGGATAAATAGCTATGCAGGTCATTAATGCTTTTTTGTATTGTACTTTCTTACGCATTTTATAAACCGTCTAGTATATTCATAAGTGACGGAAGGTTAAAATCTGTTTCGTTCGGATACGATTGTCCATTATAGACAATTTTTTGTAGATGACTTTGTCTTATCACTTTGACGATTCCTCCAATCTGTCACATAACAGTATTTGTAAATTAAGATTGAAGCATTATTGTATTTTCAAAATGCAGTCATTAAAAGTTGAAAGATTTTTTAATATAAATAAAAGCCGGCATAACCGATCTTATTGACGGCTACTTTAAGCTTATAGCTGAATGGTGCGTTGAATATGGATTTGTTTCAGAAATGTTTTATCATTCGAATACAATCGCATAAAAATGATGATTGCGGAATACCGATCTTGATTAATATGAGGTACGTATAATTAAAGGAATCGTATATCTTGTATTAATTCTTTTGCTACTTTTGCACCATGGAACTCGCAGATTAGACTATTTACTTTACACAATTAACGCAGAAGGATAGTTTAGGATTATTCTTCGGATTTCTATTGTCTCATTATTAAAGTAAATATCTAATCATGGAAAATTTCTTCGAAAGCCCTTTTAAAGGGAAGATTATTAAAGATCACATTGCGAATCCCAATATTATTGCAGGTAAATATTCTTATTACTCCGGTTATTATCATGGCCATTCATTTGATGATTGTGCTCGCTATCTATTCCCAGATAGAGATGATGTTGATAAATTGATTATCGGCTCTTTTTGTTCCATAGGTAGCGGAGCAAGTTTTATCATGGCGGGGAACCAAGGGCATCGTTATGATTGGATATCTAGCTTCCCTTTTTTCTATATGCCCGAGGTAGCTACTTTTAGTAAAAGCCGGGATGCATTTCAAAAAGCGAGTGATACTATTGTTGGAAATGATGTGTGGATTGGCAGTGAAGCCATAATCATGCCGGGAGTTCGGATAGGTGACGGTGCAGTAATTGGTAGCCGGGCGCTGGTAACAAAGGATGTAGAGCCTTATGCCATTGTAGGAGGTAATCCTGCCAAGCTAATCAGGAAGCGATTTTGTGATGAGGATATCGAAAAGCTCCTAGAGATGCAGTGGTGGAATTGGGACGAAAAGCTGCTTGCTGAAGCGATGCCCCTTCTTTGCTCGGGTGATGTAGGGCAATTATATGAGT
This sequence comes from Niabella digestorum, assembly GCF_036409055.1. Classification (NCBI taxonomy): domain Bacteria; kingdom Pseudomonadati; phylum Bacteroidota; class Chitinophagia; order Chitinophagales; family Chitinophagaceae; genus Niabella; species Niabella digestorum. Next base: position 22,405 of record NZ_JAZGLY010000008.1, on the reverse strand, counting down.
TTTTTCAGAAGATGAAATAATAAAAGAAGGCTCTGGATTCCGGAGCCTTCGTACTTAATGCATTTTATCATTTATAGTTTGTCCAACTGGTATTGGGTGAGCTCATTGGTTACATCGCCGGTATTAAGCGTAGTTGCTGGTTCAAACAGCATTACTAGTACTTCGTTTTCTGCAATAGGTCTATGTTCCGTGCCTTTAGGTACGATTATAAATTCATCTTTATTTAATGTTACTGTCTTATCTCGAAATTCGATTTTTAATATGCCATCTACTACCAAAAACATCTCATCCTCATTATCGTGCTTATGCCATACAAATTCGCCTTTGAATTTGGCGAGTTTTACGTATTGTCCGTTAAGTTCACCAACAATCTTAGGCGACCAGTGGTCAGTAAAGAGTGCAAATTTCTCCGATAAGTTTACTTTATCCATCGTCGAAGTATTTATAGTCTAATATCAAATTGCTTCCCCAATATGCTATTGAATTACATCCCTTATAGGTTCATAGCACAATCCTACTACGCCGCAACGGTATGTGCGGGTATTGATAAGGCGTAAGTTTTTTCGATTATTAATTTCTTTGAATAGCGGGATGCCTCCACCTATTACTACCGGATTGACAGTGATTCTCATTTCATCAATTAAATCGTGATTAAGAAAGGTGGATATCAGTCCTGCTCCGCCAAATAACCAGATATCTTTTTCGGAGCTTTCTTTTATTTTTCTCACTTCATTTACGATGTTGTCTTGTATCAGCGTATAATTTCCGGAAAGAGGGAGAGTTTGCCTTGAAAATACATATTTTCTTTTGGTGTGTATTTGGGCGTAAAAGTCTTTTTCAAACTGACTTGCGTCATCTGCTGGAACATAATTACCATAGGCTTCATAACTAACCCTACCGTAAAGAACTGTATCTATTTCATCGGCAAATCGGTATAGCGTCTCTGCTAGTTCATCGTCGAAAACAATCCAGTCTATTTCTTTATTATTGCCCTCTATAAAACCATCAAGGGATACGGTAAGATCTAAAATAATTTTTTTCACAAGATTGGTTTTAGAATTAATTATAAACTATATTATTACTTATTGTTTGCTTGGGGTATCATTGATAGAAACGATATAGAGGCATTACATACTTTATTGCATCAATAATAATGAAAATGTTAGCTTGCTGCAAATTAGAAAAGCGATCTAAAAAGAATGAGATTTTTTGAATAAAATTTTATAAACCTGTATTAAATATTATTTTTTGAGGATTATCAATCTTCCAGCTAACCAAAGAAGCAAGAGTGTTTCAAATACCAATGTATAAGGAATCACTGTAAGGTTTTTAATAAATAGTAATACAGGCCATTCTGATGCTTGAGGATTCAGAATGCCTTTGTCTTTTAGAAATGAGATGAGTGACGTTTTATATATGATTACATCAATGCAATAATTGAGTAGCCATGCGATAATTGAAAATCCAATCAGGCTTAATATTATAGCTTTCCAATACATTTTTACATGCTGACGAAAAACAGTTCCAAATTGCGCTCTCTTCTTTTTGTCGGTAAGAAAGTGTTTTATTCGTAGCACCCCTTTTTTAATATCAGCGAGTCCCAGAATGTATAGCAATAATAATACTCTAGCACCTTCTACGATAATCTCTAATAAAATATTAGTTAAGGAATGAATATCGCCGAATCCTTTTAATTGAATATAACGTCCCAAGCCGGCTATAAAGGCCAAGCCAATTATTACCCTAAAATGTCGTAGCGAAAAGAAAAATGTATGTTTTAAGAACAACTGTGTTTGTGAAAAACTTGCTGCAAGCATCATTGTCATAGGTTTAGGGCAATGAAATATTGAAAATTATTAGTATTGAATTAAAGCCCTAAGTTCGGAAATTATGATAAATTTTGCTCTAATAATCATTTCTTAAAAACTGATTTGCAATTTTATTGTTACTAATGGTAATATTACAAGAGTAGATAGCACTTTCAGCTCTCATGGATCATCGCGAAGTACTATATTATTCTAATGTTCGATGTAACCAAGGGGGGTGAATATAAGGATGGGATAGAGCGTACTAATGGGCTATAGTATTGGGTATATGCTCTATTTATATTTTTATGATTATGAAAGGCTTTTGGATTTTGATAAGCGTATTTTCTTATTGCTCAAAACAAAGAATAGAATTTGATGAATTTCGACAAGCTCATATTTTTAGTTGCCTATAATATGACCGGCGACTACAATACTACTCGAGATGTTGTTCAGGATATCAATCTTAAACTTTTGGAGAATCCCATTCCTGAGTATGTGACTGATAAGAGGAATTATATTATTCGAGCGACAATTAATCATTGTCTAAATCTGAAGAAACGGGAGCAGCGATTACATTATAAGGGATTATGGCTTCCTGAGCCCTTTGTAGCGATGTCGGAAAGTGAGACTACTGGAACGCATTTTGAAAATCAGAACCTACTGTCTTATGAGCTAGCTTTTTTAATGGAACAGCTATCGGCAACGGAGCGTGCTGTATTTGTTTTGAAAGAAGCATTTGATTTTAGTCACAAAGAAATTGCAGAGGCTATAAACATTTCGGTGGACAACTCTCGTCAATTGTACAGTAGGGCGAAAAGAAAGATGACCAATCTCAAGCATAAACCGGCTTCCAACTTAAGAGCACTGAGCACAGCAAGGAATTTTGTCTCGCTCATTAGTCAAGGCGATGTAGAGGGTTTGATTACATTGTTTAACGATGAAATATCCTTGCTTGGCGATGGTGGTGGTAAAGTACCTGCATTAGGAAAGCCTCTTATGGGAAAGGAAAAAATTGCTCAGTTTTTTATCAAACTTATTCGCAGTGCAAAATCTCCTGTCAGTTTTTCTTTTACGGAAGTATTATCGCAACCTGCCATAGTCATTTGCCTAAACGGGGAACTAACTTGTATACAAATTCTATCGATACATAAAGATAAAATCTCAAAGGTTTTTGCTGTATTGAATCCGGATAAGCTTAACCTATTTCGAGCCTCACTTTCTAGTTTACCATAAGTTAGAAAAGTAACATTATAATTATACATAGAGGTGGAACTTTCACTAGTAGTTCAGTATCGGAGTATTTAAGACTTTTTGTAAGAATTCTTGTCACAAAATCTCGTATACGATTGTCTTAGGGGTGTAAATTTAAAATACAGAAATATGGACAACATACAAACATTTTTACCCCCCATTGAAAGTCCGAAAGGATTTATGATGAAGCTAGTTTATTTCCTAACAAAGAAACAGTTTGGAAAGGTGCTCACCCCCGTAAAGGTGTTCGCTGCTAGGATGCCTGTTGCGTTTGGCAAGTTTGGTGCCAAAATATATGAGCTGGATAAGAAATTAATAATTCCAAAAGAACTTGTCTTTCTTATTCGGCATCAAGTAGCACGGATAAACGTTTGCGAATTCTGCATGGATATCGGAAGATATAAAGCCTTGAAAGAGCTTATGCCCGAAGAGAAGTTTAATGCTATACATGAGTATCAGTCAAGTTCCTATTTTTCGGATGCTGAAAGAGCTGCACTGGATTATGCAACAGAGCTCACAAAAGATAAAAAAATAAATCCGGAAACATTCTCACGACTAAAGAAATACTTTACGGAAAGAGAAATATGCGAAATTGTTTATCTGATAGCCACAGAGCATATTCCCAATCTTACTAATATTGGCCTGAATATTCATTCAGATATGTTTTGCGATATTAGTAAAAGATATATCGCAAAGTATTAAGAGGCGCTACTCCTAGGTTGATACTTTTAACCGATTATTACGACACTCAGTTACTCAAATGGGATTGGCAATACCTCTAATTGCACTGCTTTTTTAAGCGCTTCTTTTTAGGTTTCAAATGCATCTCTTGATGGTATAGGCCCCATTTCTCTAGTTCAGCAATCATCGGTTTTATCGATTTCCCTATATCAGTAAGAAAGTATTCAACGGTAGGAGGGATGGTAGGGTATACTTTTCTTCCAACCAGACCATCAGCCTCTAAACTTCGTAGCTGAGTGGTAAGCATCTTAGGGGTAATGCCTGCTACCAATCTTTCCAGTTCTTTAAATCTAACAGTACCATTTGACACTAGCGCATAAATGATTGGTAGCTTCCATTTGCCACCTAATATATTTACAGAATGCTCTACAGGACAAATTTTTTCAGTTTTTCTCATGATATAACTAAGTGAATATCAACAATACTATATTTAAGTATACTAGTATACTTTGTATATACTACTTGCAAAAGTATACTGTCAAATCTATTTTTGCAAACAAAAGTTATGAAACACACAATTTTTAGTTTATTAATTCTTTTAACACATATCACAATGAACACACCATCCGTTGCACAGGAGATTATGGACAGAATCAAGACTGAGCGGACTTCCTTTGAAGCACTTGGGAAGATTTATCCGGTAGAGAAGTCTGTTAAGATAGATAAAACACAAATTGCTGGGGTAAACTGTTACTGGTTTATACCTGAAAAACTTAGCTCAGAAAATATAATTGTCTATCTGCATGGAGGAGGGTTTTCTTTGGGTAGTATCGAGTCGCACAGGGCTTTAGTGAGCTTATTGTCGAATACTACCGGGCATAGAATTCTTTTTATTGAGTATTCTCTGGCGCCAGAGCATCCCTATCCTGCAGCCATCAATGAGGTTGTAGCTGTATATAAAATGTTGGTTGCATCTCATAAAGGAGTCAAACTTATTTTTATGGGAGACAGTGCTGGCGGAACTTTGGCAGTAACAGCTATTAATGCGCTGGTCAAGGAAGGTTTCAGAATCCCAGATGCTGCCATTTTAATTTCTGCACTTATAAACTTTAAATGCAATAACAACTCTTATCAAACAAGACAAGAGTTGGATCCGATTCTTACTAAGGCGTATATTCTGGATTGTATCCGCAATTATCTTCAAGAGAATGGGGATGCGGAGGCCGATCCCAATGAGATTGTATTCAAAAGTTTTCCTCCCTTGCTGGCTCTAGTGGGTACAAATGAAATATTGTACGATGATTCTAAAAACTTTCATGAATATATCAGCACCATTCAGCCTCATTCGGAATTTAAAGCTTATCAGGATCAAACCCACGTATGGCTCCTCACCAATAAAGATAGTGTTCAGGCTAAAGAATCGCTTAAAGACATTACAGCCTTTCTTGAAAGTATTCAATAAGCAAAAAGGAGAAATAGGCGGGTACAGTGCTGAAGATTTTGCATTACCCGCTATTTCAACCTTACAATCATATCTGCGAGTGTTATCTTTCCCATTCTGCTGCATCATCCGCTACAGCTATCGCTTCAATTTCGATGAGCGCCTCGGATGAAAATAGTGAGGATACTTCGCAAATGGTATCGGCAGGATAGGGTTTTGTGAAGTATTTTTCTCTCAACTTAACAATCTTATTAAAATTACTCATATCGCGTAAGAGGATGGTTGCTTTTACTACATTTTTGAGACTGGAACCTCCGGCTTTCAGTACCTTTTCAAGGTTTTCAAAAGCTTTTTGTGCCTGTACGTCAAAATCCCCGATACCAATTAATTGTCCGTTATCATCAATAGCTGTCTGACCTGAAATAAATAATAAATCACCGACACGATAGCCCTGTGCCAGATTAAATGGAGCATAGGTGTCAGGAGTAATTTTAATTTGTGATATTTTCATTGTAAGCTAATTTTAAGGTTAAACCATTAATTTATATTTGATATATTTCTTGTTCAATCAGAAATTCAATCTGAATAAACCGCTAGGTAGTTTCGGAACAGAGCCTTGCTAATACATTTCTAGTGTGGCTAATAGTCGCTTTGGGCCATAGCATATTTTTGTGGAATGGGATTATGGGTTGATAATTCATTGTCTTGATGGGCCAATGCGGATCTGCCAGTGCTGCTTTCCCAATGGACAATAAATCTGCATGGTTATCATTAAGTGCTTTTTCGGCTTTGTCTAAATTATGTAGGCCTCCATTGGCGATTATTGGAATATGCGTGGTACTTCTCATCACCGATGCCAGTGATGTGTTCTCATTATAAAAACTATCCCGTTCCCATTCTCCGGTTTGAACGGCAACGTGTATATAGTCCGGTGCAGATCTTTTAATTTGCTCTGCTAATTCTTTTGCTGCTTCAATTCCTTTTTCCCATCGGTATGCGAGGTCATTTACTTTTCCCTCCGAGATACGGAGCCCTAGGATGAAATGTTTGGGAACTTGCTGTTTTATACCTGATATAATTTCAGCTACAATTCTATAGCGGTTTTCAATGTTTCCACCATAGTGATCTTGTCTTATATTCAGTTCAGGAGTTAGAAACTGATCTAATAAATATCCGTTTGCAGCATGTAACTCTATACCGTCAAATCCGGCCTTATAGGCATTAATTGCTGCTGTAATGAAGCCTTCTTTAACCTGTTCTATATCCTGTAACGTCATGGGTTTGGGTATTGAAAATGCCCCTGATCCTCCATAGGATGCTAACTTGACACCTTTGGGCTGGATGGGCGAGGGAGCAATGGTACTTTTTTGATACTGAGATATTGCTCCTCCATGCATTAGTTGTGCAATAATTAATGCATGATGCTTGTGTACGACATCAGTGATTTTTTTCCATGACTCTATGTGTTTTGTTGTGACCATGCCGGGCTGAAATACATAGCTCTGACTAGCGAAGTTATCTGTGTATAGCCCTTCGGTGATGATGACACTGAAGGCGCCTTTGGCAAATGAAGTGTAGTAGTCCACCATTTCATCAGTGGCGACTCCATCGGCATCTGCACTTACCCGTGACATGGGTGCAACAACTGTGCGATTTTTAAGACTTCTATTCCACAGTGGGATTGGTTGAAAAATAGGATGATTTATCATAAGATTCTGCCTGATTAGTTTGAGGAGGCAAAACTCATGATTCAGTCAATTTTAAAAATTGAACTAGGTCAAGAAGACTTATTTTTTCTGCGAATACGACTGATAAACTCTGCTGAGACTCCTAAATAAGAGGCAATTAAATATTGCGGAACTTTTTTAGCAATTTCAGGGTAAGTGACCAAGAAGTCATAGTAGCGGCTTTCTGCATCAAAAGCATTGTGGTAAATAATTCTCTTTTGCAAAGCACCCAAATAGCTTTCCAGAATCAAGCGGAAGTATCGTTCTAAGCGGGGCAAAGTTGCTAGCAATTGCTGAAATGAGGTGTAGCTGATTTGTAAAACTTTCGTATCCTCTATGGCCTGAATGTTATACATCGAAGGTTTCTGTTTGGAGAAACTCTCAATATCCGTGGCCCACCAGTCATCGATAGCAAAAAATAGAATCTCTTCCTCTCCCGTTTTGTCGTTTATTAAGTAAGTTTTTACAGACCCCGACACTACATAGGTATCATAACGGCAAGTTTCACCATTCCTTAATAAATATTCACCTTTCTCAAAGGATCTTTCTATCCAGAATTTTTCTATAATATGAGCCTCCTCTTCACTTAAAGAGATATATCTGCTGATATTTTGGATGAGTGTATTCTTCATATTATATAATTCCAGATTGATGTATGGGGCTGGTAAAGCAAGTTTTTTACTCAAATTTACGTCACCCTCTAATATTGAAATGTGTATAACTAAGATACAGTAAAGTTGTAGCCTTTTTGCTCAAGAGTGTAAAGCTATTATATTTTATCCCTGATATTACCACGACTGCAAGTCGATAGTTCAACGGATAACGGGCTAGTGTTATCATCCATTGCGGGAGCTATGATTGCGATTTATCTAATGACCCCCTTGTTAATAATTTGAGCAATTCATTTACTGTCTTCCAGTTTCGGGTAGTTGCAGGTACTTTAAGCTTTTTTTCTAAAAAGGTATTGTTGAGCTTGGTTTTACCATATCCATTGGGGCAATATAAATAAACTGCGCTAGACGTGATTTCGATGGCTTCTGTCGGATGTTTAACTTTGAGAATAGCATCCTTATCAAATGTTTCTGGTACATCTCCCAGAAATGTTACATGTAGAAATTCTGCATTTTTCGATTTATCTTTTGCTAATAAGTTGTGATCTATAATTGCTTTTAAATTTGTAGAAGTAAGCACTATAACAGGAACATCAAATCCAAATTCTTTTTCGATTTGCACTGATATTTTTTGAGCAAGCTGTTTTGTATCTTCTTTATTTGCGGAGAATATGACATTGCCGCTTTGGACATAAGTATGCACATTTTTAAATTTTAACTTTTCATACAGCTGTTTTAAGGCATCCATTTTAATAATTCTTTTGCCGCTAACATTTATTCCACGAAGAAGCGAAAGGTATGTTACCATTTGATGTCGGATTTTGGAGTACTACTTTTTATGACAATTTTTTTGAATACTGATAAAGGTTGAGGATTTAAATATATTTCATATGCTAATCTATAAAAAAATGCAATCTTCCTTCGTGTGCGGTCAGCTTGCATATTACGTACGGTATGCAGAGGGTGTTATGCCTGTCCACTTTTTGAAAGCCCTAACGAATGCACTTGGCTCGGAGTATCCTATAATTGCTGCTATCTCTTTGACGGATGAAGAACTATTTTCAATATAATGGATGGCAAGCGTTTTTCGTACTTCCTCCACAATTACCAGGTAGGATATTCCTTCCTCTTTTAGTTTCCGTTGGAGGGTTCTCACACTCATATTAAAATTACCAGCAACTGCTTCGATAGACATTGCATAGAGGTAAGAGTTGGTAATAAGGTAATTGAAGATGCGTCGGGAGAAGCTGCCCTTCAGTTTTTGTGGCTGTAGTAACTGGTGTATTTGGTTTAATAACAATGTTTGAATTTCATAGTTGGCAGTTATAATGGGTGTTGCTAAAAATTCCTTTTTAAAATTAATCGAGTAATTTTCAGATTTACTAACCCTACAGTTAAATATGATTTCGTATTCGGCTTTGTAGTCTTTATGAAAACTGGGTATTCCTATTTTTATAGGTTCCGGATTTGTGAGTAAAAGCCCCCTCATTTCGTAAAGGGTAAATGTTACAAGGAAATCACCTATATGCTTCATGGAGCAAGGGAACTTTTCATAACCCTTGTTTTTGATAAAAGAAACACTGAATGTTTTTGATTGTTCTTCTATCAACATTGTATAGTAATCAGTAATCAGGTGCAGCAATGTTCCTGCATGTTGCAAGGCTTCTTTCACTGTGCTGCTCGTCTGAATAATCTGGCCCACAGCGTTTAAAGCAGCAAGCTGCATAGCTGCACCAAAATGTAGACCAGTCAACTTGTCATTGGAAAAATGAACAATATTTTTCCAGAGGGTTTCCATTTGATGGTTGGTGACCTTGTATCGGGATTTGCTATTCAAATCATGAATATTAATTGAGGATAACGAAGCAATTTTATCAATATCCATATTTCTGTCTTTACAGAAAATAAACAAGGCCTGCAAAAATGTTTTTCTGTAATTCATACAGTAAAGATAGCATGTTGTTCTGTGAGTATTGTGTTTAATGTCGTAAAGTGTTAATGAGATGTCGTGTAATGATAATGGCTAAAGGTTGTGGTCGAAATATTTTTGTGTAAACAAAATCGAAAAGTTATGAAGCTCAAAAACATTTTATTTACAAATGCTATCAGCTCTGGAATTACAGGTTTACTGTTAACATCGGTGCCTGAGTTTTTTGCCAAATTGTTCGGTGTCAATACTATTGTCCCGTTTAGGGAAGTAGGAGTTTTTTTGATTGTTTTTGCATTATTTGTATTACTGACAGCTAGTAAAAGCCCTATTCCTAAAAATTGGACCCAGCTTATTATTGCATTAGATGTATCATGGGTAATAGTAAGTGTGGTAGTAGTTGTTATTATTTCTTCCTTAGTCAGTATATTCGGCTCCATTATTATTATGACCATAGCAGGCTGGGTAGGGATGATGGCTTATTTACAGCAAAAAGCTTTAAACAAAGGGAGCGTATGATCGATGCAAAGAAAATTGTGGAAGCCTTTTTAGAATATTTACAACAGAGGGATCTAAATCGTATTGTCAATCTTTTTGCAGAGAATGTGAAATGGCAGATTCCCGGAAATGAGAATCGAATAGCTTGGCTTGGCAAACGTAATAGCAGGGCAGAAGTGGAAGCATTTTTTAAACTACTTTGGTCTGCTACGGTGCCTTTATCTGCAAGCATCCATAAAATACTGATGACGGGAAGCGATGTGATTATTAAAGGTGATTTTGCTACTAAAATGCTTAAGACTGGAAAAATAGTGACTTCAATATTTTTTATTCATTTTGTTGTAAAAGAAGAAAAAATTGTGGAATACACTTTATTGGAAGATAGTTTTGCAGTTGCGCAGGCTATGGAGGTTGGTTAACGGGGTTTGCACAGGAATGGCTGATTTTTAGGAGCACACCACTATGATATATTGCAAGCGCCTATGACGCAGTTCGGCACTAGCCATAATGATATGGTGTGTAGAATTTTTGACAATCATTGTGAGTATAATAATGAATACGAGTCAGAGCTAAGCCTTTTGTATTACGGAGAGTCAAACATATTTTATTATTGAAGCTTTCGAATGACTTAGGTCTTAAATCAGCTCAAAAATCCGTCGTGTATCTTAATCAAGGATGTATATTTTTTTGTTTTTCAAGCTAATTCCAATTTTATTTCCTAACCAATTAATACTGGTTTTCCCTTCGTAAATCAATCCTTCCACAAAAGTAACTTGAGGAGCTTCTCGTCGGGCATACTGATTGGAAATAGACTTAATGGAGCCTTTGTAAAATTTTGTAACGATCTTTTCATCAAATTCACTTTTCTTTTCCGTTATCTCCAATGTCGATTTGTCTATTCCTAATGTATTGATGAAACGGTCGCTCAACCAAAAGGAATTGTCGCCTGCTCCCGAATCCAGTAAAACCTGTATGGTATATTTATCATTTAAAGTAATGTAAGTAGTAATATCGGTGGATTTATCGGCATGGGTAATGAGTTGAATGTCGAAAGATTTTGCAATAGCTTCTTTAGAGAAATTAGTCAATACAATTTCTTTATTATTATAATCAATGAGGATGTCTGTATCGTTAAACATCTGAAGCGAGATAACACCATCAATTCCGTTTGCTTTCAGATCAAAACTAGTGTAGGGGACTTTGAAAAACTTCTTGCCTGCAAATACTATCTCTTTGTTTTCGTATATCGGAGCATTGATCCGTTCGCTCGTAGCTCTGTAGGCAGTGAGAAAATTGTATGTGGAGGCTGGTTTTATACTTTTTATGAAACTATCGAAGAAAAGATTAATTCCTCCGCCAGTGTCAAAAATAAAATTACCTTCTTTCCCTTCAATTTTCGCTTTTACAAGTATATGGCCAGAAGGAAGTAGCTGTATTGGAGTTTTTTGGGCGTATGTGTTTGTCAAGGTTAAAAGAAACAGTAGCGATAAAATCTTTTTCATACGGTTAATTTTTATTGGTCATCAATGTACAAGCGCTTTATATACGCATCGATTATGTTTTGGTTGACTAATTTCGTACATAACACTACCTGAATATCAGATTTCGTAGCGCTATTTGTGTTAAGCCTATGTATCAGATAGTCTAAACGTACAAACCTATAAAAGGTTTATTATTGCATCAAGTTGTTGGTCTTACTTGTTGTGCTAGTTTTTGAGGAGCTACATCGCAATATGCTGTTGTCAGTAGATCGACGAACAAGTCTTTGGAGACTTTGCTCATTTCTACGAACGTCCAACCTTGTTTACCCCAACTGTTTTCTACTGGGTATATGACTGTTTTATCTACTGCGGAAAAAACATCTTGGTGTATTTCGGATAGTTTAAGACAGGCTCTTTTGGATTTCTCGTCATAGGTTACGAAAATTTTTTTCTTCACTCGAAAGGATATTTTTTCGAAGTGCGGTTCTTCTGTCACTTGTGGAAAGGATAGTGCCAATTTTCTTAGTGTTGTCAGTGAAATCATTTAATCAACTTTCTTTTAAAGTATTTGCAATATCTATAGAGAGTACTTACTAAGCTATTCAATTAAAACTTCTTCTTGCTTGGTTTAGATATTATGACGACGGAAGGGACCAGCTTATTATTCATCGCTTAGCTGCACCTGAAGCCCTATGCCATCAATTACATATTCCGGAAATTCGGAGAAATCTATATTTTTAAAATGGGATTCTAGAGATTGTTTATCCGTCAAATGAAACTTTTCAATACTGTATTCTATTACTTTTTTATTTAACGAACTTACAAAAATATCGATTTGTTTGTTCAAGTTCGATTGGAAAAGCAATTCATTGAGCTGCTCATAACTGATACTCTTTCGTCCGAATTGTTTTTCATATCCGACTGAAAGTTCTTTTATGACATCTGTATAATAAATAGGTGATGTGAAATAAATAGAACCAAGCTTAGTTAATGGAAAGTCTTCTTGAATAATTGAGAGTGATTCGTCTATATGAACTATAGCCGTTGAAAAGGCTGTCGGCTCTTTGTGATATATACTTAAGTGTAAAGTGCTATCTTTTATATATTGCCGTGCATTTATTGAAAAGTTTAATGTGTCTTGATCTACAATCCAAAAATAACTGTAAGATTTTGACAAAAATCCTAATTCGTAGGAGGGGTTTAATTCGTTTTGACGCTTTGCGATAATAGTATCGTTTTTTTCGTCAAATAATGCAGAAGGGTTGCGAGAGGTACTATTCTGATTGCAAGATAGCCAGCTAAGCGATGTAACGAATATTAGTAAGAGCAGTTTTATTATAGGTTTGATCATTTTGGTGTGTTTATGAATGAGGCTGCGAATTATCAAAACAACAGACTGATAGGGAGGGCTCCTAATCAACTGATGTTGATTTTATGCTCCAATTTAAGAAAATTATCTCAATAATGGGGGATATTGTTTCAATCTGAGGAGAAATCAGCAAATCTTTCCTTGCTGTTTGAAACATCTATCTTCCGGCTTCACGAACAGCTTTAGAAAAACGATCTACTTTATCATATCTAATGACTGGGATACGAGGTGGTGTGTTTCGGACTATATAAACTTGTGGCCACTATAATTGAGATGGGGAAAAACTAAGCATATAAGTGTTTCTGTTGCGATGCAAGTAATTTTTTCTATTTGGAGTAAACAGTTTTAGTATAGAGCCGTTTAAACGCGTTATATACAGCCTGATGCATCACTGTGGAGTGCAGCTCATCAGGTAAGTAATCAAAATGCGTGATAAGGCGGGGATGCTTTTTTAGTAATTTATAAAGTGCTCTTGCTTGATTATACATGCTTAGATCTTCTTTTTTATTGGGTGCGGCAATGAAGACTTTTGTGTGTGGATTTAATTGCATCTTAAATAAACTATCTGCTTGCTTTAAGAGTATGGCGTCACCCCACCAAAGACTAGGGCTGATGATAATATAGGTATTAAACAAAGATGTTTTTTCCAGTAAAATTTCTGTACATAAAAGTCCTGCTAGACTTTCGCCGATAATGGTGCGGTTAGTATTAGCTTTGTATTTTTTTTCAATATAAGGCAATAGTTCTTTTTCAAAAAAGGCGATATAATTTGCAGATTCTCCGTAGCTGGGAAAGTTTTCTTTTGAGAAGCCCATCTTCTCAACAAAATCCAGATTGGCGACTTGAAAGGTAAAATCGCGTCGGCGATTGACATTTTCAATTCCTACTACAATAGATTTAGGAAAGCGGGCAATCCAAGGTTGGGTATTAAATCTTACAATACCTGTGATGTGAATGAAATCCTCCTCAATACCTCCGTCGGGGATATAAATAACGGGTTAGGTGATAGTATCATCTACATTGTATTCTTCGGGCAGATAAATATTAATGGTTCTGGTTTCTCTCAGTACGACTGATTCTAATTTCTCGGTGACGCCAATGGCCAGCGGCTGTAGGTGCGTTTGTGCTAATATGGTTAAACCACCCGATAATAAAAACCCAATAATTGCAAATGCCTTTTTCATAATGTTAGCTGCTTTTCTTCGTTAGGAATCTACAAATTTTAAATTTGCAGCTAAATTAAGATAAACACTCTAGCTATATCGTTTTATCTGAGCGATATTTTACAACTCCTAGCGCATTATTGAGAGGAATAGCTTGCCTACAATTTTGATTGGGAATAACGATGAAATTCTTCTATGTCGTGGTAACCAAAAACTTCAATTTCGGGATGGTCGTTTACAAGTTTGCGTATTTTATCAAGCGATGCCAGCCTTAAAATATTATCATCAGCCCTTAATTGTGCTAATTCGTTTACAGGATGCCGCTCATCGGTAAGTTCTACGCGCATATAATACGCGTCAGCCACATAAAAAAGCCACTTGTCATTTGCTTTAAGAGATACACCGCATTGTCCCATAGTATGTCCGAAAAGAGGTATTAAATAGATGTCGGTGTTGATATCAATATTGACTTTTCTTGCTTCAAAGCCAAACCAGTTAAAGTCAGAGCAGCCATAGGTTTTGATAATAGGATGATGCTCCAATGGAAGTTTGAGATATCTTGGATTTCCGGAATTAAAGTTCTCTAGCTCTTCATTGCTCACATGAACGGTGGCTTTTGGAAAGTCGGCTAACCCTCCAACATGGTCGTTATCCAGATGGGTAACAATGCAATCGGTCACGTTTTCAGGATCTAATCCCAGTTTTTTAATTTGGCGTATTGCGGTGATATTTTCATCAAATTGATACCCTACCAGATCAATTAGTTCTTGTCCTATTCTTTCTTTGGGATGTAGCGTATCCTGAAGTCCGATGCCGGTGTCAATCAGAACCAGTTTATCATTTTCCCTAATCAATAAGCAATGGCCACATACATTATCGTTGATAGGGGATACAATTTTAACGCAGTTGAGATGATATATTTCTATCATAGCTTAATTGATTAAACCGATATTAGGGAGGTTTTACGACTAAAGAAGACGCCGTAAGACGGTGTTTTCGGTACTATAATTCCGCACCCCAATGATACATAAAATTGCAGATAGAATCAAAAAACTTAACGCCCAGATGTATTGGCCTTAGTAGCCATTCTTTTCTCTTTGGAGAGAAAATCAAATATGGCCTCGGCTACCTTGTCAGGTTCTTCTTCTTGCGGAAAGTGGCCGCTCGTAGCTAACCTCACTATAGAAGCATTCTTAAAACCATGTTCAAATCTGCTAAGGTAATGTGGTTTTATGACAGGGTCTTTCATGCCCCAAATGAGCAATGTGGGTTTGTCAGAAATTGTGTGATGTGCACTCCATAGCTCTTCGAACCAATCCTGATCATTGAGCAATGATTTTGCAAATGCTAGGGGCCCATTTCGCTGGCTTTTCTCAGCAAAAGGCTTGGTGTATTGTTTAAGTAACCTTTTCGAGAGTTTGTGATCTCCAAACGATTTGGGTAATATACATCTAGGCGAAAAGTTTAAACATCGGTATAATATAGGTAGCAACGGGCTCTTCAGTATTTTACTCATCTTTTTATAATCCGGATCTGTTTTACTACTCCATAGCCAGGAGTTCAGAATAACGATGCGCTTAATCTTCTGTGGGTAACGGATAGCAAAATTTAATCCGATGGGACCTCCAAAATCATGCACAATCAGAGTGATATCATGTAGCTGTTGATCCAGTATGAATTTCTCAAGTGTAAGACTGTGGTTTTGTGTAGAATAATCATAGTGTTGGGGTTTGTCCGAAAGTCCGAAGCCTATATGATCAATAGCTATGCAACGGTAGGTTGCTTTTAATTTTTTGATTACATTACGAAAATCAAAGCTCCACGAAGGAGTGCCGTGAACAAACAGTAGGGGTTCTCCTTCACCTTCATCGATAAAGTGCAGGTTATGCCCATTAACATTAAAATAGTTCGATGTGAACGGGTATTCTGATTTGTCCAGCCAGCGATTTTCCATGCGTTTAAATTTATACCGCAAAATTCCTGACTGTTTTCAAAACGAATGTTGGTCTACACCAATATTAAAATTTTACTGTATTAAATAGCTTGCTAAAATTGGTGGGATCAATGTTTAGATAGGACGCAATGTATTTGTGGGGGACAAGTTGCAGCAAATGTGGACTACGTTTGCAAAATGCTTTATATCTTTCCTCAATGCTCATGCTATGCAATTCAATATGGCGGTTAATTAAACCTGCCAGCACCGCTTCTGTCATGCGTCGGAAAAGGCGCTCAATTTGCTGCGATTGATTGAATAATCTCAGGAGCTCATCATAAGTAATGTACTCCAGCTCGCTATTTGTAAGGCAGGTGAGAAAATATTTGGACGGTATTTGAAATGAAAATGATTCGGGAATCACGCATAGGTTGGGAGGGTAGGTAAAAGCCATCACATGCATTTTATTGTCCGAGTCGAAAAAAGACATTTGCACACCGGTTTTTACAAAATAAAGCTCCCTTTGAATTTGTCCCGGAACAGTGATAAGCTCACCTTTTTTATAGGTTTTGGTTCTCAGGTTTTGAGTCAGCAGCTCATAGTCGGCCTGGGTGATATCGTGAAAAAGCCTTAGAAAATCGTAGTGTTCCATTCTTCAAAGCGGAAAGTTAATGAAAATAATAGGATAACAGGCTAAAAACCGGATTTGCTAAAGCTCCACTTATTAAATACCTACTTAGATCCGGATTTTTATGGGATAGTTCAGTGTAGATGCAGCAGCAGTATTTTCAATGACGCTAGGGGAGCAGGAATACTTTTTCTGAAAACCCAATCTCTTGCAGCGTTGCCTCCGCTATTTTGATTAGTGTTCATAATTGATCCCATTTAAGATACTCATAGATATAGCATATATTTTATAATAGCTTGTAGTGTGTACTTTACTTTAAAATCAGATCGATTACTTCTTCTGCATCAGCATGAGTGTTTTTCCATAAGTCTTCAAAATATTGAGCCTCATCTACCGCAATACCGATCGTCTTTAATCTCTTTTTAGCCTCATAGTAATCTATATTTAAAGCATTAAAGGCATCTTTTACTGGCGCTCGTACAATTCTGTTCATTATTTGTAAGTCAACTGGGGGGAACATCCTTTCGGAAATAATGATAATACCGGACAGTGTTAATACTGATAGTAATGCGGGTAAAAACACTCTTTTTTTGAAATGAACCTTCAAGGCTTTCCAATTTAGAATGATGTGAAAAATGGCACACACGATGAAGAAAACACCCAATACTTCATGAACAACTTCGGTATAGCCATCAAGTAAATGGAAGAACATGAATAGCCCCGATATTCCCACCACAAAGAATACTAGAGATAAAAAGGGAGTAATATAGTTTCTGTTAAGTTTCATGGTAACGAAAATTTAATTATTGAAAATTTGAAAATCTTTTTTCTAGTCGTTGTAGCCATTTTACTCTTTTTTCTTGGCTTACAATTTTCACTGATGTAAAGCTTATCCAGTTTACATTTTTGTAACCCATAGTTTTGAAAACACTCTTTATCATTACTTTTCTAATTAAGTTTCCGATGAGCAAGGAGTATAGGATGGCTGGCTTGTTCATAGTAGTGATGATGGTTACACTTTTCAGATTTTTTAATAAGGGGATCAGCCCGAATCCTCGAGGATGATGATCGTATGCCAGGCCGGGTGATAGAACTCTGTCGATGAATCCCTTGGTAGTAGCAGGCATGATATCCCACCAAATCGGGAAAATGAAAATTAGGTGATCGGCAGCCTTAATTCTTCGTTGGTAGTCGATAACTTGAGGGTCAACTGCTGTATGTTCTACAAATGCTTTTAAATCTGCAGAAGTCATTCTGGGGTTAAATCCATCTCTATCCAGATGGATGATATCCACTTCGTGCTTGGCATTAGTGAGTCCTTGGGTTACAGCACTCAGGATAGCATGACAATAACTGCCTTCATATGGGTGATTGAATACAATGACGGTTCTCATTTTTTACAATTTAATTTAGTGCAAAGTTGAGAGCCGGATAAGGCGAAGACGATAACAAATGTTAATAAAAAAGGACTGTTGAGTGAGCTCACTCATTGCAAACCTCTATTTTATGGCAATGCAGTTGTAATGATGAAAAAGGTGTTATGGTATGGTATGGTTATTTTTATCGAAAATTTCATTCTCGGGTTATCATTGTCCTCCACATACTACCTGATCGTATAAGTATATATTGCTAAATCTCTTTCAGGTTCATTTGATGATAATGAGTCTTTAAGATTCTAAATGTTCTTATAAACCATTGTTCTTATGTGCTAAAAAAGCTACCTTCTGTTGCGGATACGACTTAAAGAAACAGAGGTAATACCGAGGTAGGATGCAATATAATGCTGTGGAACTCGTTGTACAATATGCGGATGCCGGGTTATTAATTCTTCATAACGTTGTTGGGGAGAATTTTTAAGGTATGAAAAAAACAGTTGCTGTGCCTGAAATAAACGTCGGAATAAATGTTCTTCGAATTGTTTTTTGATTTCGGGAGACTGCTCCACAATCATTTGAAACTCTTTTTGGGTGAGAGTTTGCAGCACGCAAGGTTCAATGGTTTCAATGCTGTACAGGCTAGGCTGGTTGGTTCTGAAACTTTCTATAGAAGAAACACTGTCGCCTTCGAAGAAAAATTGAGTAGTAATTTCTTTACCATCACTATTTATCCAAGTGCGCAAGCATCCTTTTTCAATGAAGTACATTTTTCGAGAGATCTTACCTTCCTGCAAAAGGATCTTCCTGGCCGACACTTTTTCTTCTTTAAAATAAGGGCGAAATAAATCCCAATTGTTTGGTTGTTGTTTCATCTCATTTGCGTATTAGTTCATGCTTATGCCAAGTAATAGATGGCATCAGGATTTTAAGTACGGGGATTATCTTTTATTCGGCGGTATTTCTTTATATTTTTCCTGTAATTCTATAAATTTTTCCCTATCTATCGGCTGCAAAAGTGTTTTGTTACTTGGTGGATATTTTTCTAAAAATCTTGCAGGCCTTACCGGACGTTTTTCAAAACCACCACCACAGTTCGGGCATACATTATGTAAAACTTTGGTAACACAAGTTATACAAAAGGTGCATTCGAAAGTACAAATCATTGCTTCCTCACTATCGTAGGGTAAGGATTTCCCGCAGTTTTCGCAATTAGGTCTGATTTCAAGCATGAGGTTGTTTTTTATAAGTTATGTTGAATAGTAAAATTGGGAAGAGTCGTTGATAAAACAAAATTTATTTGTGCATTATATATTCCAAGTTCTTACTACTATATATCCCTTTACTTAACCTTTCGGCTTATTTTCAAACTTAGTTGCTAAATTTGCGATTTAGTAATGCAAATATATACCTCTATGTTTTGTCTTTGTAGACTGTGGACTTCTATCTAAGTGATAGACAGTCCTGTATAAATCCAATTCTTTTTTGTGGCAAAAGTGCTTGTCACACTGAGCTTTTTCGTTTTTTATGACGAAGCTGTATGATGGCTACACTATCAGGGAATGCTGTCTATTCACTTCTCGCTGATCTGGATAACAAGTATTCACCTGTAAAATGTGGCCTATGGCAAAATCCAAATTGCCCGTTCGACTCACGGGACAACATTTCACTATTGATAAAGTATTAATAGCAGATTTGATAAAGCAAGCAACCATACATAAGAGCGACACTGTTTTGGATATAGGGGCAGGAAAGGGATTTCTCACAGTTCATTTAGTAAAAATGTGTGACCAAGTTATAGCGATTGAAAAGGACAAGACATTAGTAAAATATTTACGTCTACGATTTTCTAATGCTCACCATGTGAAAATTGTCGGTAGTGATTTTAGAAATTATAGAATGCCAAGCAAGCCATTTAAAGTTGTTTCTAATATTCCTTATGGCATTACATCTGAAATACTCAAGATACTAATGTATGAGCATGCTGAAAACTTTGTTGGAGGTTCTATCATACTTCAATTGGAAGCAGCCCAAAAGTTAGTATCAAATAGGTTGTATAATCCCTTCGCTGTTTTTTACCATACTTTTTTTGAACTAAGGCTACTTTATAAAGTAAGTGCTAAAAGCTTTATGCCACCACCCACCGTTACATCAGCTTTGTTATGTATTAAGAGAAAGAATGTGAGAAATTGTGATTTAAAACACAAACAAAAATATTTAGCTTTTGTTTCTTGCTTGTTGAGTAATCCAAATGTATCAACTAGAGTAGCTTTCAAGAAGATTTTCAGAAAAAGGCAGCTAAGGGTACTTGCTGAAAGATTCAAAATAGATCTTAACGCGCCAATTACTTGTTTGTCACCATGTCAATGGAACAACTGCTTTTTGGAAATGCTGGACATGGTTCCAGAAAAGTTCCATCCCGTATAGCTCTATCTCATTACTATGTTTCTTGGCTAATTTAGTTATCTTGTAATTTTATACTACAGCTAGTAGCTACTCATAGCTGAAGAAGGATAGGGGGTATCTTCTTTAGTATTCCATTAGCCGAAATAGCTACAGGAACTAGAGCTTAGGTTTTTGATTGATCAATATCCGGTTTGATTATTTTTGGCTCTCAATTTTATCAAAATAATCCATTACTT
Organism: Niabella digestorum; assembly: GCF_036409055.1. Lineage (NCBI taxonomy): Bacteria > Pseudomonadati > Bacteroidota > Chitinophagia > Chitinophagales > Chitinophagaceae > Niabella > Niabella digestorum. The sequence goes on along the minus strand of NZ_JAZGLY010000008.1, from coordinate 1,872 downwards.
TTTTTTCTGTATTCTTATGTAGTATTACGGTATCATCAAATAGCACTACTCTAAGTTGCCGGTATAAAGCTACAGCATTTCTTAAGCTATCTAGTAGTGATTGTTTGCTATATGCCGGAGGAGTGTGTTTCAGTTTTTCTAAATCTTCACGCTCTATTTGGGATTCTATTTTCCTTACGCCCCGAGGGAGGTTGCCGTTTTTTATATGAAGTAAAGGCCCCAATACCACCATACGCAAAAATCCCATAAAATCGTAAGCTTCAAAATATTCGCCTCGCCCGATTTTTAGTAAAGCATAATGTATCCATGTCCAAAATCGATCTTCAATCCATTGGTAATCTGGGTATGGAAATTCTGCTTGCGAATCATTAATGGCTTTTTCAAGTAGTCCATTTCTATCAAATAGTATGGTAGGGGTTTCAATGCGCAAATGAAACTCTTCCAACGTCACAAATTTAAGATCTACATGCAAAAGAGGGTTGTCGTAAAGACAGATGAGCAACCTAGGCTCACCGACATGTTCTCCAGTAAATCCAGACAAAAAATTCCCCAATCTTTTTGCATAATCCAGCATTTTGCTTTTGTGATCGGAAATTCTTTGATGTGTTACAATGATTAAATCAAGATCAGAAAACTCATCAATTTCATTTGTCAGCCAGGAGCCAGAAACTGCCACACCAATAACGTTATCGTCTTGTTGCAAAATCTTCTTTGCTTTGTTTGCAAATTCTTGTTGTATCATTTTTGTTTCTTCCTATTATTTCATATTGCGTATACCGGCCGAAGGTTAGCAACAGAAGCAATGTTGGCAGTGTTTCTGTCCGTATGCTACACAGCATGCTTATCAGTGAAATTAAACAATATTGCTGACATGATTTTTGTCATAGGGCAATTAAAACTAAGTAGTAATATAAAAAAGACGGGCTACAAATCTCAAGTATTTGTCAATAGTTGGACGGATCACTTTTAACCTATTAGCTCGTTGTTATTTTATTGAAAATAACCTATTCGTCTTTAGTGTTGATCAATTTTGCTAACTGACGAATAGCATGTTGGGATTCTTTCATATTGGTTAAAGCCATCCAAAGATGAAACATTTTAGGATACTCAAAATAGTTGACCGCGATTTGTTGTTGCTCCAGTTTTTTCTTGAGTTTTTGGGCGTCGGCAAAGAGCAAATCATGGGTACCGATAAATATGGAAACTTTTCCAAGACCTGAGAAATCTCCAAAGATAGGGCTCACCTTGTAGTCTATTGGATTTATTCCTGCAGCATATAAAGCTCCAGCCATTTTAAGACCTTTAATGCCTAATAGCTTGTCTTTTTTATCCAACTCGATAATATCCATATTACTTAATGTAATATCGAGCCAGGGGGAGTTTAAAATAATTTGTGAAGGTTGTGGCTTATTTTCATTCCTTAGTTTTTGGGCAAATCCCAGTGCTATGCCTCCACCGCAAGAATTGCCCATGAAAATAATATTCTCTGAAGGCGTTTCGTTAAGTATCGCATTGTAGAGTTCGTTTTGTGGCTTTGCGAAGGAGCGGATTAGAAAGCGATAACTTTCAATTTAGCACAGACGTAGCAAAACCATTTTTTCTATTTGCTAATTTACAGTTTAAAAGCAAATAAAAAATGGTTTTGCGGATTGAAAGCACAAATGTTGAAGTTTGCACTTAACCCGCTCTTTTGCAAAACCGATGTGCCTGTTGCACAACTCAAATCAAATATAATTATTTTTTGCAACTTGCTATATGCAAGGACGAAAAGATTTTACACCCAAATTGTTTTACGAGCTGAGCTTAGACTGTTTAGTTCCTCAAGAGGATTTCTATCGAAAAGTAAATCAACATTTAGAGCTACACTTTCTC
>NZ_JAZGLY010000007.1:0-180248 GCF_036409055.1 Niabella digestorum | reverse complement strand
CTGCAAAGTTGTATGCCGACTTAGGACTCACCCGTTATGCAGCCATGGAAGCTTTTGTGAGATGGCATTATTAGCAATCAACATTCTTCTATAATAGTACGCACATCAACCCGCCTTTAGGCGGGTTGATTGTTTATTGCAATTATATTGTTAGCCCAATTTTATATGAAAATAATGATGAGGGGTGTCTTATTTCAAGGCTAGTTGGATATGTGCCAGATGATGCTTACAATGCCAAGAGTAATTTCCTGTAGCTTCATCCAGCCGAAAGCTTTTGCCATATTCAGGATGTATATAAGTCCTGTTGAAGTCAAGTGCCTTCATTTCTTGTAATAAAGCATGCCACCTGCTATGAACTCCTTCTAAAATGGAGAGCGAAGCAGCAATGGGGAAATTTTTGCTATCCGGTAGTTCGGCACATAGGCTTTCTGGATACGGTTTAATAACAGGTTGATCTTCTGTTAGTGACAGTTTGAAACGAATAATGGCATTCATGTGGCTGTCAGCGCAATGATGTATAATTTGTTGAATTGTCCAACCGCCTTCTCTGTAAGTAAGTTGCAGCTGTTCCGCAGTTAAAGGTGCGACTGTGGCCTTTAGTATATACGGAAACTGAGCAATATCTTTTATCCATTCTTTTAGTTGCTGTGCTGTAATGACGGATGGTTTCTCAAAAACTCCAATGGGATGCTTACGTTTTTCTAATTCCATTATGTTGCTTTTAGAGTAAAAATTATAATATATGTTTTGTGGGGGTTATGAGTTCTTAAACTGTTTGATAGTGTTTATATGGTGATCATCGTGCTCTGCTACAAAATACATCAGGTCGGTGATACGCATTGGCAAGTGTAGGCGAGGATGTAGTAGTGTATATTCAAAAGCGGAGGTTTCAAGCTTTGCTAATAGGTGTAAGGTTTTTAATCGCTGCTGCTTGAATTGATTGATGATTCGGGAAATATTATATTGGTTAAATCGAGCTTCATGAGTGGCTGTATTATTTAAGTCGGCTGGGGTCATAGTAGTGTGTTTATTTATTAAATCTTTAAATCGATGCTGCCATAGGGGCTCCATAATTAACATGTGGCCTATATGTTCTTTTATGGACCATTTGCCATCGGGTTTTAGATTGAGCTGCCATTCGGGAAGATATTGCGTGAGTGCTTGCACACGTAGTTCCGTGCATTGTAGTCTTTGCAGTAGGAAGGGAAACTGATCTATGGCAATGGGAAAGGAAAAGGATCTATCAAACCAGGGTGTTATGTTCATATAAAGAATATTGGTTCTTTTCGCTTGTTTACAAATGTCCGTACCAGTCTCGGTCAAATGCTTTTTCGAGAAAACGGATGAATAGGTTAATCCACTTTTTAAACATAAAATTTAAAATAGACCGATTGGTCTTTTATTCGTTAAAAAAATTAGGCTTTCAAGCCCAGAATCATCTTTTCCAGATAATCCATGGCGATTTTTAATTCCCGAGTTCTTTGGGTAAGTTTCGCCTGCATCAGGGCCCCTTCGATGATGGCAATCATGAGTACTGCAATTTGAGTGGGATTCGTGCTGGTGCATATTTCTCCACGGGAGATACCACGCTTGATTTGATTTTCTATAGACTTTTTCCAAAAATCCAATGCGGCTGCGGCTCTTTCACGCAACTGCGGGTGCGTATCATCCGCCTCAGTGGCAGTATTGAGTATGGGACATCCTGCCTGCAAATAGGGGTATCGAAAGAACTGACGATAAGTACGCGGGTATACTAATAGTCGTTCTATCGAATTATCTGTGGCTAGAATTCGGTTTTTCATGTGGTCAGTCACTCGTTGATGATTGTATTCAAAAGCTGCCAAAGCAATAGCATCCTTGTTTTCGAAGTTGCCATATATGCATCCCTTTGACAAGCCTGTAGCTAACATAACGTCGTTTAACGAAGTGCCTGCATATCCTCTAACATTGAACAGTGGAGCTGTCTGTTCAATAATAAACTTTCGGGTCTTTTCTGATTTTGACATCATTGATGAGTGAATGATATATACAAATATATAAAATAAACTGATTGGTCTATTTTTTTATGATGAAGAATGATTGGCTGTAAATTGTGGAGAAAAGAGAGCCCTTTAGGAGGGGATTCCTTTTACTTGCCATTCATCTCCTTTCACCTCTATCACTTGTGTGTTGCTAATAGGAACTATGGGTAGGCGATTGTGGTATTCCTGATATATTTGTGCTGCTACTTCCTTAAAAGGAGCATTGCCGTAATGCGGTAGGGGATAAATATCAATGATGTCTAATCCGTGATAGTGCTGCAGTTCAGGCGCTTTTGTAGGGTCATCCATCAGAGAGGAGTAGGCAATATCCGGTGCTAGAATAATGCTACCTGCCGATGCGCCAATGTATAATTTCCCTTTGCGTATTTCTTCTGCAATAAGTAAGTCCGTTCCGGATTTCTTTAGCTCCTGCAGCAGATAAAAAGTGTTTCCTCCGGATACATAGATAATGTCACAATCGGATAAAGTAGATTGTATTTTTACTTTAGAATTATTTTCAATGGATAATGCTTCGATAATAAGACCTAACTGTTCTAAAGCTGCTCTGTCATTATCTACATACTTTGTGTAAACTTCTACTACACTTGCTGTAGGGATAAAAGCTACTCTCTTACCAGTGAGAGGTTTGGGGTAAAAAGCAGGAAGATGTTCGGCAATATCACAAAATGACGAACTGAGAAATAGCTGTTTCATATAGTTAGATTATATGCTGATTACAAAATGTTAAATCTTGTTTTTATGTTGCATAACAACATGTTATTGGCAAAAATATCAGCTCATTATATAAAGAAAAAATTATACTCCTTGCTGACATACTGTTGTCACAGCTCGTATTTTCTTTGCAAGGGGCAGTAGTATGTCTTTTAAAAAGTGCAGGCTGTTATGCGGTCAGGAATGTCTATTTTAAAGTATAATTCTTGTTGGTTCGTTTTCCTATAGAGAAACGCCGGAAAATATGAAGCAACATCTACAGATAGGTTATTATTTGAAAAAATTGGACAATCTACTTACGGAAGGCATCCGTCGAATACATGAATCGGTAAATATTACACGACTGCAATGGCAATTACTTAATACAGTGTATGTGCTGGAGCAAGCAAATAGGAGCAACCTATATGCAGCGCTCGAGGAATTCGCTGATAAAGAGACTGTCGATAAAGCAATTCAGGAGCTGAAGAGTAGAAACTTGTTAGAAGAAACAAACTTGTTAATATTAACCGATCAGGGAAAGGTTTTGCATAACACATGTTTGAAAAGGCAGGAAGCCTTCAGGCGGCGAGTTATGCAGCAGATTTCCGATGAAGAATATCTGCAAGTGCTTAGGGTATTGGAAAAAATGATTATAAATCTGGAAGAGTAACATTTAGCTGTTGAGAATCTTTATCAAAAAAAATAAGAAACTGTCCCCCTTGCAAGAATTGGGTCGTTATATAAGCGAACCATAAAAAAGAAACGTATGAAAGAGTTTGCATTAATCTTCAGATTGAAAGATATCAGTGATTTTAAGCCTTCGCCCGAACAAATGCAGGAGCGTATGAACTGGTTAGCTGGCGTAGCAGCCCAACAAAAGCTTGTAGATAAAGGGAACACCCTGCTACCTATACCGGGTAGTGCTAAGGTAGTCAAACCCGGTGGTGTGGTAACTGACGGACCTTACACGGAGATAAAAGAGTTTGTTAGTGGCTATGTGGTGGTGAAAGCCGAATCGATTGATGAGGCGGTAGAAATCGCCAAGGCTAATCCTATTTTCGATCAGGTAGGGGGTAATATTGAAGTGCGTGAAGTTTTAAAACGAGATTGATCTTGAAATCACCTCAGGAACTTTTACCGCATTTATTTCGACAGGAATATGCGAAAATGACGGCCGTATTGTGCCGTCATTTCGGTTTGCAACATATTGAATTGGCTGAAGATATTGCCAGTGATACTTTTTTGAAAGCATCTGAACACTGGCCTGTTCATGGAATTCCTAAGCATCCGGTAGCGTGGTTATATACAGTTGCTAAAAACAAATTGAAAGACTATTATAAACATCTTTCAGTATTTGAGCAGAAAGTGAAGCCAGCCCTTTTAAATAGTGAGCAGAAAGCGATACCGGAACAGGAATGGGATCATCGTTACATCGAAGATAGTTTTCTGGCAATGATATTTGCTGTATGCAATCCGGTAAATACACCTGAATCTCAAATATGCCTAGCATTGCAGATTCTCTGTGGTTTCAGCATGGAAGAAATTGCTCGTGCTTTTTTATCTAAACCCGAAACCATTAAAAAGCGTTTGCAGCGCGCAAGGCAGTATTTGCGTAATGACGGTTTTAATATTGTAGCATTGGATAGAACTGCTATTCAGAAACGACTGAATACGGTACTTAAGACGCTGTATCTATTGTATAATGAGGGATATTATTCCGTTACTCATGACACACAAATTAGAGCTGAATTGTGTTCGGAAGCGATGCGCCTCACATTGTTGCTCACCGAAAACCGTCTCACTAATACACCTGCTGCTAATGCATTGCTAGCGCTGATGTGCTATCAAAGCTCTCGTCTCCCAGCCAGAATGAACGAGCACAATGAAACTATATTATTTGAAGAGCAGGATGTAAGGCTTTGGGATCAGTCGTTAATACAGCGAGGGCATTATTATCTGATTCAGGCTACGGAGGGAGCGGAAGTTTCAAAGTACCATCTGGAAGCCGGTATTGCCTATTGGCATACGACCACTGACGCATCTAAATGGAACCGAATCTTACAATTATACAATCAGCTGGTGCTGCTAGAGTATTCACCGATTACGGTCTTGAATCGATTGTTTGCTTATTCCAAGGTTTACGGTAAGAAAATGGCTATTGAAGAAACAGAACGTTTAGAGTCGAGTGAGAATAACTATTATTATGCGCTATTAGGATACTTATATACTGATATTGATAATGAGAAAGCAATTTATCATTATGAAAGGGCCATCCAACTCAGCCGTTCTGTGGTGGAAAAACGGACCTTGCAAAGACAGCTAGTGAAATTAAGAGATGGAAACAGTTAAGCTTAGTTGATCGATTTTTTAAACCGAATTTCATAGACAACTATAAAGTATTCCAAGGATTCTAGCGTCTTACTAAAAGGGGAGCACGTGATTTTCGGATTTCAAATGATTTCAATGATTGCTTAACTATTTAGTTTTATGACGCGTCGTAATCTTATTAAATATGCTCTTAGCTTGCATATTATTGTTTCAGTTGCCTTATTAGGTGATTCGGCTGGCTATTTGGCAATTGCCATAAAAGCATCACAACAGACTGATCCTCTGGTAATAAAAACGCATTATGAGATCTTGCAAATGTTGGGTTTTGTTTTTGGTGTACCTCTCAGTTTTCTGGCTTTATTGTCAGGACTGTGGTTGACTTATCTCACAAAATGGAAGCTGCTAAGATATCCATGGGTGACCGTTAAATTTTTACTGATTATTACAGTGATCCTTGTTGGTGCATTTATCTTACGAGACGGAATGGATACAATGTTGCACGGAAAAGGTGGCGCGGAAGGAAGATTGATATATGGGGCAGTATATGATGTATTGGCTTTAATATTAGCTACCCTACTAAGCGTTTTCAAGCCTGGAAAGCGTGGCGGTATTAAGGCAGAGTCTAATCAACCTTAATACTATGCATATGAGTATGTAACGCGTGTATTTACTGTACCTAATCAGTATTGGTTGCGTCCCCCGTATTATTTACTGTCTTATTTACTCAGTTTTGGTTATGGGTTTCTGGTGTTTTTATAATGATGAATCTTTATATGGTGTTAGCCTTTCTCTTTAACGGTTGTGATTGTTATAGTGACTAGGCGCGAAAAGTGAAAAATCATGAACTTTCTGCAATAGATGTCCGTAATAGGGTTAAGGAACAATTTCCTATGCTGATAAAGGCAATCTTGACTGGTTGCATTCCCCTGAGCGAGGATTTTTGATCAAAAAAATTAACCTATGGCAATTATTTAATTGATAAGGCTTCGATATTAAAAAGTATAGTCAATTCTCCTTATTTTGAGCCTTATTGCATTTTTAGTTGAAATTAATATTAATCATATGGGGCTTATCTTCATCCTACTTTCTTTTATTAGTATTCAAGTAGGAGCACAAACGCAAACCGATATTTTTACAGCACTTAAATCGAAGCATTTTTTTCTAGCAAAAGAAATTTACGAGGCTCAGAAGAATAGTTATACCCGCCAGGAGCGACAGTATATTGAAGCAGTTTTGCATAATGCTTTCAATAAACCAGCTCAATCTAATGTGATGATTGACGCTTTACTTGCTACACCGACTTCGGTTCCTGATTCGATAGCTCTTCTGTTGTATCGTACCCGGTCGGATAATTTTGTGAAACTGTTTGAGTATGAAAAGGCAGCGAAAGCTATTGAAACGATATTAGAACGGTACACTACATTACTGGAATCTCAGGAACAGAATGATTTAAAAAATAGTCATCTTATCTGGACTAAACTAAAAGATGTTCCCAAGCAGGTTGTTAATATACCGGCTACTACCCGTATGCAATTGAAAATTGATAAGGCGGGTTTGAAGAATTTGGTGGCTCATCATCAACAGGACAGTGTTGATTTTGTTTTTGACACCGGAGCAAATATTTCTACTGTTACTGTTTCAACTGCGAAAAAGTTGCGTATGCAGCTGATCCCGGCGAATATAGAAGTGGGTACGATAACCGGAGAAAAGATTCTTGCTGATCTGGCTGTTTGCCCTTCGTTATATATTGGAGCAATTGAATTAAAGAATGTTGTTTTTCTAGTATTGCCGGATGAAGCATTGTATTTTCAGCCTATCGATTATAGGATCAATGGAATAATAGGATTTCCTGTGATGAATGCTTTTAAAGAAATTCATATTACTCGCGATCAGTATTTTTTTATTCCCGAAAAAGAAACTGTTTACACCGCCTCATCTAACATGGCACTGGATGGGTTAAAGCCTATGATTCATATCAATGGTATGCATTTTACATTCGATAGTGGAGCCGATGAAAGTATGTTGTACAGTAAGTTTTACAAAGCACATCGAGAGGATATTGATGGGAAATATCAACCTCAGGACTTCTCATTGGGTGGGGCTGCCGGGGTTAAAACTTTTTCAGGTTTTTCTATTCCTTATACATTTACCATATTGGATAAGAAGGCTCATCTTGACAAAGTGAAAGTAGTTAAAGAACCAATTAATGACGAAGAAAATGTATATGGAAACATAGGGCAGGATGTTATCAATCAGTTTGGTGTACTCATTCTCAACTTTGATAAGATGTTTATCAAGCTGAACTAGTTCGTCATAAATAATGAGGTTGTGGCGATTACTGGAATCCGGTTTAAAAATGGATAGGTTGTTGTTTTATAAAACATCGTTAAATGAAAGTAGAATATATTCCTATTAACGCCGACTAGTAAAATAATTTCGTTAGGAACAGATGTAGTATGCTATGCTAGGGCAGCGCTTAATCCTTTTGTTAAAATCAGAAATAATACTATTTTTAGGTATTATCCTCAAGATTTTTTTACTTTTACAGTGTGAAGAAAGTAATCGCAATATTGCTTTTAGGGATTTTTCTTACTGCCAATACAGCTTTTGGGCAATTATTGCGGTTGCCAACTCTATTTCATCATTATTTGGAGCATGTAGAGTGGGATAATTATACTTTTGCCGAGTTTCTGGCAGCACATTACTCAGGACAGATTGAACATCCCGATGATCAGCATGGGGATCATCAAAAACTTCCATTTAAGTCAGGAGACTTTAACACGTCTCATGTAGTAACGGATGTGTTACCTCAATGTCTATATTTATCCGAAATTATAGTGGAGGGTGTTGATACTAAAACACCAATCCATGATAAGGATGATTATTCCAATTCTTATCTGAGCCGCATTTGGCAACCTCCCCGTATCTAGTTAATCATTCCCTCATTTCTTTTGAAGAAAAGCGTGCAGCTTTTCTGTTTGATTATGTGGATATTTTCACATGATGAGATTTTTCAATGATTAACTCGGAAAGGCAATGTTGAATCGGATTATTAATTTTTCTATCAAGAACAAGCTAATTATTGGAATTTTTATAATTGCTCTCGTTGGCTTTGGTATTTATGAATTAAGGCGGCTGCCTATTGATGCGGTTCCGGATATTACCAATAATCAGGTGCAGGTGATTACGGTAGCACCGGCATTAGGGGCTACTGATGTAGAGCGACTGATTACTTTTCCCATCGAGCAGGCCAACAGTAATATACCCTATCTAAAAGAACTGCGTAGTTATTCCAGCTTTGGCTTGTCGGTAATTACGCTGGTGTTTGAAGATGATGTGGATGTATATTGGGCGCGACAACAGATTGCTGAGCGTTTGCAACAAGTTCAGGAAGAATTGCCCAAAGGTTTTGGATCGCCCTTTCTGGCGCCTATTACTACTGGATTGGGTGAAATTTATCAATATGTAGTTCGTCCTGAAAAGGGGTATGAAAAAAAATACAGTGCTATGGAATTACGTACCATCCAGGATTGGATTGTACGTAAACAGCTGTTGGGAGTAAAAGGAGTGGCTGATGTGAGCAGTTTTGGCGGTTTGCTAAAGCAATATGAAATAGCTGTAGAGCCCGAGAAGCTGTTTGCTTACCGGATTTCCATTGCGGACGTATTTGAAGCCCTTGAAAGAAATAATCAGAATACGGGAGGTTCTTATATCGAAAAAGGCCCCACAGCTTTATTTATAAGAAGTGAAGGGTTGGTGGGCAGTATCCATGATATTGAAAATATCGTTGTTAAGAATTTGCCTGATGGCCTTCCACTCTTAATAAGAGATGTGGCGGAAGTAAGATTTGGGAATGCTACCCGCTACGGTGCGCTTACCTATAATGGCGAACAACAAGTGTCGGGCGCTCTGGTATTGATGCTGAAAGGAGCGAATAGTAATGAGGTTATCAGAAACGTAAAAGAGCGCATTGAGGAAATTAAGAAAACATTACCCGAAGGTGTAACTATAGAGCCTTTTATCGACCGCACTAAAATGGTGAATAACGCTATCAGTACTGTTAGCCAAAATCTGATGGAAGGCGCATTAATTGTCGTATTTGTGTTAGTGCTGTTTTTGGGTAATCTGCGAGCAGGCCTACTGGTAGCATCTGTGATCCCACTGTCCATGCTTTTTGCCATCATTCTCATGAATCTTTTTGGTGTGAGTGGAAATTTGATGAGTCTTGGCGCATTAGACTTTGGATTAATCGTAGATGGGGCTGTGATTATTGTAGAAGCGGTAATGCATCGTTTATCGCATAGTAACCGATTCAGAAATATTGCCCGATTATCTCAAGTAGAAATGGATCAGGAAGTTGGCTATTCCGCTTCTAGAATGATGAACAGTGCTGTATTTGGGCAAATGATTATTCTGATTGTGTATCTACCCATATTTACATTGCAGGGCATTGAAGGCAAAATGTTCAAGCCTATGGCGCAGACAGTTGCTTTTGCCTTACTGGGTGCCTTTGTGTTATCGCTCACATATATTCCTATGATGAGTGCTTTGGTATTGAGCAAAAAGATTTCAAATCAGCCCACGTTCGCTGATCGCTTCATGAACCGCCTTGAGCGCTTTTATCAAAAATACCTCATTAAAGTATTGCGTTTTCAGCGCCAGGTATTAGTTACGGTGTTGGCTTTATTTCTTTTCGCGTTATGGGTAATGTCGCGTTTCGGTGGTGAGTTTATTCCTTCAATACCTGAGGGGGATTATGCAGTTGAAACCAGAGTACTACCGGGAAGTAATTTGGAAACCTCCATCGACGCAGTTTCCAAAGCCTCTCGTATTTTATTGAAAGAGTTTCCGGAGGTGCAGCGTGTGGTTGCGAAAACAGGAACTAGCGAAGTGCCCTCCGAGCCATTGCCCATCGATGTTTCGGATATGATAATTGTGCTAAAAAATCGAAAAGAATGGACATCTGCACGTACGTATCATGAATTGGAAGCCAAGATGAGTCAAGCACTGGAAGTGATACCCGGTGTTACTTTCAGTTTTCAGTATCCTGTGGCAATGCGATTTAATGAGCTCATATCCGGAGCCCGACAGGATGTGGTGTGTAAAATATTCGGAGAAAATCTAGATACGCTAGCCTATTATGCCAATATACTTGGAAGAATCTGTAATAGCGTAGAAGGAAGTTCAGGCGTGTATGTAGAGTCTGTTTCAGGCTTACCGCAGATTACCGTGCGCTATAATCGTGCAGCCATCGCCCGATATGGTTTAAATGTGAATGACATTAATAGTATTATCAATGCCGCGTTTGCGGGCCAGATCAGTGGGGTGGTATACGAAGGTGAAAAACGTTTTGATTTAGTAGTGCGGCTAAAAAATGAACGACGTAGAAATTTGTCGGATGTACAGCAACTTTTAATTCCTACACCACAGGGAACACAAATTCCCTTGAGTGCCGTAGCGAATGTACAAATTGAGGAAGGTCCTAATCAGATTCAGAGAGAAAACTCACAGCGCAGAATTATTGTAGGGTTTAACGTGCGCGGTCGTGATGTGCAAAGTGTCGTGCATGAACTACAGGAAAAAGTGCAGCAGCAAGTGAAATTCCCCTCTGGATATTATGTTACTTATGGTGGTGCTTTTGAAAACCTAGTAGAAGCCAAAGCTCGATTACTGATTGCAGTGCCGGTAGCGCTGGCATTGATTTTTCTCTTACTATTCTTTGCCTTTCATTCTGTAAAGCAGGGATTGTTAATATATACGGCCATACCGTTGTCGGCAATTGGAGGTATCCTGGCTCTGGCAATACGCGGTATTCCGTTCAGCATTAGTGCCGGCGTAGGATTTATTGCATTGTTTGGTGTGGCGGTGCTCAATGGTATCGTGCTTATAGCAGAGTTTAATCGTCTTAGAGCGGAAGGTTATAAAGACCTGAAGCGTATTGTAGTACAGGGAACGAAAATTCGTTTGCGTCCCGTGTTGATGACAGCCACTGTGGCATCTTTAGGTTTTTTACCCATGGCCATAAGTACGGGAGAGGGGGCTGAAGTGCAAAGACCACTAGCTACAGTGGTTATTGGAGGCTTACTCATAGCTACTTTTCTCACATTATTTGTATTACCCATTTTGTATATCATGACACATCAGAAAGCATTTCGCTTAAAAGGAAAGAAAGGGATTGCAGTTGTATTTGTATTTGTATTATTACTGTGTTTTGTAACGCAAGCTCAGGTGCCCATTACGCTGCAACAGGCCATAGATACAGCTTTGGCCAATAATCTCACTGTAAAGAATGAGCGGTTGAAAAGGGAGTATCATCAGCAATTAATTAAGTCCGGAGCAAATATACCCGCTACAAATCTGGTAGGAGAGTATGGCCAAATGAATAGTATTTATACAGACGCTAAACTGGGTATATCGCAGACAATTAATTTCCCTACGGTATATTCTAGACAAAAGGAAGTACTGAATGAGGAATGGAAAAGTAGTGTACTTCATGTGGGTATACAGGAAGCGCAGCTGAAAAAACACGTTACACAAGTGTTTTTTACGTTACTTTATCTACGGCAAAAGAAAAGCTTACTTCTCAAAAATGATAGCATCTTTAGTGAGTTCATGAATAAAGCTGCCCTTCGGTTTAAGGCCGGTGAGAGTAATGTGCTCGAAAAAACCACCGCCGAAAATCAGCGCGGACAAATTGCTTTACAATTAAAACAGCTGGAACAAGATGTGGCAGTAGTACAGCTACAATTTCAACTGTTGCTCAATACCACAACCCCTTTTGTGCCAACTGAAGCAAACACTGCTCTTCCTCGATTGCTCGCCTATGAGGTGGGACACTTGCCGATGCATCCTGAAGTGCGTTATTGGCAGCAGCAAAAAGAATTGGCTGAGGCAACTACTAAGCTCGAGCGATCCAAATTATTACCTGAACTTACTTTGGGTTACTTCTTAATAGGGATGAAAGGGAATGGTGCTGATGATAAATGGTATTCCGGAGCATTGCGTTTTCATTCGGGGCAGATAGGACTGGGAATCCCTTTGTTTAATGGCGGTCAAAAAGCCCGAATAAGGGCTTCCGCGATCAATGAAAAAATTGCAGCTACTCAGTATGAGGTGCAACTGCAAAATCTGGAGAGTGGCTATAGGTCTGCTTTAGAGCAGTATAAAAGACAGGAAGAAATGGTGGCATATTATGAGCGCACTGCATTGAAGCATGCCGAAACTATAGTTGAAACAGCTAACAAGCAGTTTTCAAATGGAGAGATTAATTATCTGGAATATGTGCTGTTACTAAATCAGGCAACAGAAATTCAGATCAATTATGTTGAAACCATTAAAAACCGAAATCTGGCATTAGCCGAACTTTATTATTACATTAATCAGTAGCACGATAAGATGAAAAGGAATTTTTTATTTATACCCATCGTATTGTTTTTATTATCCTGTAGTGAAAAAAAACAGGAAGCTGATATTCCCAATGAGCCTGCTGAGGAAAATATGGTGGTGCTTACTCCGGAGCAATATAAGAATGCAGGGATTGATACCGGATCGCTGATGCAGAAAAGTATTTCGTCCTTGCTGAAGGTGAGCGGTAAGATTGATGTTCCGCCACAAAGCCTAGTATCGGTAAGTGTGCCGATGGGCGGCTACCTCAAGCACTCTAACTTATTACCGGGGATGCATGTCAACAAAGGTGATGTGTTGGCAGTATTAGAGGATGTTCAGTACATACAGTTGCAACAGGATTATCTAACATTGAAGGCGCAACTGGCGCTAAACAAAAATGAATACAATCGCCAGAAAGAGTTGAATGAGAGTAAAGCCAGTAGCGATAAGGTATATGAACAAGCTAAGGCTAATTATGAGTCGCAATTGATTGCTGCTAAGGCTGCTGAAGAAAAATTAAGGCTGATTGGTATTAACCCGAATACGCTTACTGCAGATAATATTTCTAAAAGCATCAGAATTTATGCACCTATTTCAGGATATGTGTCAGCTGTGAATGTGAATATTGGCAAGTATGTAAATCCGAACGATGTGCTTTTTGAATTAATCAATCCTGATGATATTCATCTCGCGCTTACCGTGTTCGAAAAGGATGTGGATAAACTTTTTATTGGTCAAAAGCTGGTAGCTTATACCAATACGCATCCGGAAAAAAGATATGACTGCGATATAATTCTAATTAGTCGAAATCTATCGGAACAAAATGCTGTAGAGGTGCATTGTCATTTCGATCGGTACGATAAATCGCTATTGCCCGGCATGTTTATGAATGCTGAAATTGAATTGAACGCTCAAAACGCTACGGTGCTGCCCAGCGATGCAGTGGTGCGCTATGGAAATAAACAATACGTTTTTATATCAAAGGGAAATTATGCTTTTGAAATGATAGAAGTTGCGACAGGTAGTGAGGAGGAAGCGTATACTGCCGTGAGTATACCAGATCAGCTAGCAAATCAATCTTTTGTAATAAAAGGAGCTTATAATTTGCTCATGGCCTTGAAGAATAAAAGTGAGGACTAAAATGATTGAATTTCGATGGGGATAATGTATACTTTCCCTAATTTCACTTTTAAATGAAAAGTATCAAAAAGGCAACTTTTACAGCAGTAATTGATATTATAGGGATTAATCCCTTTGTTTCTCTTCCGGAGCCGGTTTGGGAAGGTGTTTTTCGTCAAGCGCAGAAAGAGAAAGGACCTATTCTTATAAGAGGAACCATCAATGGGAAACCTTTCCGGCAAACACTGGTTAAGTTTAAGGGTGCTTGGCGGCTTTATGTTAACAATGTTATGCTCAAAGACTCTCCACGACGTGTAGGGGAGGCGGTGGAACTTTTTGTCGAGTATGACCCTGAACCGCGTACTATTGCACCCCATCCCGATTTTATCAGAGCACTGAATCAGCACAAAAAGGCTAAACAGGTATTTGAGCAGCTTCCCCCTTCTCTACAGAAGGAAATAGTACGATATATTGCTAATCTGAAAACCGAAACGAGTGCACAAGCTAATATTGAAAAAGCCATCGGGTTCTTAACCGGTAAGAACAAATTTATAGGCCGCGAGCCAATTCGCTCTTAGAAAAATAATTAGAAAGAGAAGATTGATGTAGGTTTGTATGTATGAGCAGCCGTTTTTCCATATCCAGGTTTAGGAAGAGTTTGTGCTATGCATGGGCCGGACTTAAAACAGCTCTACGCTCTGAACAAAATCTGCGTTTTCATTTAATAGCGACGGTTGCAGCAATGATACTGTCGTTTGTCGTATCGCTTTCCCGTGTTGAATTTGCCCTAATTATTATTTGCATTGGATTAGTGCTTGTGGCAGAGCTGGTTAATACAGCCATTGAAAAACTATGTGATAAGATAGCACCTTCTCTGGATGAGCAAATTAAGTTGATAAAAGATTTATCCGCTGCTGCAGTACTATTAGCGGCCATTACAGCTTTTATTTGTGGTCTTATCATCTTCCTGCCCAGAATCTTTTCATTTCTGTCTTAGGGAACTATCTATTCATGTAATTTTCAATACGATTAGCAATTGAGGCAATAACAACTGTTAGTTTTATTAATTAAATGTGCATAATTTTTAAAAACTAACGGAACAGGATGGTAATTAGGTTAGATAAGTTTAAATTTGCGCCTCACAATTTTAAACAATAATCAATTGGCAATGCAAAGAGTTTACAATTTTTCAGCCGGCCCTTCTGCTCTTCCGGAAGAGGTTTTAAAGAAAGCACAAAGCGAGTTGCTGTGCTATGGTACAAGTGGTATGAGCGTAATGGAATTGAGCCATCGCTCGAAGGACTTTATAGCCATTTTTGAGTCGGCAGAAAGTTTATTGAGAGAATTGATGCGTGTGCCGGACAATTACAAGATATTATTTCTACAAGGGGGCGCTTCATCGCAGTTTGCGATGGTACCGCTGAACTTGATGAATAAAAATAAAAAAGCGGATTATGTAAACACAGGTACTTGGTCTACAAAAGCTATTAAGGAGGCAAAGCGTTATGGTACAATAAACGTGGTAGCTTCTTCAGAAGATAAAACCTTCAGCTATATTCCTGAGCTGGATCCTTCTAAATTTGATAAGGATGCGGATTATTTCCATATTACTACCAACAACACTATTTATGGAACTCGTTATGCCACCTTACCGGATACCGGCAATGTTCCGTTGGTAGCAGATATGTCTTCTGATATTTTGTCTAAACCATATGATGTTTCCAAGTTCGGCCTTATTTATGCCGGAGCTCAGAAAAATCTGGGACCTGCAGGTGTGACTGTGGTAATCGTAAGGGAAGACCTAGTAGGAAATGCTATGGAATTCACACCTACCATGTTCAACTATAAAGTGCATATTGATAGTGATGGTATGTACAATACCCCGCCCACATTTGGAATTTATATCATGGGCCTAGTATTGCAATGGGTAAAAGAACAGGGAGGTGTTGAAGCATTGGAAAAAATCAATAATGAAAAAGCCAACACACTTTATAATTTCCTAGACGAGTCTTCGCTCTTTAAGAGTACTGTAAAAGGTAAAGATCGTTCTATCATGAATATTCCTTTCGTTACCGGTAATGAAGAGTTGGATGCTAAGTTTATTAAAGAAGCTACAGCTGCCGGATTTGTACAACTGAAAGGACACCGTAGCGTAGGGGGTATGCGCGCCAGCATTTATAATGCTACCCCGCTGGAAGCAGTACAGAAGCTGGTGGAATTCATGAAGAAATTTGAAATGGAGAATAAATAATCTTTAACGACTAATCAACATACAAGAGAATGAGCTATACCATAAAAACTTTAAATAAAATCTCTCCCAAAGGCCTCAGTAAATTTGGGGAAGGATATGTATTAGATGACAATGCTGCTAATCCGGATGCGATTCTGGTAAGAAGCGCGTCTTTGCATGAAGTGGAGTTCCCAGAATCCTTATTGAGTATTGCCCGTGCCGGAGCAGGTGTAAATAATATTCCTATTGATAAATGTGCCGAAAAAGGTATTGTGGTGTTTAATACACCTGGTGCCAATGCCAATGCTGTAAAGGAACTGGCTATTGCGGCTATGCTGATTTCTTCTAGAAAAATTGTAGACGGCATCAACTGGGCCAATTCTCTTACTGAGAACGTAGCTAAAGAAGTAGAGAAAGGAAAAGCTCAGTTTGTAGGGCCGGAAATTGAAGGAAAAGTACTGGGGGTTATCGGATTGGGTGCGATTGGAGTACTTATTTCCAATGCTGCAGTAAATTTAGGTATGGAGGTGCTGGGATACGACCCCTACATCTCTATTGATGCTGCATGGGGACTGTCCAGAGGAGTGAAAAAGGCTCCTGACCTAAAAACTATATTTGAGCAAGCAGATTATATTACCCTGCATATGCCGTACAACGAGAAAACAAAAGGCACACTGAATGCGGCTGCCTTTGCTCAGATGAAAGACGGCGTACGCATTATCAACCTGTCCCGCGGTGAACTGGTAGTGGATGAGGATGTCTTGGCTGCCATCGAAAGCGGAAAGGTGAGTACATATGTTACCGACTTCCCCAACGAAAAATTGATTAATAAACCTGGTGTGATTACCATTCCTCACCTAGGTGCTTCTACTCCTGAGTCGGAAGATAACTGTGCCGAAATGGCCGCTAAGCAAACAAAGCTTTATCTGGAAACCGGAAATATTAAAAATTCGGTGAATTTCCCTAATTGTGAAATGCCGATGTCAGGTGTGCAACGCATCACCATTGCGCATAGAAACGTTCCTAACATGGTGGGACAGATTTCTACTGCTCTAGCAGATGCAAAGTTGAATATCGAGCATATGATTAATAATAGTCGTGGGGACTACGCTTATACCATCATTGATCTGGAAAATAAAGCAACTGATGATAGTTTGGCCAGAATCAAAGCTATTGAGGGGGTATTGCGTGTGCGTGTGATCTAAGATTGTATCGTATATTAAAGTTGTTTTTAAAAAAGAGCCGATGTAATATACATCGGCTCTTTAAATGGATATATTGGATAATCTTGAAGTTTAGTATTCAAATTTTCGTAGTGAAGGAGCTTTAAACCATGTAGTAATTACTACGGCCACAGTCATACAGCCTCCCACTATTACTGAAGGAATCACTCCTAATAGTCGTGACATAACACCACTTTCAAACTGTCCCAGCTCATTACTGCTCAATACAAACATACCGCTTACACTACTCACGCGTCCTCGCATGTGATCGGGGGTCAGTAACTGTATTACCGTACCACGCACTACCACACTGATGCCATCTAGGATGCCGGCTAGTACCAATACAGCAAAAGATAGCCAGAACCATTTCGATAATCCGAACAGAATAATGCAAGTACCAAAGCCGGCTACGGCCAAAAGCATTTTCTTTCCCTGCGCTTTCTTCATGGGCCATAACGTTAATATCACCACAATAATGATAGCACCAATATCGGTGGCGGCATTCAACCATCCAAAACCTTTGGGTCCTACTTTTAAGATATCACTGGCAAATACAGGAATCATCGCTACAGCACCTCCAAACAGAACGGCAAACATGTCCAATGCCATGGCAGCCAGTAAGGCCTTTGTCTGAAATACAAAAGCCAGTCCCTCTTTAATACTTTCCCAGGTCGCTTTTTCGGCGCCATGCTGTACCAAGGGTGGTTTGGGTTTCAGTTGGAAAAGAAAAATAAGACTTAGGCTAATAAGGCCGCATATTACAATAAGTGTATTGCTAATGCCTACTAGAGCAATTAAAAATCCTCCTACGGCATGTCCAGTTACAGATGCAGAAAGCCACATTCCCTGATTCCATGTTGTGGCATTCTGTAAAAGATTTTTGGGGACAATAGTAGCGATCATGGCCGTAAAGCAGGGCCCCACAAAAGATCGCAACATGCCGGTAAAAAAGAAAACCCCGTAAATAAACCATGTGATATGACGCGTATGAAGAAATTCCTGTACGGTTTCTGTAGAAAGAGAGAATAATACGAGTGCGGCCATAAAGTACCCCGATATACCTTGCAGGATAAGTTTGCGTTTATCTTTAATATCAACCCTGTGACCTGAATATAAAGCCAGTGAAAGGGCAGGAATTACTTCGGAAAGGCCAATCAATCCGATGGCTAAGGGGTCTTTAGTGAGCTGATAAATCCACCAACCCACCACTGTTGTAATCATCCGCATAGCCATCACAAAAGTGAAGCGGCCAATCATAAGGTTTCGATATTCGGGAATGCGAACAGCCGCAAAAGGGTCATTGGTTATCTGAACTTCAGGAACGTTTATATTTGCCATTAGATGTGCAAAAGTAATGCGAATATTTGTTTATAGATCGCTAATTTTATTCGTTGCGTGATGAGGATGCAGAAGGATAATACGTTATTGTAGCTTACAAATAGATAGGATATATACCAGGCTCGTATTCGCGTTCCAGTGCATCGTAGATGATCTGTAAGTGTTTTTCGTTAGTCAAAAAATCAGCTTCGGAGGCATCTACCAGCAATACCGGAATGTGGAGTAGTCGAATATATTGCAGATAAGCTTCTTGTACGTTCAATAGATAATCGTCTGGTATATTTTGTTCATATTCTCGCTGTCGTTTTTTAATGTTCTGCTGTAGCTTTCTTACAGGCGCATGCAGATAAATTAATAGTTGCGGCATAATGAGGTTTTGTTGAACAATCTCAAAAATGCGCTGGTAAAGCTTATATTCATCCTCTGATAAAGTAACTTTTGCAAACAAAAGTGATTTGGTAAATAGGTAATCGCTGATGGTTATCTGCTGAAATATATTCTTCTGTATTAACAGTTCTTGCAGTTGTTTGTAGCGTTCTGCCATAAAGAAGAGTTCCAGCGGAAATGCATATTGTTTAGGATTTTCATAGAATTTTGGGAGAAAAGGGTTGTCAGCAAAAGATTCCAGTACCAGCCGGGCATTGTAATGCTTGCTGAGCAGTGTAGCTAGGGTTGTCTTGCCGGCACCGATATTGCCTTCTATTGTAATAAATTCGTATTTCAAAATATGCACACTAATATGATGGCAAATTAAGAGAAAATCAGGAAATTGATAAAAACTGAATCTATAGTGTAAGGGCGTTGCTGAATGAAAAATACGAAGAATTGCTTAAGCGTTATTCTTATCAATGAGACAAATTTGTAATGAAAACACCGAGGACCATCCTATCTTTAAACAGTATCAATATTTAAAAAATAAATTCCTGTAAACCATTTATCCATATTGAAATGAAAAAACAGTATTGCTTGCTTTATTAATCGGATTTGTACATTGGAGTAGCTATGGACAGATATCTGTGAACACTAGTCAGTTTAACAAACGCAGTGGTGTAAAACTTGCTATTGCGAAAAATAATTTGCTATCCGTAACATGGCCTTCCGGTAACAATCATCATAGCCGATTAATTCTTGATCTCAATCAGGAACAGCCATTACTTAAAAGTGTGCAGTTGCTGAAGGGGCAGTTAGCACATGAAGTGGCGCGAGGTGTAGATCCAATTTTCTGGATGACTGTGGGAAAAAGAGATCTTATTTCGCAGAACTCCTGGAACATTTTTTTTGATAAGGTGCATTTAAAGCCTCATCAATTGCATAAGGTAACGATACATAAAAAGGATGTCACTGTAATTTCAGAAGGTAGTAGGACGATTATCAGAATAGGCGAAACACATGCTTCGGATTTTAAAGGCGTCTTGGAAATTACACTCTATAATGATGCTTCTTTGTTTAATATCGCGGCTGTAATGGCCACCGAGATAGATTCTACTGCCATTATTTATGATGCCGGCCTTGCAAGCAAAAGTCAGATATGGAAGCAAATTGCTTACGCTGATGTGTATGATCAAATACAGCAGATTGCTTGTGTGATGTCAGACACTGCCAAAAGTCAGGCTGTGAAATATCGTACAATCATGGGAAGTAATGAGGAGGGAAGTATTGCGGTGTTCCCCGCTCCTCATCAGTATTTCTATCCTCTTGATGAAGCTTTCAATCTCAAGTTTACCTGGTATGGCTCCGACTATCAAAAAGTATTTAATGGTTATGGGATTGGCATCCGACAGGACCTGCGGGGCGACAATCGATTTGTGCCTTGGTTTAATGCGCCGCCTAAGACCCAACAAAGGCTGAATTTCTTTTGTCAAATTTCTGATAAAGACGCAGCAGCCCTACTCGCAGATGTGAAAAAATGGACGAATAATGACACCTATGTGGCACTGCCTGGTTTTAAAACCATGGCGAGCCATTTTCACAACGAATTTGTGGTAAAGGTGATTATGGCCAATAAACCCTTGCCGGATACTCCTAGTTTTAAAAAAGTATTTAATGCTATGGGAGTAAATATCGTGCATTTGGGCGAGTTCCACTATACGGCCCATCCCAAAGGCCCCGATGAACTTCGGCTGTTGGAATTAAAATACATGTTTGATATGTGTAAACAGTATTCCGATAAAAACTTCTTACTCATGCCAGGCGAAGAACCGAACGAATTTTTAGGTGGCCATTGGATGGCACTTTTCCCTAAGCCGGTATATTGGATTATGTCAAGAAAGCCAGAGCTACCCATGGAATCGAATCATCCGGTATATGGTAAAATATATCGTATAGGAAATGCGGAGGAGATGTTGCAGCTGTTACAAAAAGAAAAAGGGCTAGCTTGGACGGCTCATCCGCGTACTAAAGGGTCTACCGGATTCCCTGATAAATACAAGGAAAGTGCATTTTTTAAATCTGATAGATTTATGGGTGCTGCCTGGAAGGCTTTACCTGCAGATTTATCGCAGGATAAACTCGGCAATGGCCGCGTACTGGACTTGATGGATGACATGAATAATTGGGGGGAGTATAAGAAAGTGATAGGAGAAGCGGATCTGTTTACCATTGAGCCCGAAAACGAGATGTATGCTCATATGAATATTAATTATCTGCAGTTGGATACAATACCCGATTTCACAAATGGCTGGCAGCCTGTGTTAGATGCTATGGAACAAGGCAGGTTTTTTACTACTACCGGCGAAGTATTGATCCCAAGATTTACTGTTGATGAACATTCATCTGGTTCTCATATTCAGTTAAAGAATCCGTCTCGGGCTGTAGTAGTATTTGATATAAAGTGGACATTTCCGCTAAACTTTGCCGAAGTTATTACCGGAGACGGTAATAAGGTGGAGCGTCATAAAATCGACTTAGGTCATACACTACCTTTTGGTAACACTACCATACGCCGTATTATGAATTTGGCCGGAAAGAAGTGGATACGACTGGAGGTATGGGATGCGGCAGTAAATGGTGCTTTTACGCAAACTATTTGGTTGCAATAAAAAAGAGGGAAGTAACTCCCTCTTTTTTTATACGTAAACTGCGTTGGTAATATTCAATACCACATATTGCCTTCGTTTTTTGCCTGTAGTCCAGAAAATACCATCACCTTTTTGCACACCCATAAGCCGCATTCCCAAAGGTGTTAAAACCGATATTCTGTAGATATTTTCATTGCTTTCCTCCGGTGGAACTAATTTTAATGTTAGATTTTTCCTAGTTTGTATCTCTCTTAGCGTAATAGTATCATAAAGACGTGAAACGGTATTAGGAAAATCGTAAGCGGATACGACTGTTGCAGCAGAAAGCCTATCTAGCACTTTTTGTTGGTCTGCTTCGCTTAGCGATTTGAATTTAGGGTCAGATTCTAGCGCTTTTGTAATGAGTTTGTGATCTTCATCGAGAAGTATCCATTTGTTATCCATAGCACTTTAATTTTTTGATTAATAAAAATGTTGTAAATGGGTATGTGCACACCAATACGCCTTGTCTGTACAGACAAAGCAACATTTTTATCCCCCCGAAACTTTATGTTTCGGGGGCTTAGCTATTAAAGTCTTTTGGATTTGAAAAAACGTATAGTTTCATACCGGCAAAAGGAATCATGTTCGCAGATGCGATACTATTAGTAGAACCTATGGAAATTATTGCCGACATTTTCAGCAAGTTATCAAACTTATTGTATAGGGAATGTTAATTCTGCGAAAGGAACATGTTGGCAGCAATCTAAAGAAAAACCCTTGTAGTAATACTACAAGGGTTCTCGCGATTCTTCTATAATGTCGGGGAGACAGGATTCGAACCTGCGACCCCCTGGTCCCAAACCAGGTGCGCTACCGGCCTGCGCTACTCCCCGCACAGCGTAATATACGTTGCTGTATCAAATCGGGTGGCGAAGGTAAAGAAAATCAATAAAACAACAAAGTATTCGTTTACTTTTTCTAGTAAATTTTCAGGAAGCAATTAGGGTTTCTTTTTCGATGAGCTTTTGCAACAAAATACTTTGGTTTTGGGCTCTGATATAATTATGTCCCTCATAGCGAGCCCCATAATACACATCGTCCAGTAAATAATCGGTAAGAAAACGCAGTGCCTGCATATATATCATGAACTTACCAGAGTATAACATGTATCGTTTTTCAACCTCCGTAAGTTCATCATTCATGTAATAATTATATCCTTCCACAATGGCATTATAGAACTCATCTCGAATTTCTATTTTACTAAAATCGGACTCTTCCTCGCTCACCGGGCTCAAATAGGTGCGCATCATATCACCCATATCGCTTATAAAATACCCGGGCATAACGGTATCGAGGTCTATCACGCAAATCCCTTTTCCCTGTTTATCAAACAATACGTTGCTAATTTTAGTATCGTGGTGTGTCACTCTCAGCTTAAAACCCGGATTGTGTATGATATTATTATACTCCTCTACAATGCCAACATGTTTCTTTAAAGTATCTATAAGTGCTGATGTTTCGCGAATGCGTTCGGTATTGCCTTTTTGAAGCGCCTCTATAAATTGATTATATCTAAGCGAAAGATCATGGAAATGGGGTAAGGTAATATTTAAGGTGTTGATGTCGATGCCGGACAAAACTTTAGTGAACTGACCAAATTGTTTGGCTGCTTCAAATGCCTGGTCGGGTGTTTCTACTACATCCAAGGTATGGCTATCGGGGATGAAGGGGAACATTCGAAAATACAGGTCGTCATTTATTTGCACCATAGACAAGCCCGTCGCTGTCTTCATAAGAGGGATAAAAAAATACTCCCTATTAGATGTTTTAAGAAACTGCTCTATCTTATCGATATTGTCTGCAATTAAAAAAGGGTCCTTAAAAACGGCATTATTAATCTTTTGAAGAATATATTTCTCCGAGTCATTTTCCACAACCCACGTATTATTAATCAGACCTGTTCCGATAGCGTTTATACGAAAATTCCTCGCGTCGAGCTTATAAAGAGCTAGCACGTCCTCCAATATTTTCATAATAGCAATTACATTTCAAATAAAGATAGGGGATAGCTGAATACCAAACTTGCGCAAACGTTTGTTTAGGTAGTATTTTAACTATATACTAAAGTGCCTTTAAGTTCTTTTTGAAAGAAGGATGTCTCTTCTGTGTCATCAGATTGCTTTTTTTCCAAAATATCAATAAGGATGTTCATTGCCAAGCGACCTTGTTCATAAGGGTATTGGTCCAGTGATACTATGGGAGGATGAGCGGTGTATTTATTGACAGAAATATTAGCATAGCTGGCAAAAAGGATATCTTTGTTTACTAATATGCCTTTTTCCTGCGCATATTTTACGGTATCCAAATGCACATAGTCGTTAAAGCTAATTATGGCATCAGGTCTTTTTTTTAGGCTCAGCAGCTTGTTTAGTGCTTCGTGCGTGCCTTGTTCCGAAAGATCGGTCTTTTCTACCATCTGCATATCCACTTTTAATTTTCGTTTGGATATGCCTTCAATATAGCCCTTTAGGCGTTCTTTACTAGCTGCCAGTTCATCGGGACCGTTGATAAGTGCAATACGTTTTCGGCCTTGTTTGAAGAGCCAGTCTATCATCTCCGCAGTTCCATCGAATAAACTGCAATAAACTTTGTTTACATTATCTAATGGAGGAACTCTGTCGAAATATACTACTGGTATATTATATTTTTTTAATGCGGTGAGATGGTCGTATTTATTGGTTTCTTTTGAAAGCGATATGAGCAACCCGTCAATGCGCTGTTTGACCATTGCTTCTATCACCGTTTTTTCTTTTTTGATGCTGTCATGACTTTGTCCGAATAGGATGGTATAGCCATGTTCCATTGCTAGATCTTCAATGGCACTGATGCTCTTCGAAAAAAAATCTTCAGCAATAAGGGGGAGTATTACCCCAATTACATAACTCCTTTTTTGCTTAAAGAAGATGGCTTTGGGATTGGGCTCGTAATTAAGTTGCTGCGCCAATTCCTTTACAGCCTGCTTCGTTTTTAACCCAATGCGTGGGTGGTCATTCAATGCTCTGGATACGGTAGAAACTGAAACATTTAAGCGTTTCGCTATTTCTTTTATTGTTGGTATATCGCTCATAATCTCCCCGGACAATACATGCAATGTTAATTTAAAGATATTAAAATTATGACAGCTTTGTGCCTAAACATCACTTTCTTTAAGAATGGAGAAAAAGAACAGCCACAGGAGCGTTTCTGTATTCCTTTTTCTGCCTGGGTTTTGAAAAAATTATGGAAAAATCTTTCAATATCCTTTGGTGGTAAATATCTAAATCCTTAACTTTGCCGTCCATTTGAAACGGCCCCGTAGCTCAACTGAATAGAGCATCTGACTACGGATCAGAAGGTTTCAGGTTTGAATCCTGACGGGGTCACTTAAAAGGCAAGCAGCTACAAAACATGTAGCTGCTTTTTGTTCATAAGTACCATTGCCATCAATAGGGTATTTATCCATTTTCGCAGTGCTATTTTTTCATTCCCGGTTTATGCACTGCAATACTTATTAGAAAAAGAAAGCCTGCGGCGAGGTCTATCACACCTACTTTCAGTGTATTGGGGCTACCCATAAAAGTAGGCGACTTTAATGCTGGGATGCCTTGTGTTGCTCGCAATTCCATATTGGCGAGTATTCTATGTGCGTTAAGAAACATTGCGAAGAGTATAAGAGCAATAGTGATAAGGAAGTTACTCATTACCCAGCAATGCTTAAACAACCTCCAAGGGGTTAGTACTACCAATGCTAGTCCGATTACAAAATTTCCCATGCATCCTCAGCTGATAATGTTCTATGCTGTTCCCTTTGTGTGTAAGTAGGTTGTATAAGCAGCTTCA
Organism: Niabella digestorum; assembly: GCF_036409055.1. NCBI lineage: Bacteria > Pseudomonadati > Bacteroidota > Chitinophagia > Chitinophagales > Chitinophagaceae > Niabella > Niabella digestorum. The sequence continues at coordinate 155,014 of NZ_JAZGLY010000007.1, read as the reverse complement.
TGATTGCTGATGTAAGACTGAAATAAGAGAGGCAAACAACTCAAAACTCCTCCCAGCCATAGGGTAAGACTACAGAAGTGTAATAACAATGTCGCTTGGGAGGATTTATTGCTCAGATATTTATGTTTTTATGTAATCAGCGTCAATACTTGATGATACACTATTAATGGTTATCGAGTTCAATTCCTTGTTGGATGTAATATTCAAATACTTCTTCCGAAAATTCGCTGATGTCAGAGAGGCGCAGGTTTAAAGATTTATTTCCTACACCTTCCAATAATCCATATTTATCCTCGAACAGCTTTCCATTAGTAAACGAAAAAGTGATTCCTTTTTTGGTTGGACTCACTGTAAGGATAATTCTTTTTAAGCGGTAAACGGGAACGCTATGATATTTTTCGGTTCCACCTCGCATTTCTTCTTTAAGCAAAGGGAACTTTTCCTTAATTAAATTGCGAAACTTAGAAAATATAGGCCGATATTGAGGTAGTATTTTTTCTTGAATGAATGTTTCGATATCTGGCATAGGATGAAGTTTTGCAATTTAAATGAGCAAGTTTGTGGACAGCTACTTCACATTGAAAGAACTGGTGTTTATATTGAATATAAAGATACAAAAGCCTCTTGAGTCGCAAATACAGTAGTATGCTAGGAGGAGGGGGTACCTAACAGAAATGATGAGGCAGCTTATTGCAATATCACGGTGCCCAACGATTCTGTGATTTTGCGTTCCATATCTTTAAGTGACTTGTGAATGAAGTGCAGCTCAGGAAATTTCTCATAAGTTTTATCAGCTTCCATATCCTGCTGGTTTTGCAACAACATGCGCTTAATCTTTTTCAACTTTAGATATTGCAGGGCGGAGATCACTTTGTCTTTTGTGCGATCTTCCGAAATGAGCTTATAGCGGTTTAATTCTTCTTGATTGCCTTGTGCAAGCGTGCGTACAAAGCTGTCAAAGTCTTGTTGAAATAAGGTGTCCTGATAGCCCATATTTTCGCCTGCAATTTCTACCCACCGTGGACTTTCGTCGTAGGGATGATTGAGCAATGATACGGCTAGTGCACTCAACTCTTTATCTGAATGATAAATAAAATATTTTTCGTTAAACAGTTCCGGGCGGGTTTGCAATAGTTCCTTTATAGCTTGTATCAACTTAGCCACCTGTTGATCTTCAAACTCCAGCTCATCGATTTCATTAAAAATGTAATCGGCTATTCTTGTTTGTTCGTCCCAAGGTTTATGCCCATGTTCCAGCAATACGCGGGCCAGCTCTTTTTCCTGTAATTGGTCTTTAAATAACAAGTCAAAAGTGGCATCGTCATAATTACTGGCTTCGGCCTGAGCCAGGGCTGTGGGGTCAGGTGCTGTAGTAGCAGCCTTCTTTTCCTGTACGGCCAAACGGTCGCGGATGTATTTGTTCACCAGGGCATGTAATCCTGCTTCGTCGATATGCAGTATATCTGCTGATTGTTTGATATAATCCTGTTGCTTGGTAAAGTCTTCCGCCTTATTAATACGGGAAATGGATTCGGCGATTTTATTTACGAGCTCCGATTTTTTAACGGGATCGTTGCCGATATCCTTAAGGGCCAGTTCCAGCTGGAATAGGATAAAGTCTTTTTTATTCTTTTGAACAAAATCGATAAAGGCTGAGGCGCCTACCTTGTTTACATAGCTATCAGGGTCTTCATTATCGGGGATTAGTACCAGTTTCACATTCAAGCCTTCCTCCAAGGCTAGATCTAATCCGCGCAGGGCCGCTTTTACACCGGCACTATCGCCGTCGTAAATAATGGTGAGATTATTAGTGATTTTTTTTATCAGCCTTAATTGGTCGAGCGTGAGTGATGTACCACCGGAAGCTACTACGTTTTCAATTCCGGCCTGATGCAACGAAATCACGTCGGTATAACCTTCCACCAATAGACATTCATCGGCCTTATCCATAGCCTGGCGCGCAAAATAGAATCCATAAAGGATTTTACTTTTAACGTAAATCTCGTTTTCCGGCGTATTGATGTATTTGGGGGCCTTGTCATTGGCTTTAAGTATGCGGGCTCCAAAACCCAATACCTTACCGCTTTGGTTGTGAATAGGGAAGATGACGCGACCGCGATAATTATCCTGAAGGGAGCCGTTGCGCTCTACTATGAGGCCGGTTTTTAAAAGTAGTTCCTTGTTGAATTGATTCTTGAGGGCTTCATCTGTAAAGGCGGTACGAGCCTCCGGAGCATATCCCAATCGGAACTTTTCTATGGTTGCTTCGCGAAATCCTCTTTCCTTGAAATAACTTAAGCCAATATCACGGCCCTCGTCGGTATTAAATAAAGTATTAGTGAAGAACTTTTCGGCAAAGTTGTTGATAATGAATAAACTATCAGCTGTCTGGTATAGATCTTTCTGCTCTTGGCTTACAAAAGTTTCTTCGACCTCAATACCATATTTGGCTGCTAACCATTTTAGAGCTTCGGCATAGCTGTATTTTTCATGTTCCATGATGAAGCTGATGGCATTGCCGCTTTTACCACAGCCGAAGCATTTATAAATTTCTTTAGTGGGAGAGACGGTAAATGAGGGTGTTTTTTCGTTGTGAAATGGACAAAGTCCCAGATAATTGACGCCTCGTTTTTTGAGTTTCACAAATTCTCCTACCACATCCACAATATTGATGCGGGATAAAATTTCCTGTATGGTATTTTGTGAAATCAATGCATGCAAATTTAGTTAGGAATTATTGTATTACGACTTAAAAAGTCGTATAAATAAAATAGCGATGAGGACTCCAATTTTATATAAAATTTAATTAGCGATAGTGGATTTAAGTATATTATAATGAATTGGTTATAGAGCAATACAATATAAAGCTATTTATATTATTTTAAATTTTGTAAAATTCTTGTAATAGTCTGATAATTAAACGTTTGATGTCCAAAAAATAAAAAAAACTGGCTAATCATTAACCAGTTTTTTTATGAGGTTTATGTGACTATCGATTCTAGTCAAAGCTTAAACATTCTTTCAATTCTTTTTCGGTATAAGCTAGTCCGTATTGCTTCAATACGTCTTCCGGTACACCGTTCCATTGATTGGGTTGATTTCCCATATATCCCAGATCTTTCACTCCAATTTCCGAAGTGTAGAAGCCTGTACAGGTAAGGTCTCGCATCAGGTTGAAGAAGGCCACACCCTGTGCCAGTTCGGGTTTATCTTTAGCTCTTTCGGGATAGGCAATCTGATCTACCACCTCTATGCGTTCCTTTTCGCTACAATCTTTAAAGGTTTTATTGAATTTTTTAAGACAATATACATCCAGCCAACGCAAGCCTCCACGCATAGGAGTTTGATAGCGGGGCTGATCTTTTACGGTGAATTCAATAAAATCGGGAACACCGGCATCGCTGGCACTGCCACTTACATCATCTTTGGGAATGATAATGTCGCCAAGAATGGTAATGGTTGCCATTTCGTGGTCGGTGAAGAATTTTGGCATTTTAGCTACCGATTCTTCGTATCGAAGTTCATCCTCATAGCGATGAATACCGGATTTCACTTCGCCGGTGGCTACTTCTTCCTTTTTTTCGGAAGGCTTACAGCCTGTAGCTAACATGCCCGAAGCTAGGGCTCCTGCGGCAATATATTTAAGTGATTCGCGACGTTTCATTTTAGCTGTCTATTTTATAGTTCACGGTTTGCTATGAACTAAATTATAAATTTTGTTTTTTCATTTCATCGATAATGTACTCACTTGCTCTCATACTCAGGGCCAAAATGGTCCAAGTAATGTTCTTGTTGGCTTGTGAGGGGAACTGGCTACCATCTACACAGAACAGGTTTTTCACGTCATGAGCCTGGCTCCATTTATTGAGCACTGAGGTTTTGGGATCGTTACCCATACGCGCTGTACCTGCTTCGTGAATGATATAACCGGGTTTATCGAGTCCCCAGTTATTGTGTGGTCCATTGTCGGCTCCGTAAGTTACAACGGCTCCCATGTTGTGCATAATTTCCAAGAAGGTCTCGGTCATGTGTTTCGCTTGTTTGATTTCATATTCGCTATGTTTAACATTGAAGCGCAACACCGGAATACCGTATTTATCCACTACATTGGGGTCGATTTCGCAATAATTGTGTTCGAAGGCAATGGCTTCGCCGCGTCCACCCATTCCTACACTTGCACCATAAAAGTAACGTTGGTCTTCCTTCAGAGAAGCACCGTATCCTCCGGCTTCTTTCTTTTTACCGTTTACTTCATATTTTCCATTCAGATTTTGAATGCCCATACCAAAGCCATAAGAGGGCTGTCCGAAACCTCCCCAGTATTCGATGTGGTAACCACGTGGGAAATCCAGTTTTTTACCATCGAGCCACCAGGGGGTATATACGTGCATCCCACCAACACCATCTTCGTTGTAACGTTTTCTGCCGAAGAGCTGAGGCAGATATCCTCCTACGGCAACTCCGGTACTATCTTGGAGATATTTTCCTACCACGTTGCTACTATTGGCCAAGCCATTAGGATGACGTGGTGATTTGGAGTTGAGTAATAGCCTTGCAGTTTCACAGGCACTGGCTGCCAGAATTACCACGCGGCCATATACCTGATATTCCAGTAAATCTTCCTTATTTACATAAGACACACCGGTAGCCAAGCCTTCTTCATTAGTAAGTACTTCACGCGCCATGGCGTTGGCAATTACGTCTAGATTACCTGTTTTTAGGGCTGGATAGATTAATACATTAGAGGAGGAGAAGTCGGCTTTGGCAATACTACAGTTTCGCCCACATTGCGCACAGAAGAAGCAGGCGCCTCTATCATCATTAATCTTTTTGGTAAGGATGGAAAGACGTGAAGGTATTACAGGAATACCGGCCTTCTGAGCGCCCTGTTTTATAAACAGCTCATGGAGCCTGGGTTTAGGAGGTGGTAGAAAAATGCCGTCCGGGTCATTAGGCAAGTTCTCATAACTACCGAAAATTCCGATCAACCGATCGATTTTATCGTAATACGGTTTTACGTCTTCATATCCGATGGGCCAGTCAACACCTACACCATCATGGCTATAGCCCTTAAAGTCTTTTGGACCGAAACGCAGGGAGATTCGTCCCCAGTGGTTGGTACGTCCGCCTAGCATACGAGCGCGGAACCATTCCCATTCTGTTCCGGGAGCTTTGGTATAAGGCTCTCCTTCAATTTCCCATCCGCCATAGCAGGCATCAAAGTCACCAAAGGGTCTGTATTTGGTAGCTCTGCCTCGGCGAGGTGAATCCCATGGTTTTTTCAGCTGATAAATTTCTTTCTGAGGGTCATACATCGGGCCGGCTTCGAGCATGCATACACTTAAACCTGCATTCGCAAGTACATATGCAGCCATACCGCCGCCAGCACCTGAACCTACGATAACAACATCGTATTTTTTCTGCTGTTTTTTGATCTGTATATCCGGCATGTGGCAATAAATTATTAAAATAAAGGAAACAAATTAAATTAATACTTCAAAATTTGCAAAATCTATTTTGCAAATTTTTGGCAAACTAAAGTTAATCATTAAACTTTGACAAAAATAATTGTTTTATGGCCCCGAGACCTTCATGGTTTTTCGTTGGTTTTTTGATCCTTATTATTGCGGTGCTTGCCTTTCTTATGGGAAAAGGACGGGCCAGTAAAACTGTTGACAGTATGGTGATGAATAACGTACTGATACAGCAAATTGCTGAGCTCTCATCTCTTGAAGTAAGGGGCAATGCCAGTATTAAAAGTACGAATATTGCAGATGACGGCAGTCTTACCGATTATTTAAAAAAGGTATTTATTGAACGCACCGTAAACATTACAGTACCTTACGTTGCCAAATATGGTATCGACCTAAATAATCAAAAAATCACCATTGAAGAGGAAAATAAGCAGGTATATATTGTATTGCCTCATCCCAAGTTGTTGAGTTATGAATTGCGCCTTGATAAAGCCAATGCTGTTTCACGCAAGGGACTTTTCGAAAGCGACAATGAAGAAGCATACAACAAGGTGATGCAAAAATTATATGCGCAAACTCGAGAACAGTTAGAAAAGAATACTACCTTCAGGGAGCAGTCAAAAGAAAAAATCAGAAAGATAATCAACGACTACTACGCCCCGCTGAATATGAAGGTGCATATATCTTTCTCCGATGAGATAAAGAGTAAAGTGCTTGAACAAACACCACAATAGAATAAATTTATAGAATCAATAATCGTGTTTACTTATTTTAACCCTTAATGCAATATGAAAAAGAATCAATCTAACTCCCGAAGAAAGTTCATTAAAAATGCAGCTTTAATTGGGGCCGGTATTACAATAGTACCGAGACATGTACTTGGGCGTGGTTTTGTTGCCCCCAGCGATAAACTAAACATAGCTGGCATCGGTGTTGGTGGAAAAGGTGAAAGCGATTTGACTTCTTTTGCTAAAAGTCCTAATGTTAACATTGTTGCACTCTGTGACGTAGATGAAAGACAGGCTGTAAAATCGCGTAAAAACTTTCCCAAAGCAAAATTCTATAAAGATTTTAGGGAAATGCTTGAGAAAGAAAAGAACAACATCGACGCCTGTAGTATCAGTACTCCTGATCACACCCATGCTGTTGCTACACTAGCCGCTATGCAGTTGGGTAAACATGTGTACACTCAAAAACCTTTAACCCACGATATTTACGAGGCCCGTATACTTACACAGGCAGCTAAGAAGTATAAAGTAGTAACTCAAATGGGTAACCAAGGAGCATCGGGTGAAGGTGTAAGAAGAGCAAAAGAAATTTACGATGCCGGATTAATCGGTGATATCGTGGAAGTACATGCATGGACTAATAGACCGGTATGGCCACATGGTTTGCCCAAGCCAACCGGAGATCATCCTATTCCGGCAGAGTTAGATTGGGATTTGTGGCTGGGGCCTACTAAATACGAACCTTACAATCCGGTATATGTTCCATTTAACTGGCGTGGTTGGTGGAGCTTCGGTACAGGTGCATTGGGTGATATGGCTTGTCATATCATGGATCCAATCTATCGTATTCTTCCCATTAAATATCCTGATTCGGCAGAATGTAGTATCGCCAACCAATGGCTGGATATGTGGAAAGAAGCCAACTATATCGATAGCTGTCCGATGGCATCCATCATTCACCTCAATTACCCACGTACCGACAAAAAAGGTAGCATAAAAGTATCTTGGTATGATGGTGGGTTATTACCTCAACGCCCAGATGAACTGCTGCCTGAAGAGCCTTTTGGTAATTGGGATGGCGGTTGTTTATTCATTGGTACAAAAGGAAAACTGCTGATGGACTGCTATGGTGCTAATCCAAGATTACTACCAACCCGATTGATGAAAGAAGTAAATCTACCTAAGCCCACCTTAAAGCGTGTTCCTGAAGGTCATTATCTACAATGGGTGAATGCCTGCATTGCCGGTTATGGCAAAGGTGAGACCAGCTCTCCGTTCGAATATGCCGGACCCTTTACAGAAAGTGTGTTGATGGGTAACCTGGCCATCCGCAGTGCGATGATGGTAAATCCCAAAATGAAGGGTTGGGAAGATAAATATCTCGGACGCAAGAAGCTGCTTTGGGATGCTGAGAATATGAAGATTACAAACTTCGATGAAGCGAACCAATTTGTAAAAAGAGAATACAGAGATGGCTGGAGTTTGACACTCTAAGCTTAAGCATTTGCATAGCTATTGAAAAGGGATTCCCTCTGTGGGAATCCCTTTTTGTTAATGTAGTGATATAAAAAAACTAACACCTAAGTAGTGTTAGTTTTTACTATATGCAAATGTTGTTTGATTTAATGAGTTGAATGAGTTGCTTGCATATTGAAAGTGCTCATGGAATCTTTTACGATTTCATGCTTATTTACATGCGATACACTTACGGGAGTAGGTGTATGAGCTGTGGTTGCAGTATCACTATCATTCATTTGAGCAAGAGTAGGAGCAATGACTAGCGATACGATCGACATGAGTTTAATCAGAATGTTCATCGATGGTCCGGAAGTATCTTTAAGCGGATCGCCAACAGTATCTCCGGTTACCGATGCTTTATAGGGTTCTGATTTTTTATAGTACATCTTACCGTTGATCTCAACGCCTTTTTCAAAAGATTTTTTAGCATTATCCCAAGCACCACCAGAGTTATTTTGCAGCATTCCTAATAAAACACCACTTACAGTAGCACCGGCTAGAAATCCGCCCAGTGCTTCAGCTCCAAAGCCTGGTAAAAATCCTACTATTAAGGGTGAGATAATGGCAATAGTACCCGGTACAATCATTTTCTTGATAGATGCTTCAGTAGAAATAGCTACGCATTTATCGTATTCCGGTTTGCCTGTACCTTCCATGATGCCTGGAATGGTATGGAACTGACGGCGCACTTCTTCTACCATTGACATTGCTGCTTCGCCTACTGCGCGAATGGCTAAAGAAGAAAATAACAGCGGAATCATAGCTCCTACGAATAAAGCCGCCAGCACATTGGCTTTATAAATGTCAATGCCGCTAATATTGGAAACACCCACAAAGGCTGCAAAAAGTGCTAAAGAAGTTAAGGCTGCAGAAGCGATAGCAAATCCTTTTCCTGTGGCAGCTGTAGTGTTTCCTACGGCATCCAATACGTCGGTTTTTTCGCGTACTTCTTTAGGTAGTTCACTCATTTCAGCAATGCCTCCGGCGTTGTCGGCAATAGGCCCGAAGGCATCAATGGCCAACTGCATGGCGGTAGTAGCCATCATTGCAGCAGCAGCGATAGCCACTCCGTAAAGGCCTGCACACTGATAAGAGCCCCATATACCAGCAGCCAGTACAAGGATAGGCAGGAAGGTAGATTCCATGCCCATGGCTAAACCGCCGATGACATTGGTTGCATGACCTGTAGATGATTTTTTGATAATCATATTTACAGGGCGCTTACCCATGGCTGTGTAATACTCCGTTATGATGCTCATCAAAGCACCTACCAGCAATCCTACACCGATAGCACCCAGTACGCCGTATTTCGTAAATACGAATCCGCGCAATTCCATTTGCTCCGGCATCAGCCAGTTAACCAAAAATACAGATGCCAATGCGGTTAATATAATAGATCCCCAGTTCCCCATATTGAGCGCCTTTTGCACTGTCTGGGTTTTAATACTGGCGTTCTCGCTTATTTTAACGAAGAAAGTTCCGACGATAGAGAATAAGATACCGATGCCTGCAATAAGCATAGGCAAAATAATCGGGGAGAAGCCTCCTAAAGGATCTTCTCCGGTAATTTTAATTTGTTGTCCCAGTACGATGGTAGCCAGAACCGTAGCAACATAAGATCCAAAGAGGTCGGCTCCCATACCCGCTACGTCGCCTACATTATCTCCCACATTATCGGCAATGGTGGCCGGGTTGCGGGGATCATCTTCAGGGATACCCGCTTCTACCTTTCCCACCAAGTCTGCTCCTACGTCAGCAGCTTTGGTATAAATACCACCACCCACACGTGCGAATAAAGCAATTGATTCGGCTCCAAGAGAAAAACCGGTTAGTACTTCAATGGTCTGAATCATTTCTTCCGAATTCAGAGGAGCATCGGGAGCGAAATATTGTTTTAGCACTATATACAAACCTCCTAAACCTAATACAGCTAGTCCCGCAACGCCCACACCCATTACGGCGCCACCGCTGAAGGAAACATTCAATGCTTTTTTTAAACTCGTTCTAGCCGCATGTGCTGTTCTTACGTTGGCTAAAGTAGCAGCACGCATACCTACGTAACCTGCAAAGGCGCTGGAAACAGCTCCCACCACAAATGCAGCAGCAATAAGCCAGTGGGAGTGTGGATTGGTTTGTGCCAACACGGCTAATAAAATGCCTACTACGATAACGAAGTAGGCCAAAATTTTCCACTCAGCTTTTAAAAAAGCCATAGCACCCACACTAATGTAGTCGCTAATTTCTTTCATTCTAGGAGTTCCGGCTTCTTGCCTAGCAACCCACTTAAACTTAAAATATGTGTATAGCAAGCCTATGATGGCCATCAAGGGGACCAGATAAATGACGTGTTGCATATAATTTTTTTACTCTTCTACTTTTTTACTAATCTATAATTGGCAGGGGGTGCAAATATAAAGTGATGCTGTCAATTTGTTATGGTTTATCGCTAGAATTTCAAAAGGTTTCGTTTTGTTACATTTTTGATAAAACAAAAAGAAACCCCTACAAAATTTAAAGGTATTAAATTTCAATAAATTTTAAATTGTTTTCTTTGAGTTTTCGCAATACGGGTACATAAATATCCTTAATAATGGGGATATGCAAGCCTTTGAGCGAGAGCTCGTTATTTAATATCAGTTCGGCCGCGATACCTAGCGGTAATCCTACCGTTTTGGCCATTGCAGTTTGTTGGTGATCGTCGCCTTTTACCATAAGACTACTGTTGATTTTGTGAAGCGTTCCATTTTGTTCATATACAATTTCATGTAACATAATTACCATATCCTTATCACTTTCCCTCAGTTTAAGTCTGCTTTCCAAGAAGTGTTGAAGTATATCAGCCGCACTGTATATATGTTCGGGAATAAGGGTTTCACCGGTCAATCCCAAGTATTCAAATTGTTGTCGAATAAGTGGGCGGTCGGGATGCAGGACTATTTCTTTCAGATATTCTTCAAAACTTTGCACTCGATAACGATGCTGCAATACATGCCGGAGCCAAGTATTAACAGGCGCATTTCTGAACTTTTCCATTGAGTGTTCATTATCGGTAAGCCCGGCATCTACTAAATGCTGCCAACCTTTGCAGAAATCGGGGTGTCTAAGCGTGGTTCTTATAAAGGTGGCTGTTTCTTGCAGATTATATAGCTGCATGTAAGGCAGCGAATCCCTGTTAGCATAATACGCCCACTCCCCAATGGCCGGCGTAGCTACTCGTTTACAGCTATTAAAAACATCGGTATAGGATAAACGAACGGTTTGATGTCCATCTCGGTAAACGGCACCGGCTTTTCCTGCGTTTACTACATTAGCCGGATTCCAACTGATTTTATAATGCCAGGGATTATCATCGCTTTCCGGTGCTACCAGACCACCACAATGTGATTTAAAGCTTTTAATATTTCCGCCTTGAGATTTTATTTCGTCGATAAGACGCATGGCGCTCATGTGATCAATACCTGGATCCAGTCCCATTTCGCACAGGAAAAGTATGCCGCTTTGTTGGATATCTTTTTCGTGCAGGCGAATCTTTTCATCGACATAGGATGCGGTAAGTAAATGCTTTTTATGAGCGATGCAATCTTTGGCAACGAGATAATGTAAGTGAGGAGGTAATAAGGAAATAACGACGTCCGCATTTTGAATAGCACCCATTCGTGCATCGTTTTGTGTTACATCCAATTTTAAAACGGCCGAACGGGGATGGCTTTGTGTTTTGGCAAGGGCCAATTGCACATCGGCTTCGGCTACTGTGAGTGTCCAATTGTATTGCTGGGCTTTCTGCAGGAGGTAACGAATCAGCACTGTAGCCGATTTCCCTGCTCCGAAAAGTAAAATATTTTTAGAGGCGGATGACAATGGCGTATTGATGTTTTTTGAAATAAAAAAGCTACCATTAAGGTAGCTTTTAATTGTATCACTAGCAAATTTTGTTATCTGCTTCTTCTGATGGCCTTGGGTTGTGGTTTGCTGTTTGTATTAGCACCAACCTTTTTACTTTCGGCATCAGCCATTACCACAGCTTTGTAAGCATTCACAATGCCTCCAGTAACAGATACATCGGAGAGTAAAACACTATCTCCAGTAGCAGAAAGCAAAGCTTTTTGGGTAGGAACGGTTACGCTTTTTTCAATGATTTCCTTAACCTTTACGGCACTAAGATTCGGATAATAGCTCATAATAAGTGCAGCAATACCGGATACTACGGGTGCAGCCATACTGGTACCTTGTAAGTTTCCGTATTTATTACCACCGGGTAGCGTAGCATAAATTCTTACACCTGGTGCAAATACATCCACTTCTTTTTTACCATAATTGGAGAAGCTGGCTATAAGATTACCTACCTTACCATCACCACTGGCTCCTACAGTAATCCAATTGCTGATTTTTTTACCATCCAAATATTTTGAAGTAGGGTAGTTGTGCGCTGTATCTACATTTGCCGCGTCATTACCTGCTGCGTGAACCAGCAATACATTTTTACTCTCGGCGTATTTTACCGCATCATCAATCCAGTGTTTTTCGGGCGAAAAGCCTTTACCAAAGCTCATATTAATAACACGAGCGCCGTTATCTACTGCATAGCGGATAGCCAGTGCAATATCTTTATCATGCTCATCACCGTCGGGAACCGCTCTTACACTCATAATTCTCACATTATCTGCTACACCGTCCATTCCCACACCATTATTTCTTGCAGCACCAATAATACCTGAAACGTGTGTGCCGTGCAATGCAGACTCATTGTTTACATAAACATTACCATTGCCATAATATCTATCATTATAATCATCGTAGTTATCTTTCACCACTTCTGCGCGATAGGGTTTGGGAGCTTCTTCAGCAACGGCAATCTTATCCAGATCTTTCTGAAGTTCCTCCATCAGCATAGCGTTGGTAAGCTCATTATTATCGTTGCCTTTGCAGGTAGCCAATAAAATTTGTTTTACCCTGCCGGCATTGGCAGTGCTGGGAGTATAGGATTCGAGATCCTTACAATTATATACCTCTTTCTTTAGCTCAGCCTTGATAGTAGAATCGCCGGCTTTAAAAGCTTCTCCTATTTGCTTCATAAAGGCGGCTTCCGAAGGATCGGATTTGGTTTTCAAGGTTTCTTTTTCTGCTCTTAACCACATTTCGTATGTAGCTTTTTCTGAAGCGGGAATTTCTTCAGCTTTTTTGCCTTCATATTTGCTTTTGTATTTCCAATATACACGTGCACCTTCGTAAGAATCTTTAGTCACGTTGTGATTGGGATCTTTACCTCCCAAAAAGTTCCATCCGAAAATGTCGTCTACATAACCATTTTGGTCATCATCAATACCGTTTCCGGGAATCTCTTTTTCGTTTATCCACAGTACGGGTTTTAGGTCTTCATGGGTGGTATCAATACCAGAATCTATTACTCCAACAATTACAGGAGTGCTTTTTAGTCCTTTTGATTTTAAAAACTCATAAGCTTTGTCTAGGCTGATACCATAGAAGCCGTCTGTTTCAAGATCTTTTAAATGCCATCCCTCGGGTACAGTATTCTGTGCTTCGGTGTGAAAGAAGGTGGTGGCTGTAAGAAGCCCTACACCTAAGGTCTTAACTAGTTTATTCATTCACGTAACTTTTTAAACTATTATAAAACAACAAAAATAGGCTTAACAATTGAAAGATTTTCATAAAATGATAGACGGTAAAAATGGACAGGCGGATGGCAGCAGTCTTATTTTTATCATAGGAAATGTTTAACTGATATCGAATTTTATGCCTTGTGCTAAAGGCAGCTGGTTGGTGTAATTGATAGTATTGGTTTGTCTGCGCATATAGTTTTTCCAAGCGTCACTACCACTTTCGCGACCACCGCCTGTTTCTTTTTCTCCCCCAAAAGCACCTCCGATTTCTGCGCCGCTAGTTCCGATATTCACATTAGCAATACCGCAATCGCTTCCGGCATGTGATAAAAATAGCTCCGCTTCGCGAAGGTCGGTAGTCATGATGGCTGATGATAAGCCCTGAGGTACGCTGTTTTGTATGGTAATGGCTTCTTCCAGTGTTTTGTACGGGATTAAATAAAGAATCGGTGCAAAGGTTTCTTTGTGTACAATGGGGTAGTGGTGAGCTACTTTGGCGATACAGGGTTTTACATAACAACCACTGCTGTATGCTTCTCCGTCGAGCACCCCGGTATCAGTTAGAAATACACCACCTTGATTTTTGCATTCTTCAATGGCGTGTAGATATTGTTGTACAGCATCTTTATCAATCAGTGGTCCCACATGATTTTCGGGATTTAACGGATTCCCAATTTTTAATTGCTGATAGGCGTGGAGCAACTTGTTCGTAAATACATCAAATATTTCTTCATGAATGATGAGTCGTCTGGTGGTAGTGCATCTTTGTCCTGCGGTACCCACGGCTCCAAATACGGCGGCGGGTACTGCGATTTGTAAGTCCGCATTTTTAGTAACAATAATAGCATTATTACCTCCCAATTCCAGCAAAGAACGTCCCAATCTTTGAGCTACGTTGACTGCTACAGCTTTGCCCATACGAGTAGAGCCGGTTGCCGAAACCAAGGGTATTCTTTCATCTTTCGAAATCCATTCACCTACTTCACGACCGCCGGAAACAAGACAACTCACACCTTCGGGAACGCCATTGGCTTCGAAAATCGATGTTATGATATGCTGACAAGCTATGGCACATAAAGGTGTTTTTTCAGAAGGTTTCCATACGCATACATCGCCACAAATCCAGGCCAGCATACTATTCCAGCTCCATACGGCAACAGGAAAGTTGAATGCGGTAATAATTCCTACAACACCCAAGGGGTGATATTGCTCATACATGCGGTGTCCAGGACGTTCGCTGTGCATGGTTAGGCCATGTAACTGTCGGCTTAGTCCTACTGCAAAATCACAGATGTCAATCATTTCTTGTACTTCGCCCATGCCTTCTTGCAGACTTTTTCCCATCTCATAAGAAACAAGTTTGCCCAGTTCTTCTTTGTACGCTCTTAAAGCTTGACCAATTTGTCTTACTACCTCGCCGCGTTTGGGTGCCGGCCATAAGCGCCATTGCTCAAAAGCTTCTTGGGCTTTGGTTACAACTTGGTCATAATCTTCTTTGTTTGCAGTACTTACGGCCGCGATAAGTGCGCCATCTACAGGAGAATAAGAATTGATAACAACACCATGTCCGGCTAACCATTTACTTCCGGTACTGATGCCTTCGTTGTGAGTGCTGATCTGTAGTTTTTGCAGGAATTCCATACCTGTAATTTAACATTTATATCGGTTATAACCAATAAAGAAAAAAGTGCGGGTTCGACCGCACTTTATATCAATATTTATCACAACACAATTATTCTTTCATCATTTCGATAAGCACTGCTGCTATTTCTTCTGCATTGGGCTTGCTGAAATAGTCGCCGTCGCTACCATATGCAGGTCTATGTTCTTTGCTGGTAATGGTACGTGGCGCTACATCGAGATAGCGATAACCGCCTTGTTCTTCCATTACTTTATTAAACATATAAGCCGCTGCACCACCGGGTACGTCTTCATCTACAAAAACGATACGATTGGTTTTCTTCAATGATTCCAGAATGATATGATTTCTATCGAATGGAAGTAAGGTTTGCACGTCTATCAGTTCACAGCTGATGTTTAAGGGGGCCACCATTTGAATAGCCTCTTCAATAATACGTAGTACCGATCCATAACTCACGATAGTAATATCGTCACCTTCTTGCAATATTTCCGGAATACCTAATGGTACTGTAATTTCATTAAGATTATCGGGTAATTTTTCTTTTAATCTATATCCGTTCAGGCTTTCGATTACCATTCCCGGGTCATTGCTTTTAAGTAGCGTATTGTACATGCCGGCGGCCTGTACCATATTTCGAGGAACACAGATATACATACCTCTTAGGGCGTTAATAATCATTCCCATGGGTGAACCACTGTGCCAAATTCCTTCCAAACGATGTCCGCGTGTACGTACGATAATAGGACAGCTTTGTTTACCACCGCTTCTATAGTATAAAGAAGCTACATCATCTGTCAGTGGTTGTAGTCCGTAAATGACATAGTCGAGGTACTGTATTTCTGCAATAGGGCGAATGCCTCTTAAAGCTAATCCAATACCTTCTCCCATTATAGTGAGTTCTCTAATACCGGTATCGGCAATTCTTTTATTACCGTATTTTTTTTGTAAGCCGGCAAAACCCTGATTCACGTCGCCAATCTTTCCTAAATCTTCCCCAAAAGCTACTACTTTGGGGTTGCTGGCAAATAGTCCATCGAAATATTTATTAATAATTTGATATCCGTTTAGTAGTGGAGCGTCTTCACGTATAATAGGAGGAACTGCTTCTACTTTCAGTGCACTTTTGGGGCCTTCGTTGTAGAGGAAGGTATTGTATAGCTGTTTATTTTCTTCTTGTAATTTTTTATAGTAGGCTTTTGCTTCTTCGGTTGCATTTTCTCCACACAGTAGTAGTGCCTTAAATACGCTTTTCATACTGTCTTTCCGCAAAGGCTCGCGCAATGAACCTAGCTTGTGAGATATGTTGCGCAGTTCTTCTGCATGTTGCGGGTTATTTGGAATAAGAGACTCAATTACTGCTTGGGTTTGTTGCACCTGTTGTTTGATGGGTGAAATATATTCCTGCCATGCACGGTCTCTGGCTTCTTTTACATGCCGTTTGGCATCGTTTTCTATTGTAGCAAGAGTGGCTTCATCTGCTAGAGCGTTTTCAAGAATCCAATCGCGCATCTTTTTTATGCAGTCCCATTCTTTTTCCCATGCTAATCTTTCTGGGCTTTTGTAGCGCTCATGACTGCCAGATGTACTGTGGCCTTGAGGCTGCGTGAGTTCTTCTACATGAAAGATCACCGGCGTATGTGTTTCGCGGGCAAGATTGATGCCTTCTCCAAATACTTCCACCATGCCCATGTAGTCCCAGCCTTTTAGTGTAGCGATGTAGAAGCCGTTGGTGCCTTCTTCTTTTTCAAAGCCTTTAAGTGCTTTTGAAACAGAACCCTTGGTGGTTTGATATTCGCGAGGAACTGATATACCATAACCGTCGTCCCATACGAAAATGACCAAGGGAATTTGTAACACTCCAGCTGCGTTTACCGCCTCCCAAAAATGACCTTCACTAGTGGAAGCATCGCCTATGGTGCAGAAGCAAACTTCATTACCATTATTGGAAAGGTGCTTGAATTGTTTTAACTCTTCTACTTGCCTGAATAATTTAGATGCAAGTGCCAACCCTACAGAGCGTGGCATCTGGGCCGCAGTAGGGGCCATGTCTGTAGAAGTGTTTTTAATGTTTACCAGATCGAGCCACTCGCCGTCTTCACGTGTATTAGCGCTGGTGTAGTGGCTGTTCATTTGCCTTCCTCGGCTGAAAGGTTCTCTTTCGGGGTCGGCATCGGCATATAATTGAGCAAAGTATTGTTGAGGATTAGAAACGCCCATGGCAAACATCATGGTCTGGTCCCTGTAATAACCACTTCTCCAGTCGCCGGGCTTAAAAAATTTTGCGAGGGCTACCTGTGCCACTTCCTTACCATCTCCAAAAATCCCAAATTTCGCCTTGCCTGTCAACACCTCCTTGCGAGAGAGTATACTGGTTTCCCTGCTTAGACAGGCTATGTAATAATCGTGCAGTACTTCGTCTTTAAATTTTTCAAAAGACAGTTTTTCTTCGTGCACAGAGGTTCCAGAATTCAACATGTCCATGTAACAAATATAGGTGAGATGAGTTATATATGGATATAACGTGCTAATTGATATTTTAGTATGAATACTATATCAATTTGTATGATATATATGTTTTCTGTTTATTTTTTGTGAGAAAATCATTTTTAACGGATAAAATATTGAATTATTGCTGCTTGATGCAACCTTTGTTTGTTAAAATGCATCTGGCTGTTGAACCTTTTTGATACTTTTGTGTAATTAAGTTTAATCTTTCGCTTAAAAAATCTTTTCTATGAAGAAAATCTGTTTACTGGCTTTGTTGATGTCTTTCGCTGTTTGGGTAAGTGCACAATCGTCCGAAAAAAATACTTCGGCTGAGTCTGCTATTAAAATGGTGAAAGAAAAATATGATATTGGTAAAATTCCTCAGGGGCAGCCCTATACCTTCTATATGGAGTTTGTGAATCAAACCAAAAAACCGCTTGTGGTAAAAAGTGTAATGGCAGGTTGTGGATGTACGGTTCCTGAAAAACCCAACGAGCCTATTCTTCCTGGAAAAGTTGGAAAAATTAAAGTGTCTTACAATGCTGCAACCGTGGGTCCGGTTAATCGGGATGTAGAGATATATCTTGCCGGATATACCGAGCCTAAAGTGGTATACTTTACCGGAGAAGTAGTTGCGGCAAGTAAAAAGTAATTAGTTAGAAAAATTAATCATAATCATAAATTTGCGCCCCTTCGTATTCATGAAGGGGTTTTTTCGTTTTTTATCGATTTGAAAGCTTTGTAATCTACCTATCTTTGATATATGCTTACGATTTCTCAGCGCGGGATAGCAATGCCTGCATCTCCAATTAGAAAATTAGTCCCTTTTGCAGAAGCTGCGAAGAAAAAAGGATTAACTGTATATCATTTGAATATTGGACAGCCGGACATTGAAACGCCTCCTGCGATTATGGATGCAGTACGCAATGTACAAATGCCGGTATTGGAGTATAGTCATAGTGCTGGAAATGAGAGCTATCGTCGTAAACTGACGACTTACTACAAAAAGCTGGGAATTGAGGTGGATTACGATGAAATTATGATTACCACCGGAGGAAGTGAGGCGATCCGCTTTGCATTCCTTACTTGTTTGGATGAGGGCGATGAAGTGTTGATTCCTGAGCCACTTTATGCAAATTATCTCGGTTTTGCATGTGAGGCAGGTGTACGAGTAGTGGCGGTGCCATCAAGTATTGAGGATGGATTTGCATTGCCGCCCACAGATGTTTTTGCAAGGTATATTACGGATAAAACTAAGGCGATACTTATCTGCAATCCTAATAATCCCACAGGCTATTTATATAGCCGGGAAGAAATAGAAGCTATTGGTAAGATTTGTAAAGAGCGTCATCTTTATTTGCTGGGCGATGAGGCTTATAGAGAGTTTTGTTACGGGGATACTGACCATACCAGTGTGCTACACATTGCGGGTTTGGAGGAGCATGCCATATTATTGGATACTATTAGTAAGCGTTATAGTGCTTGCGGAGCGCGCATTGGTGCGTTGGTTACTAAGAATAAAAAGGTGTTGGAGTCTGCCCTGAAATTTGCGCAAGCCCGCCTAAGCCCCCCGGGGTTAGCCCAAATACTGGGAGAAGCAGCCATAGATCTGCCTGCTGATTATTTTGATACCATAAAAGAAGAATATCTGCAACGCCGAAACCTCCTGGTAAGTCGCTTGAATAGTATGGAAGGGGTGTTTTGTCCTAACCCAGGTGGTGCTTTTTATGCGATGGCACGTTTACCCATTGATGATTGCGATAAATTCTGTCAATGGTTATTGGAAGCGTTTTCTTATCATAATCAAACCTTAATGCTGGCGCCGGGTACCGGTTTTTATGCAACACCCGGCTTAGGGAAGAATGAAGTAAGGCTTGCTTATGTTATCAATCAGACAGCCATCAGTAATGCGATGGATTGTCTGGAAACCGCACTAAAAGTATATCCAGGCCGCACTATATAGCGTATTTTGACAGAAGCGTATTTACGGTAGTTGCATCCAACTCTTTAAATGGAATAATAGGGAGGGGAGACGTGTCGGTCTGTTCGATGAGTGTTTTTTCCCACCAGCCTACATCATGCCATGCACCATGCTTATGGCCTACTTTTTCAAAAGTAGCAAAATGCCGGAAGCCCTGTTTTTCATGGAATCCTACACTTGCTGCATTAGGTAGTGTAATAAGGGCATACGCCTTATGAACTTGTTGCAACTTCAGTATTTCGAATAGGACCTCGTAGAGTGTAGAGCCGATTCCTTTCTTTTTATAATTTTTATTAATATAAATGGAGGTTTCCACTATCCATTGATATGCTGCCCTTTCTCTATAAGTCCAAGCATAAGCGTATCCGGCTATAGTATCTCCATCTTTTGCTACAAGCCAAGGAAATTGCTGCGAATATTTTTGTACTCTAAGTGCAAATTGTTCTATATCAGGAACTTCTAGTTCAAATGTCGTGGCGCTACTTAAAATATAAGGCTTATAAATTTCCAAAACCTCAGGTGTGTCTTCCAATTTTATTATTGCTATATACATATTATAAATAAAATTATGTAAGAAAAAATCGTAAAAATGTTTGTATTTTATTTGAATAATATTTTATTTTTGAAATTAGAATAAAATTAATATCAAATTTTTTCTGTTTTTATCTAATTTCTTTAAATTAAATTTTTTTATTATGCACATGACCAAAAAACTGGCTATCGTTCCCTTTCTGCTGCTTATGCTTGTTGCAATACTCAGTCTTTTTATGGGGCACAATCCTGTAAACAGTGATACTGCTCCCGATGTGGATACCGGCGATACTGCCTGGTTATTAGCATCTGCTGCGCTGGTATTGCTTATGACCCCGGGCCTAGCATTCTTCTATGGTGGTATGGTAAAAAAGAAGAATGTGATTTCGACAATGTTACAAAGTTTTATTTGTATGGCAATTGTCTCTATCATCTGGCTTTTCTTCGGGTTTAGCCTTGCTTTCGGGGATGACATAGGCGGTATTATTGGAAATCCGGCTACCTTCTTTTTAATGAATGGGGTACTGGATGGACAGCCTTGGTCTGCTGCGCCTACCGTTCCACTGGCGGTATTTGCCTTTTTCCAGTTAAAATTTGCTATTATTACTCCGGCCCTCGTTACCGGTGCCTTCTCTGAGCGTGTTCGCTTTACTTCTTATATACTATTTATAGTAATGTTCTTCATTTTCATTTATGCCCCGTTGGCACATATGACTTGGCATCCTGACGGACTGCTGGCTAATCTGGGTGTACTGGATTTTGCGGGTGGTACCGTGGTACACATGAGTGCCGGTGTGGCCGCTTTAGCGAGTGCCATTTATTTGAAGAAAAGAACCGATCAGGAAATGAAACCGGCTCGTATTACTTATGTATTATTAGGAACTGGTTTGCTGTGGTTCGGTTGGTTTGGATTTAATGGTGGTTCTGCCATGGGAGCTAACAATCTAGCAGCTATCGCCCTAGCAACAACAGCTATAGCTTCAGGTGCTGCTGCATTTACTTGGATTATTTTTGATGCTTTAAGAGGCAAAAAACCATCGGCTATGGGTACCAGCATCGGTGCAGTTGTAGGATTGGTGGCGATTACTCCTGCTGCAGGTTTTGTAAGTATTCCACATGCATTGGTGATTGGTGTAGTTGCTGCTTTGGTGAGCAACCTCATGGTAGAGTGGAGAACCAGAACCGGAATTGACGATACATTGGATGTATTCCCTTGTCATGGTGTGGGTGGTATGGTAGGTATGATTCTTACAGGTGTATTTGCCAGCCCCGGCATCAACTCTGCTGTTACTGATAAAGGTCTTTTCTTCGGCGAAACTAAATTGTTTGTTACACACACACTAACAGCCATTGTTGTATTAGTTGTGGTATTTGTAATGAGTATGATTATTCTCAAAATCACAGATCTCATTACGCCATTACGTGTAAGCGAGGAAGAAGAAGCCGAAGGTTTGGATATGTCACAATTAGGCGAAAGTCTGTAATCAATTAGAGGTTTAATCACATAGTAAGTGCAATCCTGATATTAGGATTGCACTTTTTCTTTAGTACTAGCTAGCGGTTTTATACGCTAGATGCTTCTTATTGGCGTTTATTTAGTATTTTTTCAGTAAATATCTTTAAATAGCTGCTCTAATAAAACTGTATCAATGAAAAAACACATTCTGCTAACGACATTTGTTACGGTTGTCTTTCAGGCTATAGCTCAAATTACCTATCCTGTGAACGGGGTAGCCGATCCCCGAACCGGCGCCTATGCTTTTATCAATGCTTCTATTGTAAAAGACGCCAACACCGTAATTGCAAACGGTACTTTAATTATTAAGGATGGAAAAATTACCGCAGTAGGTAAAGCATCCGTGCCTGAAGGATATGTTGTAATAGACTGCAAGGGTAAGTTTATCTACCCTTCATTTATCGATATTTTCAGTGATTACGGTATTCCCATTCCGCAAAGAACAGGAGGGCAAACTTCTTTTTTCGGGCCACAACAGCTTACCACGAATACTAAGGGGCCTTTTGCATGGAATCAGGCTATTAAAAGTGAAGTCAACGGGTATCAACTTTTTGCCACGGATGCCACTAAGGCCGCTACGTTAAGAGCACAGGGGTTTGGTACCGTTGTAACACATCAAAAAGACGGTATTGCACGTGGCACCGGAACGGCTGTATTACTCAGTGATGATAAAGAAAATTTGAATATTATTAAAGATAAGGCTGCGGCTTATTATTCCTTTAGCAAAGGAACATCTACACAAACCTATCCCACTTCGATAATGGGCGCAGTGGCACTGTTGCGTCAGACTTTTATCGATGTAGATTGGTATATACAAAACAGGCCTCTTAAAGAGGGTATCAATAAATCGCTGGAGGCGTGGTATGAAAATCGATCGCTGCCACAAATTTTTGAGACCAATGATAAATGGAGTGGCATTAGAGCCGATCGTATTGGTGATGAGTTTGGGGTGCAGTTTATTATTAAAGGAGGGGGAGATGAGTATCAACGCATCAAAGAAATTGCGGCTACCAAGGCGCCTTACATTCTTCCGTTGAATTATCCCGAAGCTATGAATGTTGAAGATCCTATGGATGCCCGGTATGTTTCCTTAACTGATTTAGCACATTGGGAGTTGGCGCCAGGTAATGCAGCGGCATTTGAAAAGGAAAAAATTCCTTTTGCTTTTACATTAGCTGATTTGAAGGACCCTTCTGCATTCTGGCCAGCCTTGCGCAAGGCTATCGATTACGGACTTTCGCCTAAAGCGGCTTTTGAAGCATTAACGATAACGCCTGCTCGATTACTAAATCTCGAGCATGAAGTAGGTACGTTGGATGTAGGCAAATGGGCTAACTTTCTCATTACAACGGGCGATTTGTTTACTGACAAAGCAGTTATTTTGGAGAACTGGGTGAAGGGACAGCGTTATCCTGTTGATGCCAAATCTGGATTGGAACAACCTGGGCAATATAAGTTAGCGATATCGGGGCCATCTGGTATTACTGAATACACGCTTCAAGTAAAAAGTAGTAATGAGGCTAGTGTAGTGGGTCTGGATACGCTAAGCGTAAAATTTAGAATCGATGGTAAACAGGTATCCCTACAGCTTGCTCCCAAAACAGCGCTACGGCCAGTAAAGAGTGACTCAAAAGATTCATCTAGTGCTTCTCAAACCAGTAGGCTTTTGTACATATTAAGTGGAGTGGATTACGGCGATAGCTGGCAGGGGGTGGGAATGGATAATAATGGCACCACAGTTAACTGGACAGCGAGTTTAATAAAACAGGAGGATGCAAAAAGAAATAACATGCCTACTGCAAAGGCATTGCCCCAATCCAAAATTCTATATCCGTTTTCTCCATATGGAAATGAGCAATTGCCCGTACAGCAGGATATCCTAATAAAAAATGCTACAGTATGGACGAATGAAAAGGATGGACGACTGGAGCATACCGATGTGTTACTAAAAGGAGGAAAGATTGCTCAGATTGGTAAAGAATTAAATGCCCCAGGTGCTAGAATTATTGATGGCACTGGGAAACACTTAACACCGGGTATTATTGATGAGCACTCTCATATCGCCTGCTTCTCTATTAATGAAGGTGCACAATCGGTAACTTCTGAAGTGCGTATAGGAGATAATTTAAATCCCGATGATATCAATATTTATCGCCAATTAAGTGGTGGAGTAACAACCTCGCATATTCTACACGGCTCGGCTAATACAATAGGTGGTCAGACACAGTTAATAAAACTGAGATGGGGTAAAGATGATGCAGGACTGAAATTTGAAGGGGCGGATCCCTTTATCAAGTTTGCTTTGGGGGAAAATGTAAAAAGAACTGCACAGACGCAGGGCAATATTCGCTTCCCTGACACCCGAATGGGCGTGCAGGCGGTTATTGCCGATGCCTTTCAACGGGCAAAAGATTATGAGCAGAAGCTCAAAGCGGGGGATAAAACCGTTCGCAGGGATTTGGAGCTAGATGCTTTGGTGGAAATTCTGAATAATAAAAGATTCATTACCTGTCATAGCTATGTAGCCAGCGAAATTTTGGGGCTCATCACAATGGCCGAGAAATACGGGTTTAGGGTAAATACCTTCACACATGTATTGGAAGGATATAAAGTAGCCGATGTGCTTAAAAAGCATGGAGCTAATACCTCCACTTTTTCCGATTGGTGGGCCTATAAAATGGAAGTACAGGATGCTATTGCATATAATGCGGCTATTCTGTACAAAATGGGTTTGAATGTATGTATTAATAGTGATGATGCGGAGATGGGACGTCGTTTGAATCAGGAGGCAGCCAAAACGGTGAAGTATGGCGGTGTTCCTGAAGAGGAAGCGTTAAAGATGGTAACATTAAATCCTGCAAAGGCGCTACATATCGATCACAGAGTAGGTAGTATAAAAGTAGGTAAAGATGCTGATGTGGTGCTGTGGAGTGATCATCCGCTTAGTATTTATGCCAAAGCGCTTTACACGATCGTTGATGGAGTGGTATATTTTGACTGGGAACAAGATTTGAGGAAGCGAAAGCAGATTGCTAAAGAACGGAAACGTTTGCTACAAAGGATGTTAACAGAAGCACGCTCCGGAACGTCGGTATCTCCCGCACGTCCTACACCGCAACTGCTACTGCATTGCGAAGACTATGAGCAGGTAGATGGCCACTATATCTCTGCATATGATGAATTGCACGAAGAAAAAGCCGCTTTTTAACTAATAAATAAAAGAGCTATGCTTAAAAAGATATTCCTACACATATTGTTGCTGGTATGTTATCAATATTTTGGATGGGCTCAGGAGACGATTTATCCTGCTAAAAAACAAGAAGGGACTTTAGTTATTAAAAACGGAACAGTGCATGCCGGCACGGGTACCGTATTAAAGAATGCTCACATCGTTGTCAAAGATGGTAAAATTGTTACAGTGAGTCAGAGTGCAGTGGACGAAGTTGGCGCAACGGTTATTGATGCTACCGGTAAAAATGTTTATCCGGGGCTTATATTAACCAGCTCCGATTTAGGGCTTAAGGAGATATCTAGCGGCGTGAGAGGGTCAAATGATTATTATGAACTGGGACAATATAATTCTGCTATTCAATCCATCTACGCCTATAATGCCGATTCCCGTATGATTAATACACTGAGGGCAAATGGTGTACTGCTTGCAGGAGTAACACCATCAGGCAGCCTGCTTACCGGAGCGTCTAGTGTCGTGCAATTAGATGCATGGACATGGCAGGACGCATTATATGCATCAGCGACGGGTATGCATCTGCATATGCCCTCTTTATATCGAAGTATGCGAGGCGGACGTACTTCGGCATCAGGCTCGAATCCTGTAAAAGAAGGTATCAAGCTGGTGGAGCAGGTAGAGCAATTTCTTGCCGAAGCACAAGCTTATATCAAACAGCATCCAAAGCCTGATGTGAATCTTAAATTTGAAATGCTTCGGCCTTTATTTGAGAAAAAGCAAAAACTCTTTGTTCATGCCGATAGGGTAAGACAAATATTGATGGCCATAGATTTCGCAAAGAAGTTTGACATTGAAGTGGTGATTATAGGTGGAGCGGATAGTTATCTGGTTGCTGATCTTTTAAAGAAAAACAATATTTCAGTAGTGTTAAACACATTACATGAGTTGCCTACATTGCCAGATGACGATATCGATCAGCCATTTAAGACACCGGCAATATTGCAGCGAGCGGGAGTATTATTTGCTTTAAATGATAATTCCAGCTCAGCCCGCTATCGCAATCTTGCCTTTAACGCAGGCACCGCTGTAGCATATGGACTTACTAAAGAGCAAGCACTGCAAGCTATCACTCTAAACCCGGCTAAAATATTAGGAATCGATAAGCAAGCAGGTTCGATAGAAGTAGGTAAGGATGCAAATATTGTTATTTGCGAAGGGGATATTTTGGATATGAAGTCTAGTATTATTACTAATGCTTTTATTCAAGGTAGAAAAATAGACCTTTCAAATAAGCAAACGCAACTGTATGAGCGGTATAAATATCGGTATAATTTGCAGTAGAAAGAAAGCGTTCAATATAGAAGAAAAAAGAAGTTTGAAACATTTTCATGAATCCAATGCTGTACACTATAATTGGAATTATGGTACTGCTGTATGGCACAGCTTGTGTGTCGTATAGAAAGCGGCCGCAACAATTATATGATAAAGTGATACGGCAGGGACAAACTTTCGATGCCGGCATTGTTCCCGGTGTGCCATTGAGAGATAATCAGTGGGATTCGGTAATGAAAGAACGCGTGCTTTGGGCCTCCTTTTTATACAAGCAAGGCGTTATCAGAAATATTATATTTTCGGGAGGGGCAGTATACACACCCTATTACGAAGCAAAGGTGATGGGATTATATGCTCAACGATTGGGAATACCCAAAGAGCATATTTTTTACGAAACTCAGGCAGAACATAGTACAGAAAATATCTACTATTCGTATGAGCTGGCTCGGCAATTAGGTTTTAAAAGTATTGCTCTGGTGACGGACCCCTTTCAATCATCCTTGACCAAAAGATTCACACGCAAGCGATTTGCTACACCTATACAACATTTACCTTTTGTAATTGATACACTGAAGACACTCAATAGCAATCATGAGTATGCAATAGATTTTTCATCCGCAATGGCGCCACAATTTAAATCTCTTACAGAGCGAGAAAGCCGCTTCAGGCGGTTCAGAGGTACTTTGGGGGCTTTTATCCCATGGGAAAATAGGCAGGGGTTGAAAGCAGCGCCGCTGTAAATTTAAAATACATAGATAATGCCGGCTCGCCAGCCATTGCTTTTTTTGAAAGCGCCATTCATTCTGGTTTCGGGTGTTTCTCCGTTTGCGAGGAATAGTCTGTCTGTTCCGTGGTTTGTTTTCCAGTTGTTGTACACCCACTCGGCATTTATCTCGAAATGTCGAGTGAGCTTGTAACCCATATAAGCTTTTAAATCCCATCCTATTCCCTTGGCATCGTGTACAAAGCTCACCGGATGGCGAAATTCTTGTATCAGATTCCAGTTAGCTTCAGCATCATATTTTAAGATGTGTAAGGCAGCATGAACACCGGCATATATTTTTTTTGAACAGTACCACTCCACTCCGCCTATTAGAGAGGGACCTTTCCATTGTGCTGTATAAGTACTTCTTAAATCCGAATTTTGATCATCTAACAGATAAAAGAGTTCTTTTGTCGCAGTGTAACCCACCCCAGTTTCTATATTCCACGATGGATTTTTGAATGCTGTATAGTGGATATTACCTCCTGTTGTACGCATAGTGCCTTTGTGACTTTTGAGATATAATTGTACTACAGGTAAGGTGCGATTGTCGCCCTCATAGTCAAAATCAGTTACGCGGCCTTTATAAGTATAAAGTTGATTGTAGTGTAGTTGAATAGAAAGTTTACTAAGTAGCCGATAATTCGCATCTGCATAAAATCCGGCGGCCTGGATTGGATTGAAAATGAGTTCAGAGTAAATGTTGGGGTCTTTCCCATCCATATTGCCGGCGATAGACCATCTGAAATCTGTTTTTCGGTACTCGCCCCCTAATTTCATGGATAAATTATTCTGAATAGGTTGTAATGCATGCTGGCTGTTAACATCTACATTAAGTAATAACAGTGCGAATACCGCAAGCAATTTATAGAATACCCTCTGGAGGTTCTCCGGCACCATGATTTTGTTGTTGTTGATATACAATATTACATAATTATTGTTATGGGTATTTGGGCGGGCTTTGTTTACTGCTGCAAATGAGGGTTGGAGTAGTAAAATCTTCCATTATGTTAGTGAAACATCACATTTTCCAAGGGAGTGGTATGATATATTTTCGACATTATTATAATGCCTTGACATATGAATGTTCAGATATATTACGAGGACTTTGTTATTAATGATTCCAGAACCACTACAGGTAGAACAATCACAGAAGCCGATATCGTCTTTCACGCTGGTCATACCGGAGATTTTTATCCGCATCATATGGATGAAGAATGGTGTAAGACGCAGCCTTTTAAAAAGCGTATAGCCCATGGTACGTTGATATTTAGTGTAGGAGTAGGTTTAACGGCGGGCGTGATTAATGATGTAGCTATGACCTACGGATACGACAGATTACGCTTTATAAAGCCTGTTTTTATAAATGATACTATAAAGGCTACGGTAACTATTAAAGATAAGCGGGATCATAAGAAACCCGGCTATGGTATTGTTACCGAGCAAGTGGAAGTACACAATCAACATAAGGAACTGGTAATGGTATTTGAACATTTGTTATTGGTACAAAAAAAGAGCGCTGATGGCTGATATCGTATTAAAAGGAATTACATGGAACCACAGCAGAGGAATTACTCCGTTGCAGGCAGCAGCGCAACGATTCTCCGAGTTGCATCCTGAAGTAAGAATAGTATGGGAAAAACGCAGCTTGCAGCAGTTTGCCGATTATCCTATTGAAAAACTCACTCCGCATTATGATCTGCTTATCATTGATCATCCTTGGGTGGGGACTGCTTCAGAAACAAAATGCGTATTGCCTTTAGATGAGTATTTGTCAGTCGACTTTTTAAAAGATCTGGAGAATAACCCAGTAGGTACTTCTCATATCAGTTACCAGTATGCCGGCCATCAATGGGCGCTGGCAATCGATGCGGCTGCTCCTGCAGCCAGTTATAGAAAAGATTTACTGGACAAAGCCGGTATTGCGGTGCCTTCTACCTGGGAGGAGGTGCTTGCCTTGGCTCGACAGGGGAAAGTGGCGGCGCCTGCTATTCCTATTGATCTATTGATGAATTTTTATACTTTTTGTCTGGCACATGGAAAAACTCCATTTGAGAGTAAGGAGTATGTTATAGATTCGAATATCGGTGTGCAGGCATTGAGCACAATGAAGGAGCTGTACACATTGTTGGATGCAGCTATGTTTGAAAAAAATCCTATTGCAGTTGCTGAATTAATGGCGGGGACAGACGATTACTGGTATTGTCCTTTTGCTTATTGCTATTCCAATTATTCAAGGGCAGGCTATGCGGCTAATATACTGCATTATACGGATGTGGTTAGCTACAATGGGATGAGCCTGCAAACTACAATCGGAGGTACGGGCCTGGCAGTTTCCGCTTTTTCTCAATACCGATCGTATGCACTGCGCTTTGCTGAAATGATTTGTGGTGCTTCCTATCAGATGCATGGTTATACATACAATGAAGGCCAGCCGGCACACAAAAAAGCTTGGCTGAACGAATTGAATAATCAGTTAACAAATAATTTTTTTAAGAATGTACTACCGGTAATGGAGCGTAGTTATTTAAGGCCCCGATATCATGGGTACTTATACTTTCAAGATCATGCAGGAGATTATGTACGGGATTATCTGTCCGGAAAAAGTAATAATGCGGTTGCTGTAATTGAAAAATTAAACGAATTATACCATCAATCATTAAACACTAGATTTTTAAGTACGATAGAATAATGGTTTTACCACTTCAGGGAGTAGTAGTTCTGGAATTCAGCCAATACCTTTCAGGACCATCGGCAGGTTTACGTTTGGCCGATTTGGGGGCTCGTGTTATTAAGATTGAGCGGCCGGAGGGTGGTGATCCATCCCGCAAACTAGCTATTAAGAATCTTTGGATTGGTGATGACGCTTTGAACTTTCATACTATCAACAGGAATAAAGAGAGTTTTACAGCTAACCTAAAAGACAAAGATGATTTTGAGCTTGTCAAAAAGCTTATACAAAAGGCAGATGTTATTACTCATAACTTCAGACCCGGTGTAATGGAGCGCATGGGATTGAGCTATGAAGATGTAAAAAAGATTAATGAGAAGATTATATATGCCGAAATAACGGGTTATGGTAAGGAAGGCCCGTGGAGTATGAAACCGGGGCAAGATCTGCTCATTCAATCCATATCTGGTCTTACTTACACTACCGGTAATAGTGATGATGATCCTATGCCATTCGGACTTTCGGTAATAGACAGTATTTGTGGCATACACGCTGTACAGGGGATTCTGGCGGCACTCATCAGTCGTCAGAAGACTGGAAAGGGAGCTTATGTAGAGTTGAGCTTGCTAGAGTCAGCTATCGCGTTACAGTTTGAATTATTCACCACTTGGTTCTTGGATAATAATTCAGTGAAAAGAAGCAAGGTGAGCAATGGGAACCCTCTTTTGGGGGCTCCTTACGGCATTTACGAGACTAAAGACGGGTATATTGCTCTTGCTATGATGAATATACAGACATTGCGTAGAGCACTGGAATGTGCGGAGCTAGATCAGTTTGATCAAGGAGATGTATTTCAGAAGCGTGATGAAATAAAAGCAATTATTCGTGATGTGCTAAAGCATCATACCACTGATCATTGGCTGAGTTTATTGCATAAACATCACTTATGGGCTGCTGAAGTAAAAGATTGGAAACAATTGTCTCAGCATGAAGGGTACAAAGTCCTGGGTATGGAACAGGAGATTCGGCTGCAAGACCATTCGATTATTACAACCAGATGCCCCATTAGGATTGATGGAGAAAAGCTTTATGTGAACAAACCGGCACCGGCTTTGGGAAAGGATACTGAAAAAATTAAAAATGAATTAGCATAGGCATATATGAAGTTGTTACAGGACATAGTGGTTATTGATTTCAGCCAGTTCTTATCTGGTCCCTCGGCCTCTCTATGCCTTTCGGATTTCGGAGCAGAGGTGATTAAGATTGAAAAACCCGGCACAGGAGATATATGTAGAGAGTTATACGTATCGGATGTTGTTGTAGATGGGGAGTCTTCTATATTTCATGCCATCAATCGCAATAAAAAAAGTTATGCAGCGGATTTGAAAAACCCTAAGGATGCGGAAAAAATCCGAAAGCTGATCGCAGCCGCAGATGTAGTGATTCACAATTTTCGCCCCGGGGTTATGGAACGTTTGGGCTTCGGATATGAAGCTGTAAAAAAAATTAATCCTTCAGTGATATATGCGGCAGTGAGTGGTTTTGGGGAAACGGGCGAGTGGAAACATCTGCCGGGGCAGGATTTATTATTGCAGGCATTGTCAGGTATTATATGGCTTAATAACAGTAGCCATGCCGCACCGACTCCGATGGGTGTTTCGGTAATTGATATTTTTTCGGGAGCCCACCTAGTGCAGGGTATTTTGTCCTTACTGTACCGGCGGGGTATCACCGGTGAGGGTGGACTCGTGCAGGTGAGCATGCTGGAGAGTGCCCTCGATTTTCAATTTGAAGCACTTACCTGTTTTTATAACGATGGGAATGCGCTTCCTCAGCGAAGTGCTATAAATAGTGGTCATGCCTATGTAGCGGCACCTTATGGAATCTATAAAACAAAAGATGGTTATATTGCTTTAGCAATGGCTGATATTTTATTATTAGCCGAGCTTACGGGTTGTGAGAAGCTTAAAGCATATAAAGATAAAAGGGAGTGGTTCGCCAAGCGGGATGAAATTAAAGCCCTTTTGCGGGAACGTCTTTTGGAAAATACTACTTCCTATTGGCTAAGCATTTTTGAGCCTAAAGATATCTGGTGCTCAAGAGTACTAAATTATGAGGAACTAACACAGGAAGAAGGGTACAAAGCCTTAAATATGGAGATTGTTGTGCAAACTAGCAATGGTCTCTCGATAAAAACTATCCGATCTCCAATAAAAATTAATGGTAAAGTACTATCAGGAAGTAAGGGTGCTCCCGCATTAGGAGAGCATAATGCGCTCATTGAAGCTCAATATAAGCTTAATCAAAATATAAGCGAAGTACAAACAGTATCTGATGAATAATAATGTTATGTAATATTTTTACGCCAATAAACGGATAGCATTTATGATTATCGATACACACGTACATATATGGAACTTACAGCGTTCGAGTTATGCGTGGTTGGAGCATGCAGATCCTTTATTGCGTACAACGTATGATTTAAACATGCTCGCACCCAGTATAGAAACGACGGGTGTGAATGGCGGGGTACTTGTACAGGCAGATATTACATGGGAAGATACTGAACTCATGCTGGAAACAGCACGGAGCAGCGACTGGGTAAAAGGTGTTGTAGGTTGGTTACCTTTAACAGATGTAGAGCGTACGGCCGAATTACTAGAAACCGTTGTTAGCAGGGAACCTTATTTTAAAGGGGTACGTCATTTGATACATGATGAACAGGATGATCGATGGTTATTACAACCACAGGTCATAGAAAGTTTAAAATTGCTGGCTACTCATGGTATTCCATATGATGTAGTTGGTATAAAAGTTAATCATATTAGAACGGCTTTGCAAGTTGCAGAACAGGTTCCTGAACTAAGAATGGTGTTTGATCATTTGAATCAGCCATCCATTGCATCTAATGAGCGTTTTGGTGAGTGGGGAATCTGGATGAAAGAGGCGGCAAAGCATTCTAATTTTTATGTGAAAATTTCCGGAATGGGCACCACAGCCGGTAAGCATAATTTTTCTGCCGATAATGTAAAGCCATATATAGAGTTTGCACTAAATGAATTTGGAACGGAACGTTGTTTTTGTGGAGGCGACTGGCCGGTAAGTCTTCTGGCTTCTGATTATGAAACTGTATGGAATATTTATAAAAAAGCTATTAACGATTTGATAAGCGAAGAGGAAGTTCGCAGAGGTATTTATAGCGATAATGCTATTGCCTTTTATAATTTGAATCTATAATTCGTTCAGGCACTTGTTATTTCAACGCTTGCCGGGTCTCTGCCATAGACCAGAAATTTATAAATAAAACATAATGCAGCTATTTTGGGGTATATTCTTTCATGGTATAGGTGCGGCTTCTGCATCTATGTGTTACACGCCCGAGAAGAAAATACGGGGGTGGAGCTGGCAAACCTATTGGTTGGCGCAAGCTGCTGTCTGTTGGTTTTTATTGCCCATTATTGTTGCATGGATCACCGTTCCTTCATTAGGCCAAGTACTATCAGAGGCGCCGGCTTCGGCAATGCTGAACGCTTTCGTACTAGGAATGGCATATGGCATTGGGGGAACCGCATTTGGAATGGCAATTAGGTTTATTGGCTTCTCGTTGACTTATGCAATCTCTGTAGGTATTTCCTGTGTGCTTGGAACCTTGATACCGCCGTTAGTAGATGGATCACTGAGTACTATTTTAAAAGGGAATGGCGCTAGTTGGATTATCACAGGGGTTTTATTGGGCGCTTTAGGAATTGCTTTTTGTGGTGTGGCCGGATATAAAAAAGAAAAAGATTTAGGGCAAAGTCAAAATACATTTTCATTTAGAAAAGGATTACCACTTTGTATATTGGCAGGCATTCTGTCTGCATTTTACGGTTTCGCCATTAATGCAGGTAAGCCTATTTCGGATATTGCAGCCGCTTATGGAGCGGGTAATTTTCAGGTAAATGTGGTTTATATATTCTCTAATACCGGCGCTTTTATCACCACACTGTGTTACACTTTATTCTTGCACAAGAAAAATAAAACTTTAGCTGAGTATACTGATAATGCTAGTGGCGCACTTACCACCAATTACCTGATGGCCTTGATTACAGGTATTTTGTGGTACGGTCAATTCTTTTTTTATGGGCTGGGGCATGTGAGATTAGGTAGATATGAGTTTTCCAGCTGGGCCATACATATGATTATGTTGGTATTATTGAGCTCCCTAATAGGTTTGGTTTTCAAAGAATGGAAGCAAACTAAGGTTGCAACTATACGGAGTCTAGGTATAGCATTATTTATTTTGATTGTAGCCGTATTGGTTTTAACATACGGTAATTATTTAGGAGGGACTGACTCATGAACATAAAACACGAACCCAATATTCCTATATGCATTATTGGTGCAGGTGGTATTGTAGCGGATGCACATCTGCCCGCATATAAAATTGCCAACTATACGGTAAAGGGGATTGTCAATCGTAATACGGCCAAGGCTGTAGCACTTGCCGAGAAATTTGGTATAGAAAAGGTATATGATAGCCTTGAGGAGATGGTGACCGATAATGGAACGGAGGTTATCTACGACTTTGCACTACCTGCATCTGAAATCATTAATGTATTAGAGCGACTACCTGATGAAGCTACTGTGCTTATTCAGAAGCCATATGGAGAAAGCCTTGATGAGGCAAAAGCTATTCATAAACTTGCCTATCAAAAGCATTTGCAGGCTGGCGTCAACTTTCAGATGCGCTTTGCACCCTATATTCTTGAAGCAAAAAGAATGATTGCAGATGGACTGCTTGGCGATATCGTGGATATTGAAGTGTATGTAAATGTTCATACACCTTGGAATTTGTGGGAATTCCTGTTTGTGAAAGAGCGAATGGAAATTAATTATCATAGTATTCATTATGTCGATTTGATTCGTTCTTTTTTAGGCAATCCGAAAAAAGTATTAGCACGTACTTTCAAGCACCCGCAAGCATTGCAACTGGCTTCGGTAAAGTCCAATATTATTATGGATTATGGGGATTTAGTGAGGGCTGTTATTCATACCAATCATAATCATAACTATAGTCCTCAGAAACAGGAGTCATACGTAAAAATTGAAGGTACAAAAGGTGCTATTAAAATTGGTTTTGGTGCGCTAATCAACTATCCACACGGCATTCCAGATACATTCGAATATATCCATTTGGAAGATGGCGTAGCTGAATGGAAAACAAAGCCTCTCCATGGAACTTGGTTTCCGCATGCTTTTATAGGCACAATGCGTGAAATGCAAAGAGCTAAAGCCCGTATTATTCAGAAGCCCGAAAATAGCATCGATGATGCATTAATGACCATGGCCTGTGTGGAAGCCGCTTATATCAGTAATGAAAAGGACGGTATTGCTGTGTCAACACTTATTTAATTAATCATGAAGGTAAACATTAAGCAAATTATTGTAGGTATTCTTTGTCTATTAATCAGTGTAGTATCTCTAGCGCAGTCGAAAAAGTCGGTAGAGATTATATTGCCCTCTACCTCTGTGCCCAGAATAAAATTTGGCGCCGAGCGATTACAAAAAGCTCTCGAAGCTGCGGGCTATAATACTTCGTTTATCGATTTTTCTCGTAAACACAATCGCAAAAAAGGAGTTAAGCAGATAAGTTTATCTCTGGATACAACAATTAAAATTCCAAAAGAAGGTTTTATTTTAAAAGCCAACAACCAATTAACTACTCTAACTGCTTCCGATCCTACCGGAGTTTTATACGGTACACTGGAGCTAGCGGATAGAATAGCAACTACTAAAGAATTGCCACAGCTTCTGGATATTACAGATGCCCCGGAAATGGTACTACGGGGACAATGTATCGGACTTCAGAAGCCGTATTATTTACCGGGGAGAGATGTGTATGAATATCCTTATACTCCGGAGACTTTTCCTTGGTTCTACGATAAGCAATTATGGGTACAGGTGCTAGATTCTATGGTAAACAATCGTATGAATTCGCTTTATCTATGGAATGGCCATCCTTTTGCGTCTTTAGTAAAATTGAAAGATTATCCCTATGCAGTGGAGGTAAGTGAAGAAACATTTAAAAAAAATGAGGAAATATTTACTTTCTTGACTCAGGAGGCGGATAAACGGGGTATATGGGTAATTCAGATGTTCTACAATATCATCGTGTCTAAACCGTTTGCAGAAAAGCATAATCTAAAAACTCAAGAACGCGAACGCCCCATCATTCCTATAATTGCTGATTATACCAGAAAGTCTATTGCCGCTTTTGTTGAAAAATATCCTAATGTGGGGTTAATGGTGTGTTTGGGTGAAGCTATGGAAGGTGTAGGAAACGACGATATAGAGTGGTTTACTAAAACTATTATACCGGGAGTGCAGGATGGATTGAAAGCGCTGGGTAAAAAAGAGGAACCACCAATAGTGCTGCGTGCTCATGACACGGATGCTCCATCGGTAATGAAGGCTGCTTTACCATTGTATAAAAACTTGTATACCGTAGCGAAATTTAATGGAGAAGCATTGACTTACCAACGTCCCAGAGGTGCATGGGCCGAATTGCATCAAACATTAAGCAATCTAGGTAGTGTGCACATCGAGAATGTTCACATCTTGGCTAATCTGGAGCCCTTCCGCTATGCCTCCCCTAAATTTATACAGGAGTCTGTAATCGGGATGCACGAGGTTATGGGTGGCAATGGCCTGCATTTATATCCTCAGGCTTCCTACTGGGATTGGCCCTATAGTGCCGATCGTGTGAAGAATGGAGATCGGCTGTTGCAGATCGAGAGAGATTGGATGTGGTATAAAGCCTGGAGTCGGTATGCATGGAAAGCAAAACGCGATCGTAGAGCAGAGATTGATTTCTGGTGTGCACAGTTGGGACATCGATTTGGATTATCGAAGCAGGATGCTAATAACATTCTCATAGCTTATGAAGAAACAGGAGAAATAGCTCCTAAATTGTTAAGACGTTTCGGTATAACCGATGGCAATCGACAAACTCTCACATTAGGGATGCTCATGTCTCAACTGATTAATCCTTATCGCTTTGGATTATTTGAATTGCTATATGAATGCGAGGCCCCGGAGGGGGAAATGCTCATTACCTATGCTGATAAGGAGTGGAACGGGGTTCCTCATGTGGGAGAAACCCCCGTTCAAGTAATTCAGGACGTAAAAGATCATGCGGATAAGGCTGTAAAAGCAATAGATGCTGTTGCCGCTAAGGTGTCCACTGATAAGGAAGAATTCGAGCGTATAAGAAGTGATGTATATGCTTATAAAGCTTTGGCTTATCACTTTGCATACAAAGCACAAGCCGCCTTGTATGTATTGCGCTATAAATATTCTGAAGACCTAACCGATTTAGAAAAAGCATTGCCATTGTTGGAGAAAAGTGTAGCCTATTATAAAGAGCTTGCACAGCTAACTAAAGAGACCTACTTGTATGCCAATAGTATGCAGACACAACAGCGCAAAATACCTTTAAGGGGTGCCAACGGGAACTATAAACATTGGACAGAAGTATTACTTCCATTTGAAAAGGAGTTGTCGCATTTCAAACATAAATTGGATTCTTTGAAGAATAACAACCAGGTAAAGGAAGTAGCGATTACCCCATTGAAAAACGCATCGGTAAAGCTTCAGGGAGATTATAGCTGGTATACTATAGACTCCTTAGCCCAACCATTTGTGGATACATTGGTATCTATAAAAGCCTATTCAAAAGAATTGAAAGGCTTGAAAGGAGTGCAAATGAAATGGGCATCACAAATTAAAAATGGAACATCGCTCACATTTACAGTACAGAAACCGGTTAAAGTATTAGTGGGTTTTTTTCAGCCACAAAGGGCAGCTTTCAAAAGAGATACTACTTTTCTGAAAGCTCCGGAATTGGAAACAAACGCTAGTGCGAATGATTATGGTCAGGCAGAAACTAAAATAGCTAATGCTATAGTAATACCCGGTTTGCCACAGTTACACATACATAGTTACGATTTTAAGGCGGGCACTAATACGCTGAAACTAGCTAATGGCGTGGCTTTGATTTTGGGATTTATTGATGCTGAAGCCCCATTGCAAATGCATGATGCAGGTTTGTATGAAAGTGGAAACCGCAAACAGGTGGATTGGCTCTTTGAGTAAAAATATCAGTAAAAGAAGTGTATCATGAAAAAGATAATTGGAATCTTGTCGTTTTTGGTATGGATAGCCCAGTTTGTTAGTGCACAGCAATTTTATGATGTAACCCAGTATGGTGCTAAAAGAGATAGTAGTGCAAAGGCCACGGAGGCTATTAAAAAAGCTATTGATGCGGCGGTTAAGGCTGGTGGTGGCACCGTATATTTTCCTGCTGGAAAATATCTGACAGGGCCTATTCATCTGAAAAGCAACATCACCATATTTATAGATGCAGGTGCCGAACTGCATTTCAGTGATGATTTTGATGATTATCTGCCAATGGTGGAAAGCCGCTACGAGGGCGTAGATGTAAAAACTTTCTCACCACTTTTCTATGCATATGAAGCGGAAAATATAGCTATTATAGGTAGAGGAATAGTAGATGGGCATGGAAAAAAATGGTGGGCTTTTGTTGAAGGATATAAAGAAGGACAACCTAGAAGTAAATGGCAACAGTTATTTGATGAGAATAATAAGGATATTTTATTACCCGATGATCCCAAGCAAATGAAAAGAGGTTTTCTGCGTCCTCCTTTCATTCAAACCATGTATTGTAAAAATGTATTAATACAAGGAATTACGATCCGCAATTCCCCCTTTTGGACAATCAATCCTGAATTTTGTGATAATGTAACAATCCATGCTGTAACTATTATAAATCCCAAACGCATGGCACCTAATACCGATGGTATTAATCCCGAAAGCTGCTCCAATGTGCGTATTAGTGATTGTTATATCAGCGTAGGGGATGATTGTATTACTATTAAATCAGGAAAGGATCTACCTGGTAGGACCAAAGATAGACCCGCCGAAAACTATACTATAACCAATTGTACTATGCTGGATGGACATGGGGGCGTAGTTATTGGTAGTGAGATGAGTGCAGGAGTAAGAAAGATTACCATTAGCAATTGTGTATTTGATGGAACAGATAGAGGAATTCGTTTGAAAACCGTACGTGGTAGGGGTGGTGTTGTGGAAGATATTCGTGTAGATAATATTGTGATGAAGAATATCAGAGATCAAGCAATTGTGTTGGATATGGAATATGCAAAGTCTACCCCTGAGCCAGTTTCGGAGCGTACACCCAAGTTTAGAAATATACATTTGAGTAATATAACAGCCTATGCTAGAGATGCCATGTATATCAATGGTATTGACGAAATGCCAGTAAGTGAAATTAGTTTACATAATGCGGTATTTCAAACACAGAGAGGCATTATTATAAAAAACGCCAAAGACATTCAATTACGTGATGTAAGGGTGAATGCACAACAAGGAAGTGCATTGAGTGTAATAAATACAGATCGACTGCTCGTCAGCAATCTTGAGAGTACGACTACGGATACTAATACACCTGTAATCTCCTTAAATAATACAAAGAACGCTTTATTAAGACATTTATGGCCGTTTGAAAAAACAGCGCTGTATGTAAAGGTTAGCGGCGCGGCATCTCAAAACATCAATCTTGCAGATAATTTTTTTAAGGAGGATGCAGTATCAATAGAAAATGAAGTATTGAAACAAGAAGTGAAATTTCACTAATAAATATTATGAAGAAACTCGTCCGTGTCATATTGGCTTTTACATTCGGAATTTTGGTGAATACTTCCATGGCACAAGACTTGGAGCTATGGTATCATCGGCCTGCAGAAAAATGGGTAGAGGCGTTGCCCATAGGCAATGGACGCATAGGAGCTATGATATTTGGAGGTATAGACGAGGATCGCATTCAATTTAATGAAGAAACTTTATGGACAGGCTCAGTACGTAACTATAACCGGCAAAATGCTTGGCGGTATTTGGACTCTATACGAAATCTGTTATTCGCTGGTAAACAACGTGAGGCAGAGGAGCTAGCCGAGCGAGAATTTATGGGAATTAAGTCTGCTGAAGGCGATAAAGAAGCATGGATAGAGCATGTTACTGCCGTGTTGAAGCAAAACGCTAATCCATCTCAATACAACTATAATGATGCTTCATGGAAGACAATAAAAGTGCCCAGTTACGAAGGGTGGGAGGTACAGGGGTTTGAAGGAATGGATGGTGCCGTATGGTTTCGTTATTATTTTCAATTACCTAAGGAGTGGGAAGGGAAAAATTTGATACTCGATTTAAACAGAGTTAGTGAATATGATTTTACCTATATTAATGGAGCGCTTGTTGGTTCGCAATATAATACACAAGCGCGCCGTTACGAGATTCCGGCATCGCTTTTAAAAAAAGGGAAAAATAGCATCGCAATTTTAGTACTCAATTTCTCCGGTAAAGGTGGAATACTTGGATATAAAGATACCACACAACATATCGGATTATATCCTAAAGGAAGTATTGTTTCAGAAAAACTTTCTTTAAACGGCGAGTGGAAATATTATATTCAAGATGATGATCCCCCTCCAGTAGGACAATATCAGGCTTCTTATCAGCCCTTTGGCGATTTAAACTTGGATTTTGATATAAATATCGCTGCGGTTAGTAATTATAAGCGGTCTCTTGATTTAAGCAATGCTATTGCTACCACTCAGTATGATTATAATGGTGTCCATTACAAGCGTGAATATTTTGCAAGTGCACCTTCGCAAACCTTGGTAGTACATTTAAGTGCAAACAAAAATGCAGCCATAAGTTTTGCCGCAGGTTTATCAAGCCCTCATAAAAAATATTCATTACAAAAGATTAATGCTAATACTGTAGCACTTACTGTATCAGTAAAGCATGGCGCATTATATGGTGTAAGCTATTTAATGGTGCAAACTGATGGTGGCAGGATAGATGTGTGTAATGAAAAGGTTGTTATATCCAATGCTAATACTGCAACGCTTTATCTCACTGCAGCAACTAATTTTGTATCTTATAATGATGTGTCCGGACAACCAGATAGCATCTGCAGATCGATAATTGATAAAGTACAGCAATCCACATTTTCAGATATTAGAAAGGCTCATATTGCAGAATATCAGCAATATTTCAATACTTTCTTCATTGCATTAGGTAATGAGGCGCAGCGTCTGCGTCAGCAGCAGAAGCCCACAGATCTGCGATTGGCAGCATTCGTGCATAATGATGATCCATCTTTTCTGGCTTTGTATGTTCAATATGGTCGTTATTTGTTGATTAGTAGTTCAAGGCCTAGGACCCGACCGGCCAATCTTCAAGGCATATGGAATGATTTATTATCACCGCCCTGGGGGAGCAAGTATACTACCAATATAAATTTGGAGATGAATTATTGGCCTGCCGATTTATTGAATTTGTCGCCCATGCAGCAACCTTTATTTGAAATGATCAAAGAACTTGCAGTAACGGGTACGGAGACGGCCAAGCAATATTATAATGCTCCGGGATGGGTATTGCATCATAATACAGATTTATGGAGAGGTACTGCTCCAATCAATGCCGCTAATCATGGTATATGGGTTGGTGGAGCTGCGTGGTTATGTGATCATTTATGGCAGCATTATCTGTATACGTTGGATAAAAAGTTTTTGGAGCAAACGGCATATCCGATAATGAAAAGTGCAGCGCAGTTTTTCAATGCATTTTTGATTAAAGACCCCAAAACAGGTTATTTAATAAGTGCTCCGTCTAATTCTCCTGAACACGGAGGGCTGGTTGCTGGCCCCACCATGGATCATCAACTAATCAGAAATCTGTTTCAATCAGTGATAAAAGCAAGTGAGATTTTGAAAAAGGATGATGAATTTAGAGACACGCTCAAAAATAAAGTAGACAGTATTTTTCCGAATAAGATAGGGCGTTACGGTCAGTTGCAGGAATGGATGGAGGATGTGGATGACACTACCAATAAGCACAGACACCTCTCTCATTTATGGGCTGTATATCCCGGAAGTGAAATCAATTGGGAACAGACACCCGAACTGATGAAAGCAGCAAGACAATCGCTTGTTTATCGAGGAGATGAAGCAACAGGATGGAGTCTGGCGTGGAAAATCAATTTATGGGCAAGATTCAAAGATGCTGAACGAGCATATAAACTAATTCAGATGCTGTTGAGCCCCGTTAAGGGTGGTGCTGGAAGTTATCCTAATCTTTTTGATGCACATCCTCCTTTTCAGATTGATGGAAATTTTGGCGGTGCTGCCGGCTTAGGAGAAATGCTCTTGCAAAGTCACGCAGGTTTTTTAGAAGTATTACCAGCCTTACCTGCAGCTCTTAGTAATGGTTGGGTTAAAGGATTATTGGCCCGAGGAGGTTTTGAAGTAGAGATAAATTGGAAAAGCGGACAATTGCAATATGTAATAGTGCACTCGAAAGCCGGAATGCCATTAAAATTACGTTATCAGGGTAAGGAAGTTGCAGTCAACACTGTAAAAGGTGGTGTGTATAAGTTTAGTGCAGCACTACAACA
This sequence comes from Niabella digestorum, assembly GCF_036409055.1. Lineage (NCBI taxonomy): Bacteria > Pseudomonadati > Bacteroidota > Chitinophagia > Chitinophagales > Chitinophagaceae > Niabella > Niabella digestorum. Next base: position 113,025 of record NZ_JAZGLY010000007.1, on the reverse strand, counting down.
GTTGTAATCTTGATTAATATTATATCTCAATGAGAAGGTGGTTCGCATTATTTATTATTGGCATTAGTATAGCTACAGAATTAGGGGCACAGCCCATAGAGGCTGTCAATTTGCGCTGCAACTATCGCATAAATCCTTTGGGTATAGACGAATCTCAGCCCATATTAACATGGGAAATAAAGTCTGAAAGTAAAAATGTTTTGCAATCGGCCTATCGCATTATTGTAAGCGACGACCCTTCATTAATCGCTAAAGGTGTGGGTAATATTTGGGATTCTAAGAAAGTATCTACTAATCCGCAGGGTCAGGTTTATTATGAGGGAAGTCCTTTGCAGTCTGCAAAAAAGTATTACTGGCGTGTCATGATATGGGACAAGAATGGACGCTCCTCTTCATACAGCAAAACTGCTTATTGGCAAATGGGATTATTGGATAAAAACGATTGGGATAATGCTCACTGGATTGCCTACGATATACTGCCCGATAGCAACATTTTTCTGCCTCTAGTGCATGGTAACGGAAAAAAAGAATGGGGTAAGAGGCCTAATGTACTACCCTTGTTTCGAAAAACGATTACAATTAAAAAGACTGTAAAATCCGCTACAGCATTTATTTGTGGATTAGGGCAGTTTGAAATGTATGTCAATGGAAATAAAACAGGCGACCATTTCTTGGATCCGGGATGGACACAGTATTCGAAGCATGCACAGTACGTAACATTTGATGTTACAAATCAAATAAGAAAGGGTGAGAATGCCATAGGTGTTTGGCTGGGAAATGGGTTTTACTATATACCGGGAGAGCGTTATAGAAAAATGACTGGGGCATATGGTTATCCCAAATTGATTGCAAAGTTTTTCATTGAGTATGCAGATGGATCCAGTGAAGCTATTGTTACTGACAGTACTTGGAAAACTAGTGCTTCACCCATATATTTTTCCAGCATTTATGGAGGAGAGGATTATGATGCTAATCTAGAACAGCCGAAATGGAATGAAGCCAATTTTAAGGATGCTTCATGGAAGAATGCTGTAGAAACAGATGGGCCTTCTATGCTTCATGCCCAGCTATCGGAACCCTTGAAAGTATTCGAACAATTTACTCCTGTTTCGAGAAGACAATTGAAACAACATGTATGGGTCTTTGATTTAGGACAAAATTTTTCGGGTATACCATCTATTACAGTATCCGGGAGAAAAGGTGATACCGTGAGGATAATTCCTGCCGAACTCTTGAATGATGATGGTTCTGTTAATCAAAAGGGCAGTGGTGGACTACATGTATATACTTATGTGTTGAAGGGAGATGGACAAGAACAATGGCAACCTCGTTTTACTTATTACGGATTTCGCTATTTACAGGTCGAGAACGCTGTCCCTGATGGCATTACATTGAAAGAAGGTGCGCCGCTAATTAAAGATATAAGAGGACTGCATATTCGAAATGCGGCCCCACTAATAAGCCACTTTAGTTGTTCTAATGAGTTGTTTAATAAAACACACGCATTAATTCTATGGGCCATCAAAAGCAATATGGTAAGTGTGTATACAGATTGCCCTCATCGTGAAAAGCTAGGATGGTTAGAACAAACGCATTTAATGGGTAGTTCTGTTCAGTATAATTTTGATATTGCTGCGTTGAATAGGAAAGTTATTCGGGATATGATGTACGCACAATATCCCGACGGTAAAATTCCAGAAATAGCACCAGAGTATACGCGATTCACTCCACCATTTGATGAGTCGCCCGAGTGGGGTAGCGCAGCAGTGATTTTACCTTGGTATCATTACTTATGGTTTGGTGATAAAAAAACATTGGCAGAAGCCTATGACATGATGAAAAAATATGTGGCTTATCTGCAAAACAAATCATCTGATCATATATTATCACATGGTTTAGGAGACTGGTTCGATATAGGACCCAATCGACCGGGAGTTGCTCAATTAACACCACAGGGAATTACGGCTACGGCAATCTATTATTACGATATCACGATCCTCGAAAAAACTGCTACATTGCTTGGTAAAGTTGCGGATGCTACCCGATATAGAAACTTGGCTGCAGAAGTAAAAGTAGCATTCAATAAAAAGTTCTTTAATCAAACAACAAAACAATACGCGACCGGTAGTCAGACTGCTAATGCTATGGCCCTGTATATGGGATTAGTAGAGGAACGTTATCAGCAAGATGTTTTACATAATCTGATTACTGATATTGAGCAGCGAGGTTTTGCATTGACTGCTGGAGATATTGGTTATCGATATGTTTTGAGAGTGTTGGAAAAGTATGGTCGCAATGATGTTATTTATAGAATGAATAATCGTAGTGACGTACCGGGGTATGGCTATCAGATAACACATGGCGCCACAGCGTTAACGGAATCTTGGCAAGCATATCCCTTCGTATCTAACAATCATTTCATGCTGGGACATTTAATGGAGTGGTTGTATTCCGGACTTTGTGGTATCCGGCAGGTGGAAGGTTCTGTTGCATTTCGGACTATTGAAATCCGACCTCAGCCTGTGGGTGATATTAAGGAAGCAAAAGCCCATTATAGATCCATTCAGGGCATAATTGCAGTAGCGTGGAAAAAAGATAAAGAACGTTTTAGTCTAGAAGTATCAATCCCGTCAAATACTACTGCAACCATCTTTTTCCCTGAAGAATATAAAAAGAAACCTGTAAAAGTAGGATCGGGGGAATATAAGTTTATTGTTTCGGCTAAAAAGCGTTTACGTGGATGAAATACCAGTTGATACTATACCTGCTACTACAATGTGTTGTAGGGACTCTAAGAGCACAGTCTGTACCCAAAGAGGTGATGCAGAAGATTTACGAGGAGGTAAAAACTCCATACAAATACGGTCTTGTAGTATTGCCCCCTCAAAAGGGGAAAAAGGTAGATTGTCCTACAATTTACCGCTTCGGCAAAACATGGTATATGAGTTATATCGTATTTGATGGGAAAGGGTATGAAACATGGTTGGCCTCTAGTAAAGATTTATTGCACTGGAAAACTTTAGGTGTTCAGCTGGCGTTTACCCAGAATGGATGGGATGCCGTTCAAAAAGCCGGATATAATGCATTGGTGAATACGAAATGGGGAGGTAACTATAAATTGCAAAAATATAGTAAGCGCTACTGGATGTCTTATTTTGGAGGTGCTTCAGAGGGATATGAGCCGGAACCACTTTCAATAGGAGTGGCATCTACTACTCTAAAACCTGTAAAGCCTGTTACATGGGAGCTTTCTGAAAGGCCAGTATTGTCATCATCGGACAATGATGTAAGATGGTGGGAGAATCGTAATAAATTATTTAAGAGTTATGTTATAAAGGATAAAAAGAAACACACCGGCTATCCATTTGTAATGTATTATAATGCAGTGGGGGACTCATTGCCTAATAACAAAGCAACGCGTTGGTATGAGCGAATAGGCATGGCTGTTTCTAGTGATATGATAACATGGAAGCGCTATTTGAAGGATCCTATAGTACATCATTCCAGAGGTATAACTGGTGATCCGTAAATTCAGAAGATAGACGATGTGTGGGTTATGTTTTACTTTGGTGCTTTTTGGAAGGGTAGAGAACGGGATGCTTTTAATCGTTTTGCCTGTTCTTATGATCTTATTCATTGGACCGACTGGGACGGAGAGGATTTAATAAACTCGTCTGAGCATTATGATAAAAAATTTGCACATAAATCTTTTGTGTTGAAACATAAAGGTGTGGTTTACCATTTTTATTGTGCTGTGGATGAAGATGATAATAGAGGTATTGCTGTTGCAACCTCTGTAGATAAAGGAAAAAGTGGCTTGCATTTTTAAAGTTTAGATTATTTGTATATAAAACCTATTATAGATTAGAAATGAATAAGATTATATTGATATTGATTTTTATTTTCATAATGCTACAAGGAAAAGGGCAAGCTCCTAGGCAGGTTATCAATTTTAACAAAGACTGGAAGTTCATTTTACATGATAGTGCGATATATAAACTCCCATCGTATAATGATAACAATTGGAGAAAACTAGCACTTCCCCATGATTGGAGTATTGAGGGGAGTTTTGATGTTATTCACCCTGCGGGCAATGCTGGAGGGGCTTTACCGGGTGGCATTGCATGGTATCGTAAAAGCTTTAGCTTACCTATAGAAAAGGAAAACACTAAAGTGTATGTAGAGTTTGATGGGATTTATATGAATAGTGAGGTATGGATCAATGGTCATTATTTGGGCAAATGGCCTTATGGCTATACAGCGTTCTATTATGAATTGACCCCCTATCTGCTACCTGGAAATAATGTTATCGCTGTGCGCGTAGATAACTCAGAACAGCCTAATTCACGATGGTATAGTGGTTCCGGCATCTATAGAGATGTACACTTAGTAATTACTAATAAGGTAGCTTTTGCTAAATGGGGTATCTTCCTACATAATTCTGAAAGAAAAAATAATGAAGTGCAGCTTTTTGCGGAAGCAGCAGTTCAAAATGCCAAACTTTCAAATAATATTTTCGCTAAATGGGAAGTGTATGATAGTACCAACAAATTAGTGGCAACAATCTTTCCGGAGGCTAGAGGCAAAAACGATAGTACGTTTTTGTTTAGAGGCAAGCTTCAAAATCCGCAATTATGGTCACCTCAGCATCCCTATTTGTATAAAGCTGTTTTTAAGTTATATCAGGGGAAAAAGTTATTAGACCAATGGGAAAGCAGGTTTGGTATACGTTATTTTCATTTTGACGCTAATAAAGGATTTTACCTGAATGGTAACCCGACAAAGATTTTGGGCGTATGTATGCACCATGACCTGGGTGCTTTAGGTGCAGCTTTTAATGAGTCGGCAGCAAGAAGGCAGTTACGTATTCTGAAAGAGATGGGAGTAAATGCGATTCGTATTTCGCACAATCCTCCGGCGGCGAAATATCTGGATTTATGTGATGAAATGGGATTTCTAGTTATGGATGAGGCTTTTGATATGTGGGCAAAAAAGAAAAACAAATATGATTATTTCAGATTTTTTAATGAATGGCATCAGCGGGATTTAGAACACATGGTGAAGCGCGATAGAAATCATCCTAGTGTATTCATGTGGAGTATCGGTAATGAAATTAGAGAACAGTTCGATTCCACAGGGATTACATTAACCAAGAAACTGGTAGATATTGTTAAGGCATTAGATACAACAAGACCAGTAACTTGTGCTTTAAGCGAAAATAGGCCGGATAAAAATATGATATATCAGTCAAAAGCTTTGGATGTGTTAGGTTTCAATTATCATATTGAATCTTATGAAGATTTTCCTAAAAATTATCCCGGTGAAAAATTTATTGCTTCCGAAGTTGTTTCGGGTTTGGCCAGTCGAGGTCATTATGATATGCCTTCAGATTCATTAAGATTTTGGCCACCGAGCTCGGAGTTTAAGTATATTGAAAATGGCAATCCTGATTATACGGTGTCTGCTTACGACAATGTGACTGCATATTGGGGATCCAGCCATGAGCAAACATGGCGCATCATCAAAAAGCATGATTATTTATCAGGATTATTCGTATGGAGTGGATTTGATTTTTTGGGAGAACCCGTGCCATATCCTTATCCTGCACGAAGCTCTTATTATGGAATTGTGGATTTAGCAGGTTTACCTAAGGACGTATACTATATGTATCAGAGCGAATGGACTAGTCAACCCGTGTTACATGTTTATCCCCACTGGAATTGGGAGCTCGGGCAATTGGTTGATGTAAAAGCGTATTATAATCAAGCGGAAACTGTTGAGTTGTTTTTAAATGGAAAATCATTAGGACGCAAATCCAAATCCGATTCAGTGTTTCATGTGATGTGGAGAGTTCCATTCGAGCCAGGAGAATTAAAAGCTGTATCCTACGATCATGAAGGAAAGAAAGTGTTGGAAAAAACTATCCGGACAGCAGGAACACCCTATAAGCTCGAAGCTACAATTGAGAATTCTATAATTGATAGTAAAAATAACGAGCTATCTTTTATCACGATTCGCGTATTAGATAAAGAGGGCAATTTAGTTCCCGATGCAGCGCATTTAATTAGCGTGAAGGTCGAAGGAGCAGCGAAAGTAGAGGCTATGGATAATGGGAATCCTTCAGATTTAAATTCCATGAGAGATGCAGTGCATCACGCTTATAAAGGTATGGCATTGGCGATTATCAAAGGATTGCGTCCTGGGGTGGCTAATATTAAAATTACTTCTGCTGGACTTATCCCTGCTTTTGCGACTATTCGGATAAAGTAGCATATAAAATATCATATTGATAAAATAAATTATTATAGAATTTTCGCAAACGTTTGCGCTGAATAGTAAAATTTTCCATTTTCATAGTTAAACCTTGCATTGCTTAAGGTATACAAGCGGTCTAATTTTATGCTTTATTATGTAACGATCGCGCTATGCCATTCAAAATGAAAAAAGTTTTAGCGATTCACATTTGGTGTTTTATAGTAACGATTGCTAATGCACAGTCAGTTACGAGTGATGAATATTGGAGTATAGCGAATGAACGTGCAGGTAAAATTGCGGCCGCTCTTAATATAACCGACTCCACTAAATTTTATAAAGTAAAAGAACTAATTGCAAAGGAATATGTTGCTATTAAAGAAATTGATGAGAGAAAAGTTAATGCCCTAACTGCTATCAAAACTAATATTGCAGATAAAAATGAAGCTGAAATAGAAAAAACACGCATTACCACACTGTTTGAACAGGAGCGTGCTTTAATTAATAAACAGTTTGTTGCAGCACTTTCCACAGAAGTTAGTCCGGAGCAGATAGAACAAATAAAAAATGGGATGACTTATAACGTATTACCCATTACCTATAAGGGATATCTAGAAATGATTCCTAGGCTCACGGAAGAAGAACGCGAATATATTTATGCGGCTTTAGTAGAGGCTCGAGAGCATGCTATGGCCGCAGGTTCTAGCAAAGAAAAACATGAGTGGTTTGGAAAGTATAAAGGTAGGATTAATAATTTTCTGTCTGCAAGAGGGTATGATATGAATAAAGAAAGTAAAGACTGGCAGGAAAGAGTAAAACAGCAAAATTTAAACTAGCATAAATATTAAAACGATAAGACCATATGTATTTTAAGCGCCTCTTAAAAATTGCTTGTTTCTTTGTGCTTTTCGCTTGTGTATATGTAAATACAGAAGCACAGACCAGAACTGTTACAGGAATGGTTGTAGATGATTCTACAAATGCTCCTATTCCTGGCGTTACTATTAAGGTAAAAAATGGACCCCAAAGTGCAGTTTCCAACTCTAAAGGAGAGTTTACAATGAATCTTCCTATTGGAGGTGCAGTGCTGCAGTATTCACACGTAGGATATCAGTTCGGTGAAACTCGAGTTGATAATTTGGATCAGCCTATTCGATTGCGAATGACTAGTTTGAAAAGCAACATGGATGAAGTAGTTGTTATCGGTTATGGCTCGCAACGCAGAAGTGATCTTACAGGTGCTGTGGCTACTGTAGACATGGATAAAATTGTAGATCTGCCTGTAAGCAGTATTGCAGAAGCTTTGAAAGGCCAAATACCGGGGTTGAGTGTAACTGGTGGTAGTCAAAGACCTGGAGAAAATGCTACACTCAGCATCCGTCAAGTCTTTGGTTTTAGTAAAGATGGAAGCAGTCAGCTGCCGTTGGTGATTATTGATGATGTCATTCAGATAGATCCCAACACCGGGCTTCCCACGTTAAATCAGTTTAATACTTTGGACCCTAACGAAGTGGAAAGCATTACCGTATTAAAGGATGCTGCTGCAGCCATTTATGGCTCTCGTGCTTCGCAAGGTGCTATTATTGTTAAAACCAAGAAAGGTCAAATTGGTGCACCTAAAATTGCTTATTCTGGGAAATTTGAGTTTAATGATGCTGTAAGTTTTGGAAAGACAATGTCTGCTTATGAGCATGGAATTTTTTCAAACAGATTTTTCCGCGCCTCCGGTGGCTCGAACAGTTCATTTTTCGATGAAAGAGAACTAGAGGCCATGAAGTCGCTAAACTACGACTGGTTGCGTGAGGCATGGAAACCTGGTGGTGCCATGCAACACTCCTTAAATGTGAGTGGGGGCGCTGAACGTGCAACATATTTTGCGAGTGCAGCATATTACACGCAAAAGCCCAATCTGGGTACTCAGGATTATAATAAATGGTCTTTCCGTGCGGGAACTGACGTTAAAGTGGCAAATAACTTAAAACTTTCTGCTACACTTGCTGCCAACAACTCACAAGTAGAGAAATCATTTACTAAGATTTCAATCAATGAAGGCTCTTATACTTCAGGGTCGGAACAGACGGACTATGCGGTGTTATTGCATATGCCCAAGTACATTCCGTGGGAGTATACTGTGAATGGAGTTAGAGAATATGTTTCACCTGCATTAGGGCCACATAGAGTGCAAACCAACCCTTCGGGACAAAATAATATTTCAGGATGGAACTATTTTGCACTGCTTAATAGTGGATCTTATACTGCTGATGATAATCAGGCTTACAGTACCGTATTTTCATTACAATATGATGTTCCTTTTATTAAAGGATTGTCTTTGAAAGCCACTTATGGTATTAATTATTTTACCAATAATAATGAACAGGCAATGTTGGGAATCCGTCTGGCAGCGGCAACCAACACGAATGCCATGGGATACCATTTATATTCCGATTCTACAACTTGGAATGTGGCAATGAATAATAATAGATCTACTGTTCGTTTTGCAGATGAAATAGGAAAAGTACAACAGTCCAATTTCTTTATCAATTATGACAGAAGATTTGGTAAGCACAATGTTTCTGCAATGGCTTCGGTGGAGAAAGGCATTCAAAACTGGCAAAAGAAATTTGTAATTTATGATCAACCTGTTCCGGGCGGATTTAATGGTTCTTCACCTTCTGCAGGAACATTGAACCCTTCCAACACATACGTGTATAAGTCTGAAGGTGGTACGCTTGCTTATTTGGGAAGAGTGAACTATGACTATGATGGTAAATATCTGATGCAGTTTGTATTCAGATCCGATGCTTCTACCAAGTTTGCTCCAGCGAACTATTGGGGTTTCTTCCCAGGGGTATCTGCCGGTTGGGTAGTGTCGAAAGAAAAATGGTTTGAAGAAAATGTACCCTGGGTAAACTTTTTGAAAATTCGTGGTTCTATAGGTAAAACGGGTAAGGATAATGTAAAGGCATGGAGATGGATGCAGACATATACTTATGCAGCTGATAAAGGTATGGGCTTTGGAAAAAATGGTGGGGGTACGTTAGTAGCAGCTTTAACTCCTAATGCCGAGCCCAACCCCAATATGACTTGGGATGAAACCATCAAGAAAAACATTGGTGTTGATGTATCTGTATTGAATAGTCGTTTAACCATTACTTATGACAGATACTGGGATCACAACTACGATATGCTGATGACATTAGCTAATCAAGTAGGAGTTCCTATCTCGGTTGGTGGTGGTTTTGCCGAGCAAAACTTCGGTGCGGTGAAATCTTGGGGTTCTGAAATCAGTGCTACATGGAAAGATAGAGTAGGAGAGTTTGAATATTCGATCGGCTTGAACTTTGGTACCGGTGATAATAAAATCACCAAATGGCTTCCTGTAGCCTTTAACTATCCTTCTCAATACGGCAATAGAGAAGGTTATTCAACTATACGTCCTACATACGGATTCCTGACCTGGAAAGGAAATGAAGGAGGCGACGGTTTGCTGCGTACCGATGCAGATATTGACGCTTATTGGCAGTATCTCACAGATTTAGCAAATGCCGCCGGAACTACACCTTCCTATCTGGGTATTACGGATAAGTCTTTAATTAAAAAAGGTATGTTGGCTTATCAGGATATTGCAGGGCCTTTGGATGCCGCTACAGAAACTATTGCAGGACCTAACGGAAGAATTGAAAAAGATGGGCAGGACTTCGTTCCACTGGGAAGCAGAAGATCTTATGGACTAGTTACCAATATCGGACTGTCATGGAAGTCTATTTCATTAACTACTCAAATTGCTACCTCATGGGGTGGCTATAGAAGAATCGATTATATCAAACAAGGTACCGGCTCTACAAATATTATTTGGTCTCATGCTTCATACTTGAATGATATGTTTGACCCAGTGGATAACCCTAATGGTAAATGGCCCAATCTGGCTTATTATGATCAGAATGGCGCTCCTTCAGATTTCTGGCAAATTTCAACCTTCAGAAGTTTTATGCGTAGTTTGGTTATAGGCTATACGGTTCCTAAATCAATTGCATCAAAAGTAAGGATGAGCTCATTGAGATTTAATCTAGCAGGATTTAACCTTTGGGACTTTTACAATCCTTATCCTGACAAGTATCGCAATATGTATGATGATCCTAAAGTGCCTTATCCTACATTGCGTACATGGTCATTGGGAATTAACGCCACTTTTTAATAACAATATTTGATAATTTTTACATTACTATATAGTATGAAAAAGATAAAACTTTTTACCACCGTATGCATTGCAGCTATTACCGCAGTAGGTTGTAAGCAGGATTTTTTGGAGGATATGAGGAGTTTTGATACCTATGATGAAAGAATATTTGAAAACGAAGTGCAGACAGGATGGTATATCAACAAGCTGTACTATGATTATTTTTCAGGTTACAAATCTCCCATACTTACAGTCGTGGGGTTATATAATGATACCAGAAGTAGGTCGACTGAAGAAATAGGAGGTACGGTAACGGATTATATTCATCCACAGAAAACATTAGTAGAAGCTAATCAGGCAGACGGGTATTATGGTTCCGCACTGGGCGCAAATGCTACCAATGTTCCTTATACACGTATTCGTACAGCAAACTTTTTATTACAAAAAATTGAGGAGCGCGGGCAAAATCTCTCAGCTGACTTTAAGGCAAAAGCTAAAGGACAAATGTATTTCCTGAGGGGCTTGCAGTACTTTGATTTGTTACGCATCTACGGAGGTGTGCCTATTGTTACTACTGTGCAAACAGCATCGGCTGATGATCCTTCCATAAAATTGCCACGTGCTAAACCAGCGGAAGTGGTAGCACAAATCATTGCGGATTTTGATTCAGCAGCTGCCTTATTGCCTGCAAGATGGCCCGATAGTGATTACGGACGTTTTACTTCTGCTGCAGCACTTGCAATGAAAAGTAGAGTATTGCTCACTTTTGCGAGCCCTTTATTTAATCCAGATTGGGATAATCCCGGTAATGAACGCTGGCAAAAGGCGTTAGATGCAGGTTTGGCTGCAGAGGCTGCATTAACTTCTGCTGGCTATGGGCTGTATGGCTCTAATGGAAAGGAATGGTCGGAAATGTGGTATAAAAATGATAATGCTTTCAACAAGGAAGCCATTATCGTTCGTTTACTAAGCAGTTCTACCGCTTCTTCGGGAGTGGAGAATAACGGTTGGGAACGCTCTATTCGCGTATCCAAGCAAACCGGAGCAGGCGGTATTTCTGCACCGAAAGAAATGCTGGATCTCTTTCCGTTGGCAAATGGCGCTCGCCCTACTGCTGCAAATGGTTATGATTCTACTTATTTCTTTTTAAATAGAGATCCACGTTTTTATAGAACCTTCGCGTTCTCTGGCATGAAATGGGGAACTAAAGAATCGCCTAATGACGTTGTGTGGTTGTATAGATGGGCTTATAGCGGTAATCGTACAGCCTATAGCGACGGAAATCAGGTAAGTAGTCCGGCAGTAGTACGCAAAATGTCAAATCCCGAGGGGGCAAGTACCGCAGCGGGTCTCGCTTACTCCGGTACTGATATATTTGAATATCGCTACGCAGAGCTTTTACTGAATATTGCAGAATGTTATGCAGCGAAGGGTGATATTAATAATGCGATTGTCTATTTAGGAAAAATTAGACAGCGGGTAGGAATTCCGGCGGCTAATAATTATGGTATAGGTACGCTTACCACAAAATATCAGGCTATCGAGGCTGTATTGTATGAACGCAGAGTGGAGCTGGCTTACGAAGGTAAAAGGTTTTGGGATGCACAACGCTGGATGTTGTACAATGATGACCCCGCTGCTGGAAACAACACCTGCCAGAAGCTGGGTATTAATCCCATAAATGGTTCTGCAAGAACAGGAAGATTATGGCAGTACAAAACAGTAGCACCCGATGCCGGAGATCCATTATTGGCTGCACGTACCGGAATTTTTGTTGATCCGGATGCTCCTGATTTTGCAACCCAGCTGAACAATTTGAAAGACTTTGTTGACAATTATATTAAAATTGAGGGAACCGATCAACCAATGGATAGAGATGCCTCTAACAATCCTCTCTATATTAATTTTAGACAGAACTATTATATTTCCGGATTAAATGCTAATGCTTTATCGGTAAATCCGTGGTTAGAGCAAACTATTGGTTGGAATGATTATAATGGTGCGCCGGGAACTTTTAATTATCGACAATAACAGTTCTTTATGTCCATATAGAATAAGCCAACGCTGAGAATGCTTGATAAAGTGTAAACTGAATTTTAAAAATTATGATGCGTTATTTTATTGTATTAGGTATTGCAAGTTTAGGTTTGAGTAATGTAAGCAAAGCTCAGTATCCGGCTGTTTCTAAAGAAGATCAGGAGAAAGCAGATCGGCTTATGGAAGAGGCCAGGCGTCATTCCGATTCCATGTGGGCCATTGCTTATCCCATTGTAAAAAAAGAAGCTACAGAGGGGCGTCCTTATGTTCCCTGGGCTTCAAGAGTGGATGATTTGCCAAAGGCGTCAATACCCGCTTTCCCGGGTGCTGAAGGTGGAGGTAAATATACCATGGGAGGCCGCGGAGGCAAAGTGTTAGTGGTGACCAACCTCAATGACGACGGGCCGGGAAGCTTTCGTTGGGCGTGTGAACAGGGAGGTGCGCGTATTGTAGTGTTTAATGTTTCTGGAATTATTCGATTGAAGACACCGGTAATTATACGTGCTCCTTATATATCTATTTTCGGACAGTCAGCTCCTGGTGATGGAGTATGTATTGCAGGCGAATCGGTGTGGATTAATACACATGATGTCATTATCCGTTATATGCGTTTTCGGAGAGGTGAAACATGGGTAGGTCGCAGGGATGATGCTATTGGTGGCAATCCTGTGGGGAATATTATGATTGATCATGTGTCTGCCACATGGGGCTTGGATGAAAATATGAGTATATACCGGCACATGTACAATGATAGTACCGGAAAACAGGAAGAAAAATTAGGTACTGTAAATGTGACTATCCAGAATTCCATTTTTGCTGAGGCATTAGATACTTGGAATCATTCTTTTGGTTCTACGTTGGGCGGAGAAAACTGTAGTTTTATGCGTAATCTTTGGGCTAATAATACGGGACGTAATCCTTCTATTGGCTGGAACGGTGTTTTTAATTTCGTGAATAATGTTATCTACAACTGGGTACACCGTTCTATTGATGGGGGAGATTATCGGGCACAATATAATATTATAAATAACTACTTTAAGCCTGGACCTGCTACACCTAAAAACTCTCCGGTAGGTCATCGTATACTAAAACCAGAAAGTGGGCGTAGCAAGTTGCCCTACAAAGTGTATGGTAGAGCGTATGTAGATGGTAACATAATGGAAGGATATCCGCATATAACAGCTGATAACTGGGCAGGAGGTGTGCAGGTCGAAAATCTGGATGGCGTAGGAGAGCATGAAGCTTATATGCGACAAAAGAGTCCACTCATTATGCCTGAACTTACAATAGTGAGTGCTAAAGATGCAATGGATTTTGTACTCAATAATGTTGGGGCTACTTTACCTAAACGTGATCCAGTCGATGCACGCATAGTAAAGGAAGTTAGAGAGGGTAAGGCAACAGCACTCCCTAATGTGAAGTTGCCAGAGACACAGTTTAAGCATCGCCGTTTGCCTATCGATTCCTACAAGATAGGGATTATTACAGATCCTTCTCAAGTGGGTGGATATCCTGAATATAAGGGAACTCCGTATAAGGACTCAGACAACGATGGGATGCCCGATGCGTATGAGAAAAAGATGGGGCTTAACCCGAATGATCCTAGCGATGCCTCTCAATATTCAAAATCTGGTTCCGGATATACTAACATCGAAGAGTATTTGAATAGCCTTGTGGATATCAATACTGTAGTTCCTTTAAAGAAGATGTAACTCATGAGTGAGGTCGTATCGACCTCACTTTCTTTCATTATATTAGCTCTTATCATTAATCACAGATTTATTGATTGCGTGAGTTGTTTAATGGACTATATTACAAATCTGATTAACGCATATATTCTCAGACAGAATAACAATAAGTTCTACTATTATTATCTGCCTGCAATTATTCTATTACTGATTGTTAATAGCCTGCCCGCTCAAAGTCCTAAACCTCTTTTGCCTGTTGAAATTGTTGAAGGAAAATTAGTTTATAACCCCGATCCAACTACAGGAGACAGAGTACCTGATTATTCTTATTGTGGATATAAAGCTTCCGAACAGGAAATTCCGATGGTTCCAGTAAAGGTGCTGGTACCTTTGGTACAAGGAGATGCTACAGCAACCATTCAGGCTGCTATTGATAAAGTGGCTAGTCTTCCTCTAGATCAGAATGGTTTTCGAGGAGCAGTGCTGTTATCCAATGGTGTATATGAAGTGATGGGACAGTTACATATTCATCAATCTGGAATTGTCCTCAGAGGCCAGGGGCAAACTAGTCTTTTGGGAAAAGGAATTGACAGAGATGGGTTAATTAGAGTGTTTGGCAAAGAGGATATTAGTATCCAAAATCAAACGACGATAATAGATGAGTATGTTCCAGTGGGCGCTACTTCTTTTTTGGTGAATAACGCTTCGGATTTTAAAGTAGGTGATCAGGTATTTATTAAGCGGCCTTCGGTAAAGGAGTGGATTGATGAATTGGGTACCGAGAGTTTTGGAGGAGGCATTTCTGCCTTAGGTTGGAAACCCGGAGATGTAGATATTCGTTTCGATCGGAAAATTGTGGCACTTGAGGAAAATAAAGTTACAATTGATGTTCCTCTCACTACTTCACTGGATAAAAAATATGGCGGTGGATTACTAACAAAATATGCATGGCCCGGACGAATCCAGAATATTGGTATAGAAAATTTATTGCTGCTATCAGATTTCGATAAAGCGAATCCGAAAGATGAGAATCATCGATGGATGGCGATAACTCTAGATAATGTTGAAGATGCATGGGTAAGGCAGGTTACATTTAAGCATTTTGCAGGATCTGCGGTGTATATTAATGAAACCGTGCGAAGAGTGACGATTGAGGATTGTATTGCTATAGAGCCAATATCAGAAATTGGTGGACAACGACGCAATACTTTTTTTACACGCGGGCAGCAAACATTATTTCAACGATGTTACTCAGCCAACGGTTATCATGATTTTAGTGTAGGCTATACTGCTGCTGGGCCAAACGCTTTTGTGCAATGTGTTGCTGAAAGGCCATATAGTTTTAGCGGTACAATTGGTAGATGGGCATCTGGTGTTTTATTTGATATTGTTGAAATTGATGGCAATGCAATACGATTTGGTAATAGAGGTCAAGATGGACATGGGGCCGGATGGAGTGCTGCCAATTGTTTTTTATGGAATTGCAGTGCATCATTGATTGAATGCGATCGTCCACCTACGGCTCAAAACTGGTCATATGGATCATGGAGCGAATTCGCAGGAAAGGGTTTTTGGACCGAATCTAATAATCATTTAAAACCTAGAAGTTTTTTTTATGCTCAGTTGGCACAGCGTCTTAATAAAGATGTGAGTAGACAGGCTGCAATATTACACATTAGTACAGAGGCATCCACTAGTCCAACCGTAGAGGCGGCTTCACAGCTCACAGAGGCGGCTTCACAACCGAGGGTGCGACTACTAGACTGGATTGCAACGGCCTCCCAACGCAATCCTATTAACACTGAGCATAAAAATGCTATTATCATATCGCCTCAAAGAAAAACAGAAAATAATAGCATTGCGGGAGCTGGCGTTATTGTCAAAAATGGTTGGTTGGTAAGCCAAAAATCTGGGAATATTTTAACGGGCAAAGTTCAGAATATCCCTTGGTGGTCTGGCGGTATTGAAGGGAAAGCATTAGAACAGGCTCGTAGAAAACCTGCTATTACACGCTTTGTGCCAGGAAGGGTAGGACCTGGACTTACAGATGATTTAAATGCAGTGATTGACTCGATGAAAGCGAACAATGTGGTGGCCTTGAATCAGCATTATGGACTTTGGTATGATAGAAGACGAGATGATCACGAACGTATCAGACGGATGAATGGAGATGTATGGCCACCTTTTTATGAGTTGCCTTTTGCAAGGAGTGGTAGAGATACAGCCTGGGATGGATTGAGTAAATACGACTTGACAAAATATAATGAATGGTATTGGGCTCGTATGCAGCAGTTTGCTTCCTTAGCCGAAAAAAATGATTTGTTACTGATACATCATCATTACTTTCAACACAATATTATAGAAGCTGGAGCTCACTATGCCGACTTTCCTTGGCGTACTGCTAATAACATTAATAATACGGGCTTTGTAGAACCAGTAAATTATGCTGGTGATAAGCGTATTTTTTATGCTGAACAATTTTATGACACAACACACTATGTACGTCGACAGCTGCATCAACAATACATATGGAAGTGTCTTGATAATTTCCGCAACAATAAGGCGGTAATACAACTGCTGAGTGAAGAATATACAGGCCCCCTACATTTTACTCAGTTTTGGCTAAATGTCATTGCAGCTTGGGAAAAAAGAAATCAACAAAAACAAATTATTGGATTAAGTGCCACCAAAGATGTTCAAGACGCAATATTGAATGATTTAAAATATCGTTCTTTAATTGATGTCATTGATATCAAATACTGGCACTATCAGCCAGATGGTTCTTTGTATGCTCCAGAAGGAGGTAAAAGCCTAGCACCCCGTCAATGGGCGAGATTATTAAAGCCTAAAGCAGCAAATTTTGATCAGGCTTATCGAGCCGTTCGGGAGTATAAAGACAAATTCCCTGATAAAGTAGTGACGTTTTCGGCTGATGGGTATGATAAATTAGGATGGGCAGTGTTTATGGCCGGAGGTTCTTTACCCGCATTACCACGCGAGACGGACAAGAATTTCTTAAAAGCAGCTATTGATATGAAGCCTACCGATGCTTATGGAAAATATGCTTTGGCAGGTGAAAACGACATAATTCTTTATATAGAGTCTGCAAAAGAACTTGCCCTAGATTTATCTGCCTTTAAAGGAAGCTTCTCGTTAAGATTTGTAGATGTACATACAGGTAAGGTGATATCGGCCCCTAAACAGATAACTGCAGGTAGAACTCATCCTGTCATTATACCTAAAAAACCTTTGATCGTGTGGTTGTCAAAGAAATAATAGGAAGCCCTTATTTAAAATTATTTTAAATAGCGAGTGATAAGCGACTCATCTTGCTAAACGAACAATACATATTAAATCTGCGAAACAGTATTAGCAAAACATCTGATGAAGCGGCATATAAAAAACTATTCTATCATTTTTATCCGCTTCTAAGACGCTTTGCTTATAATTTATTGGGAAATGCTGAGGTTGCAGAGGAAATTGTGTCTGATGTTTTCTTGAAGATTTGGGCCATTAGAGATAAGCTTACCCTAGTAAAGGATTTGAAGTTGTATCTTTTCAAATCTGTTAAGAACGCTTGTATTAATTATCTGAAAAGTGCTGCTCACAAATACAGTAAGAGTACTAATTTTATTGAGGAAACAGCTAAGCTGTACCCTTCGCCAGAATCGGAGTATATCTATGCCGAATTGCATCAAATTATCCGAAGTGCCATAAACAAATTACCCGCAAAACGTCAGCTTGTTTTCCGTCTCGTTAAAGAATATGGCCTTACCTATAATCAGGTAAGCGAAGTGATGCAAATTTCTCAGAATACCATCGAAACACATATGCGTCATGCTTTAAAGAAAATAAAGCATGCTTTGGATAAATATCAGAACATAGATAAATAATTCTTTTCACGGTAAGCATCAAAATTCTTGTCTTAATAAGTAGATGCTGTTCTATGGAGAGTAGTAAGCAAGAAAGAATATATGAGTTGCTTGCCAAAAAGCTATCGGAAAATGCAACATTGGACGAGTTGCGTGAGCTTGAAAGCTTACTAGCTTTGCGACCCGATTTCAAGCGATTGCACGATAGCCTGCAAGATTATCCGAGGATAAATGATGCTTTGAGCAAGGATCTTACGGATCAAGCATATGCTGCACAATTTGTAAAAATGATGTATGCAGAGGATGATCCGAAAGTTGTAGCTACCTGGCTTGAAGAAACTGATCTCGTCGCTCAAAAACGCCGTATATGGAATCTTAAATCATGGAGAGTTGCTGCCGTTTTATTGATATTGATAATCGCAGCCACTACTTTTTATCTCTTAAATGGGAATGAGTTAGTAGGGACTATCGGTTTGATGAGTGATGTTGAAAAAAAATCTTCTTCCAAGTCAAAACTAACGCTTCCGGATGGGACAACGGTATATTTAAACACAAACAGTTATCTCCAATATGGAGCTGATTTTAATAAAAAAAATCGTGAAGTGTCATTGGTAGGTGAAGCCTATTTTGATGTAGCTCAGGATTCGATAAAACCATTTATAGTGCGTACATCCAAAGCCACAATAAAAGTGATAGGAACGCGTTTCAATATAAAAAATTATGAAAATGATATCTGGGAAGCTACTTTGTTGCAAGGGAAAATAGAAATGTATCTAAACAATAGACCAAAGGATAAGCTACAGTTGGAACCCTCTCAGAAAGTGTCTATTGTGGAGGAGAATGCGCCAGCGAAGTATAAGCGTAGCAAAGAGGGGGATTTTAAAGTTTTAATCTCCAAAATTAATCAGCAGAGCTCCGAAATAGCGGAAATAGCTTGGATGGATAACAAATTGGTATTTTTTGATGAACCATTATACAAAATTGCTAAAGAACTGGAGCGCTCCTTCGGTATAACGGTAAAGATTATTTCCTCCCAAAGAGCAGAACAGAGATATACAGGTTCTTTTAAAAATGACAATCTTGAGCAGATTTTGAAAATACTAAATATGTCCAATCCGATAAATTATGAATGGAACGGGAAGGAGCTGATCATAAAATAATTCATTCACTTAAAAAAAGCATATGAAGAAAATTGATGGATACTTGTAAAAATAGAGGAGAATGCGGCAACATTCCCCTCTTGATGGTGCACTAAAACAATGTTTAATGCGATTTTTAAAATTAAAACCAATCAAAATTATGCAAAAATTACTTGCTTCGGGTTGTGATGACTTCCGAAAAACGTTGCTTGTTATGAAATTGATGTGCATTATGCTGCTTTTGGCGGTACATGTATCTGCCAAAAATTATGGACAGTATGTAATAAATCTAAAGGCACAGGAGACGACTTTAGCCAATCTGTTCACTCAGATTGAGAAACAATCGCCTTATTCGTTTTATTACAGCAATAATCTGCTCCCTTTATCCAAGAAAGTATACATCTCTGCTCAGAACGCCTCGTTGAATGCTATTTTGAGCAAAGTATTTGATGGCACCGGTATAACCTGGAATATTATTAATGACCATCGGGTGGTACTTTCCTTAAATGCCGATTATGTTAGTAATCCCTTCAAGCTGATCAAAGGCGTGGTGCGTGATCAGAACGGACAGCCGCTATCCCGTGTATCGGTGACTGTGCGTGGAGAGCAGGTAGGAACTATAACGGATGAGTCCGGACAGTTTTCCATTAACGCCAATGTAGGCGATACGCTCATCTTTTCACGTGTGGGATATGTTGAGCAAACGGTTGTAGTGGACGCACAAGACGAGCTTGAAATTATATTAATTGCTGCAGATCAGCGATTGGATGAAGTAGTAGTAATTGGATATGGTAGTGTGCGTAAAAGAGATCTTACAGGAGCCGTATCGTCGGTAAAAGCAGACGACATTGTTCGCTCTCCTGCACATAATGCTATGGAAGCTATACAGGGACAGGTGCCAGGGTTGGATATTACCCGTAACTCTGGTAGTGCTACATCCGGTGTAACTATGAACATCAGAGGAAAAAGATCTTTATCTACGGCAAGAGATGAGTATGGTAATTTAATTGCTAATAATCCTTTGGTAATTATTGACGGTATTCAGGGGGGGAGCGTATCGGATATTCCACCTCAAGAAATTGAATCTATTGAAGTAATGAAGGATGCTTCTTCCACAGCTATATACGGTTCGCAGGGGGCAAATGGCGTAATTATCATTACTACCAAAAGAGGAAAAGCCGGAAAAACAAAAATCTCTTATAACGGATACACGGGTTTGAACGGATGGGCTCAATATCCCAAAATGCGAATGGGCGAGGACTATATTCAGTTGAGAAGAGAAGCAGCCAAAACTGCAGGACAATGGTCTTCACCCGAGGATGATCAAACGCTGTTTACACCCAGCGAATGGGCGGCGATTCAGAATAATCAATGGGTGGATTGGGTAAAAGAAGTGCTACATACTGGCACTGTACAAAATCATCAAATTACAGTATCGGGTGGAACTAATAAAACCACAGGTCTTTTATCTGCCGGTTATTACAGAGAAAAAGGTTCTTTAAAGGATGATATTCTTAACAAGTATAATGTAAGAACTACAGTGGATCATAGCTTTTCGAATGTTTTCAAGACCGGAGTCTCCTTAAATCTTACACATTATAATGGTTTCACAAGAGCGGATAACGTGTTGTGGCGTGCGGCTACCAATGAGCCTTTAGGCCAAGTATACGATGAGAACGGTCAAGTGGTGCTTTGGCCTCTGGGTACATCAGGAAAGGTAAGTCCATTAGCTGATGAGGCAGATGAATATGTTGCTAAGCATCAGCGGTTGACTACAAACATTTGGACCAACGGCTATGCCGAAATTAAACCGCTTCCTGGCTTGTCTTTCAGATCCAATTTCGGCGCCAATCTTAATTTCAGAAGAAATATGGATTTTGAAAGCCAAAATTCCATAAACCGAGCAGGATTATACAATGATGCACTAGCGTCGATTGCTGCTACTGAAAAATCATTTATTACATGGGATAATATTGTTAATTATAGCAAGAGTATTAATGATCATGCTTTCACACTTACTGCACTGACATCTTGGACACAGTCTAAATTCAGAAGCTCATACAGCGAGGGTTCTGGACAATTAATTCCCAGTCAACTTTGGCACAACCTATCTGCAAACGCAAAAAGCTCTTATGTAATTCGCTCCGGGTATGTACAAAGCCAGACCTTCTCATATGCTGCTAGATTAAATTACAGCTATCTGGGTAAATACTTGCTTACCTTATCTAATAGATGGGATGGAGCATCCAGATTGGCCGAAGGTCATAAATGGGCAGCATTCCCTTCTGCGGCTTTTGCTTGGCGTATCATTGACGAAGGTTGGTTTAGTGCCTCCAAGAATCTTAACGAATTAAAATTGCGCATCAGCTGGGGTATGACCGGTAATTCTGGTATTAGCGAATACGGTACGCAATCATATCTGAATGCATTGAGCAATTCAGCATTCCAGGACAGGGGATATACCTATTATGTATATAGTGAGTTTTTAGGAAATGTGGATCTAGGTTGGGAAAAATCAGCATCTACTAACATCGGTCTTGATTTTGGCTTTTTTGATAACAGATTGTATGGTAGCTTAGATTTTTATAATACAAAGACCACCGATATTTTGCTGCCCCGTACATTGCCTACATCATTAGGAAGTGGTAATAATACACCATTTAAAATTTACCAGAATATAGGTGCTACTAATAACCGTGGTTTGGAGCTTAGCTTGAATAGTGTAAACATTAAGAATAAAAACTTCACCTGGACCACCAATCTAACCTTTGCAATGAATAAGGAAAAGATTGTGAATCTGATTGACGGTAGAGATATCATTGGAGCTGTAACTCGGGAGACAGAGTCGCTGCTCATTGGTAGACCACTTAATTCTTTCTATACATTTAAGCGCTTAGGTATATGGCAATTGGATGAGGCGGAAGAGGCTGCTAAATATTTTAAAGATGCAGCCAAAACGCAACCTTTTAAGCCAGGTGATATAAAATTAGCAGATTTGAATGGTGATTATATTATCGATGAGGTAAACGATGTGCAATACATCGGTACTACGTCTCCCAAATGGACCGGCGGTTTGAACAATACATTTAAATATAAAAACTTTGACCTTACCGTTTACATTATCAGCCGCTGGGGCCATATGATGGCGTATGATTTTACAGCTTCATATGATCCACAAGGAAGAGGTAATCATCCGGCTTATTTAAACTACTGGACACCGGAAAATCCATCAAATGATTTCCCAAGACCAGACCTCACCAACTTCTATAACTACAGAGGTTATCAGGCATTGAATTATGTAGATGCTTCTTATGTGAAATTGAAAACAGTATCCTTAGGGTACAGCTTCCCACGTGCATTATTAAATAAGTGGGGAATGTCTGATCTAAGAGTATATGCTTCGGCTAATAACCTTTATACCATCGCCAGAAGCCATTTAGTGAAGGATTACGATCCGGAAAGAGGAGGATCGGCTAAGTCGCCTTTACAGCGTCAGTTTGTCTTCGGATTAAACTTCAGCTTCTAAAGATGAAATTATAAAATAGCAAATGCGTGATACTTAATTCTAATAATAATGTACTGTGAAATAGAGTAAGAAAATATGTTCAACCAGAAGAGTTAGTGCTATTTCACATGGCTATAAAAACATTAAAAATATGAGTATGAAAAATATTATAAACTTGATAAGAGTGAAATCCACATTAGTATGTGGCATGACTTTACTCTTCTCCTGTAGCCTTAAGGAATATAATCCTGGCGGTACAACTGCAGATGTAGTTTTTGCTGTTGAAGAAGGTATGAATGCATTGGTGAATTCTGCGTATGTTAACTATGGTGGTCAGTTTTACGGAAGAGAGGATATAGTAATGTTGACAGAAGGTGGTACCGACATCTGGATTAATATCGCCAATAGTGGATATGGAAGGCAGATGACCAAATATGAAGAACTTACGGCCAGTACAGGCCAGATTAGAAATACCTGGAATCGTTTATATGAAATTATCAACTACTGCAATGCTGGCATTGAGCGTATTGATGGTGTACCTTACAAGTCGCCAGATGAGAAGCGTTCCCGCAAAGGCGAGTTGCATTTTTTGAGAGCCTATACTTACTGGCATATTGTGGAATTTTTTGGAGGTGTGGATCTGAGAACACAAGAAACGAAGACTGCTGTATTAACAGCTTATAGAAGCCCCATTACTGCCTTTTATGATTTAATGTTACAAGATTGTGATGAAGCAATTGCTAATCTTCCTGTAGATCCTTATCCGGCTACAGATATTGGGCGGGCTACTTTGAAGGCTGCTTATGGTTTAAAAGCACGTTTAGCATTAACTAGAGTTGCCTATGCTACCAATCAGGCAGAAAAAGACCAATATTATCAGATGGCGCGTGATGCGGCTATGTACGTAATAAATAATCAGGCTGCATTAAAAGTTTCTTTGTACAGCACCCCAGATGCAGTATTCGCTCCTCAAAATAATAAGACCAATACGGAAGCAATGTTTGTAGTAACACACTCTACTGTATCTTCATTGAATCCTCAGCCCAACAATCCCAATAGGTTACATATGTGGTATAAGGCTAAATACTCTGACCGAGCTGGAATGGTGCAAGACTTATTTTATGGAAATGATAATAATGCTCGTTCGGGCAGCATGTGCCTCATGCCTACACGTCATTTATTGGAGTTATACAACGAAGATATTGATGGAAGATATAAGGCGTGGTTTAGAGAGGAGTATTATTTAAATCGTCCCAGCTATTCATGGACCGCAGATGATCTCGCTGCGTTTGAAAAACCATCTAGCATGGTTGGAACAACGCTTAATGCTGGAGATTTAGCTCTTTTGTATACAAAGAAAAAAATTGCGGATAAAAGAAATAAGCCTTACGCTGTAGTGGATATTGATGATACCTATGATGGCGATCAAGTGTCCACCAATCCAAGATTTAATATTTGCTTTCCTGCTTTAACAAAGTTTAATGATCCTAACCTGCCAGCCCCTAATTCTAATTTCGGCACTAAAGATGTAATTACAATGCGCTTGGCAGAAATGTACTTTATTGCCGCCGAATCTGAATTGATGATGACGGGTGGATCTAAAGCTAAGGCAGTTGAACTGATAAACGTAATTAGGCGTAGAGCGGCATTACCCGGTAAGGAAAATGATATGATGATTACTGAAGCGCAACTGAACTTAGATTTCCTGCTAGAAGAAAAAGCAAGAGAACTCTGCGGCGAGCATTTGAGATGGTTTGATTTAAAGAGAACAGGAAAATTGTATGATTATGTAAAAGCTTATAATAAGGATATTCCACTCATACAACCCTTCCATGTGTTGCGACCAATTCCTCAGATGTTCCTCGATGCTATACTGAACGCAGACGAGTTCGGACAAAATACAGGATACTAGTTACGATAATATCGAATGATGCGATTCTCAGAATATGGGAATCGCATCATTTTTTAATCTCTTAGCAGAAGGTTGGCATAGATATTACAATGATGGAATAAATTTTCATATTGATGGAAAAAATTATTTTAAGTTGATGCTATCGGCCATGCGTGCTAATTTTAAGTGCATTATTCGGTAGTTGATTGTCATAGATGGTGCAACGATTGTTCTTCGGCATGTTTAATTATAATAATGATTTTATGATGCTTTGTGGAATACCATGTTCTGGTTTTGTGCTTGCTTTTAAAAGATTTTGCTGTATGCTCCTGCTCTCTATTGCTCTTTTCGTATCTGATAGGGTTTGCGGACAACAGATGTCTAAACTGAAAATCTCCGCTAATAAACGTTTTTTTCAAACTGCCGATGGAAAGCCTTTTTTCTGGTTGGGCGATACAGGCTGGCTGTTTTTTACTAAATGTAGTAGAGAAGAGTCACTTTATTATTTGGATACCAGAAAGGAGCAAGGCTTTAATGTAATACAGGTAATGGTGTTACATACATTGTCGGCTAAGAATGTTTACGGACATAGCGCTTTAAAAGATGGTGATATCAGTAAACCCATAGTTACTCCGGGTAATGATGTGAATGATAAAGAAGCGTATGATTATTGGGATCATGTGGATTTTATCATTGAGGAAGCTGCGAAAAGAGGAATATATATAGCGTTGGTACCTATTTGGGGATCGGCGGCCAAAGACGAAAGTGTTACTGCAGACAAAGCTGAGCAATATGCAATGTTTTTAGCTAATCGTTATAAAAAATATGCCAATATTATTTGGTTGAACGGCGGAGATATTGAAGGTTCTATAAAGACCGACGTGTGGCAGGTTATCGGATCCACCATCAAGCGCTATGATCCGGAACACTTGATGACTTATCATCCCAGAGGACGCTATTCTTCGGCCGACTGGTTTCATCATGAGCAATGGTTAGACTTTAACATGTTTCAGAGTGGACATCGAACCTATGCGCAAGATACCAGTAGTCGCGAGAAACATCGTTACGGTGAAGACAACTGGAGATATGTGGTAGATGGCTATCAATTACAACCTGCTAAGCCAATTCTGGATGGGGAGCCATCGTATGAGAACATTCCATACGGCCTACACGATTCCACGCAACCTCGATGGTCGGCACATGAAGTGAGAAGATATGCATACTGGAGTGTTTTTGCAGGCGGTGCAGGCTTTACTTATGGCGAGAACGCGATAATGCAATTTCATCAGCCAGGTGATGCAGGAGCCAATTTTGGCGTGACAGGTAGTTGGAAGGAGACTATCACGGCTCCTGGCGCGTTGCAAATGCGTTATCTTAAATCCTTGATGTTGTCATATGATTACTTTGATAGGAAGCCTGCCCAGGAAATTATCGTCGATAATGATCATACAAGATATGATTATATTTTGGCAACAAAAGGGAAGAACTACGCCCTCGTGTATACGTATACAGGCAGAAACTTTAAAGTGAATATTACCAAATTGGGTTTTGTTCCTTCCAAAGCACTCTGGTATAGTCCTAAGGATGGCACGCAGACAAATGTTGCAACTTTCCCCAGAGCAGAAATAATAGCTTTTGATCCGCCAGGAAATCCTGAAAACGGTAATGATTGGGTGCTTATCTTGAAAAAATAATCTGTCACTAAAATGGTATTGCCTTGAAGAAAACGATTCTAATATTAGTTTTAGCTGCAGTTCTGGTATCCTGCTCTCATAAAGCTTATTTGTTTACATCATTTCATGAACCGGCAGATGCTGGCTTGCGTATGTTGTATAGCTATGACGGTTATAAGTGGAAAGATTTTAATCATGTGTTTCTGGCTCCAGAAATAGGGAATCAACGGGTTATGCGCGATCCTTCGATGGTACAGGGGCCAGACGGTACTTTCCATCTGGTGTGGACGACTAGCTGGCGAGGTGATAAAGGTTTTGGATATTCAAGCTCTAAAAATCTTATTAATTGGACTAAACAAAAGATGATTCCGGTAATGGAGCACGAGCCTTCAACTGTGAATGTGTGGGCTCCGGAATTATTTTACGATGAGGATGCTAAAAATTATAAAATTATTTGGGCGAGTACTATCCCTGGCCGATTTGAACGTGGGGTAGAGGAGGATAGTAATAATCACCGTATGTATATAGTGGAAACAAAGGACTTCGAATATTTTAGTCCTACGAAGCTATTTTTGGATCCTAAGTTTAGTGTAATTGATGCGGTGATTGTGAAAAAAGCAGTAAATGACTATGTTCTTGTATTAAAAGATAACACCCGTCCCGAACGTAATCTTAAAGTAGCATTCAGCGATAAGCCTACAGGACCTTGGAAAAATATTTCAGCTCCGTTTACCGAAAGCTTTACCGAAGGCCCATCTGTAGTAAAGGTTAAGGACCAATGGCTGATATATTTTGATGCTTACCGTAAAAAAACGTACGAAGCAGTTGCAACAAAGGACTTTGTTCATTTTACAGATATTAATGATCGTATAACTATTCCTAAAGGTCATAAACATGGTACAATAGTACCTGTAAAGCGTAAGATCGTAAAGCAGCTATTGAAAAAACTAAAAACTGAAGATAAGTGATGAAGTGGTGTCTGACATTATGTTTGATTGTATTAGTATTTACTTGTTCGGCGCAGTTTGATACTGCACGATATACAGGTAGTACCTTGTCCAATGTGGATTATCACCATGGGCAACTAACGCCTGCGGTGGGAGTACATAATATTCAGGTATTTCGTGCGAATCGGGAGCATCCGAGCTGGGCAGGTGGGATGAACTGGACTTATAACCATCAGCCAATGATATGCTATTGGAACAATACATTTTATTTACATTTTCTGAGTAATCCTGTTGGAGAGCATATAGCACCTGGAGCTACCTATTTAGTTACTTCGAAAGATGGTTATAATTGGAGTGCTCCTGTAACGCTTTTCCCTACTTATCAAATTCCTGATGGCTATAAGAAGGATCATGATACCGTTGTGGCTCAAAATGCATATGCAGTGATGCATCAGCGGATGGGATTTTATGTGGCTAAGAATAATAAATTATTGGCACTGGGGTATTATGGGATTGCTTTATATAGTAAGGATGACCCCAATGACGGTAACGGTATTGGGCGGGTAGTCAGGGAAATTAGACCCGATGGAAGTTTCGGGCCGGTTTATTTTATTCGGTATAATCATGGATTCAATGAAAAAAATACAAAATTCCCTTTTTATAAAAAGTCAAAGGACAAATCCTTTATAGCAGCATGCGATGAATTGTTATCGCAGCCTCTACAGATGCAGCAGTGGGTTGAGGAAGCGGATCGTAATGATCCTTTGATTCCGTTAAAACGCGAGTATAAAGCTTTCAGTTATTATCATTTGAAGGATGGAAGGGTCGTTGGTTTTTGGAAAAATGCTCTGACAAGTATTTCTGTCGATGAAGGCAAAAGTTGGCAGTACATGCCTTTGCGTGCGCCCGGTTTTGTAAATGCTAATGCAAAAATATGGGGGCAAAAAACAGGAGATGGAAAATATATTACAATTTATAATCCTTCGGAGTTTAGGTGGCCGTTAGCCTTATCAGTAAGTGATGACGGGTTAAATTTTAAAAATCTTTTACTGGTAAACGGAGAAATCACACGCATGCGTTATGGTGGTAACTATAAGTCCTACGGGCCTCAATATGTTCGTGGTATTCAAGAGATGAATGGAGCTCCTCCTGATGGAAATGTGTGGGTAACTTATAGTATGAATAAGGAAGATATTTGGGTAGCCAAGATCCCCACGCCGGTAAAAAGCTATGTTGAAGAAAATGTGTATGAGGAATTTAATGAACTATCTGATCAAGAAGAATTGCTATTATGGAATATTTATAGTCCCATATGGGCACCTGTTTCGATTTCTAAAATAAAAGGCCGCAAGTGGCTCACATTGCAGGATTATGATCCTTTTGACTACGCCAAGGCAGAGCGGATGGTACCTATGTCAGAAAACATAAGAATAGCATTCGATATTACCCCTCAACAGCATTTAAATGGCCAACTGGATATCGAAATACAGGATGCTAAAAATACACCTTGCATTCGCATTAGTTTTGATGCTACGGGAAATATTATTACAAAGGCGGGTTATCGCAATCGTACCTTAAGCAAATATGAACCCGGACAGCAGTATAATTTCATTATTGAGCTTAACACTGCCACTCGCATGTATACTGTTACCATTAACAATGGGAAACCGGTACGTAATGTATTGTTTGCCCCTATACATAAGGTACATCATGTGACCTTCAGAACCGGTGGCGTAAGAAGATTCCCCGATGCAGATACTCCCACCGATCAAATGTATGATATGCCGAATGCTGGGGAGAAAGATAAAAATGCAGTATACCGTATATCTTATTTTAAAGCGGAGAAATTATAGATTATGATGATTTTTAGATCCCTCATAGCACTTGTTATATTGTTTGCGACTTTTATTTCACAAGCGCAAATATCTCGACCCTATATATTAAAGCATGAAGATTACAAACATTATATAGATTATTTCAATGCTATGGAGGATGAGCCTATTGTACAAGCTATACCTAATAAAGCTTCCTGGCAATGGATGCAACAAAATATACCGTTATTCAACTGTCCTCAAAAAGAATTTGAAGAAATATTTTATTTCCGTTGGTGGACATTGCGTAAGCATATTAAAGCAACAGAGCAGGGATTTGTTTTTACCGAATTTTTAGTACAACGTTCCTATGCAGATAAGTATAATCTCATTAGCAGTGCTTTGGGGCACCATATTTATGAGGCTCGTTGGCTTCATAATCAGCAGTACTTGGATGATTATCTTCGTATATGGTATCGCGGTGATGATGGGAAACCTTTAAAACGATTGAGAGCTTACAGCAGTTGGAATATGGATGCTGTATATAATCGTTACCTCGTTAATAGAGATACTGCCTTTTTAAAAGAATATTTCCAAGATTGGATCGCAGATTATGCCGGGTGGGAATTGGATCGAAAACTACCTAATGGATTGTTTTGGCAATATGATGTTCGCGATGCCATGGAAGAAAGCATTAGTGGAGGACGAAGAGAGAAGAACCTGCGCCCTTCTATCAATAGTTATATGTATGGGAATGCTGTTGCTATTTCGAAGATGGCTGTACTTCTGGGAGCAACTTCAACAGCTGATTTGTATCAGAAGAAAGCTGATAGCATTAAGACGCTTTTGCAGCAAAAGCTGTGGAATCCTCACTCAGGTTTTTTTGAAGTACGTAAGGAGCACGGAGACACTTTAGCTAATGTAATGGAAGCTATTGGGTTTACCCCTTGGTATTTTAACTTGCCGGATAGGCGCTATAACATTGCTTGGAGAAAGCTGATGGATACACATCATTTTAATGCGCCTATGGGTATTACCACAGCAGACAGAAGTCATCCGCAATTTCGTAGTCATGGATGTTGTAAGTGCGAATGGGATGGAGCAATATGGCCTTTTGCGACAGCTCAAACATTGACGGCAATGGCCAATCTTCTAAATAATTATAAAAATGTACCTGTAACAAAGAATGACTATTTTACTCAATTGAAAAAATACGCCCGTTCACAATATCGTAACGGAAAACCCTATATAGGAGAATACATGGACGAAAAAACGGGAATGTGGCTTACCCATGATGCCCGAGGTCGTTATTATAATCATTCTACATTTAATGATTTAGTGATTACAGGGTTAATGGGCTTGCGTCCGCGAGCTGATAATATCGTTGAAATCAATCCGCTGATACCTGAGCATAAATGGGATTGGTTTTGTCTTGATAATATTTTATATCATGGTAAAACGTTGACCATCATTTGGGATAAAACCGGAGAAAAATATCATCAAGGTAAAGGTTTAAGCGTATGGGTGAATGGTCGAAAAATAGCCAGCTCTAGGAGAATCAGAAAACTTGAAGCGCGATTGTAAAACATAGCATGCAGATAGCCATATGAAGTTTCGTGGTGAATTTAATATGACCAAGTGGGAATACTTTCTAAAAAGTATTAATACCGTGTTGTTGTTGTTATGGGCAAGTGTAATGTTGGCCCAGCAAACGGAGAAAGTATATCTCTCCGGAAGAGGTAGCGATGATATGGTAGAGTGGGATTTTTATTGCACTGCCGGTATGAACTCGGGCAAGTGGACTACAATAGGAGTGCCGTCATGCTGGGAATTACAGGGGTTTGGAAAATATGATTATGGATTTGCTAAAGACAGTGTGCGTGGTAAGGAAAGTGGCTTATATAAAAGAACATTTAACGTGCCGACATCTTGGAAGGGGAAAATAGTGAATATCGTTTTTGAAGGTGTAATGACGGATGCAGAAGTGAAAATTAATGGTAAATTGGCCGGGCTTAAACATCAAGGGGCTTTTTATGCGTTTAAGTACGATATATCTAAGCTGTTGAAATATGGTAAAGAGAATCTACTGGAGGTAAAGGTAGATAAGCACTCTTCTAATAAATCAGTAAATGCAGCAGAGCGTGAAGCCGATTATTGGATATTCGGAGGAATATTCCGGCCCGTATGGTTGGAGGTATTGCCATCTATACATATCAGTAATATTGCTATCGATGCCAAGGCCGATGGAAGCTTTCATACTACATTTAATGCCCCGCTTATTGATCGTGTGGAAATAGACTTTTATGATGCACAGCATCAAAAGGTGCATGCGTATAAGAAAGATATCATCTCTAAACATCAGGAAGTATCTCATACCATCATTACGCAAATAAATCAGCCTCATTTATGGACATCGGAAACGCCATATTTATATCTTGCTAAGTATCGCATTTATCAGAATGGAAAATTGATGCATGAGGTTACTCAAAAATTTGGTTTCAGAACGATTGAAGTAAGGAGAAGGGATGGTATTTATATTAATGGCGTTAAAATAAAATTCAAAGGTGTAAACCGCCATTCATTTCGACCCGAAAGTGGAAGGACGACAAGCTATACTAACAGCGTAGAGGATGTATTGCTGATGAAAGAAATGAATATGAATGCTGTGCGCATGGCTCATTACCCGCCAGATGGGCATTTTTTGGATGTGTGTGATTCGTTAGGATTATATGTTATTGACGAACTAGCGGGATGGCATGGTCATTATGATACACATACAGGAAAGCAACTAGTAAAGGAAATGGTGGAGCATGATCGTAACCATCCTTCTGTAGTACTATGGGCCAATGGAAATGAAGGAGGAAGCAATCCTGAGCTCGATCAGTATTTTGAGTTATACGACTTACAGCGAAGAGTCGTGATTTATCCTTGGCAATTGCATAATGGTATCGAAACACAACATTATCGTCAGTACAATTATGGTGTGGGTAATTACGATAATGGTCGCGAAATTGTAATGCCAACCGAATTCTTGCATGGATGGTTTGATGGTGGGCATGGGGCTGGTCTGGAGGATTACTGGCATAAGATGTGGCATAATCCTCTCAGTGCGGGAGGATTTCTATGGGATTTTGCAGATCAAGGAGTAGTGCGAAGAGATCTTAACGATTCCATCGATACGGACAAACACAGAGGCGCTGATGGAATTTTGGGGCCTCATCATGAAAAGGAAGGGAGCTTTTATACCATTAAGGAAGTGTGGAGTCCAATATTTTTTGAGCGAAGAGAGATTACCGAGAATTTCGACGGAAAGTTTTACATTGAAAATCGATATCACTTTCTTAATGCAAACACTTGTTCTTATTCATGGAAGTTGCAACGATTTGCCCATACGGGTAATTTAGAAAAACAAGGAACCATTGCTGCCCCTGATATATTACCAGGTCACAAGGGATTTATTCAGGTGCCCTTACCTGATGATTGGTTCTCGTACGATGTATTATATATCACGGTAAAAGATTTGTATCAAAGAGAGCTTTTTACTTGGAGCTTTCCTATTCGTACCCCTCAGCAAAAGATTCGGGAGCTGTTGCCAAATAAAGAGGGTGTTTATGATGTTGTGTTGACAGAAACATCGAATGCGTATAAAGTAAGTGTGGGCGCATTAGAGTTATTGTTTGATAAGGCAAAAGGTTTATTGTTGCAGGTGCGTAATGATAAAGGTCAGGTTCCTTTATCGAACGGCCCCATTGTCCAGGAAGGTGTAACCAATTTTTCAGGTATACAATATCATTATGATGAAGATAAAAATCTGGTGATAAAATCGACATACGATAAAAAGCAAAGTTTCAATACGCTGGAATGGGTAATACATAAGAATGGATGGGTACAGCTGACAGTAAATTATTTCCCCGATTCGTTGCATACAAAAATGCTGGGAGTCAATTTTGATCTTCCCGAAAGTGAAATACGTTCCGTAACATATCTTGGCAAAGGGCCATACCGGGTGTGGAAAAACAGACTAAAGGGTGGAACAATAAATCTTTGGGAAAAAGTGTATAACGATACTGAAACAGGTGAAAGCTGGGTGTACCCAGAGTTTAAAGGCTATTATGCAAATTTTTATTATGGTATTTTTCATACCAGAAACCAACGCTTTATGGTAGCAACAGAAACTGAGGATTTATTCCTCCGTTTATACCGTGCACGTTGGAAGACGGATCAATGGCACAATTATGAACCATGGTTCCCTGATGGTGATATTTCATTCATGAATGCGATCCCTTCTATTGGCTCCCGCACACAAACTCGAGAAACCACCGGACCAATGGGATTGGATAATATTTATTACGATTACGAAAAGGATCCATCTAGGGCGTTGCGAATTGTATTATGGTTTAACTTCAATATGAAGTAACAATATGATGAAGATTCGGATATTAATATGGTGCTTATGTCTGACGGTTACAACAGCTGCACAGGTAACTGTTCAGCATATGCGATGTGAGCAACTAAAGAACCCGATAGGTGTTGCCACAGCCACACCCAATTTTAGCTGGCAATTATATTCTAAATCGAGGAATGTGAAGCAGCAGGCCTATCAAATTATCGTTTCTTCATCAAAAGAGAGAGCCGAAAAAAACATCGGTGATATATGGGACTCCGGTGAAGTGTTAAGCGATGAAACCCTATTTATTCGTTATCAAGGCAGGCCTTTAGCATCGAATCGTTATTACTATTGGCGAGTACGTTCTATTACCAATAAAGGCGAAGCGTGGAGTGCCCCCGCATATTTTACTATCGGATTATTACAATCATCACAATGGAAGGCTCAATGGATTGGGTATGATAATGCTTTCCCTTGGGATAGCATTTCACAGTGGTCAAGACTATCAGCTCGATATTTCAGAAAAGAGTTCACCTCGTCCAAAAAAATCAAAAAGGCTTTTGTTAATATTGTTGGTCTAGGGTTATACGAGCTTTACATTAATGGAAATAAAATAGGAGAACAAGTTTTAGCACCCGCACCTACGGATTATCGAAAATCTGTGTTCAGTAATACTTTTGATGTTACAGCGCATATTACTTCAGGCACTAATGCCATTGGAGTAATTTTAGGCAATGGACGTTTCTTCACCATGCGGCAACAATACAAGCCCCAAAAGATTAACAATTTTGGCTTTCCTAAATTTTTATTGCAACTAGACATTATCTATGAGGATGGTACCACTACCCAGGTGCTATCCGATAAAAGCTGGAAGTTTACAGCCGATGGCCCTATACGTACCAATAATGAGTATGATGGGGAAGAATATGATGCCACTAAAGAGCTGGGAGACTGGACTAAGGTGGGGTATAATGATAAAGAATGGTTACAACCACAACTGGTATCTGCTCCCCAAGGTAATATAATACCGCAACCCAATCCTTTTATGAAAATCATGAAGCGTATTGCGCCTGTTAAATTAAACAAACTAAGGGAGGGTATTTATATACTCGATATGGGACAAAACTTTGCAGGCTGGTTACAAATAAGGGTAAAAGGAAAGCGCGGTGATAAGGTAAAACTTCGTTTTTCTGAAAGCCTACAGTCGGATGGAGAGTTATATGTAGCTAATTTAAGAGATGCAAGGGTTACGGATATTTATACTCTAAAGGGCGAGGGGATAGAGGTTTGGCATCCTCGGTTTGTGTATCATGGTTTCCGCTATGTGGAAATCTCCGGTTGGCCCGGAATTCCGAAGTTATCCGATTTTGAGGGACATGTTATTTATGATGACATGAATGATACCGGTAATCTGGAAACTTCATCCGAAACGATTAATAAAATTATCAGAAATAGCTGGTGGGGTATTGCTTCCAACTATAAAGGTATGCCGGTGGATTGTCCCCAACGTAATGAACGCCAACCTTGGTTGGGCGATCGAGCACAGGGTGCTTATGGAGAAAGCTTTTTATTCGATAATCAGGCCCTTTATGTAAAGTGGCTCGACGATATTAGAGAGTCTCAGACAGAGGAAGGGGCGATACCGGATGTGGCTCCGGCTTATTGGAATTACTATTCTGATAATATGACTTGGCCCGGAGTATATTTGCTAGTAGCTGATATGCTGTACCGCCAGTATGGCAATAAAGGGGTAATTACAGCACACTATCCTTTCATGAAAAAGTGGCTCACCTACATGAAGCGTAAGTATCTTAAAAATTATATTCTTACTAAAGATAAATACGGTGATTGGTGTGTTCCACCAGAGGATTTAACCATAATACGGTCACAAGATAGTACGCGTACCACTAACGGCCACCTTATTGCAACAGCCTATTACTACCATTTTTTACAATTAATGAAATCTTTTGCTGCCCTCTCCGAAAATATTAAAGATATTGAAATGTATGAGCAGGAAAGTAAAAAAGTATTAGAGGCTTTTAATAATAAGTTTTTTAATGCGCAAAGCTGTAATTACGATAATGGAACCATAACAGCCAATTTGCTTCCTCTATATTTCGGTTTAGTGCCATCGGATAAAAAAGCATGCGTTTTTGATCGGATTATTAAGAAAATGGAAGCGGACCAGATGCATATCAGTACGGGGGTTATCGGTACGCAATGGCTGATGCGGGGATTAACCCATTATGGTCGCGCGGATGCAGCCTTAACGCTGGCAACCAATACCACTTACCCTAGTTGGGGTTATATGATTGCCAATGGAGCCACTACCATATGGGAATTATGGAATGGTAATACGGCCAGCCCCCAAATGAACTCACAAAACCATGTGATGCTACTAGGGGACTTATTAATTTGGTTATTTGAAAACGTCGCTGGGGTCAAAGCGGCTCGTCCTGCGTTTAAACAAATAGAGATGCAACCTTTGTTTATACCAGGGCTGGAATATGTACGAGCTTCCTACAAATCTGCCTATGGACTTATCAGGAGTTCTTGGCAACTGGAAAAAGAAAAAATAAAATGGCATATCGAAATTCCTGCCAATACTAACGCTATAATAAAAATTCCTACCAATGATCCTAGCAGCATAAAGGAAAATGGTATCCCTGCTTCCCAAGTTGAGGGCGTAACACTTCTTGAGTACAAAAAGGGTTTTGCTGTATTCAGTCTTTCTAGTGGTAGTTTTCAGTTTGAGAACTGATAGTTTTTAAAATTTTTATATTAAAATGCAATAAATGTAGCCTGATAAAATCTAAACAGATTCTTTATCAGGCTATTATCATTTTTGTATCAGAATAAGCTCGGTATATACATTTTTTACACGAATCAATACAAAATTGACATGAATATGCACAGGGGCAGTATTATTTTGCCTATAATAAATTGTATTGAATGTATAAAACGTTTACTTGCCTAGGGATATTTGTTAGTAGTTTAGTATTTGCACAAGCTTATCAACCTGCCCACACCCGACTTATTACCACCTGGGGACAAGCAGTAAATCCGCAAAATGTATGGCAACAGTACCCTCGACCTCAATTAGAGCGAAAAGAATGGAAAAATCTGAACGGCCTTTGGAATTATAGTATAAAAAACAAGGGAAGTGTTCAACCTACCAGTTACGATGGTAAGATCTTGGTTCCATTTGGTATTGAATCTGCCTTATCAGGAGTAGGAAAACCCTTACTACCCGATCAGGAGCTGTGGTATAATCGCAGTTTCACTATTCCCGACAACTGGAAGGGAAAGGATATTTTATTACATTTTGATGCTGTTGACTGGGAAGCTAGAGTATGGGTAAACGACAAGCTGGTCGGTTCGCATAAAGGAGGCTCGGATCCTTTTTCATTTAATATTACACCTTATCTTAAGCCTTCAGGGCAGCAAAAACTCGTTGTTGCCGTATGGGATCCTACCGATACCGATTTCCAAGCACGTGGTAAGCAGGTACTGGACCCTAAAGGGATATGGTATACGGCAGTTTCAGGTATCTGGCAGTCTGTATGGCTGGAACCTGTTTCCAAATCGCATATAAGTAATTTATATCCTGTTCCTGATATTGATAAAGGAACAGTAAAGTTTCATATCAAGGGAGAAAATCTGAACCCATCGCATCAATTGCATTTTGTCATTAAAAGTAACGGTAGGGTTATAAAAGATACTACTGTTGCTTATGCCAGTGCGCTAGAGTTGCCAATTTCGCAGGCCCAATTATGGACACCTGAAACGCCTCATTTGTACCAAACGAGTGTCACGGTGAAGCAGGCAAATAAAGTGTTGGATGCATTCAAAACCTATTTTGCCATGCGTAAGGTGAGTATGGTAAGGGATGCGAATGGATATTTACGTCTAGCTTTAAATAATAAACCAGTTTTCCATTTTGGAACTTTGGACCAAGGATGGTGGCCTGACGGTTTACTCACCCCACCTTCGGAAGAGGCGATGATGTTCGACATTATCAAGTTGAAGGAAATGGGCTTTAATACCATTCGCAAGCATATAAAGGTAGAGCCTTCGCGCTATTATTATCAGGCTGATTCAATTGGTGTATTGTTGTGGCAAGATATGCCATCTGGCTTTAAATGGCCCGATCACCCATCTCATGTAAAACATGAGGATAAAGAAGACTGGGCACGTCCAAAAGAGTCTGCAATTCAGTTTGAAAAAGAATGGAAGGCTATAATGGATCACTTGCGATTCTTCCCGTCTATTGTAATGTGGGTGCCGTTTAATGAAGGCTGGGGACAATACGATACTAAGCGGATAACTGAATGGACCAAACAGTATGATCCTACCCGAATTGTAAATTCTCCCAGCGGATGGACAGATCGTGGCGTAGGAGATGTGCTAGATGTACACCAGTATCCTGGACCCGGTATGGGAATAGTAGAGCAAAACAAGAATCGCGCTATGGTATTAGGAGAGTTTGGAGGCTTGGGACTTGTAATTAAAGGACATATCTGGGATCCCAATAAAAGAAACTGGGGATACAAAACCTATACTCAGGATTCTGTGCTTGTAAGAGAATACACAGAGCTGATGCATAATCTTGCTTTGATGGTAAAACGTGGTTTGGCCGCAGCCATTTATACCCAAACTACAGATGTAGAAGGCGAGGTGAATGGTCTGATGACATACGATAGAAAAGTGATTAAAATAGAGGAAAACTTATTAAGACGTTTGCATGCTCCTATGTATGACCAGCCCGATGACGGCGTAATCACTTTTATCAATCAGCGTAGTGAAACCGATCGTCCATTGTTATTCTATTCTTATAATGCAACTTCGACAGACTGGTTGACTACTTCTTCAACCAACTTTCAACAAAGCAAACAGCCTGTGGAACTGAAAAAGGACGGCAATGTATTTGCCTATCAAAATGTGGACTTGAAAAAAGTTCCTGAGGGACTGGGTTTGAAGTTGTATGCTTCGGGAAATGTAACAGTTTATATTAATGGTGTACTAGTATGGAGTGAGGATGAAGTGAGAATTAAGCGTCATTATGACGATATCAATCTTTCCCAATTTACGCATCTATTAAAACCAGGCCATAACCGAATTGCTGTAGTAGCCAATAAGGCAACACAGAAAGTTCCTTTTGATTTTTCACTATATCAATGGAATAGAAAATCATAGCACAATTATACTAGGGACAACTGAACACTACTTTTTCATAACTTTAACCTATTATGAAAAAAGTAGTGTTTTTTTTGTTGCTGTCGTTCACATGCCAAATAATATTGGCGCAAACTCACTATAAGACTGTCAAAAGCATTAAATATTATCCGGCTACATTTTACAGTAATGATCCGTATAAAGACACCATGTGTGTGCTAGATTTATATTATCCGGAGGGAAAGAAAGATTTTGCCACTATTGTATGGTTTCATGGTGGCGGTATTACAGGAGGACGGCGAGATCTACCCGAGCCTTTGAAAAATAAAGGATATGCGATTGCAACAGTAGAATATAGATTGTCGCCTCATGTTAAAGCTCCGGCATATATTGAGGATGCTGCAGCAGCTGTGGCTTGGGTGTTTCAGAATATTCATCGTTATGGTGGAAGCGATAAGCTGATTTTTCTTAGTGGACATTCTGCCGGGGGCTATCTGGCTTCGATGGTTACGATGAATAAAGCTTATTTAAGCAAATACAATATTGATGCCAATCGTATAGCAGCACTTATTCCTTTTAGCGGGCAAGCTATTACACATTTCACCATCAGGCAGGAGCGGGGAGTGGATGCTTTACAACCTTTAATTGATTCCATGGCTCCGTTATATTATGTAAGAAAAGATGCTCCACCGATAGCTCTAATCACAGGAGATAGAGAATTAGAGTTGTTGGGTCGATATGAAGAAAACGCCTACTGGCATCGTATGATGCAACTTGCCGGCCATACACGAACAAAATTGTATGAGCTCGACGGTTACGATCATGGCAATATGCCAGAAGGCGCTTACGCTTTGCTTCTAAAAATCATACGAGAAC
The DNA here is from genome assembly GCF_036409055.1 of Niabella digestorum. Taxonomy (NCBI): domain Bacteria; kingdom Pseudomonadati; phylum Bacteroidota; class Chitinophagia; order Chitinophagales; family Chitinophagaceae; genus Niabella; species Niabella digestorum. Next base: position 73,595 of record NZ_JAZGLY010000007.1, on the reverse strand, counting down.
GTTCGAAAGAGATTTTTGAAGCAAAGCCTTAATGCTATGGCACCTGTTGTGGATCGGTTGTAGGACCATCAACAATAAGAAGTCCGTCTTCGGTGATGCGCATTTTATCAATAAACACTACGCGTTCATCGCCTGTCTTATTAGTGCGGCCATGATACACACACAACATTGTTTTGCCGTCAGGTGAGTAAGTTACACTGTTATGCCCTGTCCCAGTAACGATACCACCTGATGCGGTATTCTTTTGAAGTATTGGATTATTGGCTGCCTTAGTAAACGGTCCCAGAGGATGTTTAGATGTGGCGTAACCTACTGCGTAATTCTGTCCTCCAAAGAAATTAGCGGAGTACATCATATAATAAGTATCTCCATGTTTGAAGATAAAAGAGCCTTCTGTCCAACGACGGTTTACCTCATTGGAGGTAACTGAGCGGCTTTCCCATTCTGCTTGCTTGTCGTCCATTTTTACAGGTGGACGTAAGAGTAATACAGGTTCTCCAATTACGCCACTAAAATCGGGTTTCATCTCTATGCCGTATACCCAGCTTTCCTCAATTTCTTTAAACCATCCTTTTTTACGCGCCCAGTCGGCAATTTCACTTTCAACAGGATGTTTATAGCAGCATCTGGAGTAATATAGATATACTTTCCCATCATCGTTGAAAAGCACATTCGCGTCAATAATGGGATATCCGGGGTCAAAAATCGGCCGATTCTGCATATCAATAAATGGTCCGGTAGGTTTGTCTGCTACCGCTACACCGATTTTGAAGTTTTCTTTTTCATTGTTAGGATTCTCTTTCCACTGAGCGCTGTAAAACATGTAGAATTTGCCGTTACGTTCATATACTTCGGGAGCCCAATAATCGCCAACGCCCCAGCCGTTTTCGTTATTGCCATAATACACTTGACCTTCATATTTCCAGTCTATCAAATCTTCAGATGAATATGCGGCAAATCCTTTTTTAGCACCACCTCCTGTTCCATACATATAATATTTACCGTCCGATGCACGTAATACAAATGGATCGCCAAACTTTACGTTCAGCGGATTGGTATAAGTTTTGGTCGGTTGCGCATCGGGGTTCTGACAAGATAGATGCATCAGCATCATGCAAGAAATTAGTGATAATAATACTTTATGCATAATTAGATTCGTTTTCGAAGAATATTGCAATCGTTAACCTGGCAAACTTACATGGTTGCGCCCACATTTTTGCGCCAAGCAACTAGGTCTTTTTTTAGTTGTTCTACTATTTGTGGATATTGGGATGCCAGATCCGTTGTTTCGCTGCGGTCTTCCTCGAGATTGTATAACTCGTAGGTCTGATTATCGAAAAATTCTATCAGTTTCCATTTGCCGGAAATAATACTTCCTGCGGAACGGCCACCCAGAAAATGAGGTTCATTAAGAGGATAATGCCAATAAAAATTTCTTTTCGGTAAGGCAGCTTTCGGATCCTTCAATATAGGGGCAAATGACACACCATCTAATAATTGCGTATTGTTTTTTGCGCGAGTTAACTCCTTTAGCGTAGGATAAATGTCGAAATTGACTATTGGCTGTTCGCAAACAGCTCCTTTTTTAACTCCAGGCCCCCATATTATAAACGGAACTGTAACGCCGCCTTCGTACAACATACTTTTCCCGCCGCGCAAAGGTGCATTGGTGGTAATGGTTGTTTCGCCTCCGTTATCACTGGTGAAAATGACTATAGTATTCTTATCTAGCCCTATTTCTTTCAGTTTTTTCATAATCATACCCACCCCTTCATCTATAGAATAGAGTTGTGCTGCTAGATGGGGATTGTTTTGCTGGGCTTTGGAGCCTGATGGATATTTCTTGTAGGGATCATCGTCGGGATTTTTAGGTGTTGGCGCACTGGTGCCGGCTTCTTCTTTATTTTTAAAGTGTGCTACAATTTCGGGCTTGCCATGAACAGTTGTATGCACCGCGTAATGACTTAAGAAAAGAAAAAAGGGCTGATGCTTATTTCTTTCGATAAATTCTATGGCTTCCACATTCTGTCTGTCGGTAAGATACTCATGTTCTGTATTTAATTTTTTTTGAATATCTGTATTGAAGTGATAAGGATGAAAATAAGTGCCTTCGGCAATACCGCGGTTCTCACTTACAATTACTTCATCAAACCCATGTTCGTTAGGAGAAGATTCTGGAGCGCCGTGTAGTTTATAACCAGACAAATGCCATTTACCCACGATACCGGTTTTGTATCCTTCTGCTTTCAGCATTTCTGCTAAGGTAATGTGTGCATGCTGCAGATGCTTTTGAGAATTAGGCCGAAGATAATCCGTAATGCCTACTCTGGCAGGATATTGTCCTGTCATTAAGGCAGCTCTGTAGGGTGAACATACCGGTGCCGAGGCGTAAAATCGAGTAAATAACATCCCTTCGGCAGCCATTTGATTCAAAAAAGGTGTTTCGTTGAACTTATTGCCGTAACACTCTAGTTCGCTATAACCTAAATCATCTGCGAGAATGTAAATTATGTTAGGTTTGTTGCTTTTTTGGGCAATCGTAATGTTGAGGTTGAATACGACAAGCAAAATGCTTAGTATAAAACGTTGGATCATCATAGCCTAAAGATACTTCTAAACACACTATATATTATATAATAATTGTAGACAGTATTATTAAATATGTTTATCAATTATTGAAAAATGTAATAGGAGAGTTATCGAGAAGGGAAATGAAAATTTTTGAAAGTATGAGTGGGTATTATCATTTATATAGCTAGAATTTGGTAATAATAAGTACGGAGCAGTTGGGAGGGATTGAGCATGGGGAGATTTCGCATGTGATTGTATATAAATGTATGACGAACTTATCGTGTAGTACAAAATTTATAAAAAACAACACAATTATTATAGCTGCAGGTGGGAGTGTGTGCTAAATTCGATGCTCAATGATAGTATGATAGGCTTGCCTCGTATTATCTCTTTTGATTGCTTTGTTTGTTTAACTATTAACATTTATGCTAATGAATGCTTGTTACAAAACTATCTGTCTAGTTTATTGTCTTCTATTTAGTTTTGTCATAGACAGTGCATATGCTCAAAACTTTAGGGTTTCGGGTACTGTCAAGGACATTGCTAATGAGAGCCCCTTATCTGGTGCCAGTATTCAGATAAAGGGGAAAGCTGGTGCTACCACCACCAATAGCAAAGGGGAGTACACTATTACGGCTTCGCCCCGCGACGTTTTGATCGTGAGCCATATTGGCTATACATCCCAAGAAATTGCAATTTCCAATAGAAATCGCATTGACGTTTTATTAGTGCCTTCTGCTGCAGAACTGGAGGAAGTAGTGGCAGTAGGTTATGGTACTTTGAACAAAAGTGATGTGACCGGTTCTATTTCATCTGTACGTCTTAAGGACGTAGATGAAAATAAGGTAAATAACTTTGTTGAGGCATTGCAAGGTAGGGTATCTGGTGTAAATATCGTGTTGAACACCGGGGAGCCCGGAGCAGCCATCTCATTTAACATCAGAGGTATGACCTCTGTGACCGGTAGCAATCAACCCTTAATTGTTATTGATGGTCAACCCATTGAATCTTCCTTTAGTGCGGCATATGCCGGTACCGGACTGGACGGTACTGCTGATGCTCCGCCTGCTGACCCTCTGGCCGCATTGAATCCTAACGATATCGAATCCATAGAAATTTTAAAAGATGCATCTTCCACTGCTATTTATGGTTCACGGGGTGCAAATGGTGTAGTATTGATTACCACTAAATCCGGTAGAGGGGTAAAAGATCGGGTTACTGTTACTTCTCGTTTCGACCTGAGTATGCTGCCCAAAAAAATCCCCATGCTGAACAGCTACGAGTATATGCTTTTCAGAAATGAGGCAGCTGTGAATGATGGCGGTAATCCGGTTTATAACCAAGCTCAGTTAGATTCGGTTGCCAAAATGCCGAATACCGATTGGCAAGAGATGGTTTATCGTAAAGCCTTATCTCAGGACTATCATGTTTCTGTTACAGGTAATGAAAGAAACAAATGGAATTATCTGCTGTCTGCAAACTATGCTGATATGAAGAGTATCATCAAGAATGCAGGACTTCAGCGTGGGAGCATTCGTTTGAACTACGATCGTCATGTGACTGATAGGCTGAAAATTGGATTAAGGACCTTTGCTTCCTACGCTTATAGAAAATTCGGATCTCAGTCAAACTGGACGGGTATTCTTAGTGGTTCTACAGTAATGGGTGCTATAGCATTTAACCCATTGCAAGTACCATACACCATTAATGAAGAAGATGGTACAGCCGACGTAGACGTATCTATCCAAAACAATCCTTTAAGCCTTATTACTTATGCAAAGGATCATTCCAATATAAGAACCTTCATATCAAACTTTACTGCTGAGTATAAGATTACGCCTTTCCTTACTTACCAGTTTAGAGCTGGTGTGAATGAAGTAACTACCCGTCGTCACATATATTATCCTACCGGCACATGGTTAGGAGATACAGCACCGGATGGGTATGCTTCAGAGGGTGATAATAGCAACTATAATTATGTGTTAGATCATCTTCTTACTTATAGACAGGTAATTAAGCGTAAGCACTCCATTAATGCTGTGGGAGGTTTTTCTTGGCAGCAATGGTATAATAGATCCTCAAGTGTGATTAATATGGATTTCCCGTCCAACACACTTCATTACTGGAACATGGGGGCGGCCGGTTATCCTGGTAGATTTTCTAATACTTACCGTACCAGGGCCTTGGCTTCGTTTATCGGTCGTGTAAACTATACATATGATAGAAGATATTCTATCATGGCTACAGGACGTTATGATGGTTCCAGTAGATTAGCTCCCGGACATAAATGGATTTTATATCCATCTCTGGGTGTGGCCTGGAATGCTACCAATGAGAAGTTCTTTAAAACACATATTAAAGGGCATTCCCCTGTTTCATCCTTCAAATTACGGGGAAGTGTTGGTGTTTCGGGTAACGACAATATTGCTATTGGTGGTTCACAGGCATCATACGGTCTGAACTTCTATCCGATAGGAACTAACATTGAAACCGGCTACGTATTTTCTCGATTTAACAACCCTGATCTAAGCTGGGAGAAAACAGTTCAGTATAATGCGGGATTTGATTTAGGGCTGCTTAAAGACCGTCTGAATATTACAGTAGACGCATATAGCAAAATAACTACAGGTCTGTTGATTGATCTTGGCGTACCTATTTCTTCCGGTATCTCTAGCTATTACACCAATGTAGGTAAAGTGTCTAACAAGGGCTTGGATGTGGAAGTAAGTTATAACGTTTTCTCTAAGGCTAAAAAATCTCTCAATATAAGCGGTAACATTTCGCCTATAAAGAGTAAGATTATCCATATGGGAGAATCAAATATTATCTACGGAAGAACATTCTTTGCTGCAGGTAGTCTCGTATTAGGTCAACCAGTAACGGCTGCTATTCCGGGATATGCACTTTCTTCCTTCTATGGATATAAAACTAATGGTATTTATCAGAACCAGGCTGAAATTGATAATGACCCAGCACTGGCTAACGATAACGCTAAATCAAGCATAAAGCCTGGTATGGTGAAATATGTTGACATTAATGGTGATGGCCAGATTACAGATGCTGATAAAACAGTGATAGGTGATGCCATGCCCGACTTTACTTACGGTTTGACTAGTGATTTAAGCATCGGAAAATTTTCTGCAGCTGTTGTTTTCTTCGGAAGCCATGGTGCTCAGTTACTCAATTTGAATAGATGGATGGTGGGTTCCGGTCATGGTAATACTACCCATAATATGATGCGTGATGCATATGAAGGTCGTTGGTATGGAGAGGGTACCAGCAATAAATATCCTGCTCTTACTGCAAATTCGGTTCGTTTGCAACAACGCTTCCCAGATTGGATGGTAGAAGATGCATCTTTCCTGAGATTACAAACTGTAAGTTTGGGTTACACCTTCTCTTTACCTCAAAGATTGAAACTGGGAGATTTGAAAGTGTCTGTTACAGGAACCAACCTGTTTACAATCACTAAATACACCGGTTACGATCCTAATATCAACTCGTTTGGATTTAGCTCGATTAATAACGGTATAGATTTAGGAACATTAGGACAACCTCGTTCTTTCTCCGCATCGTTGAAATTGATTTTCTAACGATTGATAAGCGAAAAAGGTAAATACAAAAAACTGATTTAATCCATCTGATCTCTATAAAAAATTATACAGATGAAAAAAAGATTCTTAAAATACTTATCTCCGATACTGATAACGTTGTTTATACAGTCTTGTAGTTTGGATGAAACTATATATGATAGACCCACTCCAGGTACTATCACCACAGAGGGTGACATTACCGCATTAATTGTAGGTATGTATGCTCGATTTAACGATCCTGGAATGTTTAAATTTCAAGGGCATATTATGCTTACAGCATGCGCTGATGACTTTTTCTCAAACTCTGGATCAGAGTATGGACCATATGCGCAAAGGCTGTTCACACCCGCCAACACGGCTTCCATGTGGAATGGTTTGTATCTAACTATTGTTAATGCCAATGAGCTGATAGATGTATTAGATAACATGCCTAAGTTGAGCGAAAGCTTTAGAAATAGAGCTTATGGAGAAGCTTACTTTATCCGGGCATTCTGTTATTATTATTTGGTGCGCTTGTACGGTGGAGTACCATTGAGAATTACTCCTACAAGAGTAGATAGTGATTTTTATCTGCCAAGAGCCTCCCTCGCGCAAACTTATGAGCAGATATTTAGTGATTTCAAAAAAGCCTCGGAATTGCTTCCGGTAAAAAGTGCTATTCCTATTGCAGAATTAGGACGCGCCAGCAAGGGGGCTGCACAAGCGATGTTGGCACAGGCTTACCTTACATACGGTGATCAGTTATTGCAAAAAGGACAAGATGCTACCGAATATTTTACAAATGCAGTGGTTTATGCGGATTCTGTAATTAATAGCAACGAATATGTATTGTTGGATAATTATGCCGACCTCTTTGATATAGGAAAAGAAACCCTGGCTTACAATGAGGTAATCTTTGGTATTCGTTTCCAGACAGACCCCACCAACCGTGCACAGCCGGCTGCAGGATCTGAATATGCGCTCCGCTTTAATGCACCTAATACGCATTTTGTTTCTGCAAACGGCAATAACCAGAACGGGGATGGTACTTATAGAATTATGCACTGGTTTGCCGATTATTATCGCTCCGGAGATTATGTAGATGCAGATAGTGTAGAATTTGATTATCGATACGAAAGTGGTCTATGGGTACAGGCAACGGGTCCTCAAAGTAGAACCTATTACATTTATCCCGCAGTAGTACCGGCTGGTGCTGGAAACTATACAATTGCTACTCCTTTATGTCGCAAGTATATAGATCCAACCGGTAAGGATCAACGTAACCATGGTAATGACTTTTTCATCATCAGATTAGCAGAAGTGTATTATATTAAAGCTGAAGCTTTAAATGAATTGTACGGTCCTACAAGTGAAGCATTAGCTGCATTTAACAGAGTAAGGCAGCGTGCGAGAACAGCTAACGGAACTCCTAGAAGCGTGCCAGCAGATTTGACCCCTGCAACAGCAGGAACTAAGGAAAACTTCAGGATGAAGATTTTTGATGATCGTGGTTTGGAACTGGTAGGAGAGGGCCAACGCTGGTTCGACTTAGTGCGTATGCCGAGTCCTTTGGGCAATAACGTAACAATGTATGAATATCAATTTCTGCACAGATTAAATAATAAGTTGTCAGGATATCCGACATATTCTACATTTACCAGCAATTATCCATCTTATAATAACACCACTAAAACATGGACTCCAAGACACGGTGTACACGTGTATGCTTTAAATGTGAGTGTTCCTAAATTCTTGTTATTCCCGATTCCTACAAGTGAGTTGATATTGAATAAAAATTTTGGAAGTCAAAATACGGGATGGGGTAATTAATAGAATTTGTTTAAAGAACCAAAAAACTGAATTTTATGACAGCAAAATATTATTTGAAATCTGCAATACTCATATTTATAGCGGCGTTTTCCGCATGTACAGCCGATATAAAAGAGGCTGCTGATATAGATGTCCCCGCACCGGGCAAAAAATCAGATACAGGTCCTACACCTACCAATTCCGCTCAAATATATTTCCAGCAGGATTTTAACTCGTCTACAGATTATCGGGACTATATAGGAACTGGTACTAATCAATTTGACGGACTTAGTTTTAATGGAAACGCTACGCTCAATACACTGAATAATACCCTGCAAATTGTAAAAGTGGGTGGCTCAGGTACAAACAGAGCTTCAGCCTCAAAAACAACCACACCATTTAACCCCACTGGAGTGGGCGGTTTCCTTAGATTTGAAATGGATATCGAGATATCCGATAATACACCGGGGACAAACGTTTCGAACGGATTCCTTTTCTCAGTAGGAATGGGTATGAGTGGTACAGCTCCGGCAGATCCAGGTAATACAACTGTACACTCGGCTATATACATCAGTCCGGTAGCTACAACCGGTGCATTTGTCATCAGAGGGCGTGCCCCTTCAGGGAATATTAGCAGTGATCCACTTGAGGGTAAGCATAAAATTATATGGTTTATTAATAATAGCGGAAGACCTGCAGGTTATTTAGCACCAGATGGAGAAACCATAGGCTCCGTTCTGGATGATGCTGCCGATGTGTGGGTTGTTGACCAGGAAGGTAATGCTAAGCTTATGCTGGATGACGTACCAGCTTTAACACCAGAATTGGCCGGACTCCGCCAGTTTAAAATTTCCAACAATGCTAATTTTGTGGGTACAATTGATATTGACAATATACTTATAGCCGAAGAGCCTGTTATCCCTCTGAGGAAGATTACTGCCATAACCCCTGTACCAGAAGTATCTGCTCCTATTAAAACCATTTTCAGATTATTGCCTCTACCTAAGACTGTAGAGGTTACACTTGAGGATGGAGAAAAACAAATGGCAGAAGTTCGTTGGTCAGAGATAACCAAGTATAATCAATATCGTTTGGGTGAGTATGAAGTAAGAGGAGATCTTATCGCCGGTAGTGGTACTGTTAATTCGGAGTTTCTTTTTACTACTACAAAAGTGAAGCTTCGCGAAAATATCAATATCATAAATACATTCTCGCCTAATGGTGATGGTATTAATGATACCTGGCTTATTCCTGATTTGCAGTGCTATACTCGTAGTTCTGTAGAAGTGCTGGATAGAGATGGTCGCAGATTGTTCTATTCTACCGATCCTACAGTAGGATGGGATGGCAAGAATAAAGACGGTAAAGTAATTCCGGGTTCTTATTTCTACATCATTAAAGTTCCTGATCTGTTATTGGAAGAGAGAGGTACAGTAACTGTTATCAAGTAGCTTATTTTTTACAATAAGCTACTTTCCTCAATCCTTTAAAATTTAAAAGATAAACGAATGAAAAAATATTCTTTGCTTATTCTTATAATAACTACTGCTTTTGTAGGCAAAGCTCAAAATAGAATAACTATTGCAAATTTTCCGCAGTTCAAGCAATATTTGAATCCCGCTTTAACCGGAAATGATGGAAGTTCGGTGCAGGCTTTTTATAGAAATCAGATCACTACATTTGATAAAGCTCCTCAGACTTTCTTTTTATCAGGAGATGTGCGCTTAGTAGATTTGGGGGCTTCTGCAGATAGCAAAGTTCAACACAGCATCGGATTGGCTGCGCTTAAAGACGATTACGGGAATACCCAAAATATAGGTGTGAACCTTTCCTATAGTGCATCAGCTGCTATCACGTCTACATTAAATCTTAAAGCGGGTTTGGGAATTAGCTATGATAATCTGAAAACGGATATATCAGATTTATTACCGGGTGATCCTAACGACCCTGCATTTGATGCTTTAAAAAGGAATAATAAACTTACCAAATATGGGTTAAACTTAGGTGTGGGATTGTCTTCGGAGAATTTCTACGTGGGGTATTCTGCCAGTGATTTAGTAAAATCTGAAAGTGGTAATACGTCTTATTACGAAGATTACTATGCACTGCGTCATTCTATTCATGGCGGATATCGTTATGCTTTTTCCGATAAATTCGGTCTTGTGGCTAACGCCAACTATCTCTATGATAATGTTCGCAAGGGTATTGCTGAAGGCCATCTGAAAACTGTTTTTCTAAATACTTTTTGGATAGGAGGTGGCTACAGACAAGATATTGGAACTTTATTGAATGCAGGTGTGCGTATCAAAAAGCTGGCGCTGGGTTATACACGTGAGTTGCATTCAGAAAAAATCAATAACAAGCGTATGGGTGCTAACGAGGTGTATATTAGTTATCGCTTTACTGATGCGTTTGCGAAAGGTCAAAAGGCTTTATCGATATGGTAATTCACCATTTCATTACTCGATAGTCTGGGATTGAGAATCGCGTAATTGATAAATAATTAATAAGTGTATGTAATAGGGATGTTCTGCCTTTCTGCATTATGAGAAAAACTTAAAAGCAAGAAAGGTTAGATACATCCCTATTTAGTTGTGATGTGTACTCGTCTTTGAGTAGATAAAAATAAAATTTTCCATCCAGTTAAACCTTAAGGATACTAAATACTCTAACAAGATATGTATAACAAACTTCTTATACTGCTGATTTTTTTAACCTCGTTTTCTGTAACGCTGGCGCAGCAAAAACCCAATATTATTCTGATTTTGGTGGATGATATGGGCTTCTCGGATATTGGGTGTTATGGAGGGGAAATACAAACCCCCAATGTTGATCAGTTAGCTAAAGAAGGATTGCGGTATAAGCAGTTTTACAACGGAGCCCGTTGTTGTCCTACAAGGGCGTCTCTAATGACAGGATTGTATCCGCATCAGGCTGGCATGGGATGGATGGCAGCTGCGGATTTAAAAACAACTCCGGCATATCAGGGCAATCTCAATAACGAATGCGTTACTATTGCAGAAGTGTTGAGGCCAGCTGGCTATAATACTTATATGTCAGGCAAGTGGCACCTTACTAATGAAAGAAAGATTGATGGTTATATTATTGATAATTGGCCTATCCAACGTGGATTTGAAAGATATTTTGGAATAGTACCCGGAGGTGCTAATTATTACACTCCTGTTATCTATAGCAACAATACCCGCTACAATGCTCCTGATAATTTTTACCTTACCGATGCTATCAGTGATACCAGTGTAAAATATATTGAGGAACATTTCGCTGCTCAGCCGGATAAGCCGTTTTTTATGTATGTAGCCTATACTGCTCCACATTGGCCTTTGCATGCTCCTGCATCTATTATTGAGAAGTATAAGAACATTTACATGAAAGGCTGGGATGTTATTAGAGAAGAACGATTTGCACGACAAAAGCAAATGGGATTATTTGATGCTAATGCTAAGTTAAGCCCTCGAGATGAACGCATCCCCGCTTGGAATACCCTTAGTGAGGAAGAGAAAAAAGAGATGAGTATGCGTATGGCCATCTATGCAGCACAAGTAGATATCATGGACCAGGGAGTAGGGCGTATTGTCAAAACTTTAAAAGAGCATAATCAACTCGATAATACACTGATTCTATTTCTAAGTGATAATGGTGCATGTGCTGAGTATATTAGCAGTGGTAAGAGTAAAGCTGTTGATGGCACAGCGGAAACATTTGAGAGTTATCGTATCAACTGGGCAAATGTGAGCAGTACTCCCTATAAAGAGTATAAACATTTTACACACGAAGGCGGTATTGCTACCCCATTAATTGTTCACTGGCCTAAAGGTATTAAAGCTGAATTGAAAAATAGCTATGTTAAAGAGTACGGCCATATTACAGATATTATGGCTACCTGTATTGATGTAGCTAAGGCCACATATCCCACAACCTATAAAGGCAATAGAATTGTCCCCTTGCAAGGTAAAAGCTTGGTGCCGCATTTTTCGGGAAGTTCTAATCATCGAGGTAGAATATATTGGGAACATGAAGCCAATATTGCGGTTAGAGATGGAAAATGGAAACTTGTAGCCAAAACCGAAGAGGGTAATACATTTAATGAGACTGCTCTACAACTGTATGATATGGAAAGGGATCCTATCGAAATGAACGATTTAAGTTCCCGTTATCCTGATCGTGTAAAGGAAATGTATACTGATTGGAGACGATGGGCAGAAAGTATAGGCGCATTTCCGCTTGATACGAGAGAGTATAATGTCAGAATGCGTGCATATAGGCGTTTCATTAACGGGAATTTCGATGATAACTTAGGAGGATGGACGGTAAGGGTGGCTAATGAAGCGAAGGCGACAATCAATATCGATGAAAGTGGTAAAATATCAGGAAAATCCGCTTTAATAAATGTAGATAAGCCCGGTCCTCGTCCTGCAGCTATCATGTTGGCCTGGCCATTCCCTGTTAAAAAAGGAGAACGCTTTGCGATAAAATTTAAAACTGTAGCAGAGAAGGATGCCTCATTTTTGGTGCGCTTAGAAAATGTTGCGGATGGTAGGGATAGAATTATCGATGCCGAAATTAATACAGAGAAGAAAATAAATACTCATTCTTTTAAGTCTGCTGCTGCTGATAAGGAAGGTAATTATCGTCTTGCCTTTTATTTCGGAAACACTCAATCAGGTTCTAAGATTTGGATAGATGATATAGAACTCATTCCCATTACTAAATAGAAAGCTATGCGTTATAGATTATTATTGTTTTTATTATTTACATCTCTTGTGAGTGTTGCACAAAAGGACAGGCATGTGTTGCTGGTAAGTATTGACGGGTTTCGTCCGGATTTCTATTTGCAAGAAAAGTGGAATGCTCCCACATTAAAGAAGTTGAAAGCAAGTGGGGTGCACGCCAAAGGAGCCGTGACCGTTTTCCCTTCTGTCACTTATCCTTCGCATACTTCCATTATTACAGGTGTACATCCAGCTCAGCATGGTATTTATTATAATGCCCCTTATCAGGGTAAAAAAGGAGCTTGGTATTGGAATGAATCTTATATAAAAGTTGAAACTCTATGGGATGCGGTTAAGGCTGCAGGCTTAACATCCGGGGCGGTAATGTGGCCGGTAACTGTGGGTGCTCCTATTAATTATAACTTCCCCGTGCGCAGAGCTGATAATGATGAGAAAACGGATCAGTTAACAATTACCCGTCCTCTTGTTACACCTAAAAACCTGCTTGACAATATACAGGCTTCAACAGGTTTATTATCAGCCAAAAGCTTTTCGCAGGATAGTATTGATTTTACAATAGGTAAGATGAGCGCTTATATTGTAAAACAATATAAACCCAATTTGATGGCAGTGCATTTTGTGGGTCTGGATCATGCACAGCATCAAAATGGTAGAAATAATCCGAAGGTTCAACAGGCACTAAGCATCATCGACAGTATGTTGAATATGGTGCTATTGGCTTATGAACAAGCCGGTATTAAGGAGAAAACAGATATTATTATTACAGGTGATCATGGATTTGTTTCGGCACGTAATACTATTGCTCCTAATACACTTTTGTATAAAGCCGGCATTATCACAAACAAAGACTGGAAAGCACGTTTTCATAGTACCGGCGGTTCTGCATTTTTATATCTGAAAGACCCTAATGATCAGGAAACGGTACAAAAGGTTAAAGAACTTCTCAATAGTGTACCTGCTTCTGAAAAGGCATACTTCCGTATTATCGATCGTAAAGAATTGGATAGTATGGGAGTGAATCCTGAAGTAGCCCTGGCTGTAAGTGCCAATAACACTTCTGCTTTTAATGGTAACACTGAAGGTGATTTTATAAAAGTAAAAAAGAATGTAACTGGCTCACATGGTCACGATCCACGCATGAAGGAACTGCGTACTGGATTTATCGGTTTTGGCCCATCATTCAAAAATCGTACTTCAATTGAAGAGATACATCTTGTAAATATATCTTCTGTTATCAGTGATATCCTCGGGTTGAATTTTAAGAAAATAGATCCAAGTCTTAAAAATGGTCTTTTCAAAAAATAAGCGATTTGTCGGAGGATATGTTTTGTATTGAAGTTTAAATTTTCTAATTACATAAAACCTGATATAGATGAAATTTTTGCGATTCTGTTTATTGACGTTAGGATTATTAAGCGTTCTTTTTACGACAGCTCAGAAAAAACCCAATATAATATTTATTCTAGCTGATGATTTGGGATATGGCGAGCTTGGATGCTACGGAAATACTTTTAATGAAACACCTAACCTAGACAGGATGGCTAAAGAAGGTATGCGTTTTACTCAAGCTTATTCTGCAGCCCCAATTTGTTCTCCGGCAAGAGCGGGTTTCATTACAGGTCAATATCCCGCACGGGTGCGTATTACAGATTTTTTGGGTAATGAAGCGCCTCGCTATCTAGACCCTGCAAAATACTATACACTTAATGAAGCCCTATCAGATGCCGGATATCGTACAGGAATTATAGGAAAATGGCATTTAGATACAAAATTCAGTAATCCTATCGGCAATGCGAAGCAACATGGTTTTGACGAAGTTATTGGTTCTGAAACCAAGTACATTGCTGATGGCGATTATTTCTATCCTTATGATAAAATCAGTACTTATACCACGGGAGCCGAAGGAGAGTATTTAACAGACCGGCAGTTTAGTGATGCTGTGAATTTCATCGAACGAAATAAATCAGTGCCTTTCTTTTTATATGTTTCTTTATATGCGGTACATACCGTACTCGATGCACCAGATCATTTAGTAAAAAAGTATAGGAAGAAATTTGATGCCAAATATGGTGCGGGAGCTGCGGCTAAAATTTATGATGATCCTGAGAACACACGTCATGAGGGACAGCATAAGGACAATCCTTATCTGGCTGCAATGATAGAAAGTATTGATACTGGGGTTGGTAAAGTTTTAGCAGCATTAAAAAGATTGGGACTGGATGAGAATACATTGGTTGTTTTCTTTTCCGACAATGGTGGCGTACCGAGCTTTGCAAACAACGCCGGTTTACGTTTGGGTAAATCATGGCTTTATGAAGGGGGTATTAGAGAAAGCCTTATTACCAGATGGCCTTCTGTAATTAAGAAAAACAGTGTTTCCGACGCTGTTGTTTGTGGTATTGATTTCTATCCTACTTTTCTGGAAATGGCTGGTCAGAAGAATAAAGAAGGAAATATTCTCGATGGAAGAAGTATATTAGACGTATTCAAAGGCAAAAAATGGGAAAGAGATACACCTCTCTTCTGGCATTATGTTTCAGAAACCGGAAATTGGGTGCCCCGCATGTGTACTGCCGTGAGAAAGGGGAATTATAAATTGCTGTATTTTTATGCAAGCAAGCGTGTGGAGCTTTATAACATAGCCAAGGATCCATCAGAAGAAAATAATATTGCAGATTCTCATCCGCAAATAGTACAAGAACTTTTGTCTACTATGGAAAAGTGGAAACAAGAGGTTAATGCAGAAGAGCCGAATATACACGCTGTGCGTAAAAATAACCGCAAAAAAACCTAGCATTAGCATTGAAAGGACTGTTGAATATATCAAGAAATGTAGCTATATCGTTTGCCATGTTTTTCATGGCAGCATGTAATATTGTTGTTGCCCAGCAGGTATTGTTTAGAAACTATACTGTAAACAATGGAATGTCCTCAAATACGGTATGGAACATTATACAGGATGATCAGGGATATATGTGGTTTGGTACTAAGAACGGTTTAAACCGGTTTGACGGGCATACATTCAAGATATATCAAGCGCACGCAGACCTCTCCACTCCCTCAGGTAATAGTTTCATTCATGCTATTTGCAAATATGATAGTACACGTTTTTGGGTAGGTACGGCAGATGGCTTGTATATTATGGATTTGGTAAAGGAAAGTTTTACCAAAGTAAAAGCATTGGGCAGTGATCTGGTTTTTTCGATACTTAAAGATGATAGGGGATATGTATGGATTGGTACTCGAAGCACAGGATTATATAAGTATGATATTGCGAAAAATCGTTTCTATAATTATCGCAAGCGCGACAGGGAGCCCTCCATCTCCCATAATCAAATTCGCAAATTGGAACTGGATGATGATGGAAATATTTGGATTGGTACTTTTGGAGAAGGGGTGGATGTACTAAATCCAGTTACAGGAACTATCCGTCATATCAAAGCTGGAAATTCGGATCAGCAAATCAGCAGCAATTTTATTCTTACCCTTTATAAAGATCTGGAAGGGAATATGTGGATTGGCACCCTCTCCGGAGGACTGAATTGTTGGTCAAAAAAGGAAAACAAATTTAAAATATACAAAAGTGGCGGTGCAGATGCTATAAGTGACAATATTATCCGGGCTATTTATCAACCCGATAAAAATAAATTGTATATAGGTACCGAAAAAGGCTTGAATGTACTAGATCTAGAACAGCAGAAATTTACAGCTTATACTAATAATATCAATGACCCCTATAGTATTAGTGATAATGCGATTTATTATATATATCCTGACAAAGATGGAGGTATATGGGTAGGTACTTACTTTGGAGGGGTGAACTATTTTGCCAAAGACAGTCCGGGTTTTAATTACTATTATCATACCGGAGCATCCGACGCTTTATCAGGAAAAGCGGTAAGCTGCTTTTTAGAAGATATGCCCGGGTATTTTTGGGTAGGAACCGAAAACGGGGGGTTAAATTATTTTGATTCGCATACCGGTAAATTCAAAAAATATCCATTCTCTCCTCAACACGAAAAGCTGTCATATAACAACATTCACGCTTTATATAAAGATAAAGAAGGAAATCTTTGGGTGGGCACTTTTAGTGGGGGACTAAATGTTATCAACCTCAAAACCGGTAAGATCAAACATTATCTGCACAATGCCTCCGATCCCACATCCTTGAGCAGTAATAGTGTATACAGTATTACTGAAGATAGAAAAGGAAATATATGGATTGGAACTGTTAAAGGTGTAAATATTTATGATAAGGAAAGGGACGCGTTTATCAGGGTGACGGCCATGGATCTACCCAACAACTGTATTTATAAAATTTATGAAGATGCATTAGGTAATTTGTGGATCGCCACTTTTGAAAGCGGTGTTATTTGCAGAAAGGCCGGTACTGATGAGTGGGTACAATATGCGACACACAACTCGGGACTTAGTTCTAATCGTGTGATTGCACTACATGACGATGGAAGAGGAAATATTTGGATAGGAACTGATGGAGGTGGACTGAACAAACTGAACATATTTACCCAGAAAGTTACCAGCTTTTTGGGTCGCAACGGAATACCAACAATTGTATTCGGTATTTTAAACGATAATGCAGGTAATATTTGGTTATCCACTAATGATGGGATTCTAAAATTTTCAGAAAATCCTTTTGTTGTACTGTCTTTCACTAATGCTATTAATTTTAATAATCGCTTATACAATTACAATGCTTACTATAAGGCTTCTAATGGTAAAATGCTGATGGGCAGTATCAATGGTCTCACTACTTTTTACCCCGAGCAAATCACACTGTTTCCAGACCAAAACGATATTGTTCCCGTTCTTACCAGTTTTAGGCTTTTTAATGAAGAAGTTGCTTTTAATAAAGAGAATGCTCCACTAAATGTAGCACCCAGTTATGCAACTACCATAAAACTTAATTATAAGCAATCTGTATTGAGTTTTGGTTATGCCGCCTTAAGCTATAAAGATCCCGATCGCATTAAGTACGCTTATAAGATGGAAGGATTTGATGCGAACTGGAATGAAGTAGGTACGCAACGCATTGCCACGTACACTAATCTTCCTCCAGGATCTTATACTTTTAAAGTGAAAGCTACCGATGTGTACGGAAACTGGAGTAAGTCGACCGCTGATGTGAAGATTGTTATTAAGCCACCTTTTTATCGAACAACATTTGCATATATACTTTATGTAATTCTAATCGCTAGCAGTATTTGGTTATTGAAGAATTATTATAGACGGAGAGAGCAGGCTAAGAATGCGATTAAGTTGGAGCGTATGAAAGCTCAAAAGGAGCATGAGTTTTACCAACAAAAAATAGATTTCTTTACTACCATGGCACATGAAATTCGAACCCCGCTTTCACTTATCATGGCGCCATTGGAAAAATTATTGACTACGGAAAATAATCCAGAAACACTCAAGCAGTTGACGGTAATGGAACAGAATACGGACAGACTGCTTACATTGGTGAATCAACTGCTAGACTTTAGGCGGATTGAAAGCGATATCTATACTATAAAAAAGGAGCGCATTGAGCTGGTTTCTTATATACATTCTCTGTATTCGAGATTTTCTCCTACTGCCCAGCAGAAGGGATTGAAATTTCATATGTCTACAGAAGTGAATCAGCTTTATATGGACGCAGATACCGAAGCACTGCAAAAGATTTTCAGCAATCTGTTTATTAATGCATTCAAGTTTGCTCAGTCCAATGTAGAAATCAGAATCAGTTTGCCCGAGGTTGATGAAAATTCAGTAAAAGTAGTGGCTATATCTGTTAAAGACGATGGGGTAGGAATTCCGGAAGGTGATTTGAGTCAGGTATTTACGCCATTCTTCAAAGTATCATCTCCCGATCATAAGATTAAAAATATAGGCGGAGCCGGTATCGGATTATCGCTTGCTAAAGCGCTCGTTGAAAAACATCAAGGCGCGATCAATGTTAGCAGCCGCCAAGGCGGCCCCACAGTATTTACGGTTACTATACCTTTTGAACAAAAGCCTGTAGTGGCGCCAATTAATAATCAGGATCACGAGGAAGCTGAAGTGGAAAGCAGCTTACCAAGAATTTTGATTGTGGAAGATGATGTGAATATGTTGGATTTTATTTCTACTAATATTCGCGGAGAAGGGTATAACGCTTTGTGTGCTATAAATGGTAAAGAGGCATTAAAAATTTTAGAGTCACAACCAGTAGAACTTATTGTCTCTGATGTAATGATGCCTGAGATGGATGGTATTGAGCTCTGTAGGAAGATTAAAAATAATATTGATTACAGTCATATACCAGTAATTCTGCTAACGGCAAAAGGTAATAGCGACGCAGAGTTAGAAGGAATAGAAAGTGGCGCTGATGCATATGTCGTAAAACCTTTCAAATGGAAACACCTTACAGCTCTTGTTAAAAATCAATTGGAAATACGAAACAAATTGAAAGAGAAATTTAACCAGCAGCCATTGGTAGATATTGGTACTATTGCAACCAATACCCACGACAAGAAATTCATCGAATCTATTACTCAAATTGTTGAGTCGCGAATTGATGATTATCGACTTTCTGTGGAGGAACTGAGTCGCGAATTGGCCATGAGCCGCTCCACATTGCACAAAAAGCTTAAGGCAATAACCGGTCATGTCCCTAATGAGTTTATAAGACTTCTTCGCTTAAGAACAGCGGCAAAGCTTTTGATCTCCGGTGAGTATAATATTTCTGAAGTAGGATATAGAACAGGGTTTAATTCCCCATCCTATTTCTCTCGCTGCTTTATACAGCAGTTTAAATTAACTCCTAGTGAGTTCCTTGAAAAGTATAAAAACGGCCATGCAGAACAAGTGAGTGAGTTATTTGCAACTGATTAACTTTCAATTCTACTTAAATGAATAGTATATATATACTAATTTATTGCTTGCTATTTAAAAGTGTATTGCTATTTTCTCAAAATACATCAAAGCCTAATATAATTTTAATTATAGCAGATGATATGGGCTGGGGCGATGTGGGTTTTCATGGTAGTAAAATACAAACACCCAACATCGATCAACTGGCAAAGGATGGGATCGTTTTAGACAGATTTTATGTAAGCCCTATTTGTTCGCCCACACGTGCAGGATTAATGACGGGCCGATATCCAGATAGATATGGACTGCGAGATAATGTAATTGCTCCCTGGATTCAGTTTGGCATAGATACCTCTGAGCAGTTTTTACCGCAGTTACTCGCTACCGCAGGATATAAAAACAGAGCCGCAATAGGGAAATGGCATTTAGGGCACTATGAACGAAAATACTTGCCCTTAAACAGAGGTTTTACACATTTCTACGGACATTATAATGGAGCAATAGATTATTTTACGCATGAGCGGGAGGGGGAGCTAGATTGGCATAACGATTGGAACACCAGTTATGATAAAGGATACTCTACAGACCTTATCAGTGAGGAAGCCGCAAAATGTATAAAGCAATATAAAAAGGATGGTCCTTTCTTTCTTTACGTTGCTTACAACGCACCGCATGGACCACTGCAGGCTAAAGAAGAAGATTTGCGTTTATACGGCTATGATCCTAATAAACCTACATTTGGAGAGGCTAATGGTAAAAAAGAGCAGGGAAGGGGTAATACCCGCTGGCAAACCTATGCGGCAATGGTTACCTGTATGGATAGAGGAATAGGGCAGATACTTAAAACGTTAAAGGAAGAAGGAATAGAGAACAATACTCTAGTCATTTTTCATAGTGATAATGGGCCGGAAACCAACTTGGGTGGTAGTAGTGGCCCCTTAAAAGGAAAGAAATTTCAGGAATGGGAAGGAGGTGTACGTGTCCCCGCCGTTATTAAATGGCCCCAAGGATTGAAAGGTGGATGGGTAAGTGATCAACTTTGTGGGTATGTGGATATTTTGCCTACATTGTGTGCAGTGGCGGGTGTCAAGGAAAAAACTGTAAAGCCTCTGGATGGAGTGAATATACTACCTGCGTTAACTCAGAAAAAGAAAATATCCAGAGAGTTCTATCTGGGGCATGGAAGTATTATTGTAGATGACTGGAAGTTAGTCAAAGCCAATGCCGGTAATAATAAAATGAAAAATAGCGAAGATGTGCTATTCAATATTGTAAAGGATCCTCTGGAAAAAAATAATATACGTGCTCAGCATCCCGAAAAGTATCAGCAACTATTAAATGCGGTAAAGGTGTATGACGATATTGTGAGTGCGGTAAAAGTTCCACCATATGATGCCGGAAGAAATACCTTCAAAGCACCTAAAGAGTGGAATATTTTAAACTAAACTATATCGATAAATTAAGTCAACTGTCTTTTTACTGGTGATGGTATTTTTCATGGTTTAGGATAGTGCATGCCCTATAAATCTGCTCAGCGAGAATCAGCCTTACGAGTTGATGTGGGAAAACGAGCTTGGATAAGCTCCATTGAAAATTGGCACGCTGCAATACAGATTCATCCAAACCATATGCCCCACCTATCAAAAAAACCATCCTTTTACTTGCCATGTTAGCGCAGCGCTGTATTTGTGTTGCAAGTCCTTCCGAAGTAAGCTGCGTGCCTCTTTCATCCAGCGCTACAAGGAAATCCTCTTTTTGCAATTTGGAGAGTATTAGCTCACTTTCGCTTTTCTTAAGTACATCTGCTGCCAGCTTAGCCGCATTTTTAGGAGGCGCAATGATCTCCCATTCGGTTTTAAAATAGTTATTGATTCTTTTTGAAAAATCTTCTATACCTGCTTTTACATAAGCCTCGTGCGCTTTTCCTACAGACCAAAGTGCGATTTTCATGTTATAAGTATATCTTCTTTTTGCTTGTATGCGCTAACACTCTGTATAATTATCAGCAAAAACTCCATTTAAAGCAACCACAGTATGGAGTTCAATTTCTAATTCGTTATCCAACCGGAATGCAATCGGATTTCTATCCATAAAAACATCCGTAACATATCCTTGTGCTCTGGTAATCCCCTTATCATCATACAGAATGGATGCGGGCTGCTGCTCTTGCTGACACTGTATGATCATTTTCAAGAAAGATTCATTTTTATTAAGCGTAAATCTTTGATCCATGGCAATTGAACTTAAATAAAGATGATTATTAGTGCAAAGTAATGCTTCTCTTCATTATCTTAACTATCTCTTGTAGGGGTATCAGTGTACAAAACTCAGGTGACTATTATTAAATTTGAAAAACAACATCGCAATACAAAGCTACAAATACCTTTCTATTGCGCGTGTGCTGAATATTTATGAAAAAGCAAAGCATTATTATTATCGGTTCTACCAATATCGACATGGTTATTAAAGCCCCCCGAATCCCTGTACCCGGTGAAACTATACTAGGAGGTACCTTTTTTATGAATTCCGGAGGTAAGGGAGCTAATCAGGCTGTTACGGTAGCTCGTTTAGGTGGAAATGCAGTTTTTGTATCTAAGATAGGGAATGATATTTTCGGAAAACAATCTCTGGAATTGTTTCAAAAGGAAGGTATTTATACAGCATACATGCTATCAGATAATCACCATTCTTCCGGAGTCGCATTGATTACAGTGGATGAAAAAGGCGAAAACAGCATTGTTGTAGCATCAGGAGCTAACGCTCATCTGAAACCGGAGGATATAGCTGATGTGATTTTTGAAGATTTGAATATCGGAATAATGTTGTTGCAACTAGAGATTCCACTTGATACCGTACAACATGCGGTTCAAAAGGCATCAGAAAAAAATATTATAGTAATACTGAATCCTGCTCCTGCGAGAACATTAAGTAGTACAATATTAAAGTATGTGGATATAATTACACCTAATGCAACAGAAGCTACACATTTATCAGGTATTGAAGTAAAGGATATGACTACGGCCAGAGAGGCCGCTTTGATAATACAAAAGAAGGGTGTGAAAAATATTGTTATTACAATGGGCGAGCAAGGGGCTTTAATCTTAGACTCTAATCATCTTTTTACTGAAATGCCTGTAGCGAAGGTAAAGGCTGTAGATACTACAGCTGCAGGAGATGTTTTTAACGGCGCATTAGCAGTAGCATTGTCAGAACAAAAAGACCTACCGACTGCAGTAGCCTTTGCCTGTCAGGCGGCGGCAATATCCGTCACTCGATGGGGTGCACAATCATCCATTCCCTATCGAAATGAGTTGTACCCAGAGGTGTAGGCTTTAAATTTTTTAAAGTAGAGCATTTTATTTTCATAGTATATCCCTAGCCTTATTTATTCCGATGCGCTTTGGATAAGGCAAATGTCTTGATTGGGTAGAAATAAAAAAGGCCGCTTTGAGGGCAGCCTCTTTATTGAAAATTGCAATTACATTATTTATGCTTTCTCCAATGCTTGCTCAATGTCATAGATGATATCATCCACATGTTCCAGCCCTACTGAAATACGTATTAGTCCGGGAGTGATACCTACTTTCTGCCTTTCTTCTTCCGAAAGCTTGGAGTGTGTGGTGCTTGCCGGATGTGATGCTATACTGCGACTATCTCCCAAATTAGGAGTCAAAGATAAGATTTGAAGATTGTCCATAAAACGACGGCCACTTTCCAAACCTCCTTTTATTTCAAAACATACAATACCTCCTCCCGCCAGCATTTGTTTTTGGGCAATGTCGTACTGGGGGTGGGAGGGGAGGAATGGATATTTCAGCCATTCCAGCCTTGGGTGGTTTTCAAAGTGCTTGGCGACGGTTAGGGCATTCTCCGAATGCCGCTGAATTCTTACGCCTAAAGTCTCCAGACTTTTTGATAATACCCATGCATTAAATGGGGATAGTGCCGGCCCCGAATTACGACAAAACAGATAAATGTCATGTACCAATTCCTTGCGACCTGCTACTGCACCTCCTAATACACGTCCTTGTCCGTCAATCCATTTAGTAGCAGAGTGTATTACCAGATCAGCACCGAAATCTGCAGGAGTTTGCAAAAATGGAGTAGCAAAACAATTATCTACATTAAAAATAAGTCCATGCTTTTGGGCAATGGCTCCCGCTTTTTTAAGATCTATGATCTCTAATTGAGGGTTGGTAGGCGTTTCCAAAAACAACATTTTGGTGTTAGGCTTAATATGCGCTTCCCAATTGTCGATATCGGCAGCGCCTACCAGGGTATATTCAATTCCAAAGCGAGGTAAAAATTTGGTTACTACTGTATTGGTACCACCAAACATCGATCGGCAGCATAAAAGATGATCACCCGTCTTCAGCAAAGCCATGAAGGAACTAAATATGGCCGCCATACCGCTTGCAGTGGCAAAACCAGCTTCGCATTTTTCCAGTAAAGCAATTTTATGTGCAAATTCATCTACTGTGGGATTA
The DNA here is from genome assembly GCF_036409055.1 of Niabella digestorum. Classification (NCBI taxonomy): domain Bacteria; kingdom Pseudomonadati; phylum Bacteroidota; class Chitinophagia; order Chitinophagales; family Chitinophagaceae; genus Niabella; species Niabella digestorum. The sequence goes on along the minus strand of NZ_JAZGLY010000007.1, from coordinate 49,556 downwards.
CTGTAGCGGCTATAGATATTATCATCCGTCTCGTCCGCAAAGGCCGCGCGCATGGCTTCGGCTGATTCAAATGCAAAACTACTGGTTAAAAAAACGGGTGTAGAGTGTTCCATTTGGTTAGTACGCTCCGTCTGCGTACGTACAGCAATTGTAGACGGATGGAGTTTTCTCGTATTGTCCAACGTGATTGTAAGTTTTAAGAATCCACAATAAATACCACAACATACCTAAGCGTGTTGTAGCAATACTACGCTTTGTGTACGATAACTTGTGTCTTGATATCGGCGCCGGCTTTGGTTAAGGTAATCGCTACAGAACAGTATTTGTTAAGCGATATTTCCACCGCGCGTTTTGCTTTATCTTCATCAACATCACCGGTTATCTCAAATATCATTTCAATGTTCTTCCATAAAGAAGGCTCTACATTAGGTTCGCGCTCACCGTTTACAGTTACTTCATAATTGGTGATGGTTTGTCTTTGTTTTTTTAAAATACTAATAACATCAATACTAGCACATGCGGCCAGCGCATTTAGTAAAAGATGCATGGGGCGTGCTCCATATTCCTGTCCCCCCATCTGAGGATTGGTATCGGTTTTTACCACCGTGCCATTCTCATTTATGATATCAAACCCGTATTCGCCATTAACTCTTTTTAATTTAACCGTATTCATCGATTTATATTTTGGGACTCAAAAATATTTTAATTATACCAGCTTTCCTAATGCGACCATTGTCTATTTAAAAAGATAAAATTAGGATAATATCATGTTATCAATGAGCCTTACATTACCTAAATAAGCTGCAATCAGTGCTACTAGAGGAATCTTGCCATCCCAGTGATGTACAGGTTCAAGTGTGATCGCATGTGCCACGGCTACGTAATCTACCTTAAATCCTTTTTGTTCCAGTTGTTCTTTAGCACGTGATGTGAGTATATCGGTGCCTCCTGGCTTTATACTTTGCTTTATAAACAATAAGGATTGATAAATTGTTGTAGCCAACGCTTTTTCGTCTTCTGAAAGTCTCAAATTACGACTACTCATTGCCAGCCCGCTCTGCTCCCGTACGGTAGGAACTATATGCATCTCGATATTGCTGAATGCTGGCTGAAGGGCTATAAGCTTTTTTATCACCATGCATTGCTGATAATCTTTTTGTCCGAAAAAGACTTTATTAGGGTGTATAATCGAAAAAAGTCTATCAACAACCTGACATACCCCCTGAAAATGTCCGGGACGGTAATGGCCTTCAAACAGTGTTTCTAATACGCCCAAATCATAAGTTTGTTGTAGCTGTGTCCCTGATGGATATATCTCTTCCACATCCGGGTAAAACAATACAGCACATTGTTCATTCAGCAATGCCAATAGATCATTCTCTATTGTTTTAGGATATTTTTCCAGATCATTCTTATCATTAAATTGTGTAGGATTTACGAATATGCTTACTACACTTATATCTGAATGAGTATTACATGCTCTTAATAAAGAGAGGTGTCCTTCATGCAAAGCGCCCATAGTTGGAACAAATCCGATGCTTTTCCCTTCCTTCCTGCTATACGATATATATTTCTGAATGTCAGCTACTTTATGACATACTTTCATTATAATATTTTTTAATGCATAATCTTATTTAAGGCAATTTGCTCATAAATCAGTAACTTTGCAAACTTTAAAAATTACATAAACGATGTCAACAAAGAAAAGAATTTTATTTATAGCCAATGAAATGTCGCCATATTTAGAGTTGACAGAATTCTCTGAAATCGTTAATAAGCTCGCGATAAAGGCTAATGATAACGGATTTGAAGTGCGTTGCATTATGCCTCGATTTGGAGTTATTAACGAGCGCCGGCATCGTTTGCATGAAGTAGTGCGTTTGTCTGGTATAAATGTTACGGTAGATAATGATGATTTACCGCTTCAAATAAAAGTGGCTTCATTACCGAGCGCCCGTTTGCAAGTGTATTTTTTGGAAAATGAGGAGTTGTTTAAAAGGAAAACGCTTTTCCATGATGAAAATGACAAATGGTTTTCCGATAACGATTTGAGGGTAGTGTTCTACTGTAAGGGTGCACTGGAAACGGTGAAAAAATTCGGATGGAGCCCCGATGTAATTCACTGTAGCGGATGGATGACAGGTTTGATTCCTGCATATTTAAAAACAGCTTATAAAAAGGAACCGGTTTTTGCACATAGTAAAATTGTTTACACTATTGGCGAAACTACTTTTAAAGAAAAACTGGGTAAAGGCTTTATCCCCAAAGCGCTTATTCATTCTTCTATAAAAGAAAAAGATCTAGAGCCCTTTAAGGATGGTACAAATGTAGCATTGATGAGGGGAGGAGCTACCTATGCCGATGCGATTACTTTTGGAGCTGCCAATGTGGATAAAAAGTTGTTGGCCGAGTTTACAAAAGTAAGAGGCAAAAAAACCCTCCAGTTTAAGGAAGATTCCGATTTAACAGAGTATTTACAACTGTATCACGATCTTGCTGAATAATATTTAAATTACTAACCCTATCTTAGCTTCAAATATTTGCAAGTGAAAAGGTATTTTCTTCCGGTACTGGGAATTTTTTGTGGAACATTGATCGCCACTTTGCTCTCTTGTAATAAAATCAACCTCCCAACGGAATTGGGATTGGATCTTATTCCTCCGGTTGACAATATACATACTTTTGATACTACCATTGAGGTCGAGACCTATAATAAAATTTTCACTTTCGCCGATGATTCGGCCCGATCCATTCTTACTGATGAGCAGTTTCTCGGCGTGATGAATGATCCCATTTTCGGTAAAACCGAAGCTCAGATGTTTTTCCAGATTGCACCCGCAAGTGGTAAGAGTACTTTAAAAGGTGTTATGGGAAAACGTTATATTGACTCTATCGTCTTATCTGTGCGATATATTGAAACATACGGCGATACTACCATTCCACAAACCATAAATGTTTTTGAAATTTCGGGAACTGATAATTTTAAATATAGTGGTCTGAATAGAGACTCTGCATATTCAATACGAGAACAGCCTGTATCGACTGCAGGTTTTTTGGGTAGTAGGCAGATTGTACCACAAACCTTGAATGACTCTATTCTAGATATCCGTAACGGTAAGGACACCGTTATTGTAGCCAATCAGTTGCGTATTAGACTTAATGATGAGTTTGGACAGCGATTACTGGATTATGATACAACGGGTGTAAACGATGCATTTTCTACAGATTCGGCATTTCTCACCAAAGTAGCGGGGCTAGCACTGAAGCCGGCAGTAGGAACCTCCGGCAACGGATTAATGGGATTTTATCTAGACGACACTGCTACACGTGTAACAGTGTATTATCGCTATGAAAATCCCAGCACTCCCGGAGATATTGATACTGCTGTAGGATATTTTATATTCACATCATCCAAACGACTTGCAACGGCTAATTATATCGCTAGAGATTACAGCTCCAGCGAGTTATTACCGGTGGCTAATGATAATGTACCCGACCCTATTGTGTATATTCAGAACACTCCCGGAACCTATGCGGTAGTGAAGATACCCGCACTTCCTTCACTTAGCAATCGCATAGTACACTTGGCTGAGTTACAGATGGAGCAGATATATGATGTGAGTGATACTATGTTTTCGCCACCGCCGATGTTGTTTATGGACACCTATGATACCTCCGCTATAAAATATAAGACTATTCCTTACTCGGTAGAGAACGTCTACCTATCTGTAGCGGATATGGTAGGTACCTACTTTACTATTGGTACAGCTGGTTATATATCCCTAGGTGCTTATCCTTTCTATACGCTCGATCCATTAAGCACCCGAGTAAGACAGTGGAGGTTTAATCTCACTCGTTATGTTCAAAACGTAGTAAAAGGTATAATTCAACCCAGCGATTTGCGTCTGTACACTACTTACGACCTAGTGGTAAAGAACGGAAATCCCGATGGTGGAGATACCAAGGTGATTGTACAAACCACTGATGCCCCTGCAAAAGGTCGTGTACGTTTGGGCGGAGGCAATCACCCCACTCAGAAAATGAAGATGCGAATCGTCTACTCCAAATTATAATTCTCAGAACAAATTTCATACACACGGGTGCAGATGTTATATTTGCACCCGATTAATTTACTAGACTTCATTAATTCAATATTCAATGCCTTACTTATTTACCTCGGAGAGTGTTTCTGAAGGCCATCCGGATAAAGTGGCCGATCAAATATCAGACGCACTGATAGATAATTTTCTGGCGTTTGACCCACAGTCTAAAGTGGCTTGCGAAACGTTGGTAACTACCGGACAGGTAGTACTTGCCGGCGAAGTAAAGTCCAAAGCTTACTTGGATGTGCAGGACATTGCTCGTAGAGTGATCAGCAAAATCGGCTATACGAAGAGCGAGTATATGTTCGATGCCAACTCTTGCGGTGTTTTATCGGCTATTCATGAACAATCGCCCGATATTAATCAAGGGGTTGATAGAAAAAATAAAGAAGAACAAGGAGCCGGGGATCAAGGGATGATGTTCGGTTATGCCACCAATGAAACAGAGAACTACATGCCTCTTGCCTTGGATTTGGCACATACATTACTCATTGAGCTGGCTGCTTTGCGCAGAGAGAATAAACAAATTAAGTATCTGCGTCCCGATTCAAAAAGTCAGGTGACGTTAGAATACGATGATAACAATAGACCGATCAGAATTGATACTATCGTAATCTCGACACAGCACGATGAATTCGATACCGAAGCGAAGATGCTGGCTAAGATTAGCGAGGATATGAAAACAATTCTTATTCCTCGGGTAATCAAAAAATATCCAAAATATCGTAAGTTATTCAATGATCAGATCAAGTATTATATCAATCCTACCGGTAAGTTTGTAATTGGCGGACCTCATGGCGATACCGGCTTAACAGGTCGTAAAATCATCGTAGATACCTATGGCGGTAAAGGCGCCCACGGAGGTGGTGCTTTTAGTGGTAAAGATCCTAGCAAGGTTGACAGAAGTGCTGCTTATGCTACACGTCATATCGCTAAAAACCTAGTGGCAGCCGGATTGTGCGATGAAGTACTTGTTCAGGTATCTTATGCCATTGGAGTAGCGAAGCCCACCAGCATTAACGTAAACACTTATGGTACGGCTAAAGTAGCTCTTACCGATGGTCAAATCAGTAGAATTGTAGAGACCCTTTTTGATATGCGCCCATACTTCATCGAAAAAAGACTGAAGCTGCGCAATCCTATTTATAGCGAAACTGCAGCTTATGGTCATATGGGACGTAAAAATGAAGTAGTGGAAAAAACCTTTGTGTCTCCCGATGGCAAAAAAGTCATCAAAAAAGTAGAATTGTTTACCTGGGAGAAACTAGACTATGTGAGTAAAGTAAAAAAAGCCTTCAATTTGAAATAAACGCCTTTTATTGACCGTGTCGGTCTCTGATCGAAACTACAAATACCTGCCCGCAACGGCAGGTATTTTTGTTTTAAAAAGACGCCTTTGGGCTATAAAAAACAAGCTTTTTGCTCGTTGATTTCTGGTGTATAAAAAGGGCCAAAAATCGGGCTTTTATATAGCACAATTCAGTCATAAAAGATTAAATTTGCGAAGATCACAACGATCGTTTACAAACAGTATAATCATCTTTAAACTATCAGAAAAGAATATCTTAGATGGAAGAGAATCAGGAGCCACAGGAACAAGAAACCAGCCGTATTATACCCGTTAATATAGAAGAGCAAATGAAATCGGCCTACATCGATTATTCGATGAGCGTAATTGTAGGTCGTGCCTTACCCGATGCCCGAGATGGTTTAAAACCTGTACATCGCCGCATATTATACGCCATGAACGAATTAGGCCTGCAACATAACAAGGCCTATAAGAAATCTGCACGTGTGGTAGGGGAAGTGCTGGGTAAATACCATCCACATGGCGACTCGTCTGTATACGATGCTATGGTTCGTATGGCGCAGGACTGGAGTATGCGTTATACGCTTGTCGACGGACAGGGTAACTTCGGTAACCAAGACGGTGATGGACCAGCGGCGATGCGTTATACGGAGGCCCGACTGGAAAAATTGGCCGAGCATATGCTCGACGATATCGAAAAAGATACTGTTGATTTCCAGCTCAATTTCGACGATTCGGAAAAGGAGCCCACCATACTGCCTACCAGAATACCGCAGCTCTTAATCAATGGGGCTAGTGGTATTGCCGTGGGTATGGCTACCAATATTATGCCTCACAACTTAAGTGAAGTTATAGATGGATGTGTGGCATATGTTGATAATAAAGATATTACGGTTGACGAACTCATGCAGCACGTGAAGGCGCCCGACTTTCCTACTGGTGGCATTATCTACGGTATGGAAGGAGTGAGGGCTGCCATGCATACCGGTAGGGGAAGAGTGGTGGTAAGAGGCCGCGTGCGTGTAGAAACAAAGCCCAGTGGTAGGGAACAAATCATTATTTCCGAGGTACCCTATCAGGTTAATCGCGATTCGCTTACCAATCGCATCGGGGAGCTTGTCAATAACAAGATTATCGAGGGTATTGCTCATGTTAATAACGAATCGAATAATAAAGAAGGTACCCGTATCGTTATCGACCTCAAACGCGATGCAATTGCTAACGTGGTTATCAATCAGTTGTATAAAAATACCGAACTACAGACTTCTTTCGGTATCAACAACGTAGCTATTGTAAAAGGTCGTCCTAAGGTGTTAAACCTTAAGGAAATGATTGCTGAATTCATCGAGTTCAGGCACGAAGTAGTGGTACGTCGTACTAAGTTCGAGCTTCGCGAAGCCGAAAAACGTGCCCACATTTTACAAGGTTATTTGATTGCATTAGATCATCTCGATGAAGTTATCCAGCTGATACGAAATTCTGCAACCCCTGAAATAGCAAAAGAGAATCTGATAAATGCGGGTTGGGGTATCGATGAAGTTCAGGCAAAAGCCATTCTGGAATTGCGCTTACAACGTCTTACCGGAATGGAGCGCGATAAGATCAAAGCAGAGTACGACGATTTGGTAAAATTAATTGCCCATCTCAATGAAGTGCTTTCTAACGAGGGTATGCGCTATGATATTATCAAGAAGGAACTTTTAGAAATAAAAGAAAAATATGGAGATGAGCGTCGTACAGAGATTACCTATCTTAATGATGAAGTTAGTATTAAAGATTTGATTAAAAATGAAGATGTTGTAATAACAATATCTCATCTGGGATACATTAAAAGAACACCTGCCGATGAGTATCGTGCACAACGCCGAGGTGGTCGTGGCGTAAGAGGAGGAACTATCAGGGAAGAAGATTACATCGAACATCTATTCATTGCATCTACTCACCATACCTTATTATTCTTTACCGAAAAAGGTAGATGCTACTGGCTCAATGTATATGAAATTCCAGAGGGTGAAAAGGCTGGAAGGGGCCGTGCCATTCAAAATTTGATGCAGCTACCTCCGGATGATAAAATTCGAGCTATTATCGATGTCAAGGACTTGAAAGACCAAGACTTTGTAAAATCACATAACATTTTACTTTGTACAAAGAAGGGTATTGTAAAGAAAACCAGTCTTTCAGACTTTAGCCGTCCGCGCCAAACAGGCGTAAATGCCATCACTATTGTGGAGGGCGATCAATTGCTGGAAGCTAAACTTACAGATGGTAATTGCGATGTGATGATGGCCGTTAAAAGCGGTAGGGCTATTCGTTTCTCTGAAGAAAAAGTACGGGCTACCGGTAGGGGAGCCATAGGAGTGATGGGTATTGAAGTAGATGACGAGCATGATGAAGTAATAGGCATGATTTGTGTAAGTAAAAACGAAGAAAAAAATACTACCGTACTGGTTGTTAGCGAAAAGGGATATGGAAAACGTACCGCCATTGACGAATATCGCTTTACTAATCGTGGAGGCAAGGGCGTAAAAACGCTTAATATTACAGAGAAAACAGGTGCATTGGTGGGACTATTAGATGTGACTGAAAACGAAGATCTCTTTATTACATGTAAAAGTGGTATAACCATTAGAATGCCGGTGCAGGATATTAGCGAACTCGGTCGCGCCACCCAAGGAGTAAAACTCATAAGAGTGGATGAAGGAGATGAAATTGCAGCTATCACGAAAATAGATGAAGGCGGTATTGATGAAGAGGAGCATAACGAGGAAAATGCCGAAACAACTCCCACATCGGAAAACGGAGTATCTGATAATTCAGAATTATCGGCAGATCCCGAAGAAAATGCACCGAACAATACTACAGAATAGATATAATTTATAATATAATTATGCTTTAGAAAATAAAAAGGAATAAAATGAAAAAAATTATCCTATTAGCATTTGCAGCTTGCTCAACGGTGGGCGTGTTTGCACAGAAATATGATGATATTAAAGGCATGCTTGCTTTGGGGCAATATGCTAAAGCAAAAGAACTATATGACAAAAATTCTGCTAATGAAAAGTTCTTTACCAAACCCGAAGGATACCTAATCAAAGCCGCGATTTTCTCAGCACTGGCAGTAGATGAAAGCAAAGCAGCTGAATCTGTAACTAACAGAAATGCAGCGGACGAGGCTCTGAAAAAGTATAAGGAGCTGGATGCTGAAATGAAATTGTTGGAAGATCCAATATATCGCAATACGCCTTATAATTTGTATGCAGCTTATTTCAATGCTGGAGTAGCCGACATTAATGATAAGAAGTACGAAGATGCTTACGATAAACTAAAAAATACCGTAGAGTATTCAGATTTGCTGATAAGCAAAAAAATTATAGATAAGAAAATGGATACAGCAGCGCTGTATTACGCCGGCTTATTGGCAGAAAATATCAAGCGCCCGGAAGATGCTGCAAAATATTATCTGCGTCTTTCTGAAGCTAAAATTAAAGAATACAATGGTACCAGCTATGAAAGCGTATACCAGGGATTGATGAGATATTATGCTAGCAAAAATGACAGTGAGAATTTTGAAAAATATAAAGCTTTAGGTAAGGAGTTATATCCTGATAGCGAGTTCTTTACTTACTCCATGCTTGACTTTGCATTAGGTAGCTCTTCCGATTTCAACGAGCGTCTCGCCAGTCTCGAAAAGCATATAGCATCCAATCCGGATGATTATAGAGCAAATCTAGCGCTCGCTGAAATTATATACGATACCATCGACTCTCGTAAAGAAGGAGCCGTGCGCCCGGACAACTATGACGAGCTGGAAACTAAAATGATTAATGCCTTGAAAAAAGCAGCTAGCTTGAAGCCTGAGGAAGTACAACCTTATCTGTTGATGGGAGATCACTATCTGCTCAAATCTGAAAAATTCAGAGAAGCAATGATTGCTGCAGAGACTGAAGTAACTAAGAAAGGCTCCAAAGCAACTGCTCAGGATAAGCAAAAATATGCAGATGCTAAAAAAGCGTACAACGAAGTATACGACTTAGCAAAAGATAGTTATGAAAAGGCAGCTGAATTATATGGAAAAATGCCTCAATTGGATGCCAATCAAAAACGTAGCTATCGTGTTATTGCCGGTAATTTGGCAGAATATTATTCTTATAAAATAGAAGATGCCAAGGGTGCCGATCGCGATAAATTTGCCGCACAGGAGAAGAAATGGGATGATCTGTTCAGCAAATTGAAATAAGCATCTTATTGCAATATAAGCCACCCACAAAAGGGTGGTTTTATTTTACAAACATCTATTTAACATAATATAAATTATATGAAAAACTGGAAATAGTTGCGTAAGTCTGTTGGGCATTGCTACTTATTAATTCTTGGTAATTCAATTTTCAGTTCTATCATACCATTTTTCTGATGACTTGCCTTATTAAAAATATAATAGCAGCTATAATAAGGAATGACAGAATAAAAATTTTCAATTCGCTTAGATCAATTTTCACGATAATTAATAAGGATGGTGACATTTCATTGAATATTACAGATGGTTTAAAAAGTGTTACTTCCATAAGTAGCCTTATTAAATGTGATACTAAATGCGCGTGTATTGCTTAAACCTGGCAAAGCCATCGTGGGCTTTAGACCATGCAAAAAATACTTGCAATGCAATTTTAAAATAAAGGACAAAAATATCCTTTATTTAATTATTTGGCTATCTTTGCACTAATAATACTGATTCATGTTTACCAAATCCTGTGAATATGCCATTCGTGCGGTGATTTTTATTGCGCAGCAAACTTATGCGGGAACCAAAACCGGTGTAAAGGAAATTGCCATCAACATAGATGCTCCCGAGCATTTTATAGCTAAAATTTTGCAAGAATTGGTGCGTAAAGGACTGATACAATCTGCAAAAGGGCCTAATGGAGGTTTTTACCTCGACGATAATGCGCTTCACCATTCACTTGCCGATATTGTAAAAGCCATTGATGGCGAAAAATTATTTCACGGTTGTGCTTTGGGTTTAAGACAATGTTCCGAAAGCCACCCCTGCCCTCTGCATAATGAGTTTAAACAAGTACGCAACAAGCTTACAAAAATGCTAGAATCGGCTACAGTTAGCACATTTGTACATGCATTAGAAAACAATCAGGCCTTTTTGAAACAATAAAATTCGCAATAATGAAAAATGATATTCGTTCAATAGAAGATATTCGGTCGCTCGTAGATACTTTTTACGGAAAAGTAAGAAATGATGCTACCATTGGCCCTATATTCAATCAGGTGATTGAGGGTCGCTGGCCAGAGCATTTGCAAAAAATGTATCGCTTCTGGCAAACTGTATTGCTGGGAGAGCATACTTATTTTGGCAGTCCTTTCCCTCCTCATGCACAGCTGCCTATCGACCGCACCCATTTCGCTATTTGGTTAAACCTATGGCACGAAACCGTCAATGAGCTTTTTAACGGTGAAAAAGCAAATGAGGCCAAATGGCGCGCTGATAAAATGGCTGCCATGTTTATTACAAAAATTGAGTACTACAACAATAATAGTGCTGCAAGACCATTGATATGAATAGGAAACATACCTACGCTCGATCTGTAATAATAGCATGTATCTTTATCTGGATGGGGTTTGTATGTGCTATAAGTTTTATGGAAGCCTGGCTAAAATTTCGTGCACAGGGGGTGACATTACCTATAGGATTAAGTATTGGACAGCTTGTATTTAGAGCCTTGAATAAAGTGGAATGGACATTGGCTTTTGTCATTAGCGTTTGTTGGTTACGGGATAAGCAGCTACTAAAAGCTAAGCTATCTTACTGTAGTGTAATTTTATTATCCATTTTAATAGTTCAAACTTTCTATCTACTACCAGAACTGAATGCACGCATCGATTTGCACTTACAAAACCTAGATATTCCCCAATCAAACTTACATATGTGGTATGTACTGTTAGAGGTTTTAAAAGTGATGAATTTGATAACAATTGGTGCGTATTTATTGAACCGTCAATAGGCAAAATGCTTGAACATCGTAATCAGCATTTCTCTATAGTTATTTCGAAAGTGATACTATAAAATTTATTAGAAATTGCATATATTATTTATCTTTACAATTAATATTCTTAATTATAAAGATAATAATGAGCAATAAAGAAATTACCTCCCTCCGTAAACTACACCAACAGTATTCCTACACTTTGTTACAAATGCACGAAGCTATCGGGCGAAAGGCAGGTATGTCTGGAACAGAACATAAGTATTTGGGATTTTTACTACAAAAAGGCGCTATGACGGCAGGAGAATTTGCTTCCCTTACGGGACTCACCACGGGTGCTGTCACCAATGTTATCGATCGTTTTGAAAGAAAAAAACTGGTAAAAAGACAAAACGATCCGTTGGATCGACGTAAAGTAATTATCGTCCCGGACATTGAAAAAATCAAGGCACTCATACTCCCGCTTTATGAAGACTTCAGAAAAGAAACAGATCGATTGTTTATGAGCCTTGATGAGCAGCAGCGAGCATGGTTACAAACTTATTTTACGAAATCCCTAGCCATCATGAACCGAAAGATCGAATCTCTAAACGAAAAATAAAAATAAGACCTATGGAATTTAACCCGCATAACCCTATTATTCGCCTCTGTACAGCCGGAACCGATAAGCTAGAGCTAGGAAATATTTTAGAAGCCACAGAAATTTATAAACGTGCCTGGGACGAAGCCAGTCATGACTTCGAAAAATTCATTGCTGCATTCTTTATGGGAAAAGTACAACCCTCCCCTTCCTCTGCATTGCAGTGGCTAAGGCTTTCACTTGAGCATGGATTAAAAGTAAACAATCTGTCGGTGCAAAGTGCATTGCCCTCTCTCTATACAATGATAGCTGATTGCTATGGCAAATTGGATGATGCCGAAAAAGAAATCCAATACCGACAGCAAGCTGAACTTGCCGGAAAAAACATTCCGGATAAGGGGCCCTTTTATCATGGCACTAGAGCCGATTTACAACTCGGTGATTTATTGGTACCAGGAGGAGTATCTAATTATCAGGATGATCTGGTGATGAACCACATTTATTTTACGGCACTGATCCCGGGCGCGGGATTAGCTGCCGCGTTGGCAAAAGGCGATACGCCTGAGCGCGTATATATTGTAGAGCCTACAGGAAGTTTTGAAAACGACCCCAATGTAACTGATAAAAAATTTCCCGGCAATCCTACTCGTTCTTATCGTAGTGCACACCCGCTGAAAATCGTAGGCGAGGTGAAAGACTGGCCACGTCTGCCTTTGGAGGAGATTACAAAATGGAAGGAAAGATTGGCTAAAATGGAAGGTAAGATTATTAACTAAAGCCAGAGAGCAATTTAATTTTTCTAAGGGAGCTTATGGGCAATCGGTTAATTTTGTCTCAAATTTTTACTATGAAAAAATCCTTCCTACTAATTGCCTTTTGCTGTCTGTATACTATAGGACAAGCTCAGAAAGAAGATAAAAAGCTTAAAGCCCTTATTGAAACTGCCATCAGCGGATTTCAGGGTGATATTGGTATTTACATACAACATCTCAAGAAAAATAAATACGTTACAGTTAATGCAGATACAATCTTCCCTACTGCCAGTATTGTAAAAGTACCCATTCTGGTAGGAGTATTTCAAAAGATCGCTCAGAACGAGTTAAAGCTTTCGCAGGAATATATTTATGATGCCAAGCGTGCCTATGGCGGCTCCGGTCTGATGCAGTTTTATAAAGACAGTGCGAAAACCGATTTATCTACCATGATCTCGCTGATGCTGACCTATAGTGATAATGTTACTTCTATCTGGCTACAGGAACTAGCCGGCGGTGGTGCAACGATTAATGCTTTAATGGATAAATTGAATTTACCTAATACAAAAGTGAATTCCCGTACGCCAGGTCGTGAAGCAATATGGAAGGTGTATGGATGGGGGCAAACTACACCCCGCGAGATGTCGAAGCTGTTTACGTTAATTCGTCAGGGGAAAGTCATTAGTCCTCAGTATTCGGATAAAATGTATCGATATCTTAAAAACCAGTATTACAACGAGCGCTCTTTATCACAGTTCCCCCCTACTGTGAATACTATTTCTAAAACAGGTTCGGTGAATGCTGCACGTGGCGAAGTGGTGTTAGTAAACGCCCCTAGCGGAGATTTTGTTTTCTGTATTCTGACAAAAAATAATAAAGACCAAAGCTGGACGTACGATAATGAAGCGGAAACGCTAACCCGCAAACTCGCCCACATTATATGGAATCATTTTGAACCTAAGCATGCCTTTACCAGTTATCCACGCATTGAATAACAGCTTAGCGACCAAATGCGAAGTAAGGCGTTAGCTCATGTTTTTTCCCTTTTAACCATGCGGATACCATTTCCATACCGGTTAAGGAAAATGTAATACCGTTACCGCCAAATCCTAATACGAAATAAGAGTCTTTAAAATTCTTATGTGTGCCGATATAGGGTAATCCATCTTTAGTCTCGCCAAAGGTTCCCGCCCAGGCAAAATCTACGTCAAACGGAATGTTGGGAAAAAGTTTCTCAAAAGTGCGTAATAGCTTTTTCTCTTTAGCATTAATAAGTGCATCTCTTTTATCAGGATTTCTAAATTGTTCATCTTCTCCCCCTATTAAAAACCGTCTGTCATCTGTGGTACGGATGTAAGCATAGGGCTTAGAGGTATTCCAGATAAGGATGTCTTTATAATCTCTCGTTTCATCAGGGACCACTTCCGATACAATAGCAAAAGTGCTGATAAGGTTGACAAACTTTTCTCGAATCATATGAGCACTCTCATACCCCACGCAGTAGATTATACGCTTACATTTTATAATAGCGCCGGTATGCAACCTTGCTTCATGCGTACGTTTACCATAATTAACAGATTGCAATTGAGTTTTATCATACACCGTTAAGCCTTTTTTGACATTATATTGGAGCAGTTCGTGTACCAGCATAAAGGCATCCACACTGGCGCCTTGTGCAGAAAGAATACCACCGTGTGTATGGTGTAAGTCAAACTCTTTTAAGATACTATTCGCATCCAGCCATTGCACATCAAAACCGGCTTTCCTGCGAGCTTCTAATTCTTTTTGCAGCCATGATACATCTTTTTTATAGGATGCAAAGTATAGAGAATCTTTTTTGCGGAACCCTGCCTGAGATTTAATTCGGTGTGTAATATCATGCAGCTGATCGATGGCGCGGTAACAGGCTTCATAACTGGCTACAGCGCCTTTCTCCCCTATCATATCGATAAGTTTATACAAAGGGGTATCAATTTCGTATTGCAGCATAGAAGTAGTAGCCGAAGAACTTCCATTCGCAATTTCTCTTTTATCAATCAGGATAGTATCGTAACCATCCTGTATACACTGATGTGCTATAAGGCTACCCGTAATACCTCCGCCCACGACTAGCACGTCGCATGTTGCGTTATGCTTTAATGAAGGGTATGAAGCAGGTAGTCCGTTTTTGATAAGCCAGAACGGCTCATATGATTTTAAGTCCATGTGAGAAAAATAAGTTACAAATTCAATGCTCCTTCCCTGCCAATATCCATTGGCTTTCCGGAAATCGCAGAAGCCGCCATTTTGAAAATAGTGACCAGTTTATTCGATTGTGTATCCCAGTAATGTGCTTCAGCAGGAATTACCTGTAGTACACGAATACGGGGATCCTCTTTACCTTTCTCAAACCAGCTCTCCATCATCTTATTCCAGTATTTATCAATTCTTGCCTGATCCCTTGAAATAACTGCGTTGCCATTCATACTTAAAAACGCATAATCACCCACATGTGCATATAGCAAACTGATTTTGTCATTCTGTTGTAGATTTTGGTGTGTTTCACTTTCTGAAGAAAAAAGAAACCAAATATTGCCTGCTTCATCGATCTCCTGTCTACTCATAGGCACGACATGCGGATAATCCTTCCCCTCTCCAAAGGTACACATCATTCCAATGTCGGTTTTATCTATTATTTCTTGTATCTTATTTATAGCTTCCTGATTGTTTAAATTTTCGGTGCTCATAGGTATTATTTTATTTGATTAACAATATTGATTGTTTATTGAAGGTACTGTTTTTCAAGCGTAATCAGAGATTGGAAAGGGCTATTTACCAAAACTTTAATGAATAGTGTATGGGCATGATTACGATACTACTTATCTGAGTAGGTCCACGTATAAATGTTCATTATACTTTTAAATAAATTTGTTGAGCGCAGCCTAGATGGACACACCCTAAAGATTTTCGTATGAAACAGCATACCACAAACTATATTAATACTTTCATTGAAGTAGCGGAAGATTGTCCGGCGTTGATTGCTGAGGTACCTAAGCAGAAAGGCGAACAAAAAACTGTTGCACTGTTACAATATGAGCTCATCACCAAACATCCTTACAAGTATACTTCGGATGATGTGCTTTTTCAAGTATATGTTACGAAAAACGATATCCCTCAATCGGAATGGAAGAAAGCGCGGGAAATATTTTTCTCAAAAGGTCAGGCTTGTTTAAGAGCCTCGCCCCTCACCAAGCGATATGGCTTTGGTATACATTGCGATGAAAAAGGCAGGATAGCGTTGTATCCGGTGGAATCGAAAGAATATCAGCAATTTTTAAAAAATAAGGATATTAAAAAATTAAAAGCCATGCGCAATTCTCGAAAATAACTGTAGGCAGTAAAAAAGCGTAACATAATAGTTACGCTTTTTATAAGTTTAGTCTTGTAGAGAGTACTTATGAATGTTTAGGCGCTTTGGCATCGCTGTCCCCTCCTGCCCCGCGCATCATCATTCCTTGAAATTGTTTCAGGGTTTTTTCCATGCCGTCAGTACTACCATCAAGGAAAATCACATTGCCATTACCATACTCTGCAAAGTTTTTAATGGCCTCAATCCACATACTGAAAAGAATAAAATTGGTATCCAGATTAGCCTGTCTCAATTCTTCAGCAGCAGAGGACATACCTTTTGCCACTTCTTCTCTAAATAAAGCAATACCCTGGCCGCGCAATCGTGCTGCTTCACGTTCGGCCTCTGCACTAATTTTAATGGCGTTACCTTCGGCTTCTGCAGCTTTTGTTTTAGTGATTAATAATGCCTGGCCTTCATTTTCTGCAGCAGCCTTGAGGTTATTACTAGCCACTACTTTACTCATCGAGTCGAGGATCATTTTATCAAATGTAATATCGTTGATCTGCAGATCTTGCAAATGAAAGCCCCAGTCACCCAATGTGTGGTCAATTTCATCTTTTACATATTGCACTATTTCGCGACGTAAGCCAAGTACTTCTGCCTGTTTTTTAGTAGCTACAAAGGCACGTACATTACCTTCGATGGTTTTGATAAGAGCCTGCATCAAGTCTCTGTCGCTAATAAATTTAAAAGCCACGCGCTTAATAGTTTCCTCCATCTCATCCTGTACCGCAAAGAGCAGCATGGTTTTAAAATACACGTTAGCTTGGTCTTGTGTTACCGCCTGAAACTCCAGCTCTACTGATCGGTTTTGTATCGAAACTTTTTTAAATACCTGCTCAATAAACGGGATTTTAAAACGGAGTCCCGGACGGGCAATACGTTGGTAACGCCCGAACATGGTAATTACTGCAATATATCCCTGATTTACGGTGTATAAACCACTAAATATAATAATGAGCAATACAACGAGCCACCAATAATTAAGAAGATCCATATGACATCAGTTTTTATAAATTTAAGCAATAAAAACGAACCGCCAATAATCAAATGCTATTGGTACAATTGCATGTACTTGCATCCTAAAATCGAAATACTATGGGTACGTAAATCAAATTTAACTATTCTCTTCCCATATCTGTACCAGATTTACCAGCACTTCTACGGATTTCTGCATGTCTTGAATGCTCACATACTCTTGCTTACTATGAAATGCCATCTCACCAGTGAAAATATCGGGACAAGGTAATCCCATATAGGAAAGACGAGAGCCATCCGTGCCTCCGCGTGCACTTTCTTGGTGAAAGGTGACATCGCTTCGCTTCATGGCCTCTTTTACATATTCCGTAACCTGTGGATAGTTTTTTAGAACATCCTTCATATTACGATATTGCTCTCTACTTTCGAAAGTGTATGATGCGCCTTCGTATCTGCCTACAGCTTGTTTAGCAAATTCTTCCAAACGCTTTTCATGCATTTTGAGCTGCTCTGTTTCAAAATCACGGATAATAAATTGCACGGTCGTTTTTTCTACGGTTCCTTCAATTTGTACGGGATGCACAAATCCTTCACGGTCTTCCGTAGTTTCCGGACTAAAGCTGTCTTTGGGCAGCAGATCCAGAAAAGTTCCGGCCACCTTCATAGAATTGACCATTTTACCTTTAGCTAATCCTGGGTGGGCACTTATTCCGTGAAAAGTAACGATCACAGCATTAGCGCTAAACGTTTCATCGGTATAACTACCGCGGGTGCCGCCGTCTAGTGTGTAGCCGAAATCGGCACCGAGTTTTTTCATATCTACTTTATCCACGCCCCTTCCGATTTCTTCATCTGGAGTAAACAAGATTTTAATGGCACCATGTTTCACATCAGGATGTGTCATAAGAAAGTGGGCTAAATCCATTATAATAGCCACGCCGGCTTTGTCATCGGCACCTAATAAAGTAGTTCCCGATGCTGTAATAATATCTTCTCCAATTTTTTCTTTTAGGTAGGGATGTTGTTTGATAGAGATAACCTGGGTGGGATCATCGGGCAATACAATATCGCTGCCATCATAATGCCGATGTACAATAGGTTTTACGCCTGTACCCGAGCAGTCTGATGATGTGTCCATATGACTGCAGAAACAAAGTACCGGTACTTTCTTCTCTGTATTAGCAGGGATGGTGGCATACACATATCCGTATGCATCCAAATGTGCGTCGGCGACTCCCATCTGCTGCAATTCTTCCACAAGCAGACGACCCAAATCTTTTTGTTTTTCTGTAGACGGAAAGGTATCCGAATTAGGGTCGCTTTGGGTATCAATAGTTACATACTTCAAAAAGCGATCGGCTACGGTAAATACATAATCACTAATCATTCTAGTACAATTTTATTGTGCTAGCTGCAAAACTAGTACTTCACTATCACAAATAACACGAAAACCCCGAATGTCTTACGATAATCCGGGGTTGTGTAAAATAATATTTAAAACTAATTAAGGAGTAATAATCAACGGATTGCCACCGACGATCTCTACCAATTCAATATCAAATATCAAATCCTTTCCTGCGAGCGGATGATTGGCATCGATAGTTACTGATTCTTCTTTAATTTCGGTCACTACAACTTGAAATTGCTGTCCGGTAGAATCGCTCATGATTAAGGGCATGCCTACTTCTAATTGCATGTCTTCTGGGAAACGGTCTATAGGCATGTCAATGATCATTTGATCATTTCTGTGGCCATATGCATCTTCTACGGGTATATTTATAGTTTTCTTCTCTCCTACGGTCATTCCGGTAACACCATCATCAAAACCTTTAATCACCATTCCACTACCTACTTCAAATTCCAGTGGGTCGCGGCCATGTGAACTGTCAAATGTTTCTCCTGTTGCTAATTTTCCGTGATAGTGAACGCGAACTCTATCACCTTTTTTAACTTGTTGCATTATATTCTGTTTATAGTTTACTGATATGGAGGATTGCTGCACTGTGCTTACAAGGCCGCAAACCATAGCTATCAACGTATGAGCAATGAGAAATGCTCACAGTGTGCTTGTTTTATATATCGAAGGTAAGTGTTTTTATGCGTTATTATCAAAAAACCATGCGATATTCGCACCCATGAGCAGTAGTAATTTAACAAAGCTTAGAATTGTATTTATGGGTACGCCGGAGTTTGCTGTAGCAAGTCTGGATGCCTTGGTTAAAGAGGGATGCAATATTGTAGCGGTTGTTACCGCACCGGATAAGCCTGCCGGCAGAGGCATGGAATTGCAGCAAAGTGCCGTAAAAAAATATGCGTTACAAAATAATTTAACAGTTTTACAGCCTGAAAAACTGAAAGCTCCTGAGTTTTTAGATACATTAAAGAGCCTGCAGGCTGATTTACAGATTTGTGTGGCCTTCAGAATGCTTCCCGAAGTAGTATGGAATATGCCCCCTATGGGTACGATTAACCTTCATGGTTCTTTACTACCGCAATATCGGGGAGCCGCTCCTATAAACTGGGCTATTATCAACGGAGAAAAAGAAACCGGTGTTACTACTTTTAAATTAAAGCATGAAATTGATACCGGAAATATTCTATTGCAGGAGCGTTTCCCTATTAGCGAAGAAGATACCGCCGGTACCGTTCATGACAGAATGATGCATATAGGTGCAGCATTGTTGGTGAAAACCGTGAAAGGGCTGGCAGATGGCATTTTGGAAGAAAAACCTCAGGATGTCCCTCAAGGAACTCTATTGCACCATGCTCCTAAAATTTTTACCGAAACCTGCGTGATTGATGCTCGAAAAACCGTAACAGAAGTATATAATCTTGTGCGAGGATTATCACCTTATCCCGGAGCATTTACCCTATTGGATAATAAAAAATTAAAAGTGTATAAATGTGCCAAGCAAGTCGCACCACATGATAAGGAGCCCGGCACTTTTCATACCGATGGCAAAAATTATCTACACTTGATATGTGCCGATGGATTCCTAGAATTGTTGGAAATACAGCTAGAAGGTAAGAAAAGAATGAAGGTAGAAGATTTTCTGAGAGGATATCGTTTTAATAAATAAATTAGGGGCTATTATATAGCCCCTAATTGAAATTTAATATGTTTTATAATTCAGCGTCGTGTGCTTGTTATAACACTCTAATAAGCTACTCTAACATTGAATTTATCCATATTTCCCGTTCCTAATTTACTAGCTGCCGCTTCACTAATCCGAATATCATATCCTTCGCTGTATTGTACTCCCTTCATCTTCCCCAGCACTTTTGCATATACAAACTTATTATTCTCCGGATTGATGAGCTTCACCACAGTACCGGGAGCCGCATTATCCATGAGCAGATAATATTTACCATCGCTCCAGCCTCTGTCGGTTTTAAAAATTCCGGAGGCAACTAATTGTTCCGATATCAAATTTGGATTTTTGTATTTTTCAAAATCTTCCTTGAAATAACCGGTCTCATCTACAACCCGTAAAGCGCTAGCCGCTACTTCCTGCACGCTTTCTTTCACCTCTTCTTTGGTTTGCGCTGCCGCCAATGCTCTCTCCTGTGCTTCCTGAGCTTTAGCCAATTCTTCCGCTTCTATGGCAGCTGCAGAAGGTTGACCATCGAAAGAAAGAAAACGAGTTGCCACAAATCCATGAGTACCGTCGGTCATTCTGATTTCTGACCATTCATCATCCACCTTACGTACGTAAACAACCTCTTCATCTGCTCTCACTAGGCCAATAACATCTTGGCTAGTGGATGGCCCTTTACGTACATTGATATTGGTAGCATAAGCTTTGGCCTTTTGCTCTACTTTCTGAGGTTCGGGCTGAGTTTCTCTGGGCTTCAAGAATTGTGAGGCGATATATCCTTCTATGCCATCTTTAGTGCGAATGGAGGTCCATTCTTTATTAACCTCTTTAAGGATTTCAATCTCATCATTTTCTTGTGCGATAGCCACTACTTCCTGACTGGTTGAGGGGCCCTTACGAATATTTACATTGGTACCGTAAACTTTCCCTGTTTTAACTGGGGCGGATTTTTTCGTCTCGGTCTTGGCAATAGCTCCTTTAGGAGCGGCTTCAGGTTTCAGAAACTGAGAAGCCATAAATCCTTCTACACCATCCTTGGTACGTATCCAGGTCCAGTCTTTATCAATTTCTTTAAGTATTTCCACGGATTCTCCTTCATTAGCCACGGTCAATACTTCCTGATCTCTTGCAGGTCCTTTTCGCACATTTACACTAGAACCTACAATTTTGGCTGTTTTGATAGCGGCTGTTTTCTGAACAGTGGTTTTAGCCGTTTCTTTGTCGTTTTCGAGCTGCAAAAATTGTGAAGCGATATATCCTTCCACGCCATCACCCGTACGAATGGAAGTCCATTCATCATTCACTCTTTTGAGAACGGTTACTCTATCATCTTTCTGTGCAGTACCCACAACCGGCTGATCGGTAGAAGGCCCTTTACGGATGTTAATATTAGTACCGGTTATCACAGCCACCTGTGTAGGATTGGATTTAGATGATTTAGCGGTTTCTGTATCACTTTGCTGCTTACCTCCTGCAGGAACATTTCCTGTAAAATATCCTACAATAATTTCTTTGCCTTTAGGCGCCACATCACTTCTCAGTTTGTTCCAGCTTTTTAACTCTTTGATAGGAACTTTATTAAAACGATTGCTAATACTAGTTAAATTTTCTCCATCTGAAATGGTATAATAAACCGGGGTTTTCCCTTTTTTCTGAGAAAGATTATTCGCAGTAAGCGGAATTTTCACCTTTTGACCTATTGCCAAGCTTTTATTTACATCAAAACCATTGGCTGCGGCAATTTCCGATACTTTTACGCCGTAGATGCGACTTAAGGAATAAAGCCCCTCTTTAGGTTGTACTTCATGAATAATTACGGCCCCTTTACCCGATTTTTCAGCCACTAGTTTTCCGCTCTGGGCTATCGCCAACATCGATACCAAAACAAACCCTACCGACAATAGATACTTCTTCATAATTAAAAACTTGTAAACAAATCTTGCTAGATGCTATGCGAATTTACGACAAACTTTCATGTAGAGAAATACTAGTTCCTAACAGCTCGTTAAAACAATTTGCTTCAAGAATCGTTATAATAGACTAGTTAATAACTCAAATAATTACCTTTGCGCAGCTATGCAAATAGAAGTTTTAAAATCCAAGATTCATCGCGTTACCCTTACTGAAGCTAACTTGGATTATATGGGGAGTATCACCATCGACGAGGATTTGATGGATGCTGCTGGTATTATTGAAAATGAGAAAGTACAAGTGGTTAATATCAATAATGGTGAGCGCCTCGAAACCTATGTGATTAAAGGGAAACGTGGCAGTGGCGCTATTTGCCTAAATGGACCTGCTGCCCGAAAAGGTATGGTCGGCGATATTGTGGTGATCATTTCCTATGCGATGATGGATTTCGAAGAAGCCAAAAAGCATAAGCCCACAGTCATTTTTCCCAAGCCCGGTAACCGATTATAACCCCATCATTAATGACGAAGCGACTTAAGACTATTCTGCAATACTGTCTTTTTCTCGGGTTAGGTATTTTTTTGATATGGTGGTCATTAAAAGATTTGACTGCCTCTGATAGACAAGAAATTACCCAATCTCTACAGAAAGGTAATTATGGGTACATCTTTCCTGGCCTCACTGTGCTTATACTTAGCCACTGGGTTCGAGCCTTGCGTTGGCGACTGCTGATGGAGCCTATGGGATATACCCCTTCTCGAGCCAATACGTTCTTTGCGGTGATGGTGGGATATTTAGCCAATCAAGCCGTACCCCGACTGGGTGAAGTACTACGATGCAGCACCCTCACCCGCTATGAAAAAATCCCGTTTGATAAATTATTGGGCACTGTAATTTTAGAACGCATGGTTGATGCTATCAGCCTTCTGATTTTGTTAGGTTTAGCAATGATATCTCAACCACATCTTTATGATAGTATCATACAGACATTTTTTGCCGGGTCGGCCGAAAAACAGGAATCCGGTAGTATATTATGGTATTTTATAGGTGGACTGATTGTGCTACTGATAGTGGGAGGCATTTGGATGCGGATGACCAAAAGGAGCCTCAAGGATTTATTAAATGCTACGAAGAAGATAGGACTGCACGTCTGGCAGGGATTTATCACTATTAAAAATCTAAAAAGGCCTTGGACCTTTGTATTGTTAACCATTGCGTTGTGGTCGTTATATACACTTTGTGTATATACAGGCTTTTTGATGCTTCAGGAAACCAGTGGGTTTGGATGGAAAGAAGCTATCACCGTCTTATGTGCGGGGAGTCTGGGTATGATTGCTACGCCTGGAGGTATAGGTGCGTATGCTTTTTTGGTACAAAAAACCATGTTGCTTTATCAACTGAATAACGGTATGGGACTAGCCTTAGGTTGGATTTTGTGGTTTTTACAAACCGGTGCGGTGCTGATTTTCGGTGCCCTCAGCTTAATAGCGCTCCCTATTTATAATAAGAACAAATAATATTGCCAACTATTCTCTTCCTGTGTGAAAAATTATTTGCGTATTGCCAATCCAGAAAAAATCACCTTCCTTTAGTACTACCCGGTTATGAGGTTCCAGTCTACTGGTATTTTTATCGGTATTATAAAATGTTCCGTTCTTGCTGGGCACTGTATCTGTTAGATAGTAAATATCAGTTCCCGATGCATTATTGCGCTCGCGTATAATTTGACAATGATTTTTTGAAATAAACTTATCAGCTGTTTTAATGGCGAAATCAGCAAGGGGTGTGACAGCACTATCGTGCCAGCGACCGATAGTGGTTAACTCTTTTTCAATAAAATAATGTTGTGCGCCTGTGAGAAAATTGGGCACTACTTCCAGATAAGCCTGAGATAGTGGCGTAGGACTCGGCGCGTCGGGGTCTATATCAATAACCGGTTCAATCGATTTAGGTGTCTTTGGAATCTCTATATTGCCTTCCAAAGCATCGTAATAAAACTTACTTAACTCGCGTCCCGTTTTAAAGCGGTTTTGTGGATTTTTTTCCAAACATTTTTGTACCAATAACTCGAGCCATTCGGGAATATCACACTCTACGGTTGTATCAGCATCCATTCCTTCTTTTTCGCGAATCGCGTGCATGCGTTGTTCACAGATATCGGGGATGGCGGCTGTTTTATGCTTTTCCTCCAGTAATAGCATATCCCGATATTGCTTGTAATCCTTTACCGGAAAAGGAACAGATCCTGTCAGCAATTCATAAATAACAATTCCAAAGCTGTAGATATCGGAAGGTGTATCTACGATAGCTCCTGTCCATTTTTCAGGAGCCTTATATTCGGCCATTCCTTCCTCTTTTTTACTATGTCGTACAGCGTCCGGGTCGGTAAATGAAAGCCCAAAATCGATGAGTACATAGCGATAGCTTCCATCAGCGTTAGTGGTGCGAAGAATATTTTTAGGATTGATGTCGTTATGGATAACAACATTTCGCTTGAGAATAACAGAGTCCGTATGCTTTGCATCACCCCGCAGATAATAATGATGGCAATAGTTTAATGCATCGGCAATCTGCTCAATAATGCTCAGCGTTTCATCGATAGAGAAATATTTTTCTTGTTTTAAAAGTGTTTCAAGTGTTTCCCCTTCGATATATTCCATCTCCAGTGAAGGCTTATGATCGAGGATGTACTCACCATATACCTTCACAATGTTGGGATGATCCAACTTTTTCAGGATATCCACTTCCTCCTTAAAATCTTTATACTCTTTCTGAGATTCGTTTTCTATGGTAATATCCAATTGTTTTAATGCCACAATCTTTTGATCGGTCTTTCTACGGGCTTTAAATACGGCTGAAAAACCGCCATGGCCCAATACCTTAAGTATATCGTATGAAGAAACCAGTTCACGCATAATCCTTACTGATTGATTAAATGAAATTCCAGTACTACCTTATCATTGAAACAAATCGAATCACCGTCCCGCAGTACATGAGGTACAGCAGGATGGTTCACACTCACTCCTGAAAAATCATTCAAAGAAGTGTTGTATACTTTAATTTTATGAGAAGGGTTGTTCAAAAAACGTGAGCGATACAGCTTGTACGCCCCTTCTTCTTGATCAAAAGTGATACTGGCGTGTGAGCGACTTACATAACTATTGATTTTATACTTTTCTTCATCTACTTCTTCAATACCGATAAAGGCAATATCATTGTGGATTTTGGGGCCATTCTCTATTTTCGGATCTTTACATCTACCGATCAGGTAAGTTTTTCCCGTTGGCTCGAGAATGTATTCGGGCTCCCAAGTGATACCTTCTGTGGCCACAATCCGAGCTTTGATATGCTTCATCACCTCGGTAGGTGTCAATACTTCTACGCCTAGTCCCTTGGTGATTTTTGTTACCTGATTGACATGAGCCGATTGAGCAATTAATTTTATATGTAGGTCTTCTGCGTATTGTATACCTCTAGCCTTAAAAGCACGCTTAATATGATTGGTGAATTCAGCATCTTGAATTAAAGCCTGAAGGCTTATGTTTTCAATAGCATTATCGGCAAAGGCTGAATGAAAGATAATACTAGATATTTTTACATTGCTATGCCCCAGCATTTTTATGCTGTTTACGATGGCGCCCATAGCAATTTCTTTAAGCTCTTCGATGTTCTCCAAAGGAGCTTCATGAGGTGGTGCCCCTTCCCCACTATCGACAAAATCATCATTGCCATTGAGCATATTAGATAATTGCTGAAATTTCTTTTTAAACCAATTGGTCATTGTTCTAGAATTTAAGAATTAATGCATCCTATTAAAGGTATCCTGCATTTTTTAATCTTTTCAAAATATGCACGGCCAGCTCTTTGGCGTGTTCCGAATTACCTATTTCTTCAATTCGTATTGCAAAAGCAATAGGTGCTCCTAGCTTCGGAGACGGTACATAGAAGGTGTACCATGCATCGGTTACCCGCTTTCGCACGGTTTTGCCATTTTGATTAATAATTTTATCTCGCTCCGGACTACCTGTCTTACCCCTAACATCCAAACCCGTTAGACTAGCTGTTGCCGCTGATTGCTCTTTCATAAATGATGAAATATAAGTATAAGCCCCTTTATGCTTTGTAATACTAATAGCGGGGTCTTTAGTCATGGGTTGATTCCAGGCCTTATAAAGAAAACGCGCAGGTTGTAACGAATCTTTATTTGCTATGGCTGCAGTCATCTTTGCGATATGCAATGGGGTAGCCATCAACTCTCCTTGCCCCCATGCTAGGTCTGAGTAATGAGAGTGCAGCCTTTTTCGGGTATTGATTAGATGCTTGTTTTGGGTATTATAAATATTCTTACCAATGCTTGTAAAAGCATTCCATTCTTTAAAATATTTTTCGCTGTCATAATCTGCGGGACGTTTGAAATTAAATCCTCCCCGATTATGAATATTCATACCCAGCAAATCATACATATTAAACAAAGAGGCTTCCAGTTTTTTTTCATTAATTAATTTAATAAAATAAACATTGCTCGACTTCACGATGGCCTTACGCATGTCTACGTTTTCATTAGAAGGCTCATTGGAGCGGATGACTTCAGAAGGATACACAAAAAAGCTGAAGTTTACAGCATTTAATCCATATTGATTGATGGCTGCATAGGCGTCAATAATTTTCACCACCGAGCCGGGACGGGATGTATACGTAATTCCTAAGTCCTGTGGAACAACTTTACGGTCATTAAAAATCTGTTTATAAATATTTCTATAATCTTCTGCATCAATGGCCCCGATTAACTTCAAATCCTTGTAAGAAGGCGCTGGATTTATGGCCGAAGCCAGTACGTCGCCTGTTTTTGCGTTCAATGCTATAACAGATGTTCTGAAATTTTTGAAAGGGGCCTGACTTTGAATAATTTGATTAATCGCGTGATTAAGGGTTACGTCTAATGATAACCATATGTCTTTTTCTTTTTTATTTTGGATATCTACCAATTTGCTGTTTTTACCAGCTTTGATAAATGAGGCTAGCGCCCGATAATCATACAATGCCAGCTCACTTTCCTTCACTGTAGGTTCCAAGAACTTGTTCTCCTTATAGCGATACGATGTTTTCTTTATTGTAGTATAGGTTACCTCAAATCCGCGTAAAGCTGTAAAATGACGAAACTCAGCTGCATAACCCGCGCTTTCCTCACGTGCAATTTCTTTGTTATAATCGCCCAACCAAAATAGTAAGTCTGCACCGAAAGGATAATACCTTTTTTGATTACGGTTCAATTGTTGCTGATACCATGTAGGATCAGCTCCTGCGATGAATAATTTTTGCTTATGCTTTCGAAGCTGTTCTTTGTCGGATGTTGCTAACAGTACACCGTTTTTATCATAAATATTACCGGGCTTAATTTCGCGTAACATAATGCCGATGCGGGGATTGTAGCTAAACTGCCAACTACCCTGCTTGTTAAGCACCAGCGCGGGTTTGGTGATATAGGTATCGGACTTGATTTGATACCAAATTAGTGTTCCGATGAAAATCAGCATGGTAGTGAAGAAGGTGAGCACGGCGTAAGCATTTACATTATCAAAATGCTTCTTAACGTACTCCATTTCCAGCTTATCCCCTCTTTCGTGCGACATGATGAGCACACCCAAAAAAGCAATTAGAGTAACCATCAGCCCCGCATTGCCTTTACTTAGGAAAGGTACAGATATTCCCGTAAGTGGTAGTAGCCCCAACGTGCCTGCTGTGATGATGATCAATTGTAACATAGTTGCAATGGCTATTCCAGCCATTACATAAAACATAAAGGGTTTACCTGTTCGACGTGCAGCAAGGATACAACGGTATACCAATAATCCGAACGCAATAAAAATAGCTATAAGCGCTACAATACCCAACTCCTCTCCTATGCTCTGCAGAATCATGTCGGTATGATAGGCAGGCATTACATTGGAAAAACCTTTACCCAATCCCTGCCCTAAAAATCCACCAGAGTTTAACGCCCAAACACCGTGTGCTACCTGATCGCCCCCTACCAGTTCATTTTCCCAAATATTAGCAAACATGCTATTACGGTCTGCCAGCCGCTGTGTAAAATGAAATGGTAGTGTGGCCAGTAGTATAAACGAAGCCATGATTAACGTAACGAAGAAAATAGACTCATGCTTTTTCTTACGATAGGCATATAAAAAGGTTCCGACGCATGCTGCCAGTGCAATCCAAGGCAATACATTAATGTTATCTGTATTAAAGAATCTTGCCGCTATCCATAATACTATTCCGAAGCCACAAACTGCAGCGATGAGGTACGCAAATTCTCCTTTGGCAAATGCGTAAAAAAACAAAAAGGTAAGACAAAGTACAATGGCCGGTCCCAGATCTCCTAATACCGCATAAATAAGGAGCAGGAAAAGGAACAAGGCAAACATGAGTAGGTTATGCTTTGTCAGCCATCGATTGTCGGGGATGTTTTTGAAATAGCCTTCGTTCGCTGTAAAGTAAGCCGCAAAAAAGATCACCATTAAATACTTCGAAAGCTCAGTCACCTGAAGTCCAAACAAGTTTACTTTTACACCACTTCCTTCAGGTCCGGTTCCGAATATAAGTAAGAGCAGCATGAGTCCGATGGCAGCAAATAGCCAAGTATACCCACGCGGAGCTTTTAAAGTCGCATATTCTTTGCCTAACGAAGCATATAGATAATGCAAGGGGTCGAACCAGCGGGAATGATAAAAACGATTGAAGGGGTTGTTTTTTATAAAAATAGCTAGCACCGCAAAAAACAACAGCACCGCTGCTGCACAGGCAGCCATTCCAGAGCCGTGCATCTCGTCTCTTAATGGATCCTGAATGCTGTACAGTACAATAATGCCAATTCCTAATATAAATTTTATTAAAGGTAATATAAACTCATCGCTACGATATTTACGCAAGTATAGTACTACATGCAACACCCAAAAAGCTGCTACGAATAAAGCCAAATAGCTGAAGAATTGTTTTTTAAATGTCTCAGGGGTACGTACAGTAAAGATTTTGTCTTCCTTAATCTGCTTGTATGCTACACGATCCAGTAGCCGCATTGTATGATGCTTGCCAGTGAAATTATAAATACGGTCTTTTTTAATGGATGCGGTTCCTTGTGATGGTCCAAACTCAAATCCGGGTTTTATGGCTATTACACTATAGTTGCCGGTGGGATCTAAATGCGTAAATTTATAATTTCCTTTTTCATCCGTACGGGCATAAAACACTGTTTGTATGGGGGACTGATAGGACAACGTGTCGAAATATACTTGAGGATAAATACGCTCCAGCTTTACTAAAATACCTTTATGGCTTACTGTATCAACACCAGTAAGTGACACATGGCCGGAAATACTTACTCCCTGTTCATTGCTAATGGCTACTTCTGTAGGGTATGGTGTAGGGTTATTTAGTTCGCTATAATACAAAGCCGAATCCACTCCCAGATGAGCGATGGAATTAAGGAACCGTAATTTTCCTTCCTCGGTTCCGGTTTGAGCAAAAGCTATCGCCGATACCAGATAAGGATTTTTATTTAATGCACCCAAGTTGGGGAGAGCTCCTCGCTCGTCTATTTTATGTTTTAATTGTTTGTTGATAAAATTCACATAACGTTCATCCGAAAAATATCCTCCCTTGAGTAATGCTTTTTTAAGCTTCTCTTCATTTATCGGGTAAGATAAATGAATTACAGAACCATCTGCATATCCATCAGTAGCTTCTTTCAATGCACCTTTGATGTTGGAATAATAGGAAAGTGCCATTACCGAGAGAATCAGGGTAACGACTCCCAGTAATAAGCGCTCGGTGCTTCTTGAATAAAACGCTGTATGCTTTTTGCTAGGCATCTTAGTTATCTAATAAATTTTGTGAAGAACGCTCTCGAAATATAGTATCTGTGGCCTGTATGAGTGTATCATTGAAAAGTAAACTATCTGCTGTAGATAATGTGTCTTTTACGTAAATCGTATCATGCTTTACGTTTGCGCCGGGGAACAGCAGGTTTCTTGTTCCTGTCCAGTTTGCCAGGAATCCCACTAGGAATACTACCGGGAGTAACCACCACCACTCTTTTTTTTTACGCTTAGGTTGAACATCGGTAACAGTAGGTTCTATATCTTCTGTTGATATTGGAACCTCGATCGTTCTTTTATATGTTTTCTTTTTGCCAGTAGCTTTTACCTCGTAAGTAGCTAGTCCTACGGTAATATTATCCTTGCCGCCCAACTCATTCGCTTTGTCAATCAGCAATTGAGCGCAGTGCACTAGATCTGCAGCGTTAGCGGATAATATATCACTAATGCCTTTTCGGGTTACTAGGTCCGTAAGACCATCACTGCATAAGAGTACAATATCGTTGGGAAAAAAGCTATGTTCAAATACATCCAGATAACCCTCACTATCATTGGCATCCAGCAGTTGCTCCCCTAGCATTTTGCTGATTTCATTACGTTGTGGATGCTGCATAGCCTCTTCTTCCGTGATATAGCCATTGTCTTCTTTGAATCCAACGATAGAATGATCCTTTGTGAATTTGATGAGCTCGCCTTTGCGGAAGATATAACCGCGTGTATCACCTACATGTGCTACATACATCATTTCCTTTTCTGCATCCAGAATAGCCACGGTAAGTACACAACTCATACGCGGCAATTCGCCTGACTGGCGTTTCTGATAGATATTATTATTTGCATTGATTACGGCTTCTTTCAATAACTGAAGCGGTGCCCCGAAACTAAGTTGCTGCAGATAACTCTCGATAGTATTTTTCGCAATGGCAGCGGCTACTTCTCCACCTTCATATCCACCCACACCATCAATTACGCCTATTAACAAGGTAGAGGGCTTTCCCCACAGATGTCTTAGCCATACAAAGTTGTCTTCGTTCTGCTCACGTCTGCGGCCGATATCCGTTTGTAGATGCGAAACAATAGTGCTGCTCATTTTCTATTTTTTGTTTGCAGATAAAAAACTAAAACAATAAATGCTATCAACAATAATGAAATCATATTTTTATAGATAGCGTTTCAAACAATCACCTTTTATACCTCAGCTTTAAAATCTAGCTGAAAAATACCACACACAATAGAGGATTCGCTTTTTAAAGGATGCCATACGGGGTTTTCGCCGATACGGCTTAATTCTAACTTTTGCTCATTCACAAAAGCATCTGCAAAAAGCGCAATATAAAATAGCCTAGCGCTTTCTTCGTATTTAATCATAAAATGTTCCTTCTGTAAGCTACCCGTTGGTTCGTTAATACAAAGCAACGTAGGTGTTGTGGTAAGTCCCTCAATAGCTTTTGTAACTTTTAATATTTTCTCCCGCATGGGGAAACTATAACGCTGCTTATTAAGCACAAACTGTATGGTGGCCAACCGCTCTTTTTTAAGGGATTGAGAAGTATTATTGCTGATAGTAGGTGCCGGTTCTGCAGAAATTAATTCTCTGTTGAACTTAACTCTGAAATGTCCTTTGGCGAGAATATCGATGTTGGCAAACGTATTCGGATTAAGATCGTATTTAGAGTATTTGGAGTGTTTAGTACTTACCGATACTTTAATCTGCTCGGCAGAAAGCTCTGTCCAGGACTTTTCAGCAGTAGGCGCACTAATCACCTGTACGGTGCCCGGTTCTATTTCAGTGTTATCAATACCCTTTTCGGCCGGACAGTACTGAAAATCCCAGTAGTTGGCCAAAGGTTCGCAACGAGGATACTGACTTTTCATTTGATTGATGTATGCATAAAACTCATCCAGTATGCCTTCGGTAATGCCTGCTAGACGCAGTTCTGCATGACGATAATCCTCAGGGCGCATCAAAATCAAATAACTACAGTCGTACATCATGCGCCTATTAAAAGACTCTCGTTCTATGGTTTCCTTAAAAGAAGCTACAACCTGATCTACCAGCGCCTGATTGGTAAGCCTTATTTCAGACTCTTCGTCATCAGGAAAAAGCCATTTTTTAATCTTGTTAAGCATATAGTACTTGCTTTATGAAAGTTTCTCAATGCGACGTTCTACAATTCTTTCTATTTTATTGTTCTCCCCCACCACCAAGGATACATCGATATTATACAATATCCACTCATCTTCTTCTCGTTGCTTAATGCGATACAACATATTAAAATCTACATACACTTTTTGCTGTTGAGGGTGATGCGTGAATACATAGGATGCATCATCAATCACGGCTTCTGTAAACCGCCATTTGCCGTGATAGGAGGCGCATTCTTTTTGTATTTCGCTAATAGAAACATTGGATTTACTATAATACTGTTTTACCTCAGTGTCGAAAAAGCGAGATAAATTGTCACAATCACTCCTACTGCGGTAATAATTTTCAATCATGTTTTTAATAGCCTGTTCTTTCTGAATAGGATCTACACTGATAATAATCTCATCTACCCTACCATCTTCTTCCTGAGAAATAATCGTGTCGTTTAAATCATTGTAGGTATCGACAGGCTGTTCTTCGGGAATAATGACTGGAGTTTTAGGAATATTCTTTTTCTTATCGGTTTCTATTTGAGTTTCATTTTTAGCCTGTGAGTTGAACGCATTGAAATAGGCGGTAATTATATCTTTATTCAATGCAAAGATTACCAGTTTATTCAATGCAAAGATTACCAGTGCCACAATAAACGTAACCAGCAAAAATGTTACTATAGAAGATCTTCTTTTCTTGCGCCTAATATAGGTATATGGAGACGGCGCTACAGGCGGTACTACATATTGCTCCTTATTATGTGATGGATTGATTACAATAGTCTCATCCCCACCAGCTACATTACCAATTTTTCGAAGCTCTTTTCTTTCTTCTGGATTTTTGTGAAAATAATCCGGTAATAAACTACGCCAAGGCTCTGGCAAAACGGCCGTATCTATATTTTTTCTGACAATACTTTCCTGAATCTCAAAATCGGAAACATTCTCATGCGGATAAGGTGGCCGGCCAGTCACCATTTGATAAAAGCTAACAGCTAAAGAATAAATATCGGTTTTAGGGGTTAGATTTTTAACATCATACACCTGTTCAGGGCTCATGTACATGAGGGTACCCATTCTCGACCCCGTTTGTGTTACCGTGATGTTATCTTTGATTTTAGCCACACCGAAATCGAGCAATTTGATTTTTCCTTCTTCTGTAACAAATAAATTCGAAGGCTTAATATCCCGGTGAATCACATGTTTGCGGTGCGTATATTGCAGAGCATCTACCAAATCGTTCCACCACTCTATCAATTGCTGATTGGAAAATCGTTCTCCATCTTTGAGTCGTTGCGCTACGTCCTTACCCTCCAGGTATTCCATTACCATACAAGGTCTTTCTCCGAGAATACCATAATCCATTATCGTCCGGATATGGGGATGGTCCAATCTCACCATCAGCTTGGCCTCATTCTCAAAACGCGCAACGATCTCCTTTTCTTCACAAAATTTTTTCAACAACACCTTTACAGCTGCAGGCTTCTGTAATATGTTTTCGGCATACCATACTTCGGCCATTCCTCCCTCGCCCAGCTTGTATTTTAAAATATATCCGTTGATATTTGCGTTTTCCATTCCTCCTTAAGTTACATAAATATATGATCCAAAGTACTTTTGAGTTCTACTTTTAATACACATATGTGCGTATTGTAACCTCCAAGATAGGCGAAACGGTCGCATTTTTGCTTAAAGAAAGTTATAAAAACGGTAAACGGTATATGGTTTTCGGTAAAACAACATTATCAGACAATTTTAGGAAGATTTTTGAAACTCAAAAATTGGACGTATCGCAGCTGCAATCTGTGCATGGAGGCGATATTAACGATGCCTATTGTGTATATACGCAAACAGGCAAATACTTTATGAAAATAAACCATGCGCGTAAATACCCTGAAATGTTTGCAAAGGAAGCTCAAGGATTGCAAGCACTTAGAAATAACAGTCAATTTACCGTACCCCGGGTTATTGCACACGGGGTGTCGGATGCCGATCAGTATTTGATTCTGGAGTGGATAGAACAGGGTCAGCCTAGGAAAGATTTTGCCCTGCATTTTGGCCGTAATCTGGCAGCCATGCACCAACTACAACAGCCTTATTTCGGCTTTGAAACCGATAATTATATCGGTAGTTTACCACAAGTAAATACGCAGCAGGCTTCATGGAATACTTTTTATGCGCAATGTCGAATTTTGCCACTGGTAAAAATACTAGCAGATCAGGAGGCTTTTTCCGGGGCTGATGTAAAAAAGGCCGAACGATTTTGTGAACGTTTATCCGAGATCTTCCCCGAAGAGGCCCCTGCGCTATTGCATGGAGATTTGTGGAGTGGTAATTATTGTGTGACTGCTGATGGGTACGCCGCTATTTATGATCCCGCCGTGTATTATGGCCACAGAGAAATGGATTTGGGAATGACGCTGCTCTTTGGCGGATTTCCGCGAGCATTTTATGAGGCTTATCATGAGTATTATCCGCTAGAACCTAACTGGCGAAAAAGAGTAGCCTATACCCAATTATATCCTCTACTGGTGCATGCCATCTTATTTGGGGGACATTATGTGCATGCTGTAAGAGAAACGCTAAGCGATTTTTAAATAAATGATACGCTATGATAGTTTATAAAACAAAAACCAGTCTAATTATCAAACTGCTGTTTACCGTAGTGCTGATTTGTTTACTGGTATTTGCCGCTCTCGAAAAAAGTGTGGCATTGGTTATTATTACTCTAGTGTTTACCGCAGTAGTATTGTATATATTTCGCACCACTCATTATACGGTTTTTGAACATCGCCTGATTATCAAAAGTGGGTTTTTGTTTTATGAGGAGATAGATATTGAGAGTATCAAAAGAATAACACGAAAAAGAAGTAACCTTTTAAGCGGGCCGGGATTTTCCGTAGATAGGTTGATAATTGAATATGGAGATGATGGCTGCGTTATCATCTCTCCCAAGCTGCAAAAAGAATTTGTTGAACATCTCAAAAGTATTCATCCTGATATTATTATTGTGTAGAAAGATTAGGATGCTGCATTGACATTTATAAAATCTTTGGCATTAATGGTAAGTATAATCTCAGTACCTCTTCCTGGTGTTGAGTTGATATCAATATCTGCATTAATTTGTTTAGCACGTGCTCTTAGGTTTTTGATGCCGTTGCGGTTAGTTTCTTGATTGGGATTGAAGCCTTTGCCATTATCCTTCACCACAAAACGAAGTATATTATTATCGATCCAAGCTTTAATAGAAGCCTCTGTGCATTCTGAATACTTCACCAGGTTGTTTACCGATTCTTTAATGATTAGGAAAATATTTCGGCGGGTTTCCATTGGAATAGGAATGTCTGCAATATTCTCCGGAAATTCTATTTCGAAATTGATATTCTTCGATTCAAACAATGGGATGGCAAACTCGCTAATATGCGTGCTCAAATTGCTGAACTTGTCATTACTCGGTTTTACCAGCCAGATGATATCGTCCAAAGCTTCGAGTGTGTCTTTTGCATTAGCTTCAATTTTTGATAGTAGGTCGTGCGAACCCGCTCCGCTTTTACGCAACAATTCACTGAAGATATGAATACTACTGAGTGATGAGCCCATATCATCGTGCAGGTCGGATGCTATCTGCGCACGTATTTCCAGCTCTCTTTGCAGCGAGCGGTTTCTTTCCAATAGTCGGAGGCGCAAATAATATAAGACCCCGGTAATTAATAGCAACAGGAACAGAATAAGACTACCTACCATGATAATATTCTTATTCCTATCCACTTTTTGAGCCATTTCCACTTTTTCCTGGTGGTAAGCAAATTCTTTATTGCGCAACGATTGATTGTTTTTTAAGAGTATGCTATCGGACAACTCTTTAAACAAGGAGCCGTATTCAAATGCAGCTTTCCAGTCTTCTCTTGCAGCAGCAGTTTTAGTAAGCCCCTCATACGCGTTCTTAGCTTCCACTACAGAGCGGATGGTATTGGCAATGTTCAGGCTGGTATCGAACATTTGCTGGGCCATTTGATAATCTTTTTTCAGAAAGTACGCTTTGCCCAGATTAGAATAGCTATTGGCAATAAAAAGTTGATCACCTAGTTTGATATTGATGTCGAGTGCTTTTTTCAGTAGTTTTAAGCCTCTATCAATCTGCCCTTCCCGAATCAGAATATTACCCAGACTATTATAGCAAATAGCAATACCCTTATCATCATTGCGAATGATATTAAATCCCAATGCCCTTTTATAATAAATCTTGGCGGAGTCCATCATCCCCATCCGCTCATAACACTCACCCATATTTTGCAAATTAATAGCCAGGCCGCGCTTATTGTTTTCACGGGCGGCAATGGGCATGCACAGTTTGAAATAGTAAATGGCTGCGCGATAATCTTCCCGAACCACATGGATATTTCCAATACTGTTCAGCGCAATCGTCACGCTATAATTATCGCCCATTTTCTCGGCCAGCATCCAGGCTTTGGTGAGATAATCGAGTGCCATATTATAATCGTCCACACGACGATAGGCTACTCCCAAATTGTTATAGGCTTTAATTTCTTCCTTGACGTTGTTATGAGATTTGGCAAGATCCAGTGCTATTTTGTGATAATGGATAGCATCGTCGTACTGCGACATATCTCTTTTGAAAACGCCGTACGAATTATAGAGCAAAGGCTCTGCACTTTTGTAATTGAACTTTTCTACTAGTCGAAAGGCTTCGTTATAAAGTATCTGACGATTGACATCGTATCTATTGTTCTCTACAATGTTCAATATGGAATCGACCTTTTCCTTACTATCAGGCATGGACAATACCGGATAGTTAGGTGCCTTCTGCGCAAAAGAGAAGCCTGACAAACAAATTGAGAGCAAAAGGAATAGAGGTAATAACTTAGACAAAAATGAATACCTCATTGATATATTTTGATTTTTTTAAGAGCTGCGTACCCGACAGCCTCTGCACAAATATATTCAAATTCTCTTGACTTTAATCAATTTGCAGCAGTTCTCAATAAAAAAGCCCTGTTGCCAGGGCTTTAATGAACTATATCTTTATAAATAATATTATTTCAGCTTACTTAAAGCTTCTTTGATGCGGCTCCATCCTTTCTCTATATTGGCTAGGCTATTTGCAAAGGAGAAGCGCACACATTTGGGCTCACCGAAAGCAGCACCCATTACAGATGATACATGAGCGGTGTTCAGCAAATACATGCACAAATCTGCCGAATCAGAAATCAATGTTTCACCATCAGATTTGCCGTAGAAGGCACTCATATCGGGGAAAATATAGAACGCTCCGTCGGGATTAGAACATTTCACTCCCGGGATTTCGCTAATCAGCTCCAGTACGCGATTTTTTCTGCGGGTGAATTCGGCTGTCATTTCTTGGGTAGGCTTTAAATCGGCTGTCAGCGCCACCACACCAGCTTTTTGGGCAATAGAGCAAGTACCGCTTGTAATCTGTCCCTGAATTTTCTCCATCGCTTTGGCAATCTCCACTGTAGAAGCGGTGTAGCCGATACGCCATCCAGTCATGGCAAATCCTTTACTCAGTCCGTTTACTATTACCACACGATCTTTGATTTCTTCAAACTGAGCAATGCTTTCGTGCGGACCTACATAATTAATGTATTCGTAAATCTCATCCGACACGATGATAATATTAGGATGTTTTTTAAATACTTCTACCAACGTCGCCAGCTCCTCTTTGGTGTAAACGGCACCCGAAGGATTACAAGGCGATGAAAACAGGAACATTTTCGTCCTAGGGGTAATAGCGGCTTCTACCTCTTCTGCGGTTGTTTTAAAGCCTTTTTCCAAAGAGGTTCTGATTTCCACCACTTTTCCGCGGGCAATTTTTACCAATTCGGAGTAGGTTACCCAGTAAGGAGTAGGAATAATCACCTCGTCGCCCTCATCTACCAAAGCCAAAATTGCGTTTGCCAGGCTTTGTTTGGCACCGGTAGAAACGATAATTTGTTCAGGTTTATAATCCAATTGGTTATCTCTCTTTAACTTAGTACATACGGCTTCGCGCAGGTCCAGAAATCCGGCAACGGGGGTATAGTGGCTCCAGTTGTCGTTAATCGCTTGAATAGCGGCCTGTTTAATGTGATCGGGGGTGTCAAAATCGGGTTCACCCAAACTCAGATCGATTACATCTATGCCTTTGGCCCTTAATTCACGGCCCAGCTTAGCCATCTTCAATGTTTCAGGCTCGGAAAAGCGTTGTAAAAGAGATGATAATTGCATTGTTAGAATATATTTTCTTTACTAATTATAAAAAATCACGCAAAGGTAATGGTTGATCGAGATAAAAGATAATTTAAATGATAAAATGTTGAAAAGGATTTTATATTTTCCCTTATTTTTTTAATAATCTTATTTTATTAACTTATAAATTTTAATTGATGCGAAACCTTATCTTTGCAGCCTTTGAAAAAACAGGATAAGGTTTTTGGCGGATAACTTGCCAAAGTACTTTTACGAAACTAAGCGAAAAATAAAACAGTAAACTCATATGCAACTTAAAGGCCTGGTTCGTTTTTTTACGATTCTGCTTATCATTTATTCGTTGTACCAGTTGTCATTTACCTGGCTGGTGCGCAATCACGAGAAAAAACTTGAGAAACAAGCACGTACATTTGTAGACAAAAACTTCCCTACCCCTGAGGCAAAATATCCTAACAATAGGGATTCCCAAGAAATTTACCGTGAGTTTCTTAGTCAGGCTTATGAGGCTAGATTAGCCCGTCTGAAAGACAGTACCAAAGATGTAACGCTTACTTACGGTTTTACAGGCCCTATCAGCTATCAAAAGGCTAAAAGCGAAGAGTTAAACCTAGGGCTGGATTTGCAGGGAGGTATGAGCATTACCATGGAAGTGGAAATGAGCGGAGTGCTGAAGACGCTTGCCAACAACAGCAAAGATCCCAATTTCCTAAAAGCCCTTTCTAATGCTGAAGCTCGTAAAGGTAATAGCGATGCTAATTTCGTAACCCTGTTTGTAGAAGAATACAAGAAATTAGTTCCTAACGCACGCCTTGCCGAATTGTTTGCCAACGCTAACAATAGTGAGATAAAAGTTACCGACAGCGACAGCAAGGTAATCAGCTTCTTGAATGAGCAAGCTAAGGTAGCGTTTGACAATACAGCCCGTTTGATTACCACACGTATTGATAAGTTTGGTGTAGCACAGCCCAGCATTAACCCTGATCCGGACAAGCAAATCATTTCTGTAGAGTTGCCGGGTGTTCAGGATAAAGAGCGAGTGCGTAAAAATCTGCAGGCAAGTGCCAACTTGCAGTTCTGGGAAGTATATACCCTAAACGAAATTGCAGCTAGCATCAGCAGCGCTAACGATGCTTTCTTTGCATATAACAATGAAAATAAACCTGCTACATCCCAGCAAAATGATTCTACTGCTACAGCCGCAGCTCCTGCTGACGGTACAGCAGCTGCTCCAAGCGATAGCGGCAACTTGCAGGATCAATTAAAACAACTGGCTCAGCAAGGCAACACTTCCACTACGCCCGAAGCGAATCAGGAAGAAGAAGCTAAAAAGTATTTGAGCGGTTGGATTGATTTCTCGGCAGCAGCGCAAGGGAGAATTAACGGAGTGGGTCTGGTAATGATTAAAGATACTGCCGAAGTACGCGCAATATTGGAATCGCCTGTAGTAAAAAATCATTTCCCTGCCGACCTAGTATGGATGTTTGGTATTCCGGAGAAAAAATCTCCTTTTGTTCAGTTACATGCCATTAAAACCTATGGCCGTGAATCTGCTCGTCTGGGTGGAGAAATGGTAACCAATGCCCGTTACGACTTTGACCAGGCTGGTAGAACACATGTTACACTCGATATGAATCCGGTAGGTGCCAGAATTTGGGCTGATATGACTCGCGCCAATGTAGGACGCCCCATCGCCATTGTGGTAGATAACATTGTTTATTCTGCACCCAACGTAAATGAACCTATCGAGGGCGGTAGATCCAGCATTTCAGGAAGCTTTACTACAGAGGAAGCAAGCGACCTGGCCAATATTCTTAAAATCGGAAAACTACCGGCTCCAGCAAAAATCGTTTCCGATACTACCGTGGGTCCTACCCTGGGTGCTGCAGCACTGAAGGGTGGTATGACCTCCTTCATTATTTCATTTATCGTGATCTTCACTTTGATGATCATTTACTATAACACAGGTGGTTGGGTAGCTAATATTGCGTTGATTCTAAACCTGCTGTTTACCGTAGGTGTACTGGCCGGACTGGGTGCTACCCTCACTGCTCCCGGTATTGCGGGTTTGGTACTCACTATAGGTATGGCGGTAGATACCAACGTACTTATCTACGAAAGAATTAAGGAAGAACTAAGAAAAGGTAAAGCTTATATACCGGCGATTAATCAAGGTTATCACCGTTCTTTAGCTCCAGTATTGGATGGCCACATCACCACCATGCTTACCGCCTTTATCCTTTACTACTTCGGATTAGGTCCGGTAAAAGGCTTTGCCACTACTCAAATTTTGGGTCTGTTCCTTTCATTATTCTGCGGTATTCTGGTAAGCCGCTGGGTAACCGACTGGTTTACTAATAAGAATAGACATCTGCAGTACTTTACCAAAATCAGTACCGCCATTGAGAAGAAATCCAACTTCAAATTCATTGAGTTCCGTAAAAAAGCTTATGTCATATCAGCTATTATTGCCCTGTTGGCTATCGGTACTATTTTCAATGGATTTGATTATGGTGTGGAATTCGATGGTGGACGTAGCTACAAAATTGCTTTTGGTAAAAAAGTAGATGTAGAAGCTGTAAGAGCAGATCTCAAAGCAACCTTCGAAGATGAAAATCCGATTATCAAAACTGTAGGTGATGCTAGCACACTGGATATCACTACCGCCTACATGATTCGCGACCCGAGAACGCAATATGCTGACTCTGTGGTGGAATACAAACTTTACGAAGGTCTGAAAAAATATCTGCCTGAAAATACTACTTATCAGCAGTTCGATCAGATTTATAAAAGAGAAACCAAGAAAGTGTTGCCTACTATTTCTGACGACTTGAAGAAAGGTGCGATTAAGGCAACGCTGCTGGCAATCTTTGTAATCTTTATATACATCTTCTTACGTTTCCGCGATTGGAGATTCTCATTAGGAACTATTTTCGCTTTGATACACGATGCGTTAATGGTA
Source organism: Niabella digestorum (assembly GCF_036409055.1). Taxonomy (NCBI): domain Bacteria; kingdom Pseudomonadati; phylum Bacteroidota; class Chitinophagia; order Chitinophagales; family Chitinophagaceae; genus Niabella; species Niabella digestorum. The sequence continues at coordinate 8,247 of NZ_JAZGLY010000007.1, read as the reverse complement.
CTTATAGTCTTCTCCTATGCGAGAAAATTTGTACCATTCCCGCTAGAAATCGACCAGCACTTTATTGCGGCTATCCTGACTGTACTTGGTTTCTCCATGAACGATACCGTGGTGGTCTTCGATCGTATTCGTGAAGATATGAAGTTGTATCCTTCCATGGATCAGAAACAGCTGATAAACAAAGCCATCAATGAAACACTGAGCAGAACTATCATGACTACACTCACTGTATTCCTCACTATTTTAATTCTGTTTATTTTCGGTGGTGAGGTTACCAGAGGTTTTGCTTTTGCGATGTTGATTGGTGTGCTTACCGGTATCTACTCAACTGTTTTCGTTGCGGCTCCGGTATTGATTGACCTAAAAGGTGGCATCAAAAAGTCGAAACCGCAGGTAGATATCCATGCTCCTAAAGCACAAACCACTTAAGAATAAGTAACAAAACATCTTTAACATAAAAACCGGAGTTTTCAACTCCGGTTTTTTTTATGCATACAAGATATTGCCATAAAGCACTTTATACCTGTAAGGAGAAAAGCTTCATCTGCTTTAACAAAAACAATTTGGAATCCCCTTGTTTTTGATGTAAATTTAATACTGGTGGTCTACTACTCCAGCTGAATCAAATCCTAACACTGTACGCTCGCTTCATAACACGACCTATTGCCACCTCCGCCCTGTTAACCGATTAGGATAAGAAGTTATTTTAAAACTAAAAACATGATTACCATGAAACGCCACTACCCAGAAAATACACACAACATAGAACCACCACATCCTCAGCTTTTTCTGCAGATACCGGTGTGCTTTACGGGAAACGCTATCACTTATCTATCGTCGGAAAGAGATATGAGGGTGAATCTCGACGAATGGGAATGGCACGAGGAGATTATCGACGGAGAGGTATATTGTATCGTTACCGACCGCCGTAACGCCGAAAAGCCAGACAGGCATTAATCATTTATCTGCGAGGAATGAGCACAGAAACTATTCCATTACTTCCACATCGTATATCTGTACTTTTTTCCACAGATGGCTGCATTGCTCTACAAATGCCTTATGTATGGGGTGCACCTGATAGGCTTTTTCATCCTCCACACTTGAAAGATATTCAAGCAGACAAATATCATAACTGCTATCTATAACAGGTCTTTTTTCTGTGGCTGCCGGTGTGCCTATGATTAGTTTTTTTATCTGAGGAATGGCTTTTAAAGTTCTGAGACCTTTAAGCAGGGCTTGTTTATCGGCCTCAGATTCCGGATTCTTCAACCAAAAGAATACCTGATGTAGTATTTGCTTCGGTTGATCGACAGTTAGTACAGAGGGCGCTATTGCTGCTATTGCAGCGCTTTTAATAAATTGTCTTCTGGAGTTCTTTTTCATATGCAAATGATTTAATGTTAATCCGCTTTGGCGGGTGTATTTTCCTTCACCACTACAAGGTCTTGCAATTCTACCTGCATTGGCAGCAATCCTATTTTTACAACAGCCCGTTTACTTTTTATTTCCAACACCTCACCTACCTGATGATTTTTCCGCATCTTTACCAGATCACCCACCTTAATTTCTCCGCCTACTTCGGTGTACTTGCTTTCTATTTTCTTCTGCATTTTGGTTACCGTCTTAGTAGTATTGCGGTTGAATAGCAGGGCTGCCATCTGTTTCATCACTTTTTCTTTATCCTCTTCCTTTTTCCATTCGATGGTAATCTGCTTAAGCTTACGCTCCATATCTTTCAGATAGGTGATGCGCTCCTGAGTGATTTTATTTTGCTCGCGCAAAACAGCCAGTTGCTGACGATGGCGTTCTTTATCCATCACTTGCTGCATTTCTTTCTGCAGCCGTTCATTTTCCTTTATCAGTCGCTGCAGTTCCTTATCTTTCTGTGCAATATCGCGCAAATCTTGCTCGGTGCGGTTGAGCAGCTTATCCAGCCTATAATGATCCTTATCTACCAACGCTCTGGCTTTATCAATCAGCCGCTTATCCAGGCCGATGCGCTCGGCTATGGAAAAGGTATAGGAGCTTCCCGGTTTTCCGATGATTAGCTGATACATGGGTTGCAGGTTTTGCTCATCAAAAGCCATCGCACCATTCATAATACCTGCGGTTTTACCCGCCATTACTTTCAGATTGAGGTAGTGAGTGGTTACTACACCAAATGAGTGTTTCTTCAGCATCTCCAATAAGATCACCTCGGCAAAAGCTCCACCCAGATGCGGATCACTACCACTTCCCAACTCATCAATGAAGAACAGAGTTTTGCCATTGGCATGCTCCATAAAATATTTCATATGCAGCAGATGGCTGCTGTAGGTACTCAGCTCAAATTCCAGACTTTGCGTATCCCCAATGTGGATCATCAGTTGTTTGAAAATGCCAAACTCGCTGGAGGGATGCACCGGCACTAATAAGCCGCTTTGCAGCATCATCTGCAAGAGCCCAATGGTTTTCATGGTTACGGTTTTTCCTCCGGCGTTGGGTCCACTAATTACCAAAATACGTTGGTCTTCCTTCAACGTTACCGTAACGGGGACTGTGGGTTTACCACTCTTTTTATTGTACAGATACAATAAAGGATGATAGGCCTGTACCAGATGCACCAACGCTTTATCGTGCACCACGGGATACTCACCGTTGATATCTATGGCAAACTTAGCCTTAGCCCTGATGAAATCATATTCACCCACTATCGCATGATAGGTATGCAGTAAGGCCGCATATTGCGATAGCCGCGCAGTAAGCTGCCTTAAAATACGGTACACTTCTTTTCTTTCCTGATTTTCCAGGTCGCCGATTTCATTATTTAGCGGCATGGTTTCTTCGGGCTCGATAAATGCGGTTTTACGACTATCGCTCTCACCATGAAAAATGCCTTTCACCACGCGCTTGTACTCCGAAAATACGGCCACTACCCTACGGCCGTTCATAAAGCTTTCTTCAATTTCGGCCAGATAGCCCTGCTTGGAAAGCCTGGAAATAATGCGGTCAAATATCTTACGCAGCTCATTACGCTTTTTGTACAGCGACTGACGAATGTCTCTTAGCGCATCAGAAGCCGAATCTTTTACATTCCCCTGTTCATCAATCACCTCATCAATCAGTGCTATAATGGCTTTTTCATAATAAGTTCCCTGCACAATCTCCCATAGGCCGGAATAGGCCACTCTGCGCTCTTCGTTAAACCAGCGGAAGATTTTTTCAATACTTTCCGCCAACTTGCGGATATTGAGCAAATCCTCCCCTTGGAGTACAGAGCCACTGATGGATAATAATTTAAGCTCTTTATGGAGGTTTAAAACATAATCGTTCGGAAAATAAATCCTGTTTAGAATTAGCTGCTTGAACTCATGGCTCTGTCTTAAGTCTGCATCCACAAACTTCTTATGGGTATGAATACGCAACTGCTGCGCCTTTTCGATGGCATATTGACATTGACAATGGGCCACCAAAAGAGCCTTCACTTTATCAAACTCCAATTGTACCGAAGCCGATTCGGGATATAACTTCATATACTCACTTTCTAAAGCGGGCAAAATTACAGTTTAATACGCGGATGGCAGCAAATCCAGGGCCTGAATATCTTCGCCGACCATCGAACATTTTTTTCATACTGATTGTTTTTTTTATAAATTGACAGTATGAACCGCTTCCTGTTTCCAGCATTGTTATTATTGTGGTGTACTTTTACGGCCTGTGGGCAACAAAAACACCCCAAACCAATGCCTGTATTTACAGGGCCTCAAACTAAAAATTCAAAAATGGAAAAGAAAACGGAGATCGCCACATTTGCCAATGGTTGTTTTTGGTGTACAGAAGCTATATTTCAGGATGTAAAAGGTGTAGAAAAAGTGACCAGCGGCTATACCGATGGCCATATCGATAAACAACCCACCTATGAAGAAGTATGCACCGGCACTACCGGTTTTGCAGAAGCTTTGCAAATTGTGTATGATCCTACCGTAATCTCGTACGACGAGCTGCTTGAAATTTTTTGGAAAACACACGATCCCACCACACTCAACCGTCAGGGTAATGATGTAGGAACACAGTACCGTAGTGGTATTTACTATCACAACGAAGAGCAAAGAAAAAAGGCTGAATATTATAAAGAAGCCTTGGATAAAAGCGGCGCTTTTGACAAGCCCATCGTTACCGAAATCAAAGCTTTCAGGCATTTTTATCCCGCCGAAGACTACCATCAGTCCTATTTCAATAACAACGAAGACAAGAACCCTTATTGCAAAATTGTGATTAGGCCTAAGGTAGACAAATTTAGAGCGGCTTTTAAGGATAAGCTGAAAACCCAATAAAGCAACAAGTGGAAATAGTACCAGTAGGCCCCCCTACTCACCTACAGAGCCTCGTTTTCGTTTTTTAGCACAAAGGATTTCGAAACTCCATCTTCCATTATATAGCGTTATCTAATAATTCCACTCATGCTATTGTCCATAATAGATAAGTGTACCAAAAATACAATATCGGTAAAACCTGTATGAAGGATAGGAAAATAGGATATATTGGCACCCACTCTATTTGAAAAATTAAAACTACCTTCAACTGGGTGTTACCGAAAGGAAAACAGTGCGATTGCGGTTATTAGGTATTATGCTACGCCTCCTATTCCTAATGCGCTTGATCGTTACACAATGCTATCTCATCGGCAAAATCCTTTCTTGAATACCCTTGCATTAGACAAGAGGTTCGTAAATAGGCGCCAGAAGTACATCCAATCAAACACGCAAACCATAAAAACACAATCATGGCAAAAAGCAAAATAGTAGAGATGAACAATATGGGCATTGTGGTGCAATCCCTAGATAATGCCGTTTCATTTTTCACGGAATTGGGGCTTACCCTCGAAGGCAGGGCAATGGTATCGGGTGCTTGGGCAGGAAAAGTCACCGGGCTGGGCGATCAATCGGTAGAAGTAGCCATGATGGTGACCCCGGATGGACACAGTCGGCTGGAGCTCTCGCAATTTCACACTCCGGGAATCATCGAAGACCATAGAACAGCACCGGTAAACGCCCTGGGTTATCTCCGTGTCATGTTTAGGGTAGACCATCTGGACGAATTACTAGAGCGACTGCAAAAACAAGGCGCTGAATTGGTGGGGGAAGTGGTGAATTACGAGAATATTTATAAGCTCTGTTATATCCGGGGAGTCGAGGGACTTCTCATCGGTTTGGCCGAGCAGCTGGATGATACCCCAGCGCCAACACTTTAATTAAGCTAAATAATACCAAAACTACCTCCCTCCTAGCTGCTCCCAAAAAGCTCTCCCTCGCTGGCGTATTTCATTCACGACGATAGGCGAGCTGAATGGTACTACCCACCACATATGTGAATTTACTGTGTAAAAGGTTGTGTATAAGTAATTTAACTTGGTGAAATTTTATAAAAAATATTTTATATTTGAATATAACTTATTATATAATCAAATTTTGCGTTAGTTAAAAATACGGCACTCAGAAGGCCCCAATCAACTCCTCGACAATAAAACATGAAAAGATGTGTATTCATATTTTACTTGTTGATTTTAATATCTGTCATATCAGGTTGTGCCAGCACAGGCTTTCTAATGGCAAAGGCGAATATTATTCTATTTGGTGACTCATACCCATCAAAAAGTGAAGACGCGAAAATTGACGTCTATATGACTAATAAACCGACACAAGAATATGTAGCATTTGCACAAATAACTTGCGGAGTCACAAATGATAAATGGAATTTAGAACAGATAACTAAAAAAGCGCGTGAAATTGGCTCAGATGGAATTATTATAATGGGTAAAGCAGGAACTTTAGGTGTTGGAATTCCTATAGGTACTTTAAATTATGTGGTGACTGAAGAGTACGGAATGACAGCTGTAGCTATAAAGTATAAGTAAATCATGGATTTTCAATTTCTGATTTTATTACTGCTTGTGACATTAACTATTTGGTTATTTAATCGCCTAGATTGTTAGTGCAAAGCGTACAGAAAGTGAGATTATTATAGAAACGTCAACCTGAAATCAGATATTAGACGCGAAAACGATATGTTATTATCAAAAGGACATGTTGGACATATACTTAACTTACTATGGCAAACGTGTAAAATCAGTACATTACTAAAGATATGCGAAAAGAAACATGGGAAAAAACAATTAAACGGCTTGTTTCAGTTTGCACACCTTGACATTACAAACCACATTTGAAAAAATAAAAAGCCTACAGCAAACCAGATATTTGGTACAAGGATAGATTTAGTTGTTAATTAAACATGCTACTTCGTATGAATATTTGTGGTGTATTGAAAGTTTTGCGTTCCTAAACCCGCCCGAACACATAGCCCGAAATCGTTATAGCCAATGTTAAAAGAGATAAAAACAGAATAAATGGAACAAATAATAAGACCGGAAACAATTGAATTTTTTTAAAGCAACTACCTTAGTGGCTTATAGGCTTTTGGACAATTTATGCAATCCTTAGTGTATTTATAAAACCAATCCGACAATACATTTCCAATTTTTATATTATAGAGTCTATCCCCAATGTCTTCGTTACACTAGGACTTTTGGGAACTTTTACTGGAATAGCCTATGGACTTTTAAACTTCGACACCACACCCGATCACATTAAAAGCAGCATTAAATTATTGCTCGATGGTCTTAAGTCGGCAATGTTTACCTCCATAGTTGGAATATCCCTATCACTTATCTTTTCGAAGATTATTAAGGGATTCATTAGCAGGAAATACATAGCCGAACCCGAAAGCCCAGAACTTATTGAACTGAGAAATCTGAATCAAAATTTTGAAGAGCTCAAGAATGCAATTTCGAATAAGGCTATTGGTGAAGCATTTCGTGAAGTAATAACCAATTTCAATGAAGTGCTTCAGATATTTATTGAAGACCTAGTTCAAAGCAATTTTGAAGAACTTACACGAACAATTAATGAACTATCAAATTGGCAAAGAGAACATAAAGAAGATGTTCAGGCATTAAAAACTGCTTATAAAAGTCTTGTTTCAGAGCATCAAAAATTCGCTGATACTACTATAGTTTGGGTTTCAAAACTTGACGAAATTTCAGGTCAATCAAGTAAACTCCAAAAAGTTATAGACGAATTTAATTCTGCTTTTAATGAGGATGGAAATCTTTCACGAATTCTCAAAGATGTTCAAAAAGCTATTTCCGAATTAAAGAGAATAACAGAAAACTTTAGAGATCTAACTACAAATATGAACGAAATTGGTGATTCAATAAAAGTTACATATGATAAAGTTTCTGAATGGAATGAGTCAATATCTGATTTGCAAGATTCTGTAAGAGTAATTGTTGAAAAGGTTGAAACATTCCAAGGTCTGGAAATTAATAAGGTAAATCAAGTTTTAAGTAGCATTGATTCCTTATTTGTAAAGTATATTGAAGATTTAGAGAATCGTCTAAACAATATATAATAAAATATTATGCTTAGAAGAAAAACTGACGACTCTAATTGGATTTCTATTTCAGATATGATGTCTGCTTTAATGGTAATATTTATGTTTATTGCCATTAACTATATTATGCAGGTTATTGAACATACGTTCGTTCAAGATGAAATTTACAATAAACTTCAAGCAGTATTTGATGATGAGATTAAAAGACATGAGATTGAACTTGGCCCTGATGGAACAATAAGGTTTAATTCACTTACCTCAGACAACTTGTTTGAGACGAATGATGACAAACTAACTCCCGCCTTTAAAAAAATATTAGCACATTTTATCCCTAAATACTGGGAAGTTTTGACTTCAGACACAACATATTTCGACTACATAAAAGAAATAAGAATTGAAGGGCATGCTGATACAAAACCGCCAATAAATGGTGGAGATAGTTATCTATACAATTTGGATTTATCATCAAAAAGGGCTGCTTCTGTATTAAAATATTTAAGAGAACAACCTGTATACAAAAAGGCAAGTGATAAAGATAAAAGCAGAATGGACTTCTTATTCACATCAATTGGATTTTCATACTCACGAGCTTTAAATGATGAAAAGAATTATGTACATCTTGATAGTAATAAGATTGTAAATGATGCTCTATCTAGACGAGTTGAGTTCAGAATCGTAACCTCAAACGAAAAATTAATTAATTTAAGTTGCCAGTTATGTTAATTTCTCAAAAGTATATGCGATAACAAATAAAGCGACTTTAATCAGAAAGCCATTTTTTGTTACAGCATGCACTTTTCTGAGCATTTTTTCTTTAAT
>NZ_JAZGLY010000006.1:0-180645 GCF_036409055.1 Niabella digestorum | reverse complement strand
ACAAGCGCTGCAACGCATCAAGGCAGCGGGAGACGAATGGATTAAAGACTGCTGGTTGTGGTTATACAAGGGAGCTTGGCAGGAGTGGAATATCGAGGACATAGAGATGGCCATACCAATGAGCCCTACACAGGTACGCAAGAAACGTTTTGGCATCTTTATTCATCAGTCTCAAAAGGATAGTGTACCGTTCCAGGGTAGTGATGACAGGGAGTTCTGGCAGCGAGCAGAAGAGCGTAATGCAGCTACTGCAAAGTTGTATGCCGACTTAGGACTCACCCGTTATGCAGCCATGGAAGCTTTTGTGAGATGGCATTATTAGCAATCAACATTCTTCTATAATAGTACGCACATCAACCCGCCTTTAGGCGGGTTTTTATTTGATATATCCAACAATGCTTGACTGAAAAAAATGTCTACAAAAAACTCCGCCCCAACAAAATAAAATGAGAATAAAACACGTTAAGATTCCTCAGGAAATATTACTATTGAAGAAGTAAAATGAAAAAATCCGCTTCAAGAGCGGACTTAAAAATTTTGAAATCGGAGGTCTCGAGCGGATTCGAACCGCTGTAGGAGCTTTTGCAGAGCTCTGCCTAGCCACTCGGCCACGAGACCGTTTTGAAGGCTTGCAAAAATAGGGTATTTTTGATAAAATATCATACTATAAATAGAAAAATATGAGCAGGATTGCAGAAAGTGAGCTTATACTGAATAGTAGAGGCGCAGTGTATCATCTCGATTTACGTCCGGAAGAAATTGCAGATACTGTTGTAACTGTGGGCGACCCTGATCGAGTAAAGGAATTTAGCAAATATTTTGATACAATAGAAGTAAAACAACAGCATCGAGAGTTTGTTACACATACCGGAACTATCGGAGGCAAAAGACTCACCGTGCTTTCATCCGGCATTGGACCCGATAATATAGATATTGTAATAAACGAACTGGATGCATTGGTGAATATCGATTTCGAAACCCGCCAGATTAAAGAACAATTATCCAGTATTAACATCATACGCGTAGGCACATCGGGTTCTTTACAAGAAGATATAGGAGTGAATGAATTTGTAGCATCTACTCATGGCCTCGGTCTCGACAACCTACTTAGTTTTTATAACAAGGACAAGGATAATGAAGAAGTAGAGTTAACACAAGCATTCGTTACGCATACCCAATTAAAAAGCGATCCCTACATCACCGGAGCCTCCCCTTCTCTGCTTAAACATTTTACAGACGGATTTCATCAAGGCATTACCGTGACCTGTCCGGGGTTTTATGGCCCTCAGGGACGTGTATTGCGTTTAGGCATTAGCAATCCTCATTTAATTGATCGCTTGACCGACTTCAGATTTGGTCCCCATCGTATTACCAATTTTGAAATGGAAACTTCTGCTATTTACGGTCTCGGAAAACTATTGGGACACCATTGCTTAGCTTTAAATGCGATCGTTGCCAATCGTATCAAAAAAGAATTTACAAAAGACGGTAAAGCTGCCGTTGAACGGTTAATAAAAAAGTTTTTAGAGATATTTGTCAAGAATTTCTGATTCATATTTCATACCACACTGTAAAACATACTAAAGCATATTTATTCTCAACAACAATTTAAAAAACATTCCATCAACATGCATTTTTATAAATATCAAGGTACCGGAAATGATTTTGTGATTGTGGATAACCGCGAAGGGAAATATCACGAGTTATCGCAAGAGACCATTCATAAAATTTGTGACAGAAGATTTGGCGTAGGTGGAGACGGATTTATGCTGCTCAATAATAAAGAAGGTTATGATTTTGAAATGGTATATTATAATGCTGACGGACGATTAGGTACTATGTGCGGCAATGGAGGACGATGTATTGTAAAGTTTGCTTATGATATGGGCATTAGACGCAGTGAATATAAATTTTGGGCAGTAGATGGGGAACATATTGCTACTATACAAAAAGGAATTGTTTCGCTAAAAATGTCGAATGTAAGCACCATACAACAATTCGAAGATCACGTTATCCTCAATACAGGTTCGCCCCATTATGTGAAGCAGGTAACCAACCTTAAAGAGATGAATGTATTTGAAGAAGGGAGAAAAATCAGATACAGCGATACTTTCAAGAAAGAAGGTATTAACGTAAATTTTGTGGAACCTATCAACAATCATAGTTTGCGTGTAAGAACATACGAACGAGGCGTGGAAGATGAAACTTATGCATGTGGTACTGGAGCCGCCGCAGTAGCTCTAGCCTTTTCGAAAGAGGAACCGGGGAAAAACAGTATTGACCTCGAAGTTCTGGGGGGAAAACTACGGGTTAATTATACCAAAAACGAAGATGGCACTTTCAGTGACATCTGGCTTAAAGGTCCTGCTGAAAAAGTATTTGAAGGTACAATAGATATATAAACGGAAAGGATAAAGGATACAAAGCATGATAAAAGCTATCAACCTACGTGTGTATGGTGTGCTTGTAAATGACAAAAAGCAGATATTGGTGAGTGATGAACGGATATATTATAACAACCAAGAAATCACCAAGTTTCCCGGAGGTGGACTGGAATTAGGAGAAGGGACAATAGATTGCATTATTAGAGAATGTAAGGAAGAAATTGGTATTGATGTAGAAGTAGTAGATCATCTGTACACTACCGACTTCTTTCAGCAATCAGCTTTCAATCCCGAACATCAGATTATTTCTGTTTACTACCTCATAAAGCCTCTAGAAACTTTAGATATTCCGGTAAATAATGGTTCCGCAGTATACCCCGACGAAGTATCGGAAAACTTTCGATTTATTGACTGGTATTACTTTAATGAGGATGTTATGACGCTGCCCATCGATAAAAAAGTTGCGAAGCTTCTGAAAGAAAAATATTAAGCGCCTGTAATATTTCCGGAATCAGATTTGTCGGATACTACATTAGAAGATACAGGTTCGACTGCAGGCACATAATCGTCATCATCGGTATTTACAAACTCATTCATATATATATCATACAATACCATGATGTAGCTCAACAACAATGGACCAAATACCAGACCCACAAAGCCAAAAAGACTCAACCCTACCAATACACCAATAATAGTAACCACCGGATGTGTATTACCTATCCTTTTCAATAACGTAATACGCGCCACATAGTCTACATTTCCAGTTACAACCAGATGATACAGTAACAAAAGTGTTGCATTTAGTGTGTCGCCCGTCGCATACATATATATCACCACAGGCACCCAAACAATCATAGTACCCACAACAGGAAAGAAGGCACACACCCCTGTAAGAAAACCGTACAGTCCCCAGTCCTTTACACCAAAAATAGCATAACCTATAGTTGCTACTATACCCTGAATAATTGAAATCAACGGAATTCCTAGTGCATTAGCAATAACCACCTTTTTAGTTTCGTCCGATAATATCTTAATATTTCGGCGCTTCAATGGTACAGCTTTAGAAAGATAGCGCTCTATATCGCTCCCATGATAAAGCATATAATACAGCACAAAAAGCATTATTGCCAAATTAGAAACTAAGTTGAGTGTACTATTCAATAATTTGGGCAAAAATGAAGTAACCGTATTAACAGCACTTGATAAGGTATTTTCAGAAACAATGTTAAATCCGGTTCGTTGTTGTATGACGCTAATAGTATGCTTTGCAGAATTAACAATAGCCGAAGGATCGGCAAGTATAGCATTCACTTTAGGACTTATTAAAGTTACTGCTATGGTAATGGGAATGCCCAAAACAATCAAATAAAAAATTATAAATAGTAAGCTAGTAAGCCCTTTCTTCCATTTCCTTTGATATATAAACTTAAAATACTGTTTACGGCTCACAATATACAATGTAATGGCACCTAACAACCCCGGCAAAAATGCAGTCAGCTCCCTCACCACAGTTATCATCATTACCAAAATAATAGCCAGCAGGAGAATCTGTTTAATACGTTCGTTAAAAAGCTTTTGAGGCATAGGTATAGGCATTAGATTAAAAAATGGGAGTCGCTCGCAATTAATTATAAATATCCACTATATAAATATAAGTAATAATATCAAAAACCTATTTATTTATAAACAATACTACTTATTTAAAAATGCAGCTTCATTACCGCAGTTACCGGCAAATGATCCGACGCATAAGTTTCATTCACTACCTTATGCAGAATTACTGAAAATGCGGATTGGGGTTTATAAGCAATAAAATCAATTGCCTTCTTAGGATTTACTGCCGGAATGGTAGGTTGGCAAGGAGAACAAGTTCTCGTGAATTGATTATCTAACAATTTGATTACTTCTGATCCTTCTTCGGCATTAAAATCTCCCGCCACAATCATAGGTACTGCAATCGTATCGGCAATGGCATTGATTGTTTTGATTTGTAGTAGTCGGTTAGCAGGATTTCGCATAGCATCCAAATGTGTCGAACCAAATTTCATTTTTTTACCTCCCGGAAGATGTACAGTAGCCATCGCCAGCACACGTGGCTCTCCCTGAGAGTTAGCTTCCATAGGCAACTTATAAGTATGGATGTCAGACAATGGATATCTTGATAAAATAAGTACCCCGTAGTCACCACCGCCATGATCTATTGCTTTTGCAAAATGAAAAGCCTTTAAATTAGTCTTGGAGGCAAGTAATGCTGCCTGATTGATTCTTCCACTACGGCCCGTATTCACATCTACTTCTTGCACTGCCACAATATCAGGATCTTCTTGTTTAATTGCGTTGGCTATAGCATCAACATCTATCACACCTTGTTTTGACGGCGGATTGCAATGATGTATATTATAGCTCATAACCTTAAGCGATACTACACCTTTACTAACCTGCGTTTTTGAGGCACATGAGATGATAATGATGTTGCAACATAATGCAAGGACAAAGTAATAAAACCTCATTGTTTTCAGTAATCAGTAATAAAAATATCAGCCGTGCTTATCTCGGCATTTCGAGCTTAACAATATTAAGATTATTCTGAAATATTGGGAAAAATATGTTTTAGTGTAATGGCGAGTAATTTATACTACTAGAAAATATAATTAAACGCAGATTTGTAATTTATACACATTAGTATTGGGGAACCAAACTATTGATATAAACTTCAATATTGGTATAATATTTATGCAATGTATTCATTGAAGCATCTGCTGGATCATTCGGATTTAGTCCATTTTTGAGCTCCCAGTCATCGGGGATACCGTCTTTATCCGTATCCAATGGTACTGCTGCACTTTTCAGTACGGGCCAAGCCGATTTTGATGTTTCGTAATCCGTTCCATGAGGGTAACCTCCTTGTACGTCAATAATGCGGCCAGTTCTATTTTTCAAATCTCTTATAATACGTTCATCAAGCGTATCTCTTTTGGGTAAAAAGGCTCCGGCTTTTTCAAGCACCGAAGTATAAGCTTCTGCAGCTGTTTTTAGTGGAAGAGGTTCTACCTGAAATGGCTGCCCCACTACCGCACGTCGTTTATCATTTTGATTGGCGCCTTTATCCATGTGTATGCCTAGCCAATTATTCTTAGAAACTTGAGGAGCCTCATCTACAATATTCCCATTCACATAAAACGCACCCAAAGACAAATGCTTTTGTTGCGGCGTAGAAGGATTAACAATACGATATTTTACAGAAGATTTTGTATCAGGTCCATACTTAAAATAATTACTGACAATATTATATCTTCCTCCTTCTCCTCCATAAATGGAGTTTTTTCCCCAGTTATAGATTACATTATATCTGAAGTCAACCAACTCATCCTTTGCGCCCAAACGGGCACCGTTAAATCGGGGAGTACGACTGTTACAATGAGCAAACAAATTATGATGTGCACTGAAATGGCTACCTCCCCAAATACCACCAAAACCATGCTCTTCAAAATCAGTATCCCCTTCTTCAAAATGATAAGAATAATTCAGCGGCTCATAAATCATGCTCCATTGAATGGTGGTACTATCACCTCTATATATAGAGCACACTTCATCTGTGCTCCAGCTCATGCTACAGTGATCAATTATGATATGCTTTCTGCCGACACCACTTAATGCATCATCTGCACCGGCGCCAGGCGTCTGTCCCTGGTTCTGATACCTATCGCCCATACGCAAGCGAATGAAGCGAATAATAATATTATCTCCGGTTAGATGCACAGGGTAATCCGCAATGCAAATACCATCTCCCGGGGCCGTCTGTCCGGCAATGGTAACATTTCCCGGAATATTCAGTCGGGACTTTAAATGAATAGTACCAGAAACCGCAAATACAATAATACGAGGCCCCTTCGTCATTAAAGCATGACGCAGGCTACCTTCCCCATCATCATTTAAGTTAGTAACTATAAGCACCTTCCCGCCTCTTCCTCCGGTAGCATATTTTCCAAATCCTTCTGCTCCGGGAAAAGCTACCGGTCTGGCATCACCTTTATCCTGACCGGTAGCGAGAAAGGAGCAACTAATTAATATCAATAAAAGAAACGACCGCGTCACATTGGTATTTAAAGCAATATTCATAAAACTATTGTAACCAGCGAGGATCTCCTACCCCTGCAATTTTTAGATCCAGATTAGTAACCGTGAAATCACCTGCATCCGGATTTACAAATCCTGGATTCAAAGTAGTGTATGGACCTGGGTCATTTTTAGCATTAGCCACCGAGCTATTTGTAAAGTTAGGTGCATTATAATAGTTATTGTTACTCCTAGCTACGATATTGGTTGCCGCCTGATTGCTATAGTATCCTTCAGAATTAACAATGAGGTTCTTTGAAAAAGTAATCTGATTAGATGCAAGACGAATATAGAGCATCCGATTAGAGCTACTCTTAGCAATATTGTAGAAAGTATTATTTTGAATATCGATAACACTAGTAACAGACGGGAAATTGGTAGAACCTCCTGCATCCATTCGGAAAATATCCCGTGCGGCCGCACTGTTATACACAGTATTATTGACGAATGTAAATGTGGAGCTCAGTCCATTACGAAAATCTATAAAATCACCACCACTACACTCTATGTTGTAAATTATATTGTTTCTATATAGCACCGAAAGAATCCAGGCTTTCTTATTTACATACATTACCCCTTTTACATAATTGAATATGGTACAGTCTTCTACTTTCAAATCGCCATAGGCTGTATTCATATCATCGTTGTAAACAAGAAACTGATTTCCATCGAGAGCACCGGTACCGTCTATAATCAGATCTTTTAATTGCAAACCTGCACCATTTGAAATACGCAGTACAACTCCTTTGAGCACTGGCTTTTCAGCAGGCTTAGCACCTTTAATGGAAATAGATTTTGAAATAAAGATATCTTGGGCCACATATGTTCCCGGCATAAGAGCAAAGACATCTCCATCAGAAGCGTTTTGCAAGATATTAGTCAAGTCGTCATCGGGAGTAACTTGTATTGCTCCGCCTAAATCAATAGGGGTTGTAAATGTAATCGTTCCTCTAGTTTTAGTTCCGTTGAGCAATCGTGCCGTATAAGTAGTTTCTCCCACCAATCCAGTAATAGTAGCGGCTCCGGCACTTACTTCTTCTGCTGTAACACTATGAGTAATATTTCCTGGTATCAAAACGATCTGAGTAGCTGCTTCTCCGGCCGGCCATCTCAATACTACCGAAGTAGGTTCTATTTCATTTAGATCAACCGGATAAAATATTTGCTCCGCATCTGTTGTAAAAGTAGCGCTCACCCACTTTGAGTCCTCAACGCCTTCTCCTACTGCTTTTACACGTACTACATATCGTGTTTCTCCATCAAGACCAGACACCGTATACGGTACTTGATCCAGCGTAACCCCCTCAACAACCCGAAAAGGAGCTCCGGAGAAGTCGGTACCACTGCTACTTTCATAAATCTCAATAGTATAGGTACCTGCTTTTCCTACTTGTCCCCAACTCAATCTTACAGAGGTTCGATTTACAACGGTGGCTGTAAGCTTAGTAGGAGAAAACAACCTTGAGGTTTCAAGAGAAGTTCTTTCTTTCTCGATAGTTTTGGTACATCCATAGCTGCACACAACCATCGCAGCCAATATTATGGAGCAAAAATTACACGCGTATTTCATAACAGAAGATTTTGGGTGAGGTATTTAGAAGTTATACCCATCATTGTTCAGTTTACCGTTACTATTATCAATAAATACTTGCCAGATAGGCCAGAACTGTTGTAAATTAGGATCCCGAACAAATAGGGCATCCCAATAATTCACCTGATCTCCAGATGCAGTCATAGTCCACCTTTTACTATTGCCATAATTAAGGGCTGCGCCTTCTTCGTCAGTATCACCGAAGTTCAAACCGTAAATAATAACAGTTTCACCATCGTCGGCAGTCTTGTAATAAATATTTCTGGGTAATGAGGCATAAGGCCCGGTTCTATTTTCCAACTGCTCCAGTTTTACTTTAGCTTCATTCAGTTTAGTACTTAATAAGTTCCATCTGATCAAGTCCGCCTTACGAAGCATCTCTCCTGTAAACTCCAGTGCGCGCTCCTTAACGATAGCATTAAAGAAAGCCTCTTTGCTTACAGTAACAGCAGACATATAAGCATTTACTTTTTCAGGATTATTAGGGAACGCTCTTTCACGAATCATTCTCAAATAAGGGGCTGCAGCCTGAGGACCATCAAGCTCGTTAATGGCTTCTGCTGCCATCAGAATTACGTCAGCATAGCGCATATACATCCAGTTCAGACCGTCATCATTAGAAGATGTAACACGTCTTGGCAACCATTCATATCTGTATTTTCCAAATTGCCATCTTCCTAATGAGGTGGGCACCTGAACACCGTTAGTCCACTCGTAAGGCACACAAGTTACATCACGACGTACATCATCCTTATCATATTCATAATACATAATGGGATTAGGACCATTAGTGCCCCCGCGGTTTTGCCCTGTATATTTATCAGTAGTAGTGTGTCTTAAACCTAAATCAAAGATCACGCGACCGCGGCCTTCGCTGAACGGAATTTCCCATAAAGACTCAAGCCCTGCCTGTCCGGTTTCCGCACATAGTGTTCTGAATACTTCTTCAAAGCCTAGCAAGCGACAAGTACCGCTATTAATCACATCCAAGCACTCTTGCTTAGCTATCTGATACATTTTTTCGGGAGCTAGATCCGGATCATTACTTCTACGGATTTCATTATTGGCACGTTGAGAATATCCGCCCGCGGCTAATGCGATTCTCGCACGAAGACCTTTGACGAACGCTTTATTCACTCTTTCAGTGGTAGAAGTAGCTGCAGTTTCGTTAGGCCATGCCACTAGTTCTGCGGCCTCCCTTAAATCTTCCAGCAGTTGTTTGTAAATCACATCTCTGTCTGCCCTTGGGAGATAAGTGGTTTCGGTAGTAACCGGTTCAAAACGTGCCGGCACATCGCCCCAACCTTTTATAAGATCGTTATAAACAACAGCTCGCAACGTAAGCATTTCGCCGAGAATCTGTGCTAAATCCCGATTGTTTTTATAGTCACCATAAGTTCTAATACCTCGGATAGCCAGATTTGCTCTTTCTATACCTTCATAAAACTTTGCCCACGCATTATTATCGGTATTCATCTGGCTGTTATTTACATTGGTATTATAATTCGATAGCCAGGCCCTATCATCGTTTATTGACTTGAGGGAGTTATACACTTCACAATCTGTATTGATCCCATAATATACCAGATAGCGACCTCGATAGGAATTGGTTTCACAGAAAGACTGGATTACTCCGGCAATAGCTCCTTCCGCCAGGCTAGGCGTGGAAAAAATTACTGCTTCGTCCAAAGAGGATTTGGTGGGCGTATCCAGCAGCTTCTTACAGGATCCGGTTATTATTACTACCGAAACCAGCAAACATATTTTATATAGTGAGGTTCTCATTGTTAAATCATTTTTGGTTAAACAAGCTATGCATTTCCTATTCACTTTATGCTAGAAAGAGAGATTTAAACCCAGTATAATCATCCGGCTACGGGGGTAGGCTGAATAATCCACACCCGGTGTAAGCGCCGTTCTTCTGCGCGTAGATACTTCAGGATCGAAACCTGAATAATTGGTAATACAGAATACATTATATCCGGTAGCATAGATACGTGCACTTTGTAAACCGGCCTTACGGGCTATAGACTGTGGTAAATTGTACCCCAGCGTGAGTGTACCCAACCTTAGGAAGCTTCCATCTTCCACAGCCCAATCAGTAAATATGTATCGACTCATGTAAGGAGACCACATGGTAGTATTAGCATTCATAGCCGCTAACTCTTCGGGGTCATTAGAAAGCGTCCCGTCTGGCCGCAAATTGGTCCAACGTTTGCCTTCAGCCATGATATCAATCATGTTTCTTCCATGGTATTTGCTGGTAGAAGTGTATTCTACTTTGTTAGCATTGTAGATATTGTTGCCATAGCTCCAGTTAAACATCGCACTTAAGTCAAAATCAAAAATTCTTGCATTGATAGTAAAGCCCCCTGTATGCTTAGGATTGGCATCTCCGATAATTGTTTTATCCGAAACATTCACCACATTATCCCCGTTTACATCCTGCAGTTTTAAAGATCCCGGTCTGATCGTACCTACAATGGCACTGGCATCTGGCACGCCTTCTTTTAAAATCCAGCGTCCTGTACTAGGATTGTAACCCTCAAAATCAGAAACCTCATACCTACCGGTACCTTCTAGGCGATATCCGTACATTTTTCCTACAGAACCTCCTACAGCTACCCAATAATCGGTACCCACTTCGGTAGAAGCCCAGCCTGACTCAGCACCAAAGTTTTCCATCAGGCCGAGTGAAATAATCTTATTTCTGTTAAACCCTATATTACCACTAAAACTTAATCCAAAGTTTTTCTTATCGATAGCGTTCCAATTCAACGTAATTTCCAATCCCTGGTTACGGGTCTCGCCCATATTACGATATTGGTTATCATAACCGGTTCCAGATACGGGGAATAAAATCAATAAGTCTTTAGTGCTGTTGCGATATACATCAATAGTACCGGTTAATACCTGATTTTTGAGTGTGAAGTCCAATCCTACGTTCCGGGTAATAGTAGTTTCCCATTTCAGATTGGGGTTTGCCATAGTTTTGGAAGCTGCCCAATAGCTGTTATAACCATTTACCCATGTAGTGGTACTTACATCAAAAGTCTGCACCATCTGCCCTGAAGGAATATTGTTATTTCCAGCAGTACCATAGCTGAGGCGCAGCTTCAAATCGTCAAACACATTGCGCAACCCACTAAAGATGTCTTCTGAAGAAATACGCCACGCACCAGCAACAGAGGGGAAATATCCCCAACGATTCCCCTCGGAGAACTTGGAGGAACCATCAGCACGGAACGTTACAGACAATAAATATTTACTTCTATAGCTATAATTAGCTCTTCCAAAGAACGATAAAAGACGATCATCAGGGTACAAATAATTATCTACCGAGTTCGCAGCACCTTGGGCAGACAATTTTAAAGCATCATAAAATGTAAATGTGCGTGGGAAGCCATGAACCACTGTTGTTAGCATTTCCTGACTCACATTAATAAACTCCTGTCCTACCAAAACATTCAGATCATGATTGCCTGTAAGAAGCTTTTTGAAATCATAACTGAAAGTATTGGTATTACGCATAGCTCTTTTTAGCATCTTCTGCATTTGTATAGCGGGCAACCCCTGATTCTCTGCAGAAGGTACATTTTTTACATAATAGGTAGTAGGACCGTAAAAACGATCATCATCATAGTGATATTCATCCATACCTACTTCAGTCTTAAGCTGAGCATTCTCAAAAGGACGCCATCCCACACTAAGCCCTAGGTTCAGATTGACTCTCCGCTGTCTTCGGTCATTATCGTATACCGCCACTATGGGATTATACATATTGAACGCATCATCGGTTTCTTCCGCATCGGTGAGTCCTCCTACAGGTATAGGCGGATAAATCATGGCATACTTCAATCTTGAATCGGCGGAAGAAACTTCATTTTGCTCGTTCATCCCACCACCCTCAATGGTAGCTTTAGAATACCTCACCGAGAAGTCGGTGGTTACTTTAGCATGTGGTTTAGCATTGAGCTTAAGAGTGAGGTTATCTCGAGTAAATCCTGATGACAACATGATAGCTTTGTCGCTTATATGGGTATAGCTCGCAGCATAACGAAGTTTATCGCTACCTCCATTCATACTAAGATTATGGTTCATAGTATGCCCTATACGTCCAAATACCTGCTCCAACCAATCGTTGGGCTGCGCTTCTGCATACAAGTCAATATCTTGCCAGTTGCCTAAATAACGAGTAAAAGTTTCATCCAGCTTATTATCTAACAAGGCGCGTTCATATTGCCATTTTACATAATCCAGCGGATCGAGTACTGTGAGTTTATTCGCTAGCTTGCGATAACCACCATAACCGTTGTAATTCAGTCTAAATTTTCCTGCTTTACCACTCTTGGTAGTAATGATGATAACTCCATTAGCTCCCCGAGAACCATATATGGCTGTGGAAGAAGCATCCTTTAATACGTCGATAGATTCGATATCACCAGGAGCAATATCCGATATAGAGTTTACAGGAAAGCCGTCTACAATCAGCAGTGGGCTGTTATCGCCGGTAATTGAGCCGCCGCCACGTACCCTAATTTTTACTTCCGCATCAGGAGACCCCTCGGTAGTGGTTACCTGTACTCCGGCCAACCTACCACTCAAAGCTTCCGACGGGTTGGCAACGGGAATTTTTGCTAAATCTCTACCAGACATAGTAGCCACTGCACCGGTTAGATCCCTTCTTTTAGAAGTACCATAACCAATTACTACCACTTCATCTCCTGTGACAATATGCCTCGCCATCACTACATTCACTACAGAAGATGTTACGGTAATGGTTTGTGAGGTAAATCCTGTAGCAGTAAATACCAGCTGTTGTGTTCCTGTACGCGGAACATTAATGGTAAAAGAGCCGGCATTATCAGAAACTGTGGCAGTATTAGTACCAGACAAGGTTACCGTCACCCCGGCTAAAGGAGCCCCTGTTTCATCCAAAACAGTTCCTTTCACTTCACGTGACTGGGACCAAGCCGATATCGTGCAGATAAAAAGAAAAAAAACGAACTGGAAAAGTTTTATCATATAGCGTTTTTTTAGTCGTCAGTGACAAACAATCTGCGCAAGTTTAACCACTTTTTAGCAACACCAGACAGTACAGGACGGATTTATTTACGCAAACGTTTTCATGAACAACGGGCAACACTACACTATTATTTTAAAAAGTAAGGGGAAGTAGGGCTTTTGAAACAATAAAGTGCTGCATTTTGCCGAGAGCAGTAATATTTAAAAATAGTACCTCCTATTTTTAACCTTTTGCAGGCAGTAAAGTCAAACACATTACAATCATTTTCTAGTAGTAACATATTTAAAATGAGAGAATCATTACATTTAGTATTTTTGACACCCATATTCAGTAACTAATGAGCAACCTACTAGAACGGCATCAGCAAATTATAGAACTGATCAAAAAGGAAGGAAGTGTAAAGGTAACAGACCTCTGCGCCCTGCTTAATGTGTCTTCCGTTACAATAAGAAAAGATTTGCAGTTTCTGGAAGATAAAAAACTGCTGTATCGTACTCACGGTGGAGCCACACTCACCAATCCGTATATTGCTGATCGACACGTTGAAGAAAAAGTAACATTGCAGGCTGCAGAAAAACAAAAAATTGGCGCTTATGCAGCCAAGCTCATCGAGCCCAACGATTGTATTCTGATTGCCTCCGGAACCACGGTTCAGTATTTTGCAAAAAACATTGTGGCTAAAGAGAATCTCACTGTTGTCACTTCGGCACTAAATGTAGCACTGGAGCTCATTCACCATCAGGGAGTGGAAGTAATACAATTGGGAGGTTTAATGCGTAAAACTTCCGCTTCTGTTACAGGTACGTACGCCGAAGCAATATTAACCGACTTTTCCTGCAGTAAACTGTTTTTAGGGGTTGATGGTATTGATTTAAATTATGGACTTACCACGTCTAGTATGTCGGAAGCACTACTAAACCGAAAAATGATCGAAACTTCTCAAAAAACAATTATCCTAGTAGACTCCAGTAAATTCGGGAAACGCGGATTTGGCAAAATCTGCAATATCGACGATATTGAGCAAATTATAACCGACTCCAACGTCTCAGAACACACCATTAAAACGCTGGAAAGTATGGGGGTGGAAGTAACGATAGTCTAAATAATTAATGCTTATTAGCAGCACGATATTTTATTGGGGGCATTCCAGTAATTTGTTTGAACCTCTTAGAGAAATAATACGGGTCATCAAAACCCAAATTAAGAGCAATTTCCTTAATAGATTTATCCGTAAAATCTAACTGCTGGCACGCCTGCTGAATTTTCATCTGCATGAAATAGTCCATCGGAGCATACCCGGTTTGTTGTTTAAAAAGATTGGAGAACCGTGAAACAGAGTAATTGGTATGAGCACTAATTTGCTTAAGTGTTAACATATCGGTTATATGCTCCTGCATATACAAAATAGCATTCTCCACACAGCCCGGTTTAGTATCGGGGGTGGCAGGATGATGGCGTGAATTATAAATAAACAAGGATAAAAAATGCTGTAAACTGATATTAGCGAAAAACAGATTATCCAAACTAAACCCCAATTCAAGCGTCTTATACATCTTATTAAACACAGTGGGCGCTTCACCATTGTCTTTAACAAGGCGAGGCTTGAAATGCTCCTTCACCGTATGCATTTTATTAAACTCAGGTAAACATTTACCACCAAAATGTACCCAGTAAATGCTCCAAGGGTCATGCTCTGTACTACCATAGGCGTGCTCTACATGCTGCGGAAGTATAAAAAATTCGTTCGGCCCCACTTCATGCTTCTCCCCATCCAACATGTACCACCCATATCCATCTACACAATAGAAAAGAAAATTTTCAGGAAGTCCATGTTTACGTTTTGTATAATGTCCTTTAGCCTTGGGATAGAACCCCAGACTGGCGATATACAGATTATTTAACAATGGGTTTACTATAATATTAGATCGCAATACCGGTTTGGGTATTTCAATTCTTTTACGTCCCACTCCATACCAGATATTTTTATGTGATCCTTGTTTTACTTCCGTCATGACAAACCTTCTAACTTTTCTGAATATGCTGGTTCAGATCTAATCAAAAATAGGTTATTATTAAAAAAGTAAAAAGTACAATATACTTATACATTGCATGACTCCTCTATAACAGAAAGGTTTAATTCCTTATATTCGGGCACGATGAAAATTTTAAAAAGAATTACAAACTTTATTTCATTCCTACCTCATCTTTTGGATATGGGCAAAGTTTGCTTATTGCCTTTAGCACTTTTATTTCACTCATTTGCTCATAGTCAGGTACTACCTGATTCCTACAATATCGTTTGGACTTCTCAAAGCAATAATGCCAGTGAATCTATGCCTGTAGGCGGAGGTGATATTGGTTGTAATGTGTGGGTGGAGAATAATGACTTACTGATGTATTTTTCGAAAAGTGGAAGTTTTGATGAAAATAATACATTTCTGAAAAGTGGTAGAATACGACTTCGATTTCATCCCAACCCATTCAACAATGCCAGCTTTAAACAAGAACTGATACTGAAAGACGGATATATTAAGATTGAAGCTGCAGATAATAATATTCGACTTCAGCTAAAAATATGGGTAGATGTTAAACATCCGGTCATACATATACAAAGCCAAAGCAGTAAACCGTTAAAAGCGGAGCTATTGTATGAAAATTGGCGGTATACTGATCGCTTACAGACAGGCAAAGAGAATAATGCAAATTCCTGGAAATGGGCCAAACATGTAGATGTTGTTACGAAAAAAGATGAAATTCATTACGAAAACGAAGGTATTGTATTTTACCATCGTAATAGTGGTGCTGATGTATTCGATGCAACAGTAACACAGCAAGGTTTGGATTCTGTCAAATCACAATTATTTAACCCTCTTAAAAACCTTACAAGTGGGGGATTTATCAAAGCTCCTCAATTTATACAAGGCTACGTAGATAGCGGCATTTATGTAAACACACCCTACAAAAGCTACAGTCTCATTTCAAAAGCCCCACAAAAGCATCATTCTATTGAAATTTTCCTCTACAATGAACAAACGGAAACGCTGAAACAATGGAAGGATGCGGTATATCGACTTGCAAAAAGCTATCGAAGTAATCATCAGCAAACAATCCGGTGGTGGAATCATTTTTGGGAAAGAAGTTTTATTGTTATCGATACATCTCAATCGAACACCGAAAGTTGGCAAGTAGGTCGCAACTATCAGCTATTCCGATACATGCTGGGATGCAATGCCTATGGATCTTACCCTACAAAGTTTAATGGGGGACTTTTTACGGTAGATCCTGTCTTTACCGATAGTACTATAAAAGGCACACCGGACCATCGCAACTGGGGGGGCGGCACTTTTACAGCACAAAACCAGCGGCTGGTATATTGGCCTATGCTGAAAAGTGGTGATATCGACATGATGAAACCCCAGTTTGATTTCTATAATAGAATTTTGCCTACGGCTATACTGCGCACAAAAATTTATTGGGGACATAAAGGAGCCAACTTTAATGAGCAAATAGAGAATTTCGGCTTACCCAATCCTACAGAATATGGCTGGAAACGGCCCGCAGATTTCGACCCCGGCATTGAATACAATGCTTGGTTGGAATACGAATGGGATACAGTGCTCGAGTTCTGCATGATGATACTACAAACCCATTTCTATACAGGAAATGATATTGGCGATTATATTGCGCTCATTAAAAACGCATTGGTATTTTTCGATGAGCACTACCAGTATCGGGGTAAGCTTAGGAGCAACAAACCACTTGATGAAAACAATTATTTAATTCTCTATCCTGGATCGGGTGCAGAAACGTTTAAACTAACCTATAATGCTAGCGCCACCATCGCTGCATTAAAAGCAGTAACAACAGCATTATTAGCCACAGGAACAAAATATCTCACAAGTGAAGGAAAACAATATTTCGAAAAATTTCTATCTCGTATACCTCCCCTTCCCTTTATGAGTTATAACGGTAAACCCACGATTGCTCCGGCCCGGCTTTGGGCAAGGGTAAATAATACCGAATCACCACAACTATATCCCGTGTTTCCTTGGGGGCTTTACGGAATAGGAAGAAGTGGGTTAGATACTGCTATCAACACTTATCATCTAGACAGTTTTGCATTGAAATTCCGTAGTCATATTGGATGGAAACAGGATAATATATTTGCTGCGCGCTTGGGTCTCACAGAAGAAGCGCAACGCCTAACCACTCTAAAACTGAAAGATAGCGGAAGGCGTTTCCCTGCTTTCTGGGGGCCTGGATTTGATTGGGTACCAGATCACAATTGGGGAGGTAGTGGTATGATTGGCCTGCAAGAAATGCTACTCCAAACCGTTGACGATACAATTTATCTTTTTCCTGCATGGCCTAAAGAATGGGATGTACATTTCAAATTACACGCTCCTAAACAGACCACTGTGGAAGCGACTCTTAAAAACGGAAAAATCACATCGTTAATAGTATTACCTAAGGAAAGAGAAAAAGATATAAAAATATTATTACAATAACATAGTACTTATTAGCAGCTTAACTTAACCTAGAATCGCCACACAGCTATGGAAGTTCATCAAAATTGATTGAAGGAGGGCTTCCCTTTATAGGTCGTTTAAAACGTGATTGATAGGGAGTATAATGATTGAAAAAACCACAATTCCGTAGAAAGAACTGATTTTTCAATACACCTCCTGCATAATCCATGCGATAGCCTTTCGCTGCAGTATTGTCATAAGTAAAAACTGCCTCATTAAGCTCATGCCATTTATTATTAGCATCACAAATCCACTGATTACCGAACAACACCTGACGTTCCTGGTCTCCCTGCTCTGGAATAAAGTTTTCCAAAAACGAATGCAAGCGCCTCAAATAGGTATCAGTATAAGGGCGCTTAAAAGAAGCAATCAGTTTCCAGCTATTGGTTTCGGGTATAAAAAAATATGCAGTGTAAATAGTATTATTATTGCCATCAGGTTCTCCTTTCAGTAAGAATCGATAAGTAGTTCCTGCTTTCCAATTATAGCGCCAGAAACTCTGCCCCCCCGATCCTTCGTTTCCAAATTCACCTGTATATACACCCTCCCCTTTCTTCAGCATAATAATACGCTGATCTTCGGGTATACTTTTAGGATCATCGGTATTGTATGGACTCCAGACAGAAAACAATACACGTCTTTCTGTTGGAGAATTAACCTGTATACCAAAATACCCTTCTCCAAAGCCATTCGCCATAAAATAAGACCCCAGTTTGTCTTCACCCTCTGGTACTGTTATTTCATTATAAAACCATTTTGCTTTTATTTCTGAATAAAACGGATAGGACAAGTGCACAGAAGGTCCTCTTCTCCCCCAGTAAAAAAAGTTGCCCTCATTATTGAGAACATAATTTACTCGTGAAGTAATAACAGTCCCTCCTATTTCATAATGCGACACATCCGCAAAAATGTTGCTTGTTTTAGAAAGGCCTTTCAATGTTATCTTAACATAGCCAGTATCCTTGATTTCCCAAGTACCTATCGAATAGAGACGAAAAACATTTCCATCTACTGTTATATCTCTCGGCACATTATTAATAATAACCCTCAAAGAACTCCTACCTTCAGTTTTTGCACTAATTTTTAGATGCAGTTTCCCTGGAGTGCTCACCCTGAAATAAGTATCGAATTGCGTACTAGCATCAGTCCAATTAACAATACCGGTATTCGAAATTACTCTGGAACGCGGTTGAATAGGTTTGCTCCATGTATTTCCTCCTATAGGAATAATTAGTGAAGAATCTTTTATAGGTCTACTAGCTACTAGAGCAATGTGATGATGCACAAAAGAAGATGCGAGGACTGTGCAAAGAATTACTATAAATATTAAAGAGCAGGTTCTTTTCATGGCTAATTTTTAGATTATCCAATTCAGGAAACTTAAAAATAATGAAGAACCTCTTAGAAATGTCACCAAAAATAAATATGCGCAATCGATTGAATAGATTGGGAAATATGGAATTATTGCTCTATTCTAATCCGTCCCGATATGCCTGCTTTCTGCAGAGACTTTCCTTTCAATAACTCTAAATTAGCTGAAGTCCAAGTGATACGCTTTTTTTCAGGCAAGCTAATATCGTATAAAAGACGGTTCAACCAAGTATTAGTCACTGTGATCTCAATATTATTTATCCCCTTTCGGATAGCATCCGAGATATCCAATCGGTATGGCGCTGTCCATAAAGTACCACAGTATTTGCCATTAATAGAAACGGATGCGATATTAAAAACACTATCAATAATAAGATAAATAGGGCTATCTTTATTCACATCAGATAATGAGAATTGTCTTTTATATATAGCAGATCCTGAATAATATTTTATACGAGGATCATTTTTTTCATTCCACAATTGCAATACAGGAAAATCAACAACTTCTGTAGGTCCACCCATCTGCTGATCAAACTGCACTGACCAGTTACTTGATATATCATCAAGCAATGAACTAGTCTGCAAAAACTGATTCTTTGTAGACAATACTTTTGTCTTCTTTCTAAATATAATGAATACAGATTGATGTGTATCCAAGGGAAGTACAATAATGGTTCTACCATTTACAACCCTCCAATCGGACACCGGGGTAATGGAACCCGTTACAGGATCCGCAATCTCAGGAGTATATCCCTTAACTCTGAAGGATAATGTAAATTGAACAGGTTTGCTCTCCTGATTGGAAACAAAATAAATATGTTCATTATTAGTCTTCCTATGAGTCCAAGCAATTTTTTCTTTATTGGCTGTAGCATCCAAATCCCGCTCTACTCCTATCCTTGCAAATGTTTCTTCCATATAAGGTATGTCAATTATATTGCGACTACGCAACAATGCTTTCCATATCTTTTGCAACTCTTCGCTGTTATCTTTAAAACCTATAGGCTCCTTATGTCCTTTATCAATAAGAATAATAGCACCAGCCCTTGACAATTCTAACAATTTTATTGCAATATGCAAGGACATTAGATGACTATTAGGATTCATTAGCAATTTTTCGGGGAAAACCAAAATAGCATACTCAGCACCAGACTCAAATACCACTTTTTTATTTTTAACTTTAGCGCCCAATAATGCATCAGGATTAAAACAATCATACTTATACCCTCGCAGGGCATCTGTCCAATCTTCCGGATCGGCCATATTAGCCGAATGCTTTACCCCATCAGGAATGGTACGGAGTGGCTGATCTTTATTTTCCAAACGTTTTTGCTCCGATAGCAAGCGTTCCTTACCAAATATTCCAGGCAGCGTGTTCACTAATCGATCAGGCAAAATGGATCTTCGAGGCACTTCCTCTCCTGTAAAAACAGCAATATCAGCAACGGGTTTCCCATACTGAAGCATAGCGGAAACCCTGGTCATATAATCAATCCATGCCCTACTTTGCTTAAACCAAGTCTGATCGCGTTGATAAAAAAGACCGATATTACTGAGTGTCATACCAGGCTTACGATCCAGCCATGGATTATGTGTCATTACATGCAACACCATTCTATTAATTCCCATAGCAAAATTGCGGTCCCCAACAACCTTTATATTACCGGGATGCTCCGTCCAGGCCATTCTTAAATTAGTAAAAGCCTCTGCCTGCACTATATTCTTTCCATAAATATGCGCTGCACTGATGGCATCCAACATATCATTAGGCTTGTCATGTGTAGGACTATGTAGCCAAAATTCCCCGGTAGGATAATCCACTGTTTTAAAATGTAGTAAACCGTCGCTCACCATGGTAGGAGACACGTTTTCGGCCATAAACTCACAATCTTTTTCAGCAGACAGTTTCCGAAGCGTTTTATAAAAAATATCATTCACTAATTCTGCAATTGTTTCCCTCACATCATGTAGTATCCTTTCGGAAGTGGCGGCATCCTCTATTGGGGTACCCGTCATCACTAATAGATAAGGTAAAAGATCGTATCCTCTGCGTGCTTTAAATTCGGAGAGAAAGTTTTTACTCCAATTCTGACTCCCAGCCTCCCAGCTATCGATATAAAATATTTTAAGCACTTCTCTGGCAAGTCCGGGATCGGTCATTTCAAACACTTTACCAAACCAATTATCAAAATGAAGTTTAATGGCCTCCGCATCAAATTTATCACATTCCAGACCTTTTGCTGCGCCGCCCGTTGCATTAGTATGCCCTGTAGAGGTATGGCCTATTCGCGTAATAATCCAGTTCGCATCATATGGTGGCGTCCAATGCAGCTGTCCGTCTTCATCCATCTTGTCTGTAATATTGATAATCCTGTCGAAAGGTATGGCATCTTCTTTGCGTACGCACAACTCATCTGTATTTGTTGCCACACGCCACACACTTCCATTCTTTGCTTCAATCTGATTAATTACCGGCTCATCATTCAAATAGATACCTTTTACCTTCAGTGAAGGTTTCCACTTAGCAGCATCCAAATCCTCAGCGCCCGGCTCCGAACCATCCTTACTCCACAGAAAACGAAAATACATTGCCGTTGTAGCGGGTATAGAAAAAGTATAGTCTTCATCGCTGTCCTGCCAGCCGTGCCTTGGCGGTTGTAATTTAATTATCGTGTCAAACTCGATTCCATTATAACCTGCCAATACCGTCAACCTTAGGGCCTGATAATTATTACCTCCAGTACGTATTTTCAGCGATCGTATCGTAAACGGTGAAGGATATTTATATTGAATCCAACAAGCAGTATCACTTTTAAAAGATTTGGTGTCATCTATCGGAAAAGCAAGGTAAGAAGCTCTTTCTCCTGTACTGGTGATAACAGTAGGTACCAGAACCGTATCACTAAATGCCTGCGCACAATTCGCTGGATAGGCAAATACTGCGACATCCTTATAAAAATTTTCGTTAGCCTTAGGTTGTTCTAATACGATAGGATCGTGTAAAGGTGCTTTTACATATGTTTTTGTCCACACCAGTTTTTGCATGGATTGCTCGGGTTTGATCCAAGGGCCACCAGCCAACGCAAATCCATCACTCATGTGCAGAGACATCTTCATGCCTAGACGTTTGCACTCTCTTAAGGCATGATTAATCATTTCCCACCATTGAGGAGATAATTGACGGGCAGGATGGGGATACGGAATCCGGGATACCGTATCATAAATACAAGCCAGATATACACCACCAATACCGTTATTACGTAACCCTTCGAGATCGGCGGTTATACCCCCTTTTGATACGGCGCCGTGCATCCAATACCAAAGCACCCAGGGTTTAGCTGACTCTGGGGGATCTCTAAATATTGCATCGATTGACGCCCCACTTTGTTGGCCATTTGCTACACGTAATCCCAGTGCTACTAAAACAGCAAGCAAAATTTTAAACCCAATATTCATCCGCAATCATTAAATCAGCGCTAAAGATATTCTTTTTAGCATAAGCAGCAATTTACAACTATCAAATTATAAAATTCCACTATCTAAATATTGGCATCCAGACGGACATATCGGATAGTCCTCTGTTGGCCCATGTAAAGTATGGGATCAGTTTAATCTGTGCGGTGTCCACTGTTTTTGGCACTTCATTATACAATCTACCTTCCCAATGATCAGCTTTCAATACCGGCAATTGAGCCTCCAATGCCATAATGCGAGTGTTAGCAATATAAGTGGGAACAGGTTTAAGATTGGCATCCACAGGCATCATAACATTAAATACGGAGTGCTCGGAGGCATCTGCTGATTCTATGCAATACACGATGGGGCCTCGTTTCACTGCTACTTGATTACGAGTTTCCTCTACGAGCGGATGCGATGCCAATAATGTTACCGGCATATCCAATTCAAGGGCGATTTTATCTCCCTGCTTCCATTTTTTATTCAATGCAAAATATTGCCCGCCTTTTACTACTTCTTCTTTACCATCCCAATAAATACGCGCATTTTCACACCAGTTGGGAATTCTTAGATAAACATTAAAACTTTTATCAGGAGTTTTTGTAAACACGATATTTACGTTTCCATCCCAGGGATAATCAGTCTGTTGTTTTAGTGAAACTTTACTTCCATCAGCAAGTGTAATATCAGCATTATTACTACTATAAGTATTAATATAAAACCCCTCCCGGCTTACACTATACATATACTCGCCTACTTCGGCTAATGTGCGTACTAAATTTGGGGGACAGCAATTAGAAATATGAATATATGGCACACGACCTCCCGACCATCTTAGAATATACGGGAAAGTTTTATTATGTGCTAAAGGATTGGTATAAAAATATCCTGTGCCATCAAGGCTCACACCACTCAACACACTATTATACAAAGCAAGTTCAACAATATTCATATATCGCTCTTCTCCCGACAATAAAAACATGCGATAGTTCCATAATACATTCCCTATATTAGCGCAGGTCTCATTATGTGCTGTGAGATTAGGGAGTTGATAGTCGCGGCCATAGGCCTGATGCACACGCTGCACCGTGTCTGGATTGTAGGATATACCATCAACTGACACCCCATCGTACAAAGCCCCACAACCTCCCGTTACATACATCTTAGTATGGACAATATTATTCCAAAGACGGTCTAAAGTTGTTTTCAAGGTTTCATCGCCATTTTCCGCATACAGATCTGCCACACCTGCCATCAGATAATTAGCTCGCACAGCATGCCCTACGATACGCTGCATCTCTCTAAATGGTGCACGGTCACTATTATCATCCGTGCCGTCAGTAGTTCCTCTGATATCAATTAGCTTTTGTAGTAAACTCAGATATTTTGAGTACTGAGTAGTACGATATAGCTCAGCTAATCCCATATAATGTGAAGGGCAGATAGCATTTCGAGCTTGCTCCGGTGTGGCCTTATCATAAAACTCAATCAAAAAATCCGCAGCTTTAACAGCAATGTTTAGCAAAGATTTTTTTCCTGTCGCTCTATAATGCACACAGGCGGCTGTCATTAGATGTCCGAAATTATAAGCTTCGAAACTGAGCCTGTCATCAAACATCTTCACTACACCCGAAGTTTTCTGTTCGATAATATTCTTAGTATATATGTACCCATCGGGCCGTTGAGCTTTTTCAATAACAGCAATAGCTTCATCCATCCACTTATCCAATTGCTCATTCTTAGTTACTGCATAAGCTGCTGCCAACGCCTCTAGCGTTTTGTAAAAATCGCCATCATGAAAAGACGGTCCTCTAAAAGCGCCTTTTTCGAGCCCTGCAGCAATCTTAAAATTTTGAAAGGCGTAACAAACTGTATCGCTCGTATATATATTCCATATTGAAGGAATCATTACTTTATTTAAAATCTCAAAACGATCACGCCAAAAACCTTCTGTAAATTTTATATTACTCCAACCAGCCCCCCAAAGCTTTGCATACGGGCTCCTGTGTGTATTAACTAATGCATCTTGAGCATTCAAATTCCAAATACTCACTATGCTTATTAATATAGTAAGAACAAATTTCTTCATACCCTATTATTATTTTTAGCAATCCCTTGCACACTTAGAATGCTTGATAAGTGATTTGATACCGCTTGTTACTTTCTATTTTCAGCTCATACAAATTATCCCCTCTTTTTACAAAAATGCCATCCTTGCACTTAGGAGGAATTTTACTTTTCAATATCAACTTACCAATACCTACAGGTGATAATACTTGCAACTTTGTAGTACTGCAGTAAACCTCAATATTACCATTAGGCGTCGGTACTTTTCCCTCCATCCACTTTAATCCGCCTAATGCAGGCTCGATGGTATATGTTGCATACCCAGGCGACGTAGGCTTCACACCTAAATAATATTTTCCCAATAAATATAGAGGACTCGCTCCCCATGCATGACACAGACTTTTACCATACTTTCTGCCATACATAGCGTAATGATCTGCTCCGCTTTTTTGAGGATTATATTCTTCCCAGAATGAAGTGGCTCCCAACTTTAACATCCCACCCCAGTAGGATTTCATTTCCTGTGTCACATAGCTTTGTTCGCCTAAAGCACATAGCGCTTCCAACTCATAAAATCTCATATAAGGAGTGGTAATCGGAGGTACACGCTTATTCAACAATACAGAATCTTTAACGAAGGACTTCTGCTCATCAGACAAATAATCAAAGAAGATTGCAAACATATTTGCATACCGTGTCACATGATGAGTAGGGCTCCCCTTGACAAAGCTATGCACAAATGCCTTTTTTTGTTGGCTCCAATAAATATCAAAAAGCTTTTTACGCACATCTCCGGCAAGCTTAGCGTATTGCTGTGCATCTTCTTGCTGTCCTACTATATCGGCAACTAAAGCCATCGTTTCTAGACTACGTGCAAATAACAATTGTTCAAAGCTCACAGCACCTTCCTTGCTCAAACCTTCGGCCCAATCAATAAAAACCCAGTCGCCGGGCAAGCCTTCCAGCAAACCATCTTTATTTCTTCTGCCCAATACAAAATGCATCAAAGATTTCATCCGATCGTAATTGTTACGCACAAAGCTTACATCTCCACTATATAGATAGTAATCATAGATACTCAAGAACCAATAGAGTGTATAATCCATTATAGTATTAATATGACTGGTAATGGGATCTTTACCACGTAATGCCAGTATGGTACGTTTTACTGTTTCATTATCATTGGTGAGGTAGTAATTCATTAAGTAGCTTTGGTACGCATCACCACTCCAAATCCATCTATCTCTTTTAATACCATCTATAAAAAACTCACGCGTGCTTAAGTGAAATGTATATTTAGCAACCTCATAAATCTGATTAATTTCTTCATCATTGCATCTAAAAGATCCTTTATCTTCCAGATCGGCATATTCATAAAGCATGGAAACTTTCTCAAAATGCACATCCGGGTCCGTGAAGATATTAACATATCGAAAAGCTTTGGACAATTCGAATACAAAATCCCCCTCCTTTTGATCTATATATACCTTATCAAATGTCTCCGTGTGTGTTGTATCCAAAGCTTCTTCACGGCTTTCTCCGTAGTACACTGTAATTTTACCTTTCCCTTTCAGTTTATGCAACTTGATAAAGCCAAATGTCTCCTTGCCGAAATCCACCAATGTACCAGCACCGACAGCTGTCATACTAACGGCATCTTGAGGGCGTACCGGTAATTTAAATTGAGAAGGCAATTGTTCAGGTGTGTTAAAATTCCAATATCCTGCATTTACCCATTTAGTGGTAGATATATCCGATGTTTTGCCTGTTTCATCTATCCACTCCTTATCTTCATATGTCAGTAACCAAGAGCTATCGCTTTTAATCGTTTTTCCTCGGACAAAAATAGCCGGTACCGATTTTTGATTAAAGACTTTAATATTAATCTTGTGTTGTCCTGCCGGCACAAAAATTTTCTGCGGATATCCTTCAAAAGCTTTTCCATCCAGTTTTACATTGTACTGTCCTTCAACATAGATTTCTACTTCTTCATCTGCAGGCACATCAAATACCTTGTGAAAATCCACTAAAGGATAATGGTTATCAATTTTCCAGAATACGGGAAAAAACGTTCCGCGCTCTGTACGACGATTCTGCATTTCATTGGACAACCATATCTCATAGTCGCCCGGATACCAGATCCAAGTTTGAGCAGACAGGTTGTTACCCAAGCATAGGGAGGAACAAATAAAACATGCAATTCTTAACAAACAATTCATTCTTCTCATACTAATGAAATATTATATATAGTACAATCATTGCAATCACTAGCGCCGTCCATGCCCTCTTAACACGTAAAGTAGTAACGGGTATTTCTTCCTCTATAACTGTGGCCTTTTGTGGAGTAGGGTCTGCAATAGAAATCACCACAGCCAAAATCAGCAACAATAAAAAGATTAAAAAAGATAAAAACAGATAATGGGGCCAAAAGGAATAACTATTTGCCGGAAACACCCATAAATACAATACCCCTATAAATAAACTGATAATAGAGCCCCATATCAAGGTAAAATTCACAGCTCGTCGTGTAAGCGGTTTCCAAAACACTGCCAACAAAAACACTACTGCTAATGAAGGTGCGATAAACCCAAGCACAGCCTGAAATACATCGAAAAGGTTTAATCCTTTAATACTATCAATAGCTATAGCCATAAGGATGGCAAAAAAACAACCTGCAACAACAGTCATTCTGCCTACTTTGATGAGCTGCTGATTATCGGCATTGGGACGAATCTTTTTAGCATAGATATCGGTAGTGAAAACCGTACTTAAAGCATTCAAAGAAGATCCAATCGTTCCTACTAACACTGCAATCAGCACCACTATTACCATCCCGTTCATACCTGGAGGGAATAAATTCGTAACAAGCGTCATATAGGCTTCGTCTGGACTACTCAGATTAGGATATAACACATAACAAACCACACCCGGAATGATAAACAATGGCAAGGACAATATTTTTAACCATCCTATAAAATTCACTCCCAACTGTCCTTGTTCAAGATTACGCGCACCTAACACCGACTGCACCATCGCCTGATCCGTACAGAAGAATGCAATAGCTGAAACTGGATAACCCAACAAAATAGCATACCAAGGATAAGCCTGGTCTGAAGCGGGTCTTATCATACTCCAGTATTCATCCGGTGTTTGTTGTATCAATGCCCTTACCCCTCCTACTTTATGAATACCCATTACACAGAGCAGCAGGGATACGCCAATTAGCAAAATCATCTGAAACACATTTACCTTGGCAATAGCTTTCAGTCCACCTGCAAATGCAAATAATCCAGCAAACAACACCAACACAATTACTGATTGCCACATGGGGATTCCCAATATTTGTCGTACAAGAAAACCGCCTGCAAATAGTCCCAACGACAACCAGGATATAAGAATTTTCACCAATGCGTACCAAGCCAGAATATTGCGAGTGCCCTCACCATACCGTTGTCCCATAAATTCTGGCATGGTGGTTACTTTACTGGCAATATAACGAGGCGCAAATACCACCGCCAACAAAAGCAAAAACACGAAGGCATACCATTCAAAATTACCGGCCACTATGCCTGTAGCATAGCCAATACTGGCAAATGCCAGTAACATTGAAGGGCCTACATTGGTTCCCCACATATTGAACCCCACATTGTACCAGTTAAGAGATTTTCCAGCCAAAAACAGGGTTTCATCTTTTTGCTTCTTCCCTCCAAAACTGGCTTTATATCCTATAAATAATAGTATTACTAGGTAAGTAATTACTATGACATAGTCAATCGTTTGAAGCTTGGATAGAATTGTATTCACGTTAATGCTTCTTTTAAATAATAATTACATGGCGATTTTGAAAAACGCTGCATAGAATGTTACAACCCGACGAGTTGCGAATCCAAACCATACCGCTCTAATATTGCTTTTATTTTTATGGGAGTTCCTTGTTTAAGACTTTCATCCATGGCTTGCAGCAGTGCTACTGTTCCAATTCCTTCTGATATATCGGGATAGGCGGTAAATTCCTGCTCAATCGAATCAACGAAATATTCAAGGTAATTTTGATATTCGCCCGCATGATGACTTTGCCCTTCAAAACGGTAATAGTATTTTAAGGCATTATCACCCCAGGTAATTATTTTTTCCTCTCCGCTCCGGTCAGTAATTGCATAACGCAACTCATGGTAATCGGCTTGACTAGCCCCTTCCGTACCTCGCAAAACAGTACTCATACCACTTTCGCGGTAAGGAGGCTGAATAGGAGATGTATATACGCCGCTCACACGAGCAATTCTTCCATCAGTTGCCTTAAAAATAAAATGCATAGTATCCTCATGCTTCAGACCAGCTTTTTTACCATTAGCGCTGATCATTCCATACCCCATCACCTCTTCTATATTAGGCAAGTACCATCTGACAAAATCTACCGGATGACTTAATCCACCATATAGCCACTTAAAAGCCTCTTCCAAAGCCCATTTCTTTTCTAAAAACCATCGATGATCGGCGTGATAATGACTTTCTACTGTAATAAGTTCGCCAATTTCACCATTTTCAAAATCTTTACGCTGACGCATTGCGGGCTCAAAAAAACGAGAGCTTTGTCCTACAAAAATCTTTTTACCCGTTTGCTTTTGCAATTCCAATAAGGGTTTTGCATCTTTTAAGTTATCAATAAATGGCTTAGTGCATACAACATGCTTGCCATGCTTTAATGCCATACTGATATGCTCAGCATGCAAATGATCAGGCGTATAGATGGCAATGATGTCAATATCCGCATCCTTTAGCATATCTTCATACTGCGTCGTGTAACGGTCAAAATCAAACTCCTTACAACGCAGCTTGCAAAGATTCTCATTGACATCACACACCATTTTCAAATGCAATTTCTTGCTCTGTAGAGCTGCGCTCATTGTACTCCTACCCTCTCCCAGTCCTAATATTCCAATAGTTAACATTGCAATAAATATTTAAATACGTTCAATTATTTATTAAGCTTTTTGAAAAACTTCCACACTTCTTTATCCTTTGCGCCTTCTATACTCTCCTGATACTGCGCCATAATTTGGTTCCATTCTACTACACGAGGATTATTCTCAATTGTTTTGGGATTTAGTTCATTCAAGTTTTTTCCCTTTGGGATGCTGATAACCAACATCAGCTGCCGATCTCTTGTAAAGCAAAGCAGCTGCTCAAATTGAGCATTACAGAAGCCCTTTGCGACTTCGGGCCATTCATCAAACTGCACATCATGATAATGGAAATATTCCTGCTGCTTATCTGCATCTTCCACAAGATTTGCGGTGAGGATTATATGTTCCTTTTCCTTATCTGAGAAAACTTCTTCACTACAATTACTTCTATCAAAATGATAATAAAGATGATAATACGCTCGTACAGTTAGTTGAGGAAACTCTTTTTTCAATTTACCTTCAAAGACCGATAAGTCCTGTATCCTATCAAAGATGACATATCTATTCTTCCATCGGTAGATACTATTGGGATTAACATTATTTTGCTTTAAGAAGGCTTTAAGTCTATCCTCATCTAATTTACTTTTTCTATCAACTATTATCTCCACTAATTCTTCATGCTCCTTATTAATAGGCTGGTTTACAGTATGAGCAGTTTTTTCTTTCAATAAATAATGATACTGCGGTTCGAGGCCTGCTAGCTGTTTCACCCGCGCATCCACCTCTGGTCCGTTGTGCTGCCATTGGTTGCCGGGGCCATTATTATTTTGAAGATACTTATGAGAAGGAGTCCAGTTATTTTTAATAGTTATATACGCAGAACCTTCATCAGTATACAAATAAAACCAATGAGAGGGCAAATGGGCGTAGGGGGCTTTAAATACGCTATCAATATAATTTTCACTAATAAGCGTACCGGGTTGTGCACTTAAGGTATAAATACCCGCGCAGTCATAATTCTGTTTCCCAAAATGATGAATACGATTAGCGATAATTCTGTTATCCTTCATCACATTGGGCTGAGGGCTCCATCCCCAGCCTAAACTAATACCCGAATAGTTTACATTCTCAATTTCATTATGTTTAACAGTGGTATTACGCACGTAACCCAAGCCGATGCCCACAGCACCCCAATCCTCATTTGTAGCATCGGTAATTAGATTATTGGCAATTACTATGGAGTCAGTAAATATTCTTTCGTCCTGTGGATTATAAGGCAGATGTATCTCCATACCATCCTCGGCAAACATACCTGCTAATATTGCAGTACCACCGATGTCCTTAAAAAGGCTGCCTTTAATGCTACTATGTTTAACACCCTGTATAAAGTCCAGACCCGTGGATGCTACATGCTGAACTGTACAGGTTTCAAAAGAAATATCATGTGCAAAAGAAACCTCGATAGCTGCCGCAGGACGTACAATCCATGCCTGATTTTCCAACGAAGCCTTCTCCCTAGTACCGGCAGGTCTTAGTTTATAAGCATCCGTCATTGGCATGCCCGCCTGATGCGGAACATGGCCCATTAATGAAGGACGATTCCATGCTGCATATTTGAAATGAATACCTTTAAAATAAATATGCTGTACGACAGCATCGGCAGTGCCGGATATTTTTATTAGTTGCTCTTGCACCGGCACAACCACCATAGCCTGGCCGAGATCTTCGCCCTCCCGAGGCCAATAATAAAGTTTTCCAGATGAGTGGTCTGCAAACCATTCTCCCGGTTCATCTAAAAACGAAATGGCATTGCTAAGATAAAAAGCCGAGTTGCCTGTTTCTTTCGATAACCAGGGTGCCGGCCAAGGATGCTCGCTCTGTATACGACTTTCTGGCTGTCTGAAACTCAAGCGTGCGCTATCCC
The DNA here is from genome assembly GCF_036409055.1 of Niabella digestorum. NCBI lineage: Bacteria > Pseudomonadati > Bacteroidota > Chitinophagia > Chitinophagales > Chitinophagaceae > Niabella > Niabella digestorum. Next base: position 149,274 of record NZ_JAZGLY010000006.1, on the reverse strand, counting down.
CCAACCGCTGCATATTATTAATGCGCAGAATCGCTATTTCCCACCATTGATGAATGAACATTTCGGCGCCTTTTACTTCTGTAAATGAAGAAGGAGGTGCCGGAATCAAACAGGTTTCATCTTTTTTATCCCAAGTGAGGATACGCTGCATCTCCATGCCGTTAGGCCATCTGGCCCTTACCGCTTTTTTTCCATTCACCCATAATTGACGCACTGGAGGTAGACCATATAATGCATCTGGCAAATCTGCCACCCATACATGGGGCATAGCACTTTCAGACAAACCTTGTACAGGATACTCTAGTTTTTTCCATCCACTTACTATAGCTCCTCCGCTAATAACGACTTCTCCTGAGCCGTCAGTTTGAATGATTGTAGGACTATGTGGTGTTCCGGAATCTTCTGGCCTTATAAATACAGGCTCCTGTAAATAATAGGTACCCGGCCGAAAAATAATATGAATAGGTTGTGTAAGTGCCGCTCCATTCAGACGACGTATCTCTCTTACTTGACGTAAAGCAGCCGCAAGTGAAGCTTTAGGCCGATGTAAAGTTCCTGAATCAGCATCATTCCCATTAGGAGCCACATATACATCCACAGTCTGAGCTATAACAGAAGTAATTAGCCCGACAATAGAAAAGATAAAAAACAGAACATATTGCAACAATCGTTTCACCAGCTAGGATTTAACCGTAAATTTACCGAAGGGCTATTTTTCCTGCATGGTGGTTTTTATTGTTGTAATGTAAAATCTTACTACTTGCTTGCAATATGTCCTGTATAAAAACAAGGAGTGGTTTTGGGCTTAAAATCTTTCCCAGAAGAAAGGAGGCTCTATGCCTAATGCCCGTAGATAAACATATCCTTGGCCACGATGATGAATCTCATTGTCTATGGCATATTGTATTATGCCTATCACCGACATGTTGTAGGCACCAAACAGGCTGATCTCCTCTCTGAAACGCTCCGGCTGAATCTGCGACCATGAGGTATTAATAATATCAGTAGTCTGATCCCAGGACTCGAGTATATCTGCCTTCTCCTGAACCTCAGGCATACACTCTTCTAAAGGGCGAATATTCCCTGTTACAATCTGCTGCATACTTCCTGCAGCAACGGCAATTATTTCTCTGCAGAGTTCAGCAAATGGGCGCATCCCTCCAATGGAAAAGTTAAACAAATCCTTTTCCGGAAAAATTTCTATAACCCTTCTGGTTAGTTTACGATGCCCTTGCCAGGCTACTAGTAATTCATCTTTGGTAAGAATAGGACGTTCAATAGAAATTGTTGTGCTCATAGTGTTATTTTTTTTCACAACAAATTTCAATAGGCCGGGTGACAACCCTTTGTCAGCAAGAAAATCGGCAATATTTTTTATTTCACCTTTTCAAATGGAATATCCGGATTGCCGGTCCACCGATACAATTGAAGGTTACAATACTGTTTTTTTTCTTTAGTAGTACCGTTTTCAGAAATATAGAAATAACCGTTTCCTAATGAATGTATCCCGGTAGCACCCCACTTAAAGTGCCACCCGTATGTATTGGTTTTAACATCATAAGATCCGGCTTTTGCCAATTGCAATACTTTCCCCTTTTCACCATTATCAAATCTCTTTAAAGTTTCCAGTACTGGTGCTTTCCCTCCATCTATTGCAAATAAGCCATAGTTGGGGAAAAGAGTTTTTTTCCCGTTATATACTGCGGCGAGCCAAAATCCCGTGTAAGGATCATATTCCAAATTCTGGATACCATAGGTAGTATTGCCTGTATACACGAAATACTTATTCAACGGCTTATCAGGGCCTATTGCTTCAAAATGATTTTGAGATAAGCGACGTTCATACTTTTTCAGCTCTCGTGGATCGTATTGTAAAATCACTTGATAATCGTTGTCGGACCGCGACGTGTCGCTGTATATACCATAAGCAACATTCAAATAAGTTTTGCCATTTTTCTTACCAAACTGCGGACCAAAAGAGATGCCATCAATGCCACTACAACCATAACGATGTTGCACTTCTTTACCCTTATGCTTTACAGTTGCAGTATAATCATCCAACACCTCTTTCAAATATACAGTTGTTAGCACCGGATCTTTTTCGGCATGCATGCCGGGTCTTGTAATCTTTTCAGGGTCAAAAATGGCTATGTAGAAAGAACTTCCTTGCTGCTTCGATAGCAAAGAATCATTTCCCAAACCCTTCAAGATTCCCTTCCCAATGTTATCGCTCTTATATTCTAAAGAAGCGTATAGGCGTCCATCTTCAGGATTCACATCCAAGCATCCCAGATGCCCCAAAAAGCCTTCCACACTTCCTATTATTTCACCTTTAAGATTAGTTTTTACAAGACTTGTTGTAAAAGAAAAATAAGCATAACCCCGTTTTACATCCACCACTACTCCCTGCACGTGAAATTTACCGCCTTCTATATAAATATTGCGAGGTAGACTATTTATAGAAACAACGGCATCTTGTGCGGATGAGGAGTTACGAGACGCGTTACATCCCGCCAAAATCAACACACTCAAAAGCAAAACGAGATAACCTTTTCTATTCATGGTTTCCACATTTAGATAATAACGCCAGCGCTTATAAGGATTGTGCATTCAATTTTTTCAGGACAAATCTGCCATCATCGTGCAGCTCAAAATAAGTAATGGAAGAATTTTCTATATCAAAAGAGCGATAATTAGAGAGTGGCATACCTAATTTTTCTGCCATGTATAGGCGATTTACACCATTATGAGCCACAACCAGTATCAATTGCCCGTGATGTTTTTGAAGCATTTCATTAAAGAAGTCATTCACACGCTTCACTACATCACCACCCGACTCTCCTGTACCACCCGCCTTTGCAGAACGAGGATCGGCCATCCATTCTTTCCAATAAGAAGGGTTTTCTGCATTAAATTCCTCTTTTGTTTTTCCTTCCCATAACCCGAAATCAATTTCTATAAGGCGTTCATCTGTAGTTACAGGGCGATTGCCCGATGCTATTTCTGCAGTTATTCTTGCACGTTGTAAGGGAGAAGAATATACTGCATCTATATTAACACCTTTTAAGGAGGCAGCTACTTTTGCAGCTTGCGCCAAGCCCTTTTCAGTAAGCCCCAAATCGGTTCTTCCGCAATATTTGTTACCCGCCGCATTGTAGGGCGTTTCTCCATGTCTTAACAATATTACTCTTAACATCTATCTTATGTTGAATGATATACTAAAGTAAGTTTTTAATTAATTATTCTATTTCAGAAATCCTTTATCCTTCATCGTATTCAGGAAACGTCCGTACAAATCATTATACTGCTGGTGCATATCAGAACGGGGGGAAATCCATTTTTCTGCCTGTGTAAGAGCTGCAGTCGCTTCGGTGATATCCTTAAAATAAGTGGTGGAAGCTGCCACGATGGCTGCACCCACAGCTCCTGATACATATTTCATTTTACATATTGGCTTTTGCATGATGTCGCTACGTATTTGCAGCCAGATATCACTATTACTGGCACCTCCTGCAGTATAAATTTCAGAAACTTCTTCCCCTGAAAGATTACTAATTAATTCATACGCGTAACGCTCGGCATAGGCTACTCCTTCCATATTGGCCGTGTACAACACTTCCTTCGAAACATTTTCAGGAGCAAAGCCTGATACTTCAGGAGCTAGGAAGGGGAAGCGCTCTCCTTTCTGCAAAAGCGGATAGGCAATTTGTCCGGTAGGTGTGAGTGTAACAGCTGCATTATTGTAATGCTCCAGCTCATCTTTAAATCCGGCAGAAACCCAGTCCGCACCGATATTTCCAGCCCCACCCGGCATCCAAAAACCAGCAGGGTGCCTATGATTATAAATCCGATTCTCCGGGTCTTTAATTTCTTTCACCGAAACCCCCTTAATCACCAAGGTGGTGCCGATTGTGGTATTCCACTGGCCAGGCCTCATGGCGCCTGATGCCACTTGAGAAGCACATCCATCGGTTAAACCAGTAGTAACTGCTACATTAGAAGGAAGTCCCAGCTGTTGTGACAAATCTTTATTAAGAGTTCCGATGACTCTTCCCGACGGTAGCACCTCTTGCAACCAATCTTTTCTTATCCCTAACACATCACTAATGTAATCAGGCCAATAAAGGGCGGCAAGATCAAAACCAGATTTCAATACATTAGTATAATCCGTCACATGCCATACACCGCTTAACTTCCCTGTTATAAACTCGGCTGCATGAATCCATTTGAAAATACGATCGGCCTTCTCAGGAAAAGTGTTGATAAACCACACCATTTTAGCCAAACCGGTAGACCAACTAAAGCCGGTAAATCCATGTGGGTGACGTTGCTTTGCCACAGCCGTACAATGCTTAGCATGCTCTGCCGAGCGCTGATCACTATACATAATGGCATTATGCAAGGGCTGATATTCTTTATCAATAGGAATAACAGTACCTGATGTAGAATCCACAGCCACCGCACGAACAGCTGCTTTTTGAAAAGCCGATAACTGTGCTACAGCCTTCTCTAAACATTGTACACATACCTCCCACCATTCGTTGGGGTTCTGCTCCATTCGCATTTCGGGAGATAAAGTAAATCCCTGTTCTGAACTGGCCGCAATATTACCCTTATTATCTAATATCACTACTCTGAGCCCCTGTGTTCCCAGATCAATCCCTATAAAATATGCTTCATCCATCAGAAAATCTTTTTTAAGAGCGCTCTATTATCCTTCCACTGTTCATATAGCTGCTGATGTTGCTTATCGTCCATAGGCTCAACTTTTTCATAATCCTGCACAGCATAACTATCTATCTTCAATGCATTGTTGCAAATCATCATACCACCCACAACCGAAGCATGACGATAATTATCACGTATTCTGATTTCCTTTCCTGTCAGATTAGCAATAAACTGCCTCAGGATTTTACTTTCTAAGCCTCCTCCACAAGTCCAGATATAAGACTTGTCGTAATGTGTTACAGATACGAGCGTTTTATAATTTTCATAAATACTGCATGCCATATCCCAAAGAGTAGCCCACATGAAGCTTCCTCTCGAAAGCTCATTGTTTACGGGAGTATTGAAAATAAATCCACCTCTGATAAGTGGCTTGGATTCGTCTGCTATTAAAGAACCTAAAGAAGCTACACACTGATAATCGCTTACAGATTGTATTTCGCGCTCAATCACTTCGTATCCTTCATTGGGATAGAAAATCTTTTTCAGGCGTTGATAGTTTAATCCGGTAACACCAGCATTGGCTTCTACCATAAAACTATTCTCATCTATATGTCTTCCTGTCCAAATACGCTGGCGTTCGTCCAAATCATAAGTTGCTGACAACTTGATAATAGGTGTAGTGGTTCCAGAAACGATTACAATATCCCCCTCATTGGCACAGGTGCTCAATACTGCCAGTTGCGTATCAGCTCCACCTACAATTACCTGAGCTTCAGGATTAATGGATAAGCCTTCCGCTACCTGGGGCTTAATCTTCCCTAATACGGTTCCCGAATCGGACAAAGGAGGCAATAGCGACGAAGGGAGGTTGAATTTTTCACATAAAGCATCCGACCAAGATTTACGCGCTACATCATACAGCAACGTTTCTGATGCCTGAGAGTGCTCGTAATGTTCTACTCCCGAGAACATGTATTCAATCCAATCACTAATGCTCAAGAATGTATCCGCCTGTTCCCATAAATCCTTCCTACCTTCTCTTAATCCCACCAGTTTAAATGCCGAAAAGAGTGAAGTAGGGAATCGTCCTGTAAGACGGTACACTTCATCTTTATTTTGCAAGGTATGCTCCCATGCTCTTCCTCTGTGATCGATATTCGGCATTCCGATTACGGGTATACCGGCTTTATCCAATACTACAATACCTTCACGCTGGCTGGTAGCTGTAATTCCCAGCACTTTCACCAGGCCAGCCTGCTTTAATGCGATAGCTGTAAGTTCCAAAATCAGATCCCATAAAGCCGCCGGATCAAAATAAATAGAATCGTCATATTGATGATCTCTGATATACGGAACATCTTCACGTGCTGCACCTAGTATACTCCCATCTGTAGCAATTACAGCTGCGCGCAAATTGCCTGTTCCGAAATCTATAATAATATGAGCATTCTTCATTGTTCTTTACTTTTTAAATATTTCCGTTATTGATGAACGGCTTGCTGTTTGGCCCATTGTAATAATTTCTCATTCATGATACGTACATGATGATCTTCCACTTCATGTGTAGCACCTGCGGTATGAGGTGTTGCCAGTACATTAGGATGATCAATGAGGCGGTAATCGGTATCATCCGGAGGTTCATGATCGAATACATCCAGTATGGCGCCACGAATTTTATTACCCTCTATTGCTTCGAGTAGATCATCACGCTTTACAACCGCAGCTCTAGCAGTGTTGACAAAAATGGCGTCTTTCTTCATCAGCCCGATAAGACGTTTATCTATCATACCTATGGTATCTTTATTCACCGGAAGATGAATCGAAACGATATCAGAAGTTGCAAACACTTCTTCCAAACTCACCTGCTTGTAGTCTTCAAATGGAGTTGTAATAAATGGGTCATAAAATTGGATCTTGCAAGGGAAAGACTTCACCATACCGGCAATACGTTGCCCTACTGCACCAAATCCAACCATACCGATGGTCATACCGGCGATTTCATTGCCCTTAAACTGTAGATAAGAGTCGTGTGCTCCGGCCTGCCAGTTGCGCCCCTTCAACCACTCGATCGAAGGAATCGTTTTACGCAAGAAAGTGATCACATTAGCTATAAACATTTCCGCTACTGCCTGTGCATTCCGAGCAGGAGTGTTAAATACTTCAATACCTAGTTCTTTAGCAACCTGTACGGCTACATTAGATGGTGTACCTCTACAAACACCAATAAATTTCAAACGAGCATGCTTACGAATCACATCTTCCGTTACTTCGTCGTGCTCCGTAATTAGCGCATCCGCTTGTGTTTCTGTCAATAGGTTATCTAATTCTGATGCATTAAAGGCGCGCCCGTTTTCTTTCCATACCTTATAAACAACTTTTCCAAAACAGGCTTCCAACTCTTTACGTCCCGCTTCATTGTAAGGCGCAGTAATTAAAATAGTCATATATCTCTTTGATTTTTATAATTAAACAGCTATAATTCTATGCATTATTATCTTGTGCTTTGGGCAATGTGATGAACTGTGTAAGAACCGCACTAACGAAATACAGAATGGCTAAGATCCATATAACACCTGCATTTCCTAGAGGACCAATAAACAGTCGCACAATTAGTGGGCCTGCCACTACCGATAAGCCGGCTCCTAGGTTTAAAAATGCCATAGCAGCCCCTTTCCCTTTAGTAACCAAGGATGGTACTAATGCCGATAAAGGCACATAACCCGCCAATAGTGCACCCCAGAGCACACCACTCAACATCACCATATAAAAGCTACCATTGAAAATCTGAGGTGAATAATAAAATAATAGTGTGGATAAAGCACAACCCACGCCACCAAATACCGAAACGGTTCTACGCCATCCTAAGCGGTCACCCACAAAACCGAAAATGAGATTGAATATTATATTGGCTGTAAAGATGGTACCCCATATCTTCAGCCAGTCTTCTGTAGAGAAATTATACTTTTCAAAATAAAGCGGCATAAATACCGGAAAGGCAAACTGAGCAGTAGTATTAATAGTTCGAACAATCCCCCCCAGTAATACCTTTGGCTCTTTTACTGCAATGGCAAAACTCTCTTTTACTTCCTGCAGTTTGTTACGCGAGCCTGTTTTTTCTACTTTATCGCGATTAAGCAGTAGAGCAAATACTACCCCCAATGCCACCCAGAACAATGAAGTCCATAATGTATTGAGATGTCCCAGCCGAGATATTGCCCAGCTGGAATAATAAGCGCCAAATACATTTAAACCACCTGTAAACACAAACCAGAACCAACCTACAGCTGTTCCCAGTCTGCTCTGTGGAGTACGATAGGTGATCCACACCAAAAATGTGTAAGCAAATAAAGGATAACCAAAACCACGAATGGCATAAGTCAGCATCATAGTGGGAAAATCTAGGTTTTGGAGTCCTACACCCACAAATCCCACAGTACCAGCTACAAACAGCAAAAAGCCCACCCACATCATTTTTCGCACACCCCATCCTTCGGCCAATATGCCTGACAGGAATGAGGAAACAGCCACAGTAAAACCGTAAACACTAAAAAGTGTTGCGGCTTGCTCAATATTGAGACCGCGGTTATTAATCAAATAAGGGCTTAGCCAGCCTTGCTCTACCCCATCTCCCATCATGAAGATGAGAATTCCTAGATACCCCCAAGCGAGGTGTTTGGGAAGACCTATTTTAGCAAACAATCCGTTTTGAGTTAAGTCGTTATTCATATATGCAAGAAATTTTAACAAAATAAAATAAATTTAAACATTTTTAAAAATAAAAATTAAATTTAAAAATAGCAATTTTATCCCCTGATTTTAAACCCTATTCACCATGGCAACAAGAACCATTACTGAGCGACATGAGCACATCTTAAACGAGATCAATAAAAAAGGTAAGGTAAACATCGACGACTTAGCCCGAGAAATGAAGGTTTCGGGCGTAACAATCCGTAAGGATTTGAAAATCCTGGAGGAAAAAAACTTACTATTTAGAACAAAAGGTGGCGCCTCTCTCAATAATCCCTACGCCGTGGATCGTCCCATAAATGAAAAAGAATTTATTAATATTGAAGAAAAGAAAAAGATTGCGAAAGCAGCTTTAAGCTTAATTAAAAACGCCGACTCTATCATGATTGGCTCGGGTACCACTGCTTTTGCCTTGGCATCCGCGCTTCATCCCCAGCACAAAGTCACAGTAATTACGCCTGCACTAAAAGTGGGACTAGAGCTCAGTAATCGTACCAATGTGGAAGTACTTCAATTAGGAGGTTTAATCAGACCAAATTCTTCTTCTGTTGCCGGAGGGTATGCGCTTCAGATTCTGGAAGATATTTCTTGCGAACTGCTCTTTCTTGGTGTGGACGGAATCGACATGGATCATGGCGCCACAATTTCTAACCTTACCGAAGCCACATTAAACAGGAAGATGATTGACGCAGCCCAAACACTTATTCTTCTAGCCGACAGTACGAAGTTTAATAGACGTGGAGTGGCAAAAATCTGCGGTATCGAACAAATCTCTTATATCGTAACAGATGATAAAATTACTCCTGAACTGGTAAATCAGTTTGAAGAAAGAGGTATTAAAGTAATTATTGGTTCATAGGCCTTTGCCGAACCCAACAATCATTTAGTAATAATTATATCAGCAAGCAGCGGCAAATGATCGAGGTCGTTGAGTCCGGTTGTGGGTGCCGACACATTCATGATCTTAATATTGCTGCTCGTAATAATATTATCGATATGCCTATCGGGCGCATCCTGCATACGATCCAGTATTACTGTTCTACTTGTTGCAAACCACCCCAGATGTCCGCCGTTAGCTATATTAAACCCGGCTTCCTTGAAGGATAGTACGGCATCGTCTTTAGCATTGAAATCTCCGGCACAAATAAAGTATTCATACTTTTTCAATTCATTCTTAATGGCTTCTAATGCCTTCTTATGACCGGCAGCCTGCCAAGGAATATGAGTGGAAATAACTTGTACAATGATATCACCTAATTTCAAGTCGCCTATTAATGCATAATAATCCTCATACCAATACTGTGTACGAATATTCTGCAAGTGATAGTTTGTAGCTATGCCATTAAAAATCCAAGTGTGTGCTTTACCAAAATAGAGATTATTGTAGTAGGGCTTTAATAGCTCATCTGCCGCATTATAAGTACTATCCTGATCGAAGTATTGATTCCATTCTTGCACAAAGAAGATATCCATACTCTGTTCTCCAATCCACTTTTTCCAATTCAGCAGCTCTTTCTGTATATATCTATCCGTAGTAGAATTTTTATTGGGGTAAAACCTTTTACCTTTAGGCTCATACCCCCCTTTCATTCCCTGATTAAAGTGTCCTACATTATAAGTACCAACTCGTAGTTTAACGGGCGTACGATCTCTTTCTTGAGCAACAGAATGTGATAAGAACGACAAAGCTATGATACAGCATAAAAACACTTTCTTCATAAGAGCAATTCGATTAGTGTAGTAGAGGTTTGAGAATACGTGTGAGTTCGGGCTGAATTACTTGTAGCATACGATCAAAACCAATATCATTGGGATGTACACCATCTGTGGTGCCCTCATGATCTTTTCCTAAAAGATTATCGCCTTTGATCAAATAAAGATTTTTAACCCCCTTCTTTATCAACTGCTGATATTCTTGATAAGCATTCTCGTTTTGCTGACGCACTCTTTCTCTGACTACTTGATTAAAATTACCCGATTCCCTAATCACACTTTGTATTATGATAATGGGAGCATTAGGATGCTTTGCTCTGATAGCCTTCACCAGATACCCTGTGCGTTGGGCAATCTGCTCCGGACTTGGATTAGCAAAGCAATCTAGTACAAAGGCGTCTGCATCAATGGTAGCCAGCATATCTGCTACTTCTTTTTCCATTTTCCCATTTCCGCTTAATCCTAGGTTAATAAAATTGACTCCCATCTCTCTTGATAATCTTGCTGGATAAGCCATTCCGGGTCTGCTAGCCGAAGCACCCTGCGTTATACTAGAACCATAAATCACAACTTTCTTTTTGAAAGGATTAATACCTCGCACCACTTGATAACCACTATCCACTCCGATCTGTAAACTTTTCACCTCATCATATAAAGGTAGATATAGCAAACACTCTTTTTCGGAATTATCCATGTTTTCTACCATTATATATTCGCTGCAAACATTGCTAGGGCGACCTACGCCGGCAAATACCCACTTCCCTTCACGTTTAATGTACAAATCCAAGCCTTTATTGACAATGGGTGTCATATTGTTGCTCTGCCTTCTGTTTGTCACACACCACTTCGCGGCAATACGAGGACTTCGGGTCTTAAAAGAAATAACAAGCCCTGCGGAGTTAGTAAGCAATTGCTTGACCGCCGCAGGGAAGTCCGGATATAATGTAGTATCAATTCTGTGATAACTTTTCAGAGGAAAGGCTTGACCTATCAATTCTAAAGAAGCTGCATCGGTAAATACAAGCGAAGGGACTTTTGGAGACTGGGCCTGAAGAAAACTATACAGGCCCATACTAATCAGTAGCAGTACTATTCTTTGCATATGGCTCAATAAATTAATCACTCTAAATTAGCCATAAACGTCTATTAGTGCATCCCGATCTACAAATTTTACAGTGAAAAACTTAAACAACCACTCCATCACGTGAGTATCGGCCATCCTAATAGTGAAATAGCCTCACTTAAAGCTTCCATCTATCACCATTTATTACGGAAGGGTATAAATATGCCGATGAGCAAATCACTTATTTAATCAAACACGACGGAAGCTCTTCCGGCCTTTCGCAGCAAACCTGCTCCATTACCTGTTTTAATTGAGCCTTCAGCATTGCAATCGTGTGATCGCCCCCTTTATTTCCCAGGGCCCCTACACCATACATAAATGGGCGACCCATAAAAGCAAAATCAGCGCCACAGGCCAGCGCCCTTGCAATATCTGGACCAGAGCGCAGACCACTATCGATCATAATCTTATACTTACTCTTGTAATGTGTTACCAGCCTTTTTAAAGATTGAATCGTGGATTCGCCAGCATCAATCTGTCGCCCTCCGTGATTGGAAATAATAATCCCATCCACACCAATCTGCGCACAAAGCTCCGCATCTTCTTCACTCACCACTCCTTTTACTACCAACTTACCGGGCCAAAGATCTCTAATAGCACGTACTTTATCTGCATCCACCTTACCGCTAAATGTATCGTTCATAAACTTCCCCAGCTGCTTTATATCCATTCCCTTGCGCATATAAGGCTTTAAAGTAGCAAAAGAAGGCATTCCAGCTCGCAAAGTTTCTAGCGCCCAAATGGGTCGTGTAGCAGCTTGGATAAAATTACGCAACGTGTGTTTCGGCGGCATAGACAAACCTGCCCTTATCTCTCTGTATCGAAGCCCGAAGGAAGGCACATCCACCAGCACCACCAACACCTGACACTCTACATCCTGCAGACGTCTTAGAATATCATCGCGCAAACTGTTTTCCTTGGGATGATACAATTGAAACCAAAATTTACTTTCTGTCAAAACCGCAATCTGTTCAATACTGCTGGTAGAAACCGTACTCAGAATAAAAGGAATATTGTGTTTCAAAGCCGCTTTAGCTAAAATATCCGGAGCATTCGGCCACATTAATCCCTGCAGGCCTACCGGCGCAATACCAAAAGGTGCACTATAGGTAGTTCCAAATAAATCCACGCTCATGTCTACTTCCTTCCGCTTCTTTAAATAACGTGGCATTAAAAGAATATGCTTAAAATCCTCTTCGTTACGCCATACGTTCAGTTCATCATTACATCCGCCTTCGAGATAATCGAAAGCAAACTTGGGCATACGCTTTTTAGCTTTTTTCTTCAAATCCTGAACAGAAGGGTACTTGGGATAATACTGCAGGGTATTACTCATATAGCAAAATTAACTTTAATATATTTTCACAAGATTAATGTATATGGACCGATTCCTTATCCTGCCCCATCCGGCAGCAAATAATGCCAATGAATGTGCTTAAGTAAGGGGGAATGCTATTCCGGCTGAAAAATCTTTTTCAGGTAGGCCACATTAGCACCGTAGTTATAACGAACATTGGACGGCTGAGTTGCATCACGACTGCGTTCGACCACTAACCATCCCTTCCATTTCATTCGATCAAGGGTTTTCTTTATTCGATAAAGATCAATCTCCGGATCGTATTGTAACCACACACTATCCTTGTTCGTTGCATGAATCATTGCAATATTCTTCTTCCCTAATGTCCTTAATTCCTTATCCAAATCCCTTCCCTCTTTAATGGCATTGGAAAAGTTAAAGCATATTTTTATGGCAGGATTATGAATTTCGCGCAATAGTTTTTTCTCCTCTTTAGCAGATAGTGAAGTTTCAATAGCTACTACCACACCTGCTTTTGCAGCCATAGCACCTACCCATCGTAGGCGTGATACTACAGCATTTCTTACCGATGGATTTTTCTTCATATCGCATTGCACGCCCATCGGCAAAAAAGCCAGCTTCACATTCATCAATTTCATGGTTCGAATACAATCCTCTATAGATTTTTCAAAAGCTTCACGCCCGCAGAAAGATTGTGCATAATAGCCGGTCATAGCCAAGCAAAAGATCTCTACGTTATTATCTTTTGCGGCTTGCAAAAATCGTTCTCTTACCGAATCGATGAGCAGTTTATTATCAAATGTAGGACGGTTGCCTAAGCCTCCCATGTCCACTTCCAATCCGTCAGCATTGAGCTCCTTTGCCAAAGGAATAGCACTGAGCTTTTGACGCTTTAATAGCATCAAGTCAATAACCCCAATTTTATATCTATCCTGCTGTGCCTTTATATATGGCATAACAGATAGCATCATCAGAAGAACCAGCAATAACTTCTTAATTGTTTTACAAACCACCCTACAATATTTTAGTTAACAAATAAGCCTTGTTATTTTATAGCCTCTTCAAAAACCTTACGAAGATTATCAAATCCCATCACGGCATGAGCAGGGAGGCGCTCCCCCTTCTCTCCAAACACGTACATATCCGTCTTCTTCTCGATAGTAATGTCCGACTCATCTATATTACCATTTCTATCAAGTATAGCATTCATATTTAGGCCAAGATGTTTTGCCATAAAACGGTATACAGCCTCACGTTTTTCAATGTTAAAGTCGTGTTTCCCTTCAGGGAAATGCACATTCTCTACATGATCTTTTCGATCATACCATTGATATATTTTTTGCAAATAAGGAAAGTCATGTTCTGGCATCTTATCAGTCCAATCTGCCCCATCGCTAATGAGCAATTGAGGGCGGGGAGCTGCCATCGCTGCGATTTCTACATTGTTAGTTCCACCCTCACACAAGTGAATGGGCATTCCACTTTCGCAAGGACAGCCTCCATAGAAATAAGATGAAACCGAAACAACAGGAGCTGAAACTTTAATACGATCATCAATGGCAGTCATTAGTATGGTATGACTACCACCACCAGATCCACCGGTAATAGCTACTCTGCTCGTATCCGCCTCCTTAAGGCTCAACAAATAATCCAGTATACGTATCGCACCCAAAATCTGAATGGTTTGAGCAAGGGCCTTCCGATGATCTTCATACTTAAATTGCAACTCCGACTCCCCCCATCCAAACAAATCGTAGCTAATGGCAATTGCCCCCATTTTTGCAAATGCCGCACAGCGCAGCTGACAATCGGCACGAAAGCGGTGATCCTGCCAATGGCCATCAGGATTCATTATCACCGGAACTTTCCCCTTGATTTTATCGGGACGATAAATAGAACCATTTATCCATACTCCTTTCAGAATCTCAATAGCTATATTACTCACCGTATATCCCCTATACTTACGCACAGGCGTTTCAATAGGTTTGCTTAAAGGGTAAGTGGGAAGTTTGGAAAGACGCAGTGCATGCAATAAGCAAGACTTTAGTTTTTCTTTTCTGTGCTGCCATTCCTCTAGATTATTATAGTGAGCTGCGATTCGGTCTAACTCAGCCCACCCATCTTGCGGTTGCCAACGGTAGTATTCGTAATTTCCAATTTTGTAACGCTTCGTACCATCTCGCCTTGCCATTAAATCAAAAGGAGCTAAAATGTTTTTCAATGTCTCCTCTACATCCGCACGATATCGCCAACGGGCGTAGGGTAAAATCTTTCCGTCAATTAATGAACTATCAAAACGAAGCGTAATACTATACCGTTGCTGCACTTCCGCCAGCACCTCCTTCAAGGGCATCGCATAAGCGCTATCACTATTTGACTGCGCTTCTACTTTTAATACTAACAGCAAAAAAATAAAGAAGCTCGTCAGCAATTTTTTAAATTGCTTATTGATAATGAAAAAATCAATGGCAAGCATATTCCATATTTTTAAACAAACCTAAGTCACTTTCACAGTCCGAATATCTAACTGCTCACACCAGTATAAAAACTTATCGTATAATAAATCTAACTCTTTTTTTTGTTCAGGAGTAGGATGCATGGCATAGGCACGGCTGATATGCTTTACAGGCAAGCCTCTTTTCTGTAAAAAATATTTTGCACTCATTGGATAAGCAATATGAATCATAGGGTCAACTGCCGTAAGCTCTTCTTGCAACCATTTTACTTTTTCCAACATATCGGCATCATTGGCATGTTCTACCATCCATACCAATACTTCCGGATAAAAGTTGCCTGATATGGAAGACATACCCACCGCCCCATGCTGCATACTAAACATAGCATTCGGAGTATGCGCATCATAAAACTCCAATTTGTTAGGCACTTCCTGTAGCACTTTCAGCTTGGCCTCTACATATTCCCGTTTAATGGAAGTGTCCTTATGATAAACGAATCTGTTTGTCTGTACTAATTGTTTAAAAACAGCAGTGCTTAGAATACGCTTGTATGGCGCCGGACATTCATAAATTCCCAAAGGAATATTCTGTGTGAGTGCAAGCATGTTTTCAAAATTGCGCAATAACACATTATCATCCTCGTCAACTTTTGCAAAATGGCCGGAAATTAATATCACGGCATCTACACCTGTATCATAAATACGCTTGGTAAAAGCGGCCTTTTCTTCGATAGTGAATCCAAATGAACCCGTAGCCACTACAGGCGCTCGACCATTCACATATTTCACAATATGTCTGGTCAATTCAAGTCGCTCGGCTTCGCTGATACTGAACATTTCACTGCTCAGACAATTCGCAAAAAAGCCTTTTACCCCCGCTTTGAGATAAAAATCAATCAAAACATTTAATGCGTCATAATCAATCTCGGCCTTAACGTTAAAGGGCGTAATCATTACAGGCACAAACTTCCCGGCAAGCGTCTGCATTTTTTAGGCTAAAGTTTATACTTTTTAGCAGCAAATCGATGTAGGATACTATCAATATGATGGAAAATTTTGCTACCTCGAAAGAGCACGCTAGATGCATCAATCATCTGTCACAACCCCCTTGGCAGTAATCTTACCAGGCCACTGTTTGTTTTTAATTTCAGTTAATATCAATTTAGAAGGATCAATCTTTACGTACTTGATTTTTTCTCTTCGCCAAGTATAAACAATATGTACCATTCCATCTTTACTTTGTATAACGGATGGATAAGAATACTGACTAATGGGAGAATCTTCCAATACTAATGCTGCATACCATTTTTTACCATCCTGGGATAAGGCTACATTCAGTGGTGTACGTGGCCCTTTACCTTTTACCCAACTGGAATCAGGAAGTACATGATTATACACGAGCAACTGACGGCCATCATGCAATGTCACCGCATCTGTTCCGGAGTTATTATTAGGCAAATCTAGGGCAGACATTTCGGACCATGTTTTTCCACCATCATTGCTCCAAGTTTGAAATATCACGGTATTTCTAGTACGTCCAATAGCCTGTAGTTGTCCATTTGAATATTTTAAAATAGAGGGTTGAATAGCCATGAATTTTTCCGGCTCATTAATCGGTTGCGATTTAGACCATGTTTTTCCCCAATCCGAAGTATATTCAAAATGCACCTTCCATCCATTCTTCTCTGTACTGGAAGGACAAATTAATACCCCATTCACCAATTCGGGTTTATTTTTAATGGGACCTAAAAAGCCATCAGGTAGTGGCTCGCGCTCACTCCAAGTATGTCCGTTATCTTTTGAACGCTTTAGCCAACCCGTCCAACCTGCGACATTCGGTCCTATTTTATAAAATAACAATAATTCTTTTTGCGGTGTATAATACAAAACAGGATTGTAACAGGCATAACGTGTAGAGTCGTTTAAAACCCCATCAGCAACCATAACTGGCGCTGTCCACTTTCCATCTTTTAGATGACTCAGCCAAATGCACACATCACTATGCCCTTCTTTGGTTCCACCAAACCAAGCAGCTACAATTCCTTCGTCAGTTTCAGCTATAGTGGCGGCATGAGATTGAGGGAAAGGCGCCTTATCAAAAATGAATTCATCTACCAAAATTCCCTGCTTCCACCTATTTTGCTGAGCAAATAGAAGAACAGGTGTGAACAACATACAAACAATCGAACAAATGATCAATAATTTCACTTTCATAACTCTATTTATAATCTGAAACAATTCCATATTGAAATATATCATCAATCGTAAACACATTCAAACGTACAGATTTTTCAGCACATTGGCTTTTTGCTTGTACTGCTTTACAGGCATATTCCCTAATAGACACTTCTGTCAGAGACGATTATACCTTGAAATTCCACACACACTTCTCAATGTAAAAACATACCTTTACGTCCGCAATTAATATTTACAGAAGATGGAACTCCGGCAACTTCTTAATGCAATACTTCCCGATGAAAGAATTAAGACAAAGCTCATTGATGTTATTACTTATGCTTCCGACGCCGGTTTCTATCAGCTTATTCCGAAAGCTGTAGTGCAGCCGGTAAACGAAGAAGAAATTAAACAACTATTCGCTTTCTCCCATACTCATCAAATACCTATTGTATTCCGCACCGGCGGCAGTAGTCTTTCCGGGCAAAGCATTACCGATGGCATTTTGGTAGATTTGAGCCGCTTCTGGAATAAGATCAATATTGAGCAAAACGCCTCGCAAGTACGTGTACAACCAGGCATAACCGGTGCAATGGTTAATGCCTACCTGAGACCATATTCTTGCAAAATCGGTCCGGACCCTTCTAGTATTTCAGTGGCGATGATGGGTGGCATCTTGTCGAATAACTCTAGCGGCATGTGCTGTGGCGTACGATTCAACTCTTATCACACTACTAAATATATAAGATTTATTTTGCCGGATGGTAATGTCTACTCCACCGAAAACGCAGAGGACTATCATCGTTTTCTTACGCATAACAAAACATTGGCCGATGAGCTAACTAGTTTAAGAAATATAGTGCTGAGCAATGAAACATTGCTCCATAAAATCCGTTCAAAATACCAGACAAAAAACACGGTTGGTTATTCTCTAAATGCATTGGTGGATTATGAGCATCCCTTGGATATTTTTGCGCATCTGTTGATTGGCGCAGAGGGCACCTTGGCCTTCATCTCTGAAGCTGTAATGCACACCATCCCCGACCTACCCTATAAATCTACAGCACTTTTATACTTCACCGATATTTATGCAGCATGTAAGGCTATTGCACCGCTTATCGAAACGGGTGCAGAAATGGTAGAACTGATGGACAGAGCATCGTTACGTTCTGTCGAAAATGTAAAAGGTATTGATCCGCTGATTAAAGAACTGCCTGAACCTACTGCAGCGCTGCTCATCGAGTTTCAGGAGCAAGAACAAAGTCGGCTGAATGAACGTGTAGCCACCTTCATGAATCGTATTGGCGAGTTTTCACTACTCAACGAACCTGTATTCACGGAAGATCCTGCACAGCGAGCATTCTATTGGAAAATTCGTAAAGGTTTGTTTCCAGCTGTAGGTGCTGTAAGAGCTAGTGGAACGACAGTGATTCTAGAAGATGTAGCGTTTCCTTTACATCTATTGGGCGATGCCATTCTGGATCTACAAAAGTTGTTCAAAGAATACAACTATGATAATGCCATCATTTTTGGTCATGCCAAAGATGGCAATATTCACTTTGTCGTAACTCAGGCTTTCGACACAACGGATGAAGTAAAACGCTATCAGAACTTCCTGAATGATGTAGTAGAGCTGGTAGTAAAAAAATACAATGGCACATTGAAGGCAGAGCACGGTACGGGTAGAAACATGGCTCCCTTTGTCGAAACAGAATGGGGAGGTGAAGCCTATGCCATCATGAAGCGTATTAAAGAAGCTGCCGACCCGTACAATCTATTAAACCCAGGCGTCATTATCAATGCCGATAAAGAAGCTCACATTAAAAATCTAAAGCCCTTACCTTCTGTAGAGGAAGAGGTGGATAAATGTATTGAGTGTGGCTACTGCGAACATCGCTGTCCGAGCCGCGATCTCACTATGACGCCGCGACGCAGAATTGTAGCACGAAGAGCCCTGGCTCAATTACAACATCGTGATAAAACAGCATACAATCAGCTCCTAAAAGAATATCAATACCATGGTATGGACACCTGTGCAGTAGACGGATTATGTGCAGGAGCTTGTCCCGTGGATATTAATACAGGCGACTTAATTAAAAGACTAAGAAGAGAAAACCACTCAGCATCTATCAATAAGCGTGCATTATGGGTAGCCAAAAATTTTGGCTGGGTAGAAAAAACGGTACGCGCTGCATTATATGCAGGCGGAAGTTTGGATACCCTCACCGGCAAAAAGGTATTAAAGCCCCTTACTGCAGCACTAAAAAAATTAATACCCGATATACCGCAATGGTCAACTCATTTAGGTATACCACCTAGTCTAAAATCTTTATCTACCCCTGCCATCACACATATAGATGCACCTACTATAGTTTATTTTCCGGCCTGTATTTCTAGAGTATTGGGACGTGGTGAAAAAGGCAAAAAGAACATCATGGAAACCTTTATGAGTGTTTCAAAGAAAGCAGGCATGAATGTAAAGGTACTCCAAAACATATCTGGTACCTGTTGCGGGCAGATATTTTCATCTAAAGGATTTTACCCGGCCTACAAGTATACCGCCAATAAAATTGTGGAACATCTATGGCGCGATACAGAACAAGGAAAATATCCTGTAGTGATGGATGTTAGCTCTTGTACATATACTTTACATCATCTACGTCCAGCTCTGTCTGAAGAAAACCAACAGTGTTACGATCAATTACATATCATCGATAGTGTGGATTATCTGCATGATTATGTATTACCGAAAGTTTCCGTTCACAGTAAAAAGAATAAAGTAGTACTACATCCAGTGTGTGCCCTTGAAAAAATGGGCATCGAACACAAGCTGGAAAATGTAGCTAAGGCTTTTGCTCATGCAGTAACAGTGCCGAAGCATGCAGGTTGTTGTGGCATGGCTGGAGATAGAGGCTTTCTTTTCCCTGAACTCACTGCATCAGCTACAGCAGCCGAGGCAAAGGAAGTTTGTGAAACAGTATATGAGGGCTATTATTCATCTACCAAGACCTGTGAAATAGCCATGAGTGAAGCCGTAAAGCAGAATTATGAATCGATTCTTTATCTAGCAGATGAATGTTTGTAGAGATTAGAACCCTATCGTAGAAAACGCATAGGATAACGGGAATATATCTGTCCTTTCTGAACCTTTTTAAGTTTCCCCTCCAGCAGTTTTCGTTTTAAAGGGTTCAAATAATCTAAAAACAAGACGCCTTCGGTATGATCATACTCATGCTGAATCATACGCGCGGTAAGTCCACTGAAAATTTTTGTATGCAATTCAAATTCCGCGTTGTAATAGGATACAGTCACAGACCATGGTCGTTGTACCGGTTGTAACACACCGGGAATACTCAGACAACCTTCTTCGTCTATCCATTCTTCCGTAGAACGCTCGGTGATTCGGGCGTTGATAAAGGTTTCCCTAATACCCTCATCCTCCGCTGAATAGTAGTGCTTTCTTTCTTCCTCGTCCAGATATTCAAAGGTGGTTTTACTATCCACAATAAAAAGCCTGATAGGAAGCCCAATCTGAGGAGCAGCCAATCCACAACCATTGGCACGTTCCATCGTATCCCACATATCAGGTATCAGCTTGTCTAAATCGGGATAATGGCGATCAATATCCTCACAAGGCTGTTGTAAAATACTGTGTCCATAAGCTAAAATAGCCCGAGTCATATTATAATTTTAGTACAAAAATGCCCGAAATAAACGGGATAAAAAATGAACATATGTTAATAAATCTGCCGACGAATACGACTCAAACCCTGCGGAGTAATACCAATATAAGATGCTACATATTTCAACGGTACAGATTGCAAAATTTCTGGTTGCTCATTCAACAATTGCATGTAACGCTCTTTGGCACTAAGCTTCAGCAAGGATAGTTCGCGCTTGCTTTTTACTAGTAATAACTTTTCAGCTGCCAGGCGCCCCAAGCAATTACCCACCCGAGTTTGCACATATATCTTTTGTAAATCGCTATAGGATATTTGCCACGCAAGCGTTTCGGTCAGTGCCTGCATTGCATACTCAGAGGGTGTACGCGTTAAAAAAGAGTCATAGGCACAGGCAAATTCCTTCTCAAAGCAGAAATTGAATGTCAATTCATTCTCATCATCCGGAATATAAAAACGCACAATACCTTTTTCAATAAATGTAAGATACTGTTCTACCTCACCTTGCCGGGTAATTATTTGATGCTTTTTGAATCGTTTTCGCCTAAAATGAGCAGCAATAATCGCCCATTCAGACTCCTGTAGCGGCACCATTCTTTCATAATATTCCCGGATATATCCCATAAAAAATTTGCAGGAGGTATTAGCCCCTGCAAATTTATTCTAATTAACGATATCACAAGTATTCTATGTCTAAGGACATACCTAAATACTTGTGCATTTACACGCTTCTGTCTGATCCGAAACTCATAATACTCCCAATAACCCGTGATCTACGGTTGTATCCATCAAGCTGGAGAAAATGGCCCAAAACCTTTATAGCATAAGAATATATGCTACGGGTTCCATAGCCATGGCCTTCACACTTATTTATTATTAGGTTTAGGAAGCACATGATGTTCCCGCGCCCACTTATTCCACATGGCTTCGAGTTCCTTTACTTTATCAGGATGTTGTGCTGCCAAATCATTAATTTCCGCAGGATCATTAATAATATCATACAAACTCCACTCCTTTTGTCCCTTGAGCAGTACCAATTTCCAGCCTTTATGTCTCACATAACGAGCTCCTTCATGTTCGTTGAATAACGTTTGATGCCCGGATTGTGATCCACCTTTCAACACAGCCGCAAAACTTTTACCTGCAAGCGGTTGTATTTTATGACCGTTATACTCCTCCGGATATTGTGCTTCCGCTACTTCTATCAAAGTAGGCATAAAATCCATTACATGACCAACCAGCTGATGATTGATTGCCCCTTTGTTTTTAATTACAGCCGGCCATGAAATAATCATGGGCGTACGAATTCCCCCTTCGGCAGATTGCGCTTTCCACATACGATAAGGCGTATTAGCTACATTTGCCCAGTCGGGCCCTATGGAAAAGAAAGTTGTTTGCGGACCTGGCAATACCGATTTATCTGTATTGTAAGCTATAGGCTTACCCGCTCTTGTGGAGCCGGGACGATCAAAACCCGGACCGTAACGCTCACACAATTCAGGACTTGCACCATTATCACTTAAAAAAATAAGAATAGTGTTTTCATAATGTCCGGTTTCTTTCAATGCCTGAATGATACGTCCTATCCCCTGATCCATGCGGTCAATCATTGCCGCATGTACAGCCATTGCGCGAGCATCCCATTCTTTATGCGGATTATCTTCCCACCGCATTTCTCCGGGATGACGGGGTGACAATTTAGTAACTTGGGGATCAATAATTCCCATCTTTATCATACGTTGATAACGCTGTTCTCTAATAGCATCCCACCCTTTGGTATACGTATCCTTATATTTTTCGATATCCTCCGGTAAAGCGTGTAAGGGCCAATGAGGTGCATTATGAGCTACATATAAAAAGAACGGTTGCTCTCCCTGAGCAAACTCTTTAATATACTCCACGGCCTTATCATTTATCGCATCGGTATGATAATAGCCTTCCGGCACAGAAGTAATAGGTGTTGTACCTTCTACCAGACTAAAAGGATCAAAGAAATCAATGACGCCCCAGATGGTTCCGTAAAACTTCTCAAAACCTCTACTGGTGGGATATTGATCAATAGGTGAGAACAGCGGATACTGCACCTGATGGCTCAACCATTTCAGCTGCTCTTCGGGGGTAGGTCGCGTAATCGTATTCG
The DNA here is from genome assembly GCF_036409055.1 of Niabella digestorum. NCBI lineage: Bacteria > Pseudomonadati > Bacteroidota > Chitinophagia > Chitinophagales > Chitinophagaceae > Niabella > Niabella digestorum. Next base: position 126,255 of record NZ_JAZGLY010000006.1, on the reverse strand, counting down.
AAACATGCCATTTGCCGCTCATGGCCGTTCTATAACCTGCTGTCTTAAGTACTTCCGCAATCGTAACAGCATCTTTACCAATATGTCCTTTATAAGCCTTATCATCGCGCTTTCCGGTCATCTGACCGATACCCGCATCATGGTTATACAAGCCAGTAAGCAAAGAGGCTCGGGTGGGACAACAACGCGATATATTATAAAATTGTGTGAAGCGGATGCCACTTCGAGCAATGTTATCCACATTAGGTGTTTGAATCTCTCCTCCATAACAACCTAGGTCGGAATATCCCATATCATCTGCCATAATCAATATGATATTGGGACGTTTATCTTTACGAGGAGGTTCTTTAGCCTGCGCATAATAGACGGCTCCGATAAACAAAGCAAGTAATATATAATATCTCTTCATTTTGTGTATTTATTTGAAAAAAACTTGCAGATTCTTAGTGCGGTTGTCTAGTTAAAGCTTGCATCTCGGTTTCCCCACCTTTGTCCCCTTGCTGCTGCATAAATGCTTCTAGATTTGCTCTCAATTCTTTTTTCACTGTTTTATACTTTGCACTTTTAGCCAGATTATGCAATTGCCAGGGATCTTTTTCTAAATCATATAACTCTTCCTCAGGTCTTTCAACATACTGCATAGCTCTCACGGAATCCTTTTTAACCCAGCTTTTAAATAATGCCGACTTTGTCACAACATTTAAAAAACGACCTTGATGATGTAAATTCCATATGTACAAATACTGATTGCTTCTGATAGAACGGCAAGCATATGCATCACTTCCATCAATGATACCTCTTGTAGTTTGTACACCATATACATAATCTCTAAAAGTCTTGCGACTGCCGGTAAGCACTTCTTTAAAACTTTGACCGTCGAACCCTGTATTACCCAAAGCATCAGTAGATCCGGTATGCACAGTAGCCGGATTCCCACCAGCCATATCGATGAGCGTAGGAAGTACATCGGTATACTGCATCAAAGCGTCGTTGCGAGATCCCGCCGGTACCACACCAGGCCATCTTACAATAAAGGCCGACCTTAGCCCTTGATCGTATAAAGTCCATTTAGCAAAAGGAAAAGAATTACCCTGCTCGGATGTAAAAATCACAATGGTATTATCCTTTTTGCCGTTACGTTCAATCATATCCAAGCAATACCCTACCAGACTATCCAAATAAGTGATTTCTGCAAAATAACTTACCATCTGTTTTCGTGTGGCTTCGGTATCTACCATATGGGGTGGCACTTCTATCTTCGATTCATCGTACAGAGACACATCACCTCTAGTCCAAGGCCCATGCGGCTGATTGCTGGTAAACATTAAAAAAAACGGCTGCTCTCCTGATTGTTGAATATATGCTTCTGCCTTGCTCAAGTCTACGTCAATACCCTTACCGTTATCATGATCACGACCACCTAAAAAGTCGAAAGGATAAGCACTCAGCGGATTAAAATGCTTTTTTCCTATGAGGGCTACTCGATATCCCAACTCCTTCATATAGACCGGTAATGTTTTGATGCCATCGTATATCTGACTGTGATTAGGATAAGCTCCATTGCGCACTGGCCCCAGTCCCGTAAGTAACGTCTGACGTGTAGGAGAACACATAGGAACTATATTGTACATATTATCCAAGCACATCCCTTCTTGAGCCAGTCTCATAAGGTTGGGCGTACGTACCTGTCGACTCCCGTAGGGTTCTATATCGATAGCAGACAAATCATCAGCCATTATAAATAAAATATTGGGCGGAGATTTAGGCTGCTGGGCACTAAGTACATTTCCCAGGCATAGCATTAACAAAGCCAGTAGGCAGCGTACATAACAATTAGATTTCATAAAACCCATTATATAATAATTGTAGGTGAAGTATACTAAAGCATTGCGCAATCGTTGTCTCACATTTGGAGAAAATGTAATTTTTATTATCCAGATTCAAAATATACATTCAGCAATCTGTCCCGTACTCCCTCTGTGGAAATGATTCTTATCAGGCAAATTTTTAATCATCAATTTTCCACATATTGCTAAAGTAGAACAATTCATTGTTCATTTATGTTACATTTGTCGCGAAGTTTCGTTCATGGAGAAATTTATAGTTTCAGCAAGGAAATACAGACCTCAGAATTTCGATTCGGTAGTAGGACAGCAGCACATTACTACCACCCTCAAGAATGCTATAAAGCAAAATCAGTTAGCGCATGCTTTTCTGTTTTGCGGGCCTCGAGGTGTGGGTAAGACCACCTGTGCACGTATATTGGCCAAAACCATTAATTGTGAGTCTCCTACTCCAGACGGAGAAGCTTGTAATGAGTGCAGCTCCTGCGTCTCGTTCAACCAGGGATCTTCCTTAAATATCCATGAGCTGGATGCCGCCAGTAACAACTCGGTAGATGATATCCGCACACTGGTAGAGCAAGTGCGCTTTGCACCTCAAGCAGGAAAGTATAAAGTATATATCATAGACGAGGTGCACATGTTAAGTTCCTCGGCCTTCAATGCTTTTCTGAAAACTTTAGAGGAGCCCCCCTCCTACGCCATATTTATATTGGCCACCACTGAAAAACATAAAATTCTTCCTACCATATTAAGCCGCTGTCAGATATTCGACTTCAAGCGAATTACTACTAATGACACGGTAGAACATCTTCAAAGTATTTGTGAAAAAGAAGGTGTAAAGGCTGATACAGCGTCGTTACAGTTAATAGCCCAGAAAAGCGAGGGTTGTATGCGGGATGCGCTGAGTATTATGGACAAAATTGTGAGTTTTAGTCATGGCGAACTCACCTATGCCAGCACCTTGGAGCATCTGAATATCTTAGATGAAGACTACTACTTCAAACTTATGGACTATATGCTGCAGCAAGACCTCAGCAGCACCATGCTTTTATTGGATGACATTAATCGCAAAGGTTTTGAAGGCGACTTGATCCTAAATGGTATGGCTGCCTTTATCCGCAACCTGCTTGTTAGCAAGGATGAAAAAGTAGTGTCTTTATTGGATACAGTAGAAAGCTTTAAAGAACGATATATTACTACTGCTAAGCAAATTCCGGCTTCACTGCTTATTAGTGCGCTCAATATCCTCACAGAGGCTGAAATCAATTATCGGGCTTCGAAAAACAAAAAACTGCATGTAGAACTCACCTTTATTAAATTATGTTATCTGCAGCAGGCATTGCAATTTTCGCTGGACGACAGCGGAGTGAGTAAAAAAAAAATAGCTGAGCATACCGGTGCCATCCCCTACAGACAGATACAGCCGATGGCTATAAAGCCGGTGCAATCTAAAAAGACTCCTAATCCTACTGGTGTTACTCCATCCGAGACTGCCGGAGCCCGACTCACCATTGCAGAAGAACCTAAGGCAAAAACTGCTCCTAAAACTGCAACATCGGTGGCCGCAGATAAGCCTTCTTCCGAAATTATGGCGGCCCATACTGCGACTCAACAAACAAACGCACCGAAAGCTGGTCTTAAATTCAGTAGTATTGAAAAACTCAGAAAACAGTTTTATCAAACACAGGATACCCGAGAAGATAAACCACTGGAAGAAGCTGCCTTGCAGGAAGCTTGGAAAAAATTCATTCAACAATTAAAAGAAAAGCGCAATCCGGCTGCACAAAGTTTTGAATTAGCTGAAATCAAAATTGCCGATGCTAACTCCTTCTACGTTTATACTTCCAATCCACTGGAAAATCGTTTTGTAGAAGTAACCAAGAGCGAAGCTGCGGAATTTCTTAAAAAAGCATTACAAAACTCGCAACTACAGATTTTTAATGCTATTGACCCTACACGTCAGCCCAAGGTGGAAGATTTGCCCCGAGTTTTATCCGCTACAGAACAATATCAAAAACTAGTTGCCAAATACCCTCTGGTGCAGCAGCTTAAAGAGAAATTAAAACTGGAGCTGGATAGATAAATTTTCCCCTAAACATTCATTAGTCATTCACGAATAAACAGTTCCTAGATCACGCTAGAACAGCGTCTAGAACTGCATTCTAGTGCTTTTTAGCACATTCCGTTTTTTTAACTTTTCAACTTTACTCATAATTCACTAATTTCGGGCGAAATATTCAAGATACATGGCTGAAAAAATATTAATGCCCCGTTTGAGTGACACAATGACTGAGGGGGTTATTGCTGCATGGCATAAGAAAGTGGGAGATAGTGTTAAAAAAGGCGACTTGTTGGCTGAAATAGAAACGGATAAAGCCACCATGGAGCTCGAAAGTTATAAGGACGGAACCATCCTCTATCTGGGAGCTGAAAAAGGCGGGAAATTACAGGTAGATGACTTATTGGTAATTGTGGGAGAACCTGGAGAAGATATTTCGGCGCTAATTAATGGCAAAAGCGGTGATAAACCTGCACCGAAAGAAGATAAAAAAGAAGAGGCTCCGGCCGCTCCTAAAGAACAAGCTCAAGCTGCACCCAAAGCTACTTCCATTGATGTTTCAAAGATGGAAGAAGTGGTGCTGATGCCTCGTCTGAGCGACACGATGACTGAAGGCGTCATTGCCAGCTGGGCGAAAAATGTAGGCGACGATGTGAAAAAAGGTGATTTGCTCGCTGAAATTGAAACAGACAAGGCTACTATGGAGCTGGAAAGCTACAAAAGTGGTAAACTGTTATATCAGGGAGCTAAAGCCGGCGAAAAAATTCAGGTAAACGATTTGCTTTGTATAATAGGGGAAGAAGGTAAGGTAAATGTAGATGAAATAGTTGCAGCCGTAAAAGGAGGTGGAGCCACTGCTGCTCCTAAAGAAGAGGCTAAAGCTCAACCGCAGGAAACCAGCACTCCGGCAGCTTCATCAGCACCTGCTGAAGCATCAACTGATGGCCGCATTAAAGCCTCTCCTTTGGCGAGAAAGCTGGCCGCAGAAAGAGGTATAGACCTAAGTAAAGTTCAAGGTTCTGGAGATAACGGAAGAATCGTTAAAGCTGATATTGATAATTATGTAGCTACAGCAGCTGCAGCTCCGGCTACACAATCAGCAGGCACACCTGCAGCGCAGGTAGCTTTCGAAGACAAGCCGGTATCGCAAATGCGCAAAGTAATCGCAAAACGCTTGTCTGAAAGCAAATTCAGTGCACCGCACTTCTATATAACCATGAGTATTGACATGGATGCGGCAGTAGCAAGCCGCGCCAAACTCAATGAAACCAGTCCGGTTAAAATATCCTTCAATGATTTGGTAATCAAAGCATGCGCTATAGCCCTGAAGCAACACCCGGTAATAAATAGTAGCTGGTTAGGTGATACCATCAGAGTAAATAAGCATGTAAATATAGGTGTAGCTGTGGCTGTTGATGAAGGTTTATTGGTACCAGTGGTACGCAATGCCGATACCAAATCCCTCTCCCAAATTGCCGCCGAAGTAAAAGAATATGCGAAAAAGGCCAAGGATAAAAAGCTCCAACCATCCGACTGGGAGGGCAACACCTTTACCATTTCTAACTTAGGAATGTTTGGTGTAGATGAGTTTACCGCCATAATCAATCCTCCGGATGCTTGTATTCTGGCTGTAGGAGGCATTTCTCAAGTACCGGTAGTGAAAAACGGAACCATTGTTCCGGGCAATGTAATGAAGGTAACACTGAGCTGTGACCACCGTGTAGTAGATGGGGCCAACGGAGCTGCATTCCTGCAAACACTGAAGAGTCTACTGGAAGAGCCTTTGAGAATGCTCGTTTAAGTGAATCTTAATTCATTATAATAAATTCAAAAGCCACAATATTCTATTGTGGCTTTTATTTTTAGTTAATTCAACCAAAAGACAACGAATATTGTTAAATTTAAAGAAAATTAGAGGATAGCTCATTCGTATGAATACATAATCTCCAATCTTTCAATCATCAAAAATCCCACTCATGAATAAAAAAACCTTAGTGCTGGGAGCATCTGAAAATCCTTCGCGTTACAGCAATATGGCCATTAAAAGATTAAGAGCACATGGACATGAAGTAGTAGCTATCGGACGTAGAAAAGGTAAAGTAACCGATGTAGAAATTCTAGAAAAAAAAGCGGATATTCAAAATGTTGACACAGTTACGATTTATATGAACGAACAGAATCAGAAAGAATTCGAAGATTATATTATCTCTCTAAAACCCAAACGTATTATCTTTAATCCTGGAGCAGAAAACTATAACTTACTACTCAAAGCCAAACGGACAGGTATCCAACCCGTGGAGGCCTGCACGCTGGTAATGCTCAATACAAGTCAATATTAAGAGACGTAAAATGACCAAACTGACCTTACTAAAGACATTTGTTATGCTGAGAAATTTCGTAACCATTGCACTTTTAACGCTATTATCGTATGCTGCTACGGCTCAAAACTTAACACCGTCCGATGCCGACAGTAAAATCTCATTTACTATCAAAAATATGGGTGCTGATGTAACAGGATCTTTGAAAGGATTAAAAGGCACTATGAAATTCGACCCCAAAAAATTAAAGTCAAGTTTTTTTGATGTTACTGTAGATGTAAATACTATCAATACCAATAATACCCGAAGAGACAATCACCTGAAACAACCTGATTTCTTTGATGCTGAAAAATTTCCCTTAATCGCGCTTAAAACTACGGAGCTATTGGCCAAAGGGAGCCACCAATATACAGCCAAAGCTGTACTTACCATGCACGGAGTATCCAAAAACATTCAATTTGACTTCACTGCAACTCCTGTGGAGGCGGGCTATCAGTTTATAGGTGATTTTATAGTAAACCGCAAAGACTATGGCATTGGGGGTAATAGCATGACTATGGGTGATGATGTAAAAGTGCATCTTGATGTAATCGGGAAAAAATAATACCTACTATAGTCATTCACACACCGGTGCTTCTTGCCAGATATTCAAAATAATTTTTACTTTTATCTTCAACTATGTTAGTGAAGATTAATGGAAGCGCTGTGTATGGCGTGGATGCTATTCCTATCACTGTAGAGGTAAACTGGATGAATAGTGGCAAGGATCCATCCATTGTCGGCCTACCGGACAATGCAGTGAAGGAAAGCCTGCAACGTGTGGAAAGCACCATCAAGACTAATGGCTATGCAATGCCTCGCACCAAGGTAGTGGTAAACCTAGCGCCTGCTGATATTAAAAAAAGCGGTACGGCATTTGACCTACCTATTGCCCTTGGTATCTTGGCAGCCTCAGAACAAATTTCCAACACCGAGAGCCTAAGCCAATACGTCATTATGGGTGAACTGAGCCTGGACGGCGCCATTCGCCCCATCAAAGGCGCATTGCCTATAGCGATACAGGCTCGCAAACAGGCGTTTAAGGGATTGATTGTACCCAAAGTGAATGCCCGTGAGGCAGGAATGGTCAATAATTTGCAGGTATATGGAGTACAGCATATCAAAGAAGTTATTAATTTCTTCGAAAACGGAGAAAAAGGACTTGAACCTATCACCATCAATACACGCGATGAGTTTTTCACTTCGCAATACGAGTTTGATATTGATTTTGCAGATGTAAAAGGTCAGGAAAATATTAAACGTGCACTGGAAATAGCAGCTGCAGGAGGTCATAATGCGATCCTTATCGGACCTCCGGGAGCGGGGAAAACCATGCTCGCCAAACGTTTGCCTACCATCCTCCCTCCTTTGACCCTTCACGAAGCGTTGGAAACCACTAAAATTCATTCAGTAGCAGGTAAATTACCCGAAAACGCTACATTGATTTCCCGACGTCCATTCAGAAACCCCCATCATACGATATCGGATGTGGCTTTGGTGGGGGGCGGAACTTTGCCGCAACCGGGCGAAATTTCCTTAGCCCATAACGGGGTATTGTTTCTGGATGAGCTACCTGAGTTTAAACGCACCGTACTGGAAGTGATGCGCCAGCCCATGGAAGAACGGAAAGTAACCATATCTAGAGCAAAAGTAGCGGTGGACTTTCCTGCCAACTTTATGCTTATTGCGTCCATGAACCCCTGCCCTTGCGGCTTTTACAACCATCCCGAAAGAAAATGCACCTGCCCCCCGGGAGCAGTGCAGAAATACCTCAATAAAATATCAGGTCCTCTGTTGGACCGTATCGATTTGCACGTAGAAGTAACACCTGTTCCGTTTAGCGAACTTTCTACTTTTCGTAAGGATGAAAGCTCAGCAATGATTCGGGAACGCGTAATAAATGCTAGAGCCGTGCAATCCGAAAGGTATAAAGCTTTTCCTGGCATATATGCTAATGCACAGATGACCAGCAAAATGCTTCGAGAAATATGCGCAATCGATAACGTAGGACAAATGTTATTGAAGTCTGCAATGGAAAAACTCAACCTTTCGGCCCGTGCCTATGACCGCATCTTGAAAGTATCGCGCACCATAGCCGATCTAGAAGGTAGCGAAAAAATAAAACCGGAACATTTAGCCGAAGCGATTCAGTTCAGAAGTTTGGACAGAGAAAATTGGGCAGGATAACCTTGAATTGCATAATGGCTTGCTGAATTTTAAGGATTTATTGTATTTGACAATGTTGTGCTGCAACAATTCATGCATTTCTTTGTTCTTAAAAACACAATGTCGTTTTCCTGCGGCATTTACCCAAGCTAAGAAAAACAATATGCGCATTCTTCTACACTATCTCAAACCTTATCGATGGCTGGTGGTATTAGCTTTGTTTCTGGCAGCCATTAATCAGGTCTTCTCCCTATTTTCTCCTATGATTGGTGGTAAGCTACTAGATTTGTTTGCCACACATCCACATTATTTCGACAAAGGGCAAACCATCCCTCGTACCGAAACGCAATATATTTTTGGTGGCAATGGCTACCATGGCGTATTGTTTTATCTTTTATTGCTCATTGGTACCGCCATGGTAAGTCGTATCGCAAAAGCATTTCAGGATTATTCCGTAAACGTCATCATACAAAAGTTCGGTGCTACTATTTTTACGGATGGTTTAAAACATTCCATGCGTTTGCCTTACCAAGACTTTGAAGACCAGCGCAGTGGTGAAACATTATCCATTCTTACTAAAGTGCGACTGGATACAGAAAAGTTCATTAGTAATTTCATCAACGTATTTTTCATCATTATTGTAAGTGTTGTATTCGTTTCCATCTATGCGTTTCAGTTGCACTGGAGCATCATGCCCGTGTATGCGGTGGGCATTTTACTGATAGCTGTTGTAACCAGTTTGCTTAGCAAAAAAATCAAATTCATTCAAAGAAATATTACGCAACAAACCACTGCGCTGGCGGGTGCCACCACAGAAAGTCTGCGTAATATCGAAATCGTCAAAAGCTTAGGGCTGACCGATCAGGAAATTTCAAGACTAAATAATAACACCTTCAAAATACTGGGATTAGAACTTCGAAAAGTAAAAAGTGTACGTGCGCTTAGTTTTATCCAGGGCACTATGGTTAATTTTCTGCAACAGGTCATTACATTTACCTTGCTGTGGCTGATATTTAAAGGCTCTATTAGCCCCGGACAATACTTATCACTTACATTCTACGGGTTCTTCCTTTTTGGACCAATGCAGGAAATTGGCAATATCATTCTTTCCTATAGGGAAGCCGAAGCCTCCCTGCAAAACTTTCATACTCTCATGCAGAAAGAAGCCGAACCCAAACCACTTACCCCTAAACATATCGGCAAAATACACAAACTGGAGTTTAGCGAAGTTTCTTTCCAACATCAGACGGCACAATTTAAGGCTCTTAATAATATTTCCTTTGAAGTGAAAAAAGGCGAAACCGTCGCCTTCGTGGGTCCAAGCGGTAGTGGTAAAAGTACGCTTGTAAAGCTCCTCGTAGGACTTTATCGCCCTAAAGAAGGGAAAATATTTTACAACAATATTGACGGCAACGAGATGAACTTTGATGAATTGCGTAGTCAAATAGGCTTCGTGACGCAAGACACACAACTGTTTGCCGGAACCATTAAAGAAAATCTGCTTTTTGTAAATCCCACCGCTACAGACAAGCAGTTATTCGATGCTTTACAAAAAGCCAGTGCGACATCTATTTTACAAAGAGCAGAAAACGGTATTGAAACAGTTATAGGCGAAGGGGGATTGAAGCTCAGTGGAGGCGAAAAACAACGCATTGCCATTGCCCGAGCGCTGCTACGCGATCCGCATATGCTCATATTCGATGAAGCTACATCGGCACTGGACTCCATCACTGAAGAAGAAATTACACAAACCATCCGCGAAGTATCCTCAAAAGGCAATCAGATAACAGTATTGATTGCACATCGGCTTTCCACCATTATGCATGCCGACCGCATTTATGTACTGGAACGTGGAGAAATAGCAGAGACCGGTAATCACACTGAACTTCTGGAGAAAAAAGGGCTCTATTATGCTATGTGGCGTCAGCAAATAGGCGAAAGAAGAAAGCCGGTACTTACTACAGCTTAGTAGAAGCGTAGCCCATTATACATTCAACAAAACAAGGACTTCTTCCAATAAGGTTCGGGCTTTTTACCTTAGTTTTACGGCATGCAAGTAACGCAAAAAAATTTATTGCTTTCTGTTTTGGGGGCCTTGTTGCTTTGGGCTGCATGGCCGATTTCACCCTTCACCTTTTTGTTGTTTATTGCTTGGGTACCCTTATTAACAATAACCGATTCCTGCTCAAGTATTAAAAAATACTTCGGCCTTACTTATCTGCACATGATTTTATGGAATGTGCTGACCACATGGTGGGTGTCCAATGCCAGTTTGGAAGGAGCACTGAGCGCCTTTTTTGCCAACAGCTTGATCATGTGCATACCTTGGCTCCTTTATTACCTCACCAAAAAATGGATCAATGGAGCCTTAGGCACTCTATCCATCATTCCCTACTGGCTTGCCTTCGAATACATTCATCATAACTGGGATTTAAGCTGGCCCTGGCTCACATTGGGTAACGCCTTTGCAACCCATCCGCAATGGATACAATGGTATGAATATACTGGCACATCAGGTGGGAGCTTGTGGGTATTGATAAGTAATGTATTGGTATATCATATCATTAAATTATACCAATCCGAAGGGAGAACCACTAAATACTTTAAATATGCAATCATTTGGATTGCCCTTTTATTTATCCCAATTCTATTTTCCTTCTTCATAAAAAACAAGTTGACCTTACAACACAACAAGTACAACGTCGTAGTAGTACAACCCAATATTGACCCTTATCAGAAGTTTGACATCAGTACCCAGCATGATCAACTAAAAAAACTGATTACCCTTTCTGAAAAAGCCATAGACAACAACACCGCACTCATCGTATGGCCCGAAACAGCTATCCCTTTTCAAACCGATGAACGTCAGATACGTGAAAGTGCTTTCTTGGAGCCGCTCTGGGAATTTCTCAAAAAATATCCAAGCATCAACCTCTTAACCGGATTAGAAGGAGTACAAACTTTCAATACAAAAGTAAGTAGGTACACACGCGCTACATTCGACAATCAAATATATTATGAAATGTACAACAGCGCTGTATTATTGAACAGCCAGAACATTCAGATATACCACAAGTCAAAGCTGGTGCCGGGTGTGGAAGTACTCCCCTCGTTTTTAAGCTTCATGGCACCGCTATTTGAGAAATTCGGCGGAACTGCAGGCGGGTATGCGCGCGATAGCGCTACTCATGTTTTTAGTACCCTTCATCATTTATTTCAAATTACTCCAGCTATTTGTTATGAGAGCATTTATGGAGATTATCTAGCCGAATTCAACCGCAAAAATGCCAATCTAATTTGTGTGATTACAAATGACGGTTGGTGGGGGGATACACCGGGATACAAACAACACATGAATTATGCCCGACTTCGTGCTATTGAGAGTAGAAAATGGATTGCACGTAGCGCTAATACCGGCATTAGTTGCTTTATTGACCCCTTCGGAAATATAATTCAACAGCTAAACTGGGATACTGAAGGCACATTAAAACAAACAGTAGCCGCATACACTACAGAAACCTTTTATACAAAATATGGAGACATACTTTCCCAAATAGCAAGCTTTGCAGCTGCGGCATTATTGTTGTACACTATCATTTGGAAGTTTAAAAAAAGGAACTAAAACAATATGGCTGCGAAGTATCGTTTTAATAATAGAAATTTAGCCTAACGAAATCTATCGCTAAAAAAGCATTACTATGGAAAGAAAATCGATAAGTATTGATAGCAAAATCATCAGTTATTATACAGCCGGGGACGGGAAAGCGCTGGTATTACTGCATGGATTCGGTGCAGACAGTACCATATGGGAAGAACAAATTAGTTATCTGAGTAAAAATTATCAGGTAATCGCTCCCGACCTACCGGGCATCAGTAATTCCGAACTTATCAGTGATGTGAGTATGGAAGGACTGGCCAGCATGGTCAAAACAATTATCGAAGAGGAAGAAATCGAAAACATTGTTCTTATCGGACACAGCATGGGCGGTTATACCACCCTGGCCTTTGCAGAAAAATATCCCGAGTTACTACAAGCCTTCGGACTATTTCATTCCACGGCTACAGCCGACAATGAAGAAAAAATTGCGGGGCGAAGGAAAGGTATCGAGTTTACCCGAAAACACGGAGCCAAAGCGTTCTTAGAATCCACTGCCCCTAAAATGTTTGGTGCTGCAACAAAACAAGAACAACCCCAATTGTACGAAAGCTTCATTAAGAATCTGCCCGAAATGAGCAATGAATCGGTAATCAATTATTATGAAGCTATGATGCAAAGACCCGACCGTACCGAAGTATTAAAGAATACTAAAGTTCCGGTATTGTTCATTTATGGTGAGCAAGACGAAATTATTGATGTGCACAAAACTATCGGGCAAGCTTCCCTACCGTCAACAGCATCGGTACACATATTGAAAAAGTCAGGACATTTGGGTATGATTGAAGAGCCGCAAGAAAGCAATAAGATTTTGGAAGCCTTCTTATCAGATTTGAATATTTATTAAAACCATAAACTGAGATATGAAAAAAATCGTCTTAATAACAGGAGCCACTTCAGGTTTTGGAGAAGCCTGTGCATATAAATTTGCTTCAGAAGGTTATGATGTAATCATAACCGGCCGCAGGAAAGAAAGACTGGATAAATTGGAAGAGCTTTTATCCGCTCAATATGGCATACGCGTGTTGCCATTAGTATTGGATGTACGCGACAGAAAAGCCGTGGAAACAAGCATCAACACCATCCCCAAAGACTGGCAACAAATCAGCATTCTCATTAACAATGCCGGACTCGCTGTCGGTCGTGATAATTTCGATGAAGCTTCTTTGGACGATTGGGATATAATGGTAGATACCAATCTCAAAGGACTGGCCTACGTAACCAAAAGCGTACTACCCTATCTTCTGAAAACAGAAAATGCACATATCTTCAATATCGGCTCCATCTCAGGCAAAGAAGTGTACGCCCAGGGCAATATGTATTGCGCTACTAAACATGCTGTAGTTGCTTTGAGCGAAGCTATGCGTATCGATTTATTAAAATATGGTATAAAAGTTACGGCTATTAATCCGGGAGCAGCACAAACAGAATTTTCCAACGTCAGATTTAAGGGCGATGCGGATAAAGCCGCTCAGGTATACGAAGGCATCAAACCACTAGTTGCAGCAGATATTGCCGACATTATCTTTTATTGCACTACTTTACCGGCACATGTATGTATTAATGATTTGGTGGTCACCTGTACACAACAAGCGAACAGCTTCTATTCATTTAAGACAAATCAATAATTAGTAAAACACTAGCTGGTAAAGTTTTTTGTCGGAATTAATAAATACTTTTGGCATTTCTACTTTACATGGCAAGCAATATATATCCATGAGCGTAAAATTTGGGGTAATAGGAAGTGGCAGTTGGGGCACTGCGTTGGTAAAGATTCTTACAGATAATGGCAACCCAATTAGTTGGTGGGTAAGAAATCCGGCGAATGTTCAATATATCCTTCAAAGAGGGCACAATCCTCATTACCTCACATCTGCAAATTTAAAAACGGATTTATTAGCGATCAGCACCGATGTGAGGCAAGTTATAACCACATCCAATATTATTGTCATTGCAGCTCCATCAGCTTATATCACCGATATTCTATCGTCGCTTAGTCCGGAGGACTTGAAAAACAAAAAAATTCTTTCCGCCGTAAAAGGCATGATACCTCAAGAAAACATTTTACTCAATACTTATCTGGAAAAATATTTCAACGTACCATTAAGTGATTATTTTGCAGTACTGGGACCTTGTCACGCCGAAGAAGTAGCCTCAGAAAAATTATCCTATCTCACCTTCTCGGGTATTGACACAGCGTACACACAAAGCATCGCCAATTATTTCGCATCAAGCGCTATTAATACAGTTGTGAATAACGATATTTTCGGCGTACAATATGCAGCTATTCTTAAAAACATTTATGCACTGGGCGCCGGTATTGCACACGGCCTAGATTACGGTGATAACTTCCTAAGTGTATACATTGCCAACAGCGCGGATGAAATGGCCAGCTTTCTCAAAAAATTCGGAGCACAGCATATTGTTGTAGGCGAACATGAATCCGATAATGAAGGGCATAAGTCCGCAAACTATGCGGCCTCTGTATACCTTGGAGATTTATTGGTGACGTGTTATTCGCTCCACAGTCGCAACCGTATGTTTGGTAATATGATTGGGAAAGGCTACTCTGTACAGGCTGCCAAGCTGGAGCTCAACATGGTTGCAGAGGGTTACAATGCAGCCAAATGCATTTACAACCTTAACCAACAAGTCAACGCCGAAATGCCTATTGCCGAAAGCATTTATAAAATTCTATGGGAACAGGTACCGCCCGCTCATGGCTTTGCAGCAATAGAAAAAGTATTGATTTAATTTTTTATGATGTGGCCGACTGTAGTGCGTGACCCAGCGTATTTGTGTCACTCACTGCATCGTCCCGTTTATAGCTCATCCAAAAACAAATCAGCGGCGATACCGTCTGCATACAACTTTCCCTCACGGGTAAGCACTAGGATGTTTTCATTAAAAGACAACAAATGTTGCTGCAAATATTTCTGAGCGTTTTTAAGTATGGTTGCTTTTTCATACTCCTGCAAACGACTTAAATCAAGCCCATCACAGGTTCTTAAAGCAATCATGATGTACTCATTGAGTTTTTGTATAGGAGAAAGCTCTTCTTTTTCAAAAGGCAACTCTCCTCTTTGGATGGCGTCAATGTATTTTTGATTATTAGCAACATTCCATCTTCTTTCCTTACCATCGAAAGAATGCGCAGACGGACCTATGCCTATATAGGGTTTACCTTGCCAGTACGAAGAGTTGTGCCGACTTCTACAACCCGGCTTGGCAAAGTTGGATATTTCATAATGCTCATAACCCGCAGCATCCAGCCAATCCATCAGTAATAAAAACTGGTCAGCCTGCATATCCGGATTCACATCATCTTTTTTATGCTGCCGTATGAGTTTTTCTAAAGGCGTTTTAGGTTCTACTGTGAGTGCATAACAAGATAAATGCGGTATACCGTAACCAATAGCAGCTTCTACATTATACTTCCACTTCGCATCGGTAAGTCCCGGCGTTCCATATATCAAATCAATGGTAATATTATCAAAATATTGCAAAGCCAGCTCTAGTGCTTTTTTGGCCTGTTCCGCATTATGAGTGCGATTCATCCACTGCAAATCTTCTTCAAAGAAAGACTGTATGCCTATGCTCAGACGGTTGATGCCTATCTCCTTCCAGCCGGCTAACTTTTCGATAGTAATATCATCCGGATTGGCTTCTAGTGTAATTTCGGCATCTGAATCTATCGTATAAATGGTGGTGATCGTTTTCAAAATAGCGGCAATATCTTCTATAGGTAATATACTAGGCGTGCCGCCTCCAAAATAAACCGTATGCAGCACACGAGACGCAGTGGTAGCAGAAAGAATTATTTCCTGCTGCAGTGCTCCTACCAATGCATCTTTCTTAAGCAATGATGTTGCAAAATGGAAATTGCAATAATGGCAGGCCTGTTTACAAAACGGAATATGTATATAAATACCACTCATACAGGCACTAAACCTCTTTCGAGTTTAACATTAATAATCTATTTTTACTCTTGTTGAAACCTGCAAATATACGATACCTGCTCACAGTAATACTGTATTTCTGCATAACACAAGTATATGCACAGGGCAACTTCAGCCTTCGCATTATAGCCGTAGACAAGGATAGTATTTTTATACACAAGGTTCTGCAACCTCAAAAGCAGTTTATTGGCAAAGAAGATTGCTATGCGTATATTGAACAGATTGTACCCACCTTACAGGCAAAAGGATATATCAGTGCCTCTATTGATACTTTATATGAAGACACTACTGCCGCCACCATAGAGCTTTATACTGGTGAAATTTACAAATGGGTAGCTGTTACTGCAGACAGTGCTTCGCAGCGTTGGCTATCTCACATCGGATGGCATGCCGATAAATTTGCTCAACAAATCTATAACCCCGATCAACTAGCCGAAATTCAGCACCGCATGCTGCAATATTTTGAAAACAACGGCTATCCTTTTTCAAAAATTTACATGGACAGCCTGCATATTAGCGGCAATGAAGTATCGGGTCGCATCAATGTACACTCAGGGCCCATTTATTATATCGATAGTATTAGGGTCTCAGGCAATGCCAAAATCAGCAACGATTATCTGCATCAGTTTCTGGATATCAAAAGAGGTTCGATATACAGCAAGCGAAAACTTCAGGCAATAAGCAATCAATTAAAAAAACTCAACTATATCGAAGAAAAATTTCCTCCCCAGATAATTTGGGGCAGTACAGGCTGTACGATAGAAGTCTTTATTGATCAGAAAAAAAGCAGTCAGGTCAACCTCATCATCGGTTTCATACCTAACAGCAATCCGAATACGCCCAACAAATTATTAATCACAGGTGAAGGGTTGTTGAACCTTAAAAATGCATTTGGTGGCGGAGAAATTATCGGTCTATTGTGGCAAAGATTGCAGGTAGCATCGCAACAACTGCGATTCAATTATCAACAGCCGTATTTATTTAAGTCTCCATTTGGAGTGGATATAGGTTTCAATATGCAGAAGCGCGACTCCACATTTTTAAATCTTGATGGGAAACTAGGTGTACAACTGGCGCTGAACACACAACAACAAGCACAGTTGTATGTACAACGGTTTAGTAGTTTTCTGAGTATAGTAGACACGGCTCGGGTTATTGCGTTGAAAAGACTTCCCGACGAAGGCGATGTGCGTCTCACCAATATTGGAATCGAATACCGACTGAACAACACCAATTACATATTCAATCCGGTTAGAGGTTTTGACATTATATTTAACACTTCGGTGGGTAATAAGGTACTCAAACGCAACGATGAAATCCTTTCGTTGAAAGATCCTGCTAACCCTGATTTTGATTTTGCCAGCTTATACGACACCGTAAAAACTAAATCTTATCAACTACGCTCTACATTGAGTGTTGCCAAATATTTTCCGTTAGGCAAAGGCAGAAGCACTATTAAAACTGCTATCAATGGAGGATATATTGCCGGCAGTCAAATATTCCGAAATGAACTCTTTCAAATTGGAGGCTATCATCTGCTCCGCGGTTTTGACGAACAAAGCCAGTTCTTATCGCAATATGGCATTGGAACCTTAGAGTACCGGTATCTCGTAGGCGAAAACTCGTACTTTAATGTATTTACAGAAGGAGGTTGGGGCAAAGATGATAGTAGAGGCAAAGCCAAAAGCCTCAGTTATTCCTATATTGCTGGAGGGATGGGATTATTATTTGAAACCAAAGTAGGATTATTTACGCTCACATGGGCTACAGGTAAACGTAACGATACCTCCTTCAATCTGCGGCAATCCAAAATTCACTTCGGGTTTATCAACTACTTTTAGGCTTTATAAGGCTAAATTGTATTTTTGCCAACAAAAATCATTATCCAGTTGAGGAGGCTCGTATTCATCATTTTCTTTTGTTTTATCTCTGGCATCATCTGGGGACAAAATACCGATAGCGCAAGAAAGCCGTCTTCCCTTGCAAAAGACGATTCTGTAAATCCTCGTAGAGAAAGCCGCGATACTGTGCCACAAAGCATTACAACCCCTCAACGCACGCAGCAAAATGCACAGCGTTCGGCACAGGACAGTACGGCTGCAACTTCTCGCAAACCCTCCAATGCCCCACTTCAAACCACTTCTCAAAAAGATAGTTCCGTAAAGGAGCCTTCTATTGCAACAACAACGACAGCATCGAAACAACAAACAATACCTGACAGTATTCAGCCTACTGTATCAGTAGTGCACCCCATTTCGCCGTTGACCCCAAAAGAACATTTGGAACTTACGCAAAGGATATTAGGCAAGCATCCCTTTTTTAATTTTGCTGCAAAGGCTGCGCCCCCTCCTTATACTCCAAAAGTCAATCCGCCCGGTAAAGAATACTATTTCTACACTCTTGCAGCATTGCTCCTCATCTTTGCTATATTGAAAACAGGTTTCGACAAATATTACTCCAACCTGATACAGCTTTTCTTCAAAAGAAGTTTAAAACAAAGGCAAATTAAACAGCAGCTTATTCAAAATTCTCTTCCCTCCCTGCTTTTTAATTTATTTTTTATCATTGCTGCAGGGTTTTATCTCACATTGATTGTTCACACGTTTGCGCCCTCCATCACGTATCCTTTCTGGAAAATACTTGCCGGAAGTTGCATTATACTGGGAGGTGTTTATCTGGCTAAATTTCTCTTCCTAAAGTTTATGGGCTGGGTATTCCAGATAACCTCGCTTACTGATAATTATATTTTTCTTATTTTTCTTATTAATAAAATTCTTATACTTGTAATACTCCCATTAACGCTTATTATAGCACTAAGCGATAAAGGTTTAGCAACCATCGGCTGGACATTGAGTTGGGTATTGATTGGAGGACTGATTTTATACCGATATATATCAGCACTGAATCTTATCAGAAAAGAAAAAGCTATCAGTTTCTTCCATTTCCTGATATATGTAGCAGCATTGGAAATTGTTCCAACGATGGTGCTCTACAAAGGAATATTATCAATTTTAAAATAATACTGTAAATTTGCAGCCAATTCAGAAGTACGCGAATGAATAATGAAGTGAAAAAAACGGGTATGAGGTCTTCAGTAAGCAAGATCAAAAACATTTTAATTACACAACCAAAACCGTCAAGCGAAAAATCTCCTTTTTTCGAACTCGAAAGAAAATATGGCGTAAAGCTTGACTTTGAACCCCTGATAAGTATCGTACCAATATCCGGAAAAGACTTCAGAAAACAGAAAATCAATATATCCCGTTTTAACGGCGTTATTTTCACTAGTCGCAATGCTATCGATCACTTTTTTCGCACATGTGAAGAAAATAAAGTCACCGTTTCCCAAGACACCAAGTATTTCTGCATCACCGAAGCGGTAGCATTATATCTGCAAAAATTTATTCTGTACAGAAAACGCAAAGTATTTTACGGTACCGACGGTACTAATAAAAGCCTGTTCGATGTCATGAGCAAGCATAAGGACAATATCAGCTTCCTGTATGTATGCTCAGAAAACCAACAAGATAACAATATTGTAAACTGGCTGAAAAGCAATAATTGTGATTTCGAGTTGGCATTCATGTACCGCTCAGAAACCAACGATATCAAAAAAACAGTGGGAGACAAACACTACGACGTGGTTTGCTTCTTCACCCCATCTGGTATCAGAAGCTGGTTTGATAATTTCCCAAAATTCAAACAAAACGGAATGGTAGTAGGTACGTTTGGGGAAAATACTAGGGCTGAAGCCATAAAATCCGGTTTAAATCCGGAAATCATCGCTCCCCAGCCTAAATCACCCAGTATGATTACCGCCTTGGATCATTATTTGGCAGAGCATAATAAGAACCAGAAATAAGGAACTGAAAATCAACATTTTACTAACAATTTTATTGAAACCAATTCTTTATCAAAAAGTTAACGCTTTCAGTGGTAGAGAGCTCATATTTTTTAGCAATTTTTGCCATAATATGGTTAACTTTGCGAACTTTATGAGATTTCTATTAGCGTTTCTTTTTATTTGTGGCTTAGTGTCCTGCAAACCAGGAATGAATAAAATATTAAAGAGCAAGGACGCTGCTTATAAACTGAAAATGGCCGAAGCTTTCTATGAGCAGAAAAAATGGGGGAAAGCAATGACCATTTATGAGGATGTTTTACCCTATTACAAAACCACTCCTCAGTTTCAGGATATCTATTACAAATATGCTTACACAGCCTATAATCAGAAAGACTACACTAACGCTGAAAATCTCTTTAAAACTTTCCTAGAAAGTTTTCCCAATAGCCCCCGCAGTGAGGAGATGGAATATATGCGTGCATATACCTTCTACAAGCAATCTCCCAAGGCAGAGCTAGATCAAACCAATACCTATAAAGCTATCAGTTATTTCCAAACATTCATCAATACCCATCCTCAATCTGTAAGAGTAAATGAGGCAATGCGCTTGGTGGATGAACTGCGAAAAAAACTGGAAGTAAAAGAATATAAATCAGCCATGCTCTATTACAATTTGGGCGAGTTTAGAGCAGCCGGTGTAAGCTTCAGCACATTACTGGACAATTACCCGGAGTCCAACTCGGCCGATCAGTACAAATTCATGGCTATAAAATCGTTCTACCGCTTTGCAGAGCTTAGTATCGCTAGCAAAAAGGCGGAGCGCTTTAGAGAAGTTATCGAACACGCAAATAACTTCATTGAGCGTTTTCCCGAGAGTAAATACCGCAAAGAGGTAGAGGATTATATCACTTCATCGAATTCAGAAATTCAAAAATTCAGCAATAATGAGCAAGTTAAGACGACAACTTAGCGCCGGAATTTCCAATAGTATTGAAACCCGCGACGTAAATGCTATCAGAGAAAAAACCGGTAATATCTACGAATCTATCACCATTATCGCTAAAAGAGCGAATCAGGTGAATATTGCTATAAAAGAGGAGCTGCACAGCAAACTAGAAGAGTTTGCCAGCCACACCGATACGTTGGAAGAAATACATGAAAACAAAGAGCAGATAGAAATCTCTAGAGCTTACGAAAGAATGCCTAACCCTGCTCTGTTAGCCACTCATGAATTTCTGGAAGACAAACTTTATTTCAGAAAAGCAGAAGACGAGCTTTTCCGTTAATCAAAGCTCTTAAAAAGACATTCAGAACCACAGCCTGTTTAAAACAGGTTGTGGTTTTTGTGTTTTAAATATTTTTGTAAAAACTGTTCAGGTGCTTTTTATTATTGTACCAGCCATGAACACTGGTAGTTTTAATAATGAATCTACAAGGCAGAAAAATATTATTAGGCATTACGGGAAGTATCGCTGCATATAAATGTGTGCATCTGGTACGATTGCTTACAAAGCAAGGAGCATCCGTAAAAGTAGTACTTACGCCTGCTGCAAAAGACTTTGTATCCCCTCTAGCACTCTCTACTCTTTCCAAAAACGAAGTGCTCATAGACCTATTTGAAGAAAATACATGGGCCAATCACGTACAACTCGGACGCTGGGCCGATGTGATGCTCATTGCCCCGTTGAGCTGCAATACACTGGTAAAGATGGCGCATGGGCATTGCGATAATCTGCTACTATCGGTATACCTTTCTGCTACATGCCCTGTTGTAGTGGCTCCTGCAATGGATGAAGACATGTGGCATCATCCCACCACGCAGCGGAATATAGCCACGCTCCACCAAGATGGAGTAACCATTATCCCTCCCACAAGAGGAGAACTAGCCAGCGGATTGTTTGGCGATGGGCGTATGGCCGAGCCGGAAGATATCGTAAACTTCCTCAATGAATTCTTTACAAAACATAAAGACCTTTCGGGGAAAAAGGTTCTGATAACAGCAGGCCCTACTCATGAAGCCCTCGACCCTGTACGCTTTATTGGCAATCATTCTTCGGGTAAGATGGGAATTGCACTTGCCAAAGAGTGTCATGAAAGAGGTGCTGCTGTAACACTAGTATTGGGCCCAGTACCATTGCCTCAAGTTTACGATGGTATTACAGTAATAAAAGTAACTTCGGCCGATGAGATGTATCAGGCATGTCATGAACATTTTTCTAACGCAGCAATAGCTATCATGGCCGCCGCTGTAGCCGACTATAAACCGGAAATCGTAAGCCCGAAGAAGATAAAGAAAACGGATGACGACGTTCCTGAGATCAAACTTGTGAAAACTAAAGATATTCTGAAGAGCTTAGGAGCGATAAAACAGGAAAACCAAATCCTTGTAGGATTCGCGCTGGAAACAGACAATGAAAAAAATAATGCATTAGAAAAATTAAAAACCAAGAATGCGGATTTCATTGTATTAAACTCTATGAACGATGCTACACCATTCGGAAGTGATTATAATAAAATCACCATCTATGCAAAAGATGGCCGAGAAATTGCTTTTTCACCCAAGCCTAAAACTGAAGTAGCCAAGGATATTATCAATACCATTCTCAATAACCACCAAACAGAAACTGTGTAGTATGATGCAACGAGGATTGATTATATTGCTTTTGACCGGGATAATATTAGCCTGTGGTAAAGGTACCCCATCAGGAGTGCTACCAAGAGAAAAGATGGAAAAAATTTTATGGGATGTAACTCGAGGCAGTGAGTTTCTGAATGGTTATGTATATTCTCGCCACCCTTATTTAAATCGAGCAGCCGTCAATAACGAGATGCTGGAGCGCATATTGAAAATTCACAAAGTATCTAAAAAGGAATTTGATAAAAGCTTGGCCTACTATCGAGATCATCCTAAACAATTGGCACAGGTACTCGACTCCATTATTGCCCAACAAAAACGATTGGCAGGGGACACAACAACAGAAAACAGTACGGAAGACCCTCTGAGACCACAATATATGATTAGATAAACTATCAACCCATTATCTCACACGATGCCTCATATATGCTATAACGGAAACTTTGTCGATGCACAACACCCCGTACTGCTGGCCGATAATCGAAGTTACCGCTATGGCGATGGTTTTTTTGAAACCATAAGAATCTTTCGAGGCAATATTGTACTGGAAGCTTATCATCGGAAACGTATTGAAACAACTCTAAAACTTTTACAATACAAGCTATCTCCTCTCACCACCATAGATACCATTTTTAAAAACATACTTGAACTTTGCCGATATAATCACTGCGAAGATTCAGCACGAGTTCGGCTCTCCTTTTCCAATGGCAACGGCGCAATTTTCGACACGCATCAACATTTAGATTATATCATAGAAGCTTGGCCATTAAACACCTCCAATGCACTTAATAAAGAAGGATTAAAAGTGGGGATATTTACAGATATGAAAAAAAGCTGTGATACCTATGCACAGCTGAAAACAGCCTCCGCACTTATATATAGTGTAGCAGCTCGTACTGCTACGATAAATAGTTGGGACGACAGTTTAATCTTAAATCAGCATGATCGCATTTGCGAGAGTAGTATTGCCAATATTTTCTGGATAAAAGACAAAAAAATTTACACAACTCCATTAACGGAAGGTTGTATCAATGGAGTAATGCGCACCCATCTTATGCAGTCAGTATCCATAACAGAAAGCATTTGCACGCAAGAACAATTGAAACAAGCTGATGAAGTTTTTCTTACCAATGCTATCAAAGGAATGGTGTGGGTACAATCTATCGAATCAATTACTCAGTACTCCAACTTTATAATCCAAGAGTTGTACTGCGATTGTATCCAACCCCTATTTGCTTAGAACAATACATTTATTTTTTAGATACACGCCAAGGTATGATAGCCCCTATCATAATTAAAATTGCAATAACTAGCACTAAACCTTTGGAATGAGGTGTAATTAAAGACAATACTAAAAGCAGCAGCCCGGTAAATAAAAGAGAAAATGCAATCATGCGCAATCCAAACTTGTTTTGAGTACGTATTATTGCCATTTCCTTTGCATCCATTTGCATAGCTACTACTTTCTTTTCCGACTTATAGTTGAGATATAACTGATAATCCTCACTAGTCGACTGTTTTCTGGCAAAAATGAAATCATAAATCAATAGTAATATCAGTGGTAACAATACCCCTAGCAGCATTTCAATTTCACTGCCTCTGGATAACTTATATCCATTAATGGCAGGCAATATCAACTTAAAAAATATATTTACTGCCAATGACACTAAAGTAATATTGATAGTGGCTTTACCAGTCAGACGTTTGGAAAATAAAGCCCAGATGGGGGGCAGTAGTAGAGGTCCGTCCGTAATAGCACCTAAGCTTATCGTAAATTCTACTACTCCTCCAAGATAAGGCACTGCAAGTGCTATGAGTATCATAAAAATTCCAAAACACCAGGGGGAGGCTCGCGCCACCGACATTAACTTTTTCTCACTGGCATTGGGATTAATAGCGCCTTTATAAATATCATTTGTAAACACTGCAGATACCACATTTAGAGTTGTATTTGCAGATGCAGAAGTTGAAAAATACATTCCAGTCAACATCAATCCTAGTAACCCTACCGGTAAGATCTGTCTGCAAGCCATTATATAAGCATTTTCTGTATCCAATTTTACATTAAAAGAAATCTTCGCAACGTTTTTACCTACTTTTTTACTCATAATATGATTCATCCAATTCTATTTTAGTCCCCATTGTATACAAAATTTCTTTACTATAAATTCGATTTATAAAAATTTTCTATTTAAAATTTGTTTGTATATTAAAGTGCATTATCTTAGCGCAATAAATATCTAATGTGATGCGATCATTAGATGTGGTGGGAGTTTGAAAACTTTAAAACTAACTCAATAAAGTCCTAATCAACTAAAACGACACAAATAGGTCCGTCATTGGGTTTCATGAAGACACATTATAATTAAATGCAATATACTTTTATCATAGGTATATTGACAGGAAACTTATTGTCAAATCATGAAAGAAAACATATTTCAATTATTAAATATATCTGCTCATGATGAATGTTACCTCGGGAAAGTTTGCTTATAAAGCATTGACTTTCTTTTTATTTCTATTTTTTATTTTGGTTAACCCCAAGACACCCTTCGCACAAAATGAAGAGAAAAAAATTCAAGGTGTAGTAGTTGATGAAGAAAGAAACCCTTTGATCGGAGCTACCATTATTAATCTTAGAACTAGTAGTGGTGTTAATAGCGATTCAAAAGGTAACTTTTCTATTCAAAAGGTAACTTTTCTATTAGTGTTAAAGAAGGTGATAAGCTGGAAGCCTCTTATGTGGGTTTAAACTCGCAGACAATCACCTATTCCGGCCAGGCAAGCTTGCAGTTTGTATTAACCGGAGAGGATAAAGGCAGATTGGAAGAAGTGCTAGTTTCCACAGGTTACAACAGCATTAAAAAGAAAAACTTCACAGGAGCTGCTACCTCCTTAAGCGCCGAAGCACTAGAAAGAGCCGGAGTTCCGGACATATCCAAAATGTTGGAGGGACAATTTGCAGGAGTTTCCTTACAGAATGTATCCGGAACATTTGGAGCTGCACCCAAATTGAGAATAAGAGGAGCCACTTCTCTATCTGGAGACAACAAACCCCTATGGGTAATAGATGGAGTAATATTGGAAGATGTAGTGAATATCTCAAATGAAGCCCTATCAACAGGAGATATGAATACACTTCTAGGCTCTTCAGTTGCGGGCCTCAACCCCGATGATATCGCTGATATCACCATTCTTAGAGATGCCGCTGCTACTGCTTTGTACGGTGCAAGGGCAATGAATGGTGTAATAGTAGTTTCTACCAAAAAAGGTCGCCCCACTGCAGGTCAAGCCAAGGTTTCCTATTCGGGTAATTTTTCAAGATATATCAAGCCCAATTATTCACAGTTTGATGTCCTCAATTCTGCTGACCACATGGCAGTTTTGGTGGAAATGATGAATAAAGGATATTTTGAAATGCCGGGCATGATCAACGGAAGCTCGGGTGGTCCCATAGCGAAAATGTACAGCCAGCTGTATAATTACGATCCTGTTACTAATACCTATGCACTAAAAAATACTCCCGAAGAACGTAATGCATTTCTGGAAAGATATGCGAATTCAAATACAGACTGGTTTGATGTTCTTTTTAAAAACTCTCTAATACAAGAACATTCTTTAAGTATAACATCAGGTACAGATCGTACACAAAATTATGCCTCGGTTTCGTATTTAAAAGACGAAGGAGTTACCATTGGTAATAGTGTAGAACGTATTACCGGTAACTACAGGTTAAACTTCAAAATGGGTAAAAAAATATCCGCTGAATTATTAACGAGTGGGTCCGTACGTAATCAACGTGCACCCGGAACAAAAGACACGGAAGCTGATGTAGTATATGGATCCAACTTCCGCAATTTTGATATCAATCCTTACAATTACGCACTAAAAACCAGTCGGATTTTAACACCTTATGACGAAAACGGTAATTTGGAATATTTCCGCTTGAATTATGCTCCATTTAATATCATTAATGAGCTCAATAGCAACTACCTAAAACTGAACGTTGTTGATTATAAAGTTCAGGGAAGAATAGACTATAAAATCATACCGGAATTAACCTATTCGGCTACCGGATCATATAGGTATACTAAATCTCATGGCCAAGTACATATACTGGAAAGCTCCAATCTTGTTAAAGCTTACAAGGCAGCACAAGACCCCACTGTTGTGGACAATAACCCTTTCCTGTATAGTGATCCTGATGCGCCATACGATTATCCAATGGTGGTATTACCAAGCGGTGGTTTTTACAACATTACAACCAATAGTTTAACTACCTACTACTTCCGTCAGGAACTGAACTATAGTCAGGACTTTGGAAGCGATCATCACTTAACCGCTTATGCCGCAATGGAAGGTCGCGATGCCAGACGTCAATATGAATATTTTGATGGAGTAGGATACCAATATGAGAATGGAGGATTGGTTAGTCCTTACTATATGTATTTCAAACAAGCTCAAGAGTCGGTAGATCCCTATTTCGGCATGAACACAGGGGTTGACAGATATTTAGCTTATTTCATGCAATTGCAATATTCTTATAAAGATAAATACACTTTAATACCTACTATCCGATACGATGGATCCAATAAAATGGGGAGAAGCAAAACAGCAAGATGGCTCCCAACTTGGAGCATCTCAGGTAACTGGAACATCCATCGTGAAGACTTCTGGACTAAAAACGAGATTCTCAACTCAGCTGTTTTAAGAGGATCGTATGGATTGGTCGCCAACGTAAACGGTGCTACTAACTCTGCCGCTACCTTTTATAACCAGATATCTCGAAGACCTTATGTAAAAGATCAGGAAACTCAAATCTTCATATCCAGCTTGGAAAACTCAGAACTCACATGGGAAAAATCTAAAGACCTTAACATAGGACTTGAGCTAGGGTTTTTAAAAGGCAACAGAATATTATTTGTCGTAGACTACTACGATCGTAAAATAAAAGATTTGATAGGTCCTTTGAATACATCAGGTATCGGTGGCCAGTTCGTTAAAAGAGGAAATTACGGAACTATGAAAGCCAACGGTATTGAATTTACATTGAATGGCAGAGTAATTCAGAGCAATAAATTTAACTGGACATCACGCGTCAATATAGCTTTCAATAAAAGTAAAATTACAAGACTGGATAATCAACCTCAGGTGTGGACAGCCATCAATGCTAACGGAGCTGCAGTTAAAGGATATCCGCAAAGAGGGTTGTTCTCCATTAAGTTTGCCGGCCTAGATCATAACTACGGATACCCTACTTTCATCAGCCCAGCCGATGCCAACATCAGAACTACTCAAATTTCATTTCAAGGTACTGTATTGGACAATCTAGTATATAATGGTCCGATAGATCCTACCACTGCTGGTGGATAGTACAACCAATTTAGATATGGCAGCTTTGTAGTATCCGGCCTCTTCAAATTTGCCTTTGGAAATGTGGTAAGAAAGAACCCTACGGTATCAGCTGTTTATGGTGATATGACTGCACTTACTAAAGACGTATTGAACAGATGGGTACTTCCGGGTGATGAGCAATACACAACAGTTCCTGCTATCCTAGATATGTTATCGCTGAGACAAGTAGTTACCAATACCGGTACAGCTGTTGATGCACGCTATCCATACAATGCCTATAACTACTCAGATGTACGTGTAGCTAAAGGAGATTATATTAAGCTATCCAATATTAGTATAGGTTATAATCTTTCAAAAAACCTATGTCAGAAACTAAGAGTAGACAATGCATCGCTGGCATTGGTAGCCAACAATATAGCAGTACTATATGCAGATAAAAACTTAAACGGACAAGATCCGGAGTTCATTAACTCGGGCGGTGTTGCGCTCCCCGTTTCAAGACAAGTAACCTTATCTCTAAAATTAGGCTTATAAAATAACTCGAAATATGAAACTTAAATTCAATAATAAAGCATCTATCATTCTCCTGACAAGCGTACTAACTATAGTATCGTGTAAAAAAGGATTTTTAGATGTAGATCCGGATATGCGCACCTATATTGACAGTCCGGAAAAACTAGGGCAACTACTTTCTACCGCTTACCCTAGAAATGAATATATCACCTTTGCAGAAACAGCATCTGATAACGTAGAGGACAAAGGGCCCGGTATAGGAGCTAATGATGCGCTATTAACTGCGTATTACAACTGGCAAGACTGGCCCGGTAGTGAGCGCAACTCAGCTACTGCTTACTGGAACAGTTGTTATGCCGCCATAGCTGCTGCTAATCAGGCTTTGGAGGCCATAGAAACTCGCAATATGGGGCCTGAGGCACTCCCTTACAAAGGTGAAGCATTGGTAGCACGAGCCTATGCCCATCATATGCTAGCTATCTTTTTTGCTACCCCTTACAAAAAAGGAGCCCCTAATGACGCGCCAGGCATACCCTATGTTACAGAACCTGAAAAGGTATTATTAGTAAAATACGATAGAGGAACCGTACAATCAGTGTACGAGAAAATCGAAAGAGATCTCGTAGAAGGCATTAATTTAATTGACGACTCTAAATATCAGGTACCTAAATATCATTTTACAAGAGCCGCAGCTCATGCCTTTGCAGCACGTTTCTATTTATTTAAAGGCGAATGGCAAAAGGTAATTGAACACGCCAATGCTGTAGTAACAGGTGGAGACTTCACATCGAGATTACGTCCTTGGAATACCACATTTGCACAAATG
Organism: Niabella digestorum; assembly: GCF_036409055.1. Classification (NCBI taxonomy): domain Bacteria; kingdom Pseudomonadati; phylum Bacteroidota; class Chitinophagia; order Chitinophagales; family Chitinophagaceae; genus Niabella; species Niabella digestorum. Next base: position 97,042 of record NZ_JAZGLY010000006.1, on the reverse strand, counting down.
GGACGCGATCAATACCGTATCGAGTTTTCCAAACCGGAAAACCCGTCTACCCTACTGCTTACTTCAGCCAACTCTACTTATCAGCGTATGGCCAACACCTATCATTATGGTATGGGCTTGAAGGGGCGTCAAACATATGCTGCCTCCAATAACATTATAGGTAAAGCTCTATCTAACTATTTAACCACTTACACCGACGGGGTAAGTGCTTCTACCACCAAATGGCTAGAATACTTCTTTTACACTACCCCCGATACTGGTTACCCGTATATCCAACAGATACTGCTAAGTACCGATGAAACTCTTATGAATCGGGCTGAAGCCTATACCCAATTAGGTCTTATCGAATTAGCATTAAAAGATCTTAACACATTCTATAGTACTAGAGTTAATGGATACTCTCCTTCGACTGACCTGCTCACTGCAGAACGTGTTATGAACTATTTTGAAAAAAGTGATATTAAGGAAGCTATGATAGATGCCATACTTGCTGCTAAAAAAGCCGAATTTATGCAGGAAGGATTACGCTGGCTGGATATTGTACGTCATGATATCACTGTAGTGAAAAATCTTTACATAGGTGAAGACGAAACTATTATAAAATTAGAACCCGGCGATCCAAGACGCTTATTTCAAATACCAGAAGAAGCGAAACTCGCTGGCATAGAACTGAACCCCAGATAATAATGAAATTAATCTCATTTAAATAAAAAGATCCATGATTTCAAAATTCTTTTTTAAACCTATTGTTTACTCGGGATTGCTCATCATTCTACTAAATTCCTGTAGAAAGGATGATAAGTTTACCCCGATTAATATGAACGATCTAAATCCGGACGTTCCTTATAATGCCAATACTGAACTAGATCAGTGGCTAAAGGCTAACCTGTTAGACGTTTACAACTCGGAGGTTATATATCGCTATAGCAGATACCACCACGAGTACGATCGCAATATCACACCTATCGATGTCGATCGGGTACAACCTTTTATGGAAACTGTAATAGGAGGCTTTGCCAACCCCTATGTCTCTGTTGCAGGCATGCCCTTCATGAAGGTAAACATGCCCAAACAGTGGGTACTATACGGATCGTCGTCCTACAGCTCTACTACGGTTTACTGGGGTAGTGCCGTGGGTGGCGTAAGAGTAAACATTTTTGATTTAAATAATTTCTCTAAATCCAATACTTCTTTGGTGCGTGACAGACTAGGAACTATTCACCACGAGTTTACCCATATCCTTAATCAACGTGTAATCATTCCTGCTGAATTTAGAGAAATTAGCAAGAGCGAATATACCGGGGACTGGCAAAACATGACAGACGCTCAAGCTCAAAATTTAGGATTTATGAGAGCGTATTCGGCACAAAATCCCATGGAAGACTTTGCCGACATGGTAAAATATCCTGTGGTATGGGGCCCCTCCTGGTTCGAAAATCTTATCAGAACCAGAACATCCGCTGCAGGTGCTGCCGCATTACGTGCAAAAGAGCAAAGCGTACTGCAATACTTTAACTCAGGTCTTCAGATTGATTTTAGAGAACTTCAAAAGAAAGTACAACTATATCTGAAAGACACTATTAAGGATCCGGAAGTAACATTTCCCTATTGGATTAATCAGGGCCTATATAGAACTGTTACAATAGCACCTGATGATCAGATGTACCAAGATTATGGGAGCTCAGACGTATTTAATACGGTATATAATAATATGAAAACATATATGGCCGGATTGGGTCGCACACTATTAAATATGCAATTAAGATTTAACACACCCAATTCACTCACAGTACGTCTCAACTACCTTTCAGGTACATCTGCTTTTGCCGCTGATTATGATTTCGCATTTGCAACAAATGCCAACACCGGCATAACTACTTTTACAAAAGTGGCACAAAGTGGAACAACCGGAAGTTATTCCAATGCACAAATATTTGTAAGCGGTTTCGAAACAACCATCCAGGCCTACCTAACATCAGGAACATTTATTGCCGACTGGATACCTCTAAGCGCACCCGCATCGGTGTACGCTAAAATCGCCGGATTTACAAAATCCGGAGAACCGGGAAATTATTTTTATGGAACCTTAGGACAAACCTTATAAGAAAATGAAAACAATCAAACATATTATTGCAGTATTCACCGCCATTATATTATTGGCAAGCTGCGAAAAGAAATCATATGTACCTGTATTTGATGAGCTACCGCAAGCACGCGTCGCCAAGCAGATAGACTCCGTAAAATCTATTCTTACCGGCGCTGAATATGGCTGGATAGGCATCCTCTCTACCGGTACCGGAGGTGGCTTCGGATTCTTTATGGAATTCGATGATCAGGAAAATGTAAAGATGATGGCTGATTTAACGAACACATCGGCTGTAGAAGTAAAATCCTCTCGCTACCGTATCAGACAGGATGCCGGGGTTGCATTAACCTTTGACACATACAACTACATTTCCTTATTGAACGCTCCTAACCCCAACATGTATGGAGGCGCTATAAGGGATGGATTCAGAAGCGATATAGATTTTATTTACGATCATGCTACTGCAGACAGCATCATATTCGTGGGAAAACGCTATCGTCAACAATTTAAACTGGTAAAAGCTACCGCTGCTCAAAAAGCCGCCTACTATGAAGGAAAGTACTTAGTTAATATTAACGGCTTCAGAAACTTTTTTTCTACTAAATTCAACAACTATATAGAACTAGGTAGTGATAAAATTGCAGTAGGCGCAGTTACCGATAGCAGCCTAGCTACCGGCAAGCGTATTACTTTTACCAGAACAGAAGATGGCTCTGCTGTAGCAGTAACACAAAAATTTGGATATACTGTAGATAAAATGGTTATGACAGATGCCGGTGCCGCAGTTCTGGATAAGCGATTCACACATGCAGCGTTAAAAGACGCCAATACCATGGCCATATATGACGCAGGAGGAACGGAATATCTAGTAAAACAAAATCCTGTTCCACTTATTGACTTCTTAAGTGTATATGCTTACAATAAAGCCTATAACTCCATTTTCGTGCCTAACGGAACATCATTGCCCCCGGGAGTTACCTCTGACTTTAATACGGTGTATAATGATCTGGTAAATAGATTTGCAGCATCAGGAAGAACTATCAGAGATTTTGAAATAAAACTCAACAATAGCAATACGTTTGCGATACGTATCAACTACTATGCTAATTCGGCGCCGACAACAGTATACCTTGCAGAAGCCTTAAGCAGCTACACCTTTGAAGACGGTATTATTAAGCTTACAGGCAACCTATCTATAAACGGAAACTGGAATACACGCGCCGCCCAAATCGGAGACTTCGGAACATCTTTCTTCCAAGGCAAGTCTTTCCGCCCCGACTGGGTATCGAGTACCGTTCCGGGGCTAAACTTGGGAGGTCTGTATAGAGTAGATCAACCTACCGCATTTGTGTATGGAGTAATGAGAAGATCTTAAAGAGTAAAAGATTATCCTATTGATAGCCTGCTTTTAAAAAGCAGGCTATTTTTTTGTATCAGGAGGAAAAATTAAGCAACTGAACACCAGCACATAACCACTATTATCCCCTCCACACTGAATCGAGTCGTTATACTATTATATTCTTTAACACCTATGATTTGCATTGCATATTGCAACCGCCCCCAAATCATAAATAATATTAACAGTAATTGGCAGGCATTTTGAACTACTAGCATGAAAAGACACATCATGGCAAAATATTCTAAAAAAGCCGGAGAAAAAGTGGCGGAGGCTGTGCACGAAATGAAGCGGGACAAACTCAAAACCAGTAGTGGCAAAAAAGTTACCAGCCGTAAACAGGCCATCGCCATCGGCCTCTCTGAAGCCCGGGAAGCTGGAGCAAAGGTTCCTAAAAAGGCTCCTGCAAAAAAGAAAACCTCTAAACGATAGCCCCCTCCCTGCCGCTCACAAAATCATTACATCATTCCTTCACCAACAAAATTTTAAAATCATGGCACCATCAAGAAAGAAAACAGCTAATCTAGACGCTGATATGAAAAACAGCGAATTTCATCAATTTTTCGTCGATGAATTAAAAGACATTTATTGGGCAGAAAAGCATCTAACCAAGGCGCTTCCTAAGATGCAAAAAGCAAGCACCAGCGAAGAGCTCGCTGCAGCTTTTGAAAAACATCAGGAAGAAACCGCAGTACATGTAGAAACCCTCGAAAAAATCTTTGAATTACTGGAAGAAAAACCAGTGGCTAAAAAATGTGAGGCCATGGCCGGACTTACGGAGGAAGCCGAAGAAATTATTGCCGACACCGAAAGCGAATCCTTTACGCGTGATGCCGGCCTGATCCTTGCTGCACAAAAAGTGGAGCACTATGAAATAGCCACTTATGGTACGCTTTACGCATTTGCACAACAAATGGGCCACACCGAAGTAGCAGAACTATTGCATCAGACATTGGAAAACGAAAAAGCAACAGACGTAGCCCTCACCGAAATTGCCGAAAGTTTTATCAACGAACAGGCAATTACTGAATAAATAGCAGTACACAATCACTCCTCCAATATAAAAAAGAAGTCATGATAATAGCATGGCTTCTTTTTGTATATTTTGTATACCTGTGATACTTACTCTGCTAAATACAATACAGATTATGGAGAAAAACTTATTATGATAAATAGAAATCCTATTAACTAAAAATTACTTACCTAAATCCTCGCAGCTTAATACATGCCATAAAAAAACGTTCGGGAACTGTACAGCTCCCGAACGTTTCAAGTTTTGCGGTGAGGGCGGGATTCGAACCCGCGGTACGGCTTTGAGGCCGTACGACGGTTTAGCAAACCGTTGATTTCAGCCACTCATCCACCTCACCAAAAGGGGTGGCAAATATAGTGGAAAAGTTTGAAGATTAAAACAATCTTGCCACAAGTTTTTTAGATAATCCCAAAAAAATTCATCGGATTACATAGCTGCTAACTGAACCTTCTGGTGAAGCTCCAATACATTTTCTCTGAAAATGGCATCGGTATCCATCAGATCCTTAACAGTCTGACAAGAATGTATCACAGTAGTATGGTCGCGTCCGCCAAAATGCTCGCCAATCGTTTTCAGACTGTTCTTGGTAAACATCTTGGCCAGATACATAGTAATTTGACGCGCCTGTACGATTTCCCGCTTGCGGGTTTTTTGTAAAAGCTTGTCGTAAGCTACATTAAAGTAATCGCACACCATTCGCTGAATGGCATCGATTGTAATTTCTTTGCTTGAAGTTTTTATAAAGTTGCGTAATACTTTCTTGGCCAACTCTAGGTCAATCTCTTTACGGTTAAGCGAAGACTGCGCTAGGAGCGAGATCAAAGCCCCCTCCAGTTCACGCACATTGCTGTTGATATTATAAGCAATGTACTTCACTACCTCTTTCGGCATTTCTAGGCCATCGGCTTTCATCTTTCTTTCCAGAATTTCGATACGGGTTTCATAATCCGGTATCTGCAAGTCGGCACTTAATCCCCAACGGAACCGGCTGAGTAAACGTTCCTGTACTCCATCCAAGTCTTTTGGCGATTTGTCAGAAGTGAGGACCAATTGTTTTCCAGATTGATGCAGATGGTTAAAAATGGCGAAAAAGGCATCCTGTGATTTTTCGGCTTTGTTGAAAAATTGTACATCGTCTACAATCAGCACATCTATCAGTTGATAGAAATGAATAAAGTCGTTAATCGCTCCATTGCGACTGTGATCCATAAACTGGTTGATAAATTTTTCGGAGCTGACGTATAGTACGATTTTATTAGGATGCAGTCTTTTTACTTCGTTACCGATTGCCTGCACCAAGTGGGTTTTTCCCAATCCTACGCCGCCATAAATTACTAATGGGTTGAAGGAGTTGGCACCTGGTTTATCGGCTACGGTTTTTCCCGCACGACGTGCCACCCGGTTACAATCGCCTTCAATATAAGAATCGAATGTATAATTCGGATTCAATTGAGGATCGATCTGCATTTTCTTAATACCGGGTATAACAAAAGGATTTTTTACAGAATTATTAATCACGAGCGGGAAATCCATTTCGTTATTGGAATAAGTTTTATACCCGTGTCCTGCTACATCCATGGTAAGCGGTTTATTGCCATTATTACCGCTATCCACCATTATACGATACTCTAGTCGGGCATCTTTGCCAAGCTCACGCTTGAGTGTTTTAGCCAGTAAGTTCACATAATGCTCTTCCAAATACTCATAGAAGAACTGACTGGGCACTTGTATTACAAGTACGTTATCCTTTAAAGAAATTGCCTTTATAGGTTCGAACCAAGTTTTATAATGCTGCCATTCAACTATATCCTTTATAATCTTTAAACAATTGGACCAAACTTTTTCGGCACTTTTCTCCATTGAAACAATAAAATTTATGGGTCAAAAATTTTAATTTATCTATAAACTATCAGCGCTTTATCCCACCAGCTTATACGATAAAAAAAAATACGGCGGACAGCGAATATCCACATTTATTCAACATAAAAAAAATAATCCACGATAATTTTTTTTAGTTTGAACAAAATCAACTTTGCCTGAATACAGGTTTTGAAAAATTTCAAAATTCGATAGCAAAATTTACAAAAAGAATGCCTATAAACTTTGCTATTTTTTGATGAAAATTCCTTATACTAAAAGGGAACAGCAATCACCCACTGTTCGATCAAAACCTTACCCACAAAGGATTTCAGCCCACACAACCTCAATTATTAGTAATATCGGCAAATATTCAATCGTTGCTGTTCTACTCTTTACACTTATATCAAAAACACTGTTTATTTTTTTGTTTTTGTTAATGATTTAGAGTTCGTTTTAACCTTCGACTTAGTTTTTGGTTTAGTTGATTTTTTTGTTTCTTTCAAAGCGGCCTCAATTGCTGCTGCAAGGGAAGCATAGGTAGCTTTACCCTTTATCATTTGATCATTTACAAAAAACGTCGGCACTTCTTTTACGCCTCTGTCAATACCCTCTTTCAGATCATCCTGAACATGCCAGCCGTAAACACCGTTTACTAAATCTTCGAGAAAGTTTTTATTATTTACACCCGCATCTTTTGAGTGCAATTTTAAGCTAGTCGTACCTAAGTTACGACGATTTTGGAATAATACATTATGCATTTCCCAAAATTTACCTTCCTGCGCTGCAGCAATAGCTGCCTCTGCGGCTTTCAAACTACGCTGATGTATTCTTGTCTGGGGAAAATGACGAAAATTAAACTTCACCTTACCCTCATAATCCTGTAAAATCTGCTTGACAATCTCGTTAGCCTTGGCACATTCTTCACTCTCATATTCTCCAAACTCCATTAAAACAACAGGGGCATCTTTTTTCCCAACAAAAATTTCGCGGGGAGCCAATATTCCATCGTCGTCTCTTTTTACGCTCATAAGTATTATAATTTATTATGGCAAATGGTATTTTTCATACTACAATGTACCCCATAAATGCCACAATCTAAAAAGCGGTTGAAGATAATTTTTTTTTTGAACTCGCCAACATTTTCTTTACAACTACTCCCTAATATTAGGGAGCCTCTTTACTGAGGGGGACATCAAGTTCTTCAACATTTAGAGGGCGCTGTAAGTTTTCTCACCTTCAAATATTGCTTTTTAAAATAAACCTTAAGCTCTATAAAGCTACATAAAAAAAGAAAGCCTATTGCTAGGCTTTCTTTACTTCTTTGGATTCTTCATTTCGAAAAACTACAGTATTATCGAAAACATCCACTAATATCGGATGTCCTTTGTCAATATCACCCTGCAGTATGCGCTTGCTCAGCTGGTTTACAATTTCCTTCTGAATAAGCCTTTTCAATGGGCGCGCTCCAAACTGTGGATCAAAGCCCTGCTCAGCAAGGAATTCTACGGTATAATCTGTAAAATCGAGCGCAATGCCACTATTTTGCCATACCAGCTGCTTTAACGCCTCAAGTTGTATCCTGATAATTCCTAATATATCCTTCTTCAATAAAGGATGGAACATAATAATTTCATCTACACGGTTCAGGAACTCAGGACGCACTGTTTCCCGCAGCAACTGCATTACATCCTGTTTAGCTTTTTCGGCAGCCTCTTCAATATCCCTTTCTGATACATTCTCGAAAGCTTCCTGAATCAAATGACTACCGATATTGCTGGTCATGATAATGATGGTGTTTTTGAAGTTCACCACCCTGCCTTTATTGTCGGTAAGACGGCCATCATCCAATACCTGCAAAAGAATATTCCATACATCCGGATGTGCTTTTTCAATTTCATCCAGCAACACTACACTATAAGGCTTACGTCTTACAGCCTCGGTAAGCTGACCTCCCTCGTCATAACCCACATATCCGGGAGGAGCACCTACCAGTCTGCTAATGGAATGTTTTTCCTGGTATTCGCTCATGTCAATGCGGGTCATCATACTTTCGTCGTCAAACAAGTACTCCGCCAATGCCCGCGCCAGCTCGGTTTTACCCACACCGGTAGTTCCCAAGAAAATGAAGGAACCAATAGGCCTTTTAGGGTCGTTCAATCCGGCACGACTTCTACGAATGGCATCCGCTACAGCGGTAATGGCCTCGTCCTGCCCTACCACACGACGGTGCAAGTGCTCTTCCAGACGCAACAACTTTTCCCTATCGCTCTGTAACATCTTGCTTAAAGGGATACCGGTAGCTTTTGCAACGCTTTCGGCAATATCTTCAGCATCTACTTCTTCTTTCAACAACCGCTTTTCGGTATCGGTATCCAACTGTTTGGTAAGATGAGTAATTTTATTTTCTTCTTCTTTAATCTTACCATAGCGGATCTCTGCCACCTTACCATAATCGCCGTTACGTTCGGCCTGCTCGGCTTCTACTTTTAAATTCTCGATATTGGCTTTCGCAGTCTGAATTTGTTCCACCAGTTCTTTCTCTTCGGACCACTTCGCTTTCAAAGTATCGCGTTCCACGGAAAGATTGGCTATTTCGGTATTCAGCTGCTTCAGCTTTTCCTCATCGTTTTCGCGTTTGATCGCCTCACGTTCGATCTCTAATTGACGAATTTGACGCTCCAGTTTATCCAGCTCTTCGGGCATGGAGTTCATTTCCAAGCGTAACTTAGCCGCACTTTCATCAATCAAGTCGATGGCTTTGTCAGGTAAGAAACGATCGGTAATATAGCGGTTAGATAACTCTACCGCAGCAATGATGGCGTCGTCCTTAATCCGCACATGATGGTGGGTTTCGTATTTATCCTTCAGGCCACGGAGGATAGAAATTGCATCCTCCACCGAAGGTTCATCAATCATCACCTTCTGGAAACGACGTTCCAATGCCTTATCCTTTTCGAAATACTTTTGATATTCATTCAAAGTGGTGGCACCGATAGCTCTCAGCTCGCCACGTGCCAGAGCCGGCTTAAGAATATTGGCTGCATCCATCGCTCCCTCACCTCCACCGGCACCCACCAGGGTGTGTATTTCATCAATGAAAAGGATAATCTCCCCTTCGCTGTTCTGCACCTCTTTTACCACGCCTTTCAACCGCTCTTCAAATTCACCTTTATACTTGGCTCCGGCTATTAGCAAGCCCATATCCAATGCATAAATGGTCTTAGTCTTTAGATTCTCTGGTACATCTCCATTGATGATACGATGAGCAATGCCTTCTACAATGGCTGTTTTACCCACACCGGGCTCACCTACCAACATGGGATTGTTTTTAGTACGGCGCGACAGAATATGAAGCGTACGTCTAATTTCTTCATCTCGACCAATTACCGGATCCAACTTTCCTTCACGAGCCAGATCATTTAGGTTCTTAGCGTACTTATTCAGGGTATTAAATTCCTGTGATTCGGTTTGGGATGACACACTACCCGTTCCCTTACGCAGTTCTTTAATGGCAATGATCAGGCCTTGGGCAGTAAGTCCGGCATCTTTTAAAATATTGGCTGTATTGTCATTTCCCTGCACAATGGCCAGCAACAGCAGCTCAGGAGTAACAAACTCATCGTTGAACTGCTTCAGCTCGGCACCTGCACGTAGGACAACGTTATTCACCTCCCTACTGATTTGCTGAGCCGGATCGCCTCCGGATATTTTGGGAAGCCTACTAATAAGCTCCTCCAGCTTGTTCTCAAGCAGGTTAATGGTAACGTTGTTCTTTTTAAGAAGATATTCTACAGGAGTATCTTTCTGCTCCAGCAGCGCCTTTAACAGGTGTTCTGTTTCAATATTGGGGTTTCGCGCATTAAATGCGATTTGTTGCGCTTGCTGAAAGACCTCCGCAGCTTTTATAGTAAAGTTTCCTAAATTCATAATTAAGTTGTCCTTTTTGATTTGCAAATGCTCTGGTACTGTTTACCGGAACACCCTCTTTTAATTGGGTGACACCCATACCTATCAAATCAAAATCCAGACCAACTTTTTATGTAATGATGTCATATTCAATCAATTAAATATGACTAAACTGCAGTTTTTGCACAATTTTCATGCTATTTTTTCAGCCACAGCTCAATAAATACATTACAAGGTCTTTACGGGAGCTAATGTGATATTTCTGATATCATTCAACCGCATCAATGTTTCGTTAAGCCGATTTTTAGGTATCCCAATTTTGATATTACAAAATAATTGTAGCTCTTGTTTAATGACTTCGCAATCGAAATGTTTTACCACCGTCATTACTTCGTTCATCTGCGTATAATCAAACTGAATCTGATAGGGAATTAAGACGGGCTTGCGCACTAATGGCGTCACTTGTAATACCAACGAAGCTGCGGTCTTATAGGCATTAATTAAACCCGGCACCCCTAATAAAGTACCGCCAAAATAACGCACGACAATAATGATAATATCCGTAACGTTTTTGCTATCTATTTGCCCCAATATAGGCCTTCCGGCTGTGCCCGAAGGCTCGCCGTCATCACTTACCCTAAACTGATTATTATCCAAGCCTAAGCGATAGGCAAAGCAATAGTGCCTTGCCTTGGGATATTCTTTTTTTATATCAGCTATTCTTTGTTTACAATCTGCAACAGTCTTTACTGGATAAGCTATCGCAATAAACCGGCTTCCTCTATCTTTAAACTCTGCCGTACCAACTTTCTCAATCGTATTGTAATAATCAGGCAACTCCATGAACAAAAAGATTATTGCTGTTTTTATAATAACTGATTTCGTCGTTAGCCAAGTACACTGTCTTTAATGGCTGCTGACCTGAAAGTACAGGCGCCGCAACACCGCTTCTAATAATAGCATTTTTGTTTACAATTACTCTTGCTTCATCCCACAAGCCCGCATCAATAAATAATTGCAACAATTGTCGCCCTCCTTCTATCAATACACTTTGTATCTGCCAATCATATAGCCTTTGCAATACATCGCGTATCATCTCATTGTCATTTACCTGCAGATAGTGAATATTTCCTTCTACGGCCTCTTTTTGCCTATTAAAGACAAGCGTCTCATCCTGCTGGGCAAACAAACGCAGATCTTTAGGAACACGCAAATGCGGGTCCCACAAAATTTTCTTCGGGCTTTTACCCATCCACAGACGATTATTCAATATCGGATTGTCTTTAATCGCCGTATGAGCACCCACCATGATGGCTACAGTCTCGCTACGCCACTGATGTACCAGCCTGTTGGTGTATTCGTTACTAATCAACAATCGCTCCTCCCCTACCGAATCAATAAATCCGTCTGCAGTTTGTGCCCATTTTAAAATAATGTACGGGCGTTTATGTGTATGATATGTAAGGAAAGCTTTGTTCAGTCCAATGGCTTGCTGTTCTAGAACTCCCACTGTTACCGACACTCCTGCAGCCTGCAATTTCTGCACACCTTTACCGTTCACCTCTTGAAAGATATCGCTACAACCAATTACCACGCGGGGTATCTGATGTTTTATAATCAAATCCGCGCAGGGTGGTGTTTTGCCGTAATGTGCACAGGGCTCCAATGAAACATACAAAGTGGAAGAGATAATTTTATCTTTGTGTTGTTTCAATGCATCTTCAATGCAATGGACCTCAGCGTGAGGACCTCCATATTGCTGATGATAGCCTTCGCCGATAATCTCACCTTCGTGCACTAATACCGCCCCCACCATAGGATTAGGAGCTACATAGCCACATCCTAATCGGGCTAACTGAAAACAGCGTTGCATGTATTGCTGATGCATAACGTTTTGCATTTTGCAAATGTAAATGATTAAGTTTGCACTATGTCTCTTCGCAAGCTTCAGGATGAATTTATAGCAGCGCTAAATCCCCTATACGATCCCGGCGAGGCAGCAAACATTTGGTATCTGGTTATTGAATCGCTTACGGAAATTAATTTGCGCACCCATCCGCAAACAATTTTCACGCCTGATGGCTGTTTCATAAAAAGCATTCATGATATCATACGGCGATTACAAAACTACGAGCCTATACAATACATTCTCAACGAGGCCTGGTTTTATGATATTCCTTTCTTCGTAAACCATCATGTACTCATTCCTCGACCCGAAACAGAAGAGTTAGTAGATTGGATCATTAGAGAAAATACGAAAGCCATCATTCATGTTCTCGACATTGGCACGGGCAGTGGCTGCATTCCTGTTATATTAAAAAGAAAAATACCTCTGGCCTATATCTGGAGTTGCGATATCAGTGAACAGGCTTTAAAAGTAGCTCAGAAAAACGCTACCCAATACAAAACCCCAATAAACTTTCTGCATCTGGATTTCTTAAATGAACAAAACTGGTCGAAGCTTCCCAAGGTGGATATTATGGTAAGTAATCCTCCTTATATCCCTCAAAAAGATAAAGCCGGCATGCATCGCAATGTGGTACAATACGAACCTCATACGGCTCTATTTGTCACCGATGAAAATCCTTTAATTTTCTACGATGCGATTGCTCGTGCAGGCAGGCAACTTTTACAACCCGACGGAAAAATTTATGTAGAAATACATGAAGCCTTGGGTACCGACACCGTTGCTGTATTTACACAATATGGCTATTCGGCAACATTAAAAAAAGACATGCAGGGAAAAGACCGCTTTGTAAAAGCCGTGTATGCTTAATGCTTCGTTTTAGCCACGCTATTTTAGGATGCCGCGACTGATGACGATGCGCTGTACTTCACTGGTACCTTCATAAATCTGCGTAATCTTGGCATCACGCATCAGCCGCTCCACATGATATTCCTTTACATATCCGTATCCGCCGTGCACCTGTACCGCTTCTATAGCTGTCCACATGGCCACTTCCGATGCATACAGCTTAGCCATGGAAGAGCTAATCGTATAATCCTTATGATGGTCCTTTTCCCAGGCCGCTTTGTAACATAACAAGCGGGCGGCTTCTATTTTCGTATGCATATCGGCCAACTTAAAAGCAATAGCCTGGTGATTCATAATCTCTGTACCAAAAGCCTTGCGCGTTTTAGCATATTCCTTCGCCAGCTCATATGCGCCTGCCGCAATACCCAATGCCTGTGCAGCAATGCCTATACGACCGCCAGCCAGTGTTTTCATAGCGAATGTAAATCCGAAACCATCATCACCAATACGATTTGCTTTAGGCACTTTTACATCGTTGAACATTACCGTATGTGTATCGCTACCGCGAATACCCATTTTGTTTTCTTTTTTTGCTACCGTCACACCTTCCCAGTCTTTTTCAACAATTAATGCATTAATCCCCTTTGCCCCCTTGGTAGCATCCGTTTGGGCCATTACTAGGTATACAGATGCGCTACTGCCGTTGGTAATCCAGTTTTTCGTACCGTTCAGCAGGTAATAATCTCCCATATCTATAGCAGTAGTTCGTTGAGAAGTAGCATCACTTCCGGCTTCGGGCTCACTTAGCATAAAAGCACCGATATACAATTTGCCATCTTTCTTACCTTGCGCCAAAGGTGTAAGGTATCGCTGCTTTTGCTCTTCTGTTCCAAAGGCCTCCAATCCGTAACAAACCAGGCTATTGTTGACACTCATGCACACACTCACACTGGCATCCACTTTAGATATCTCTTCCATGGCCAGCACATAACTTAAAGTATCGAGGCCGGCCCCGCCGTATTTTTCGGGCACCATCATTCCCATAAAACCTAGGTCTGCCAATTGGGATACCTGCTCAACAGGAAACAGCTGTTGCTCATCTCTTTCGATAACTCCGGGCAAACATTCGTTCTGAGCAAAGTCCCGGGCAGCTTTCTGTATCATCAGGTGTTCTTCGGTCAGTTCAAAGTTCATATAGCACGTTTGTATAAATTTATAGAAAATTTATACACGCAGGGGCGATACATTTTAAAATTTGATACCCACAAAAAAAATCGCCTTTCGGCGATTTGATATCATACATTTTGTTTATTGATTTTAAGCAGAACGTCGTCCTTTACCTCTACCTCCACCACTATCCGCGTCGTTCATACGAATCTTGCGTCCACGATAATTTTTACCATCCAAAGCACGAATCATCTTTTTGGCAGCCTGAGGTTCTATTTCGATCCAGCTGTTCATTTCTTTCATGTCGATGCGTCCCAATACGCTTTTATCTAGCCCACTCATGTCTAAAATAAACTGTAAGAAACTGGCTTTATAAAAACCATCCTTAGTTCCTAGGTTCACAAACAGGCGCTGATAATTACCAGCCGATCTTCTGCCTATGGTTTTTTCCCTTGTACCGCGAGGTTCTCGCTCTTGTGCTCGTATGTTCAGGTCGGCGGCATTTTCGTAATATCTAAGGAATCTGTCAAACTCCAGTGCTGCTACGCGCTGAAGAATCTCCTCCTTCTCCATGTCGGCAAATTTTTCGCGCAGTGCCGGCAGGTAAGCTTCATACTCCCCGCTACTGATATCAGCACTTAGCAAACGCTCAATGAAGTAGAAGAACTGCTTGCGACATACATCTTTTCCCGAAGGGATATCCATTCTGGAAAAGCGGGTATTTACTAGTTTTTCAATCTGCCGTAATCTATAAAGCTCCTTAGGTGTTACAATGGAAATCGATACACCACTTCTGCCTGCGCGTCCGGTACGACCACTACGGTGGGTATATACTTCGGTGTCCTCAGGCAACTCGTAGTTGATAACATGAGTAATTCCCTGCACATCAATACCACGGGCAGCCACATCAGTAGCAATCAGCAGTTGCAACGATTTTTCTCTAAAACGCGCCATCACCTTATCGCGCTGCGCCTGGGTTAGATCGCCATGTAGCGCGTCGATATCGTACCCTTCGCGAATCAACTGCTCAGTAATATGCTGCGCATCGGCCTTAGTGCGGGTGAAGATAATCCCGTAAATGCCCGGGTTAAAATCGATAATCCGTTTCAGAGTTTCGTAACGATTGACATGTTGTGTCAAGAAATACTGGTGATCGATATTAACATTGGTGGAATTTACTTTTCCTACAGCAATTTCTACGGGTTTATCCATATAGCGCTTACTTACCTGCCTGATTTCAGGCGGCATAGTAGCACTGAAAAGCCACATACTGTGACGATTTATGGTTTCCTTAAGAATGAATTCTATGTCATCCTTAAAACCCATGTTTAGCATTTCATCAGCCTCATCCAGTACTACATAATGAATGTTTTCCAGATGAATGGCTTTACGCTCTATAAGATCAATCAGGCGGCCGGGTGTGGCTACTACTATATGCACCCCTTTCCTCAGCTGCTGAATTTGCTGCGTAATGGATGTGCCTCCGTATACAGCGGCTACATGTACCTTCTTCTTTGCCGGACTGAATCTTTCTAAGTCGGCCGAGATCTGTAAACACAATTCCCGTGTAGGGCATATCACCAGCGCTTGCGGCGAACGCTGTTCTTTATTAATAAGTTGTAATAATGGTATACCAAAAGCTGCAGTTTTTCCAGTCCCGGTCTGTGCCAGTCCCACAAAATCTTTTGTTCCTTGTAATAAAACTGGGATGGCTTTTTCCTGTATAGGAGTGGGAGTAACGAAACCGATGGTTTCAAGAGACTGGAGCAGATCTGCTTCAAGTCCTAACGATTCAAATGTTGTCATAAAAAGAGTGCAAAGGTACGTAAAGTTTCCGGTTTAAAGGTAATATTAGGAAAATACATACCAATTATTAATAAAAAACCATCCCGCACAAAGCGGAATGGCTCCTCTATATTGCTTGCCGAATAATAAACTAAGGGTTAATAAGTAACTGTATCTGTATTCGTACTATCAATGTTAGTAGCTGTAGAGTCTAATGCTCCTTCTGTTACCGGATCGGTTACTGTAGAATCAGGAGGCAATACGTTTGCATCCACATTTTCACTATTATTGTTATCTGCACTATTACAAGCCGCAAATACTAACATACTGATTCCCAGCACATATAATAACTTTTTCATAAAATATTCATTTTTATTGTAAAAGAATTGATACCCTTTTCAGGAAAAAGTAACCCGTTATAAATATTTTTTTCTAATTTTTTTTCTGGCTGAAAAAGGGTTACTATTTTTAAAATTGCGTATTAAAAACTACACAGGTTGAAAGATTCTATACTAGAACAGGAACTAGGTTTACTGAAAGGATTAGCAAACAACGATAAAAAGTCGATTGAAATCATCTATAGTCAAAATTACAACCTGATACAGGCATTAATTCTGAACAATAGTGGTACTACTGATGATGCCAAAGATATTTTTCAGGAGGCTATGATGGTTCTATTCGACAAAGCTCGTTCCGGCAATTTTGAACTAAGCTGTCAAATACGCACTTATCTCTACTCGGTTGCCCGGAGATTATGGCTTAAAAAACTGAATCAAACGCATAGATATACGGCAGATTTGGATGATACGCAGGAAACCCGTGTTGTTGTAGACGATGATGTGAATGAACACGAGGAGAAAGATGCAGAGTTTGAAATGATGTATACCTCTATCAATCACTTGGGAGAACCCTGTAAGAGCTTGTTAGAAGCCTTTTATTTCAAAAATAAAAGCATGCAGGAGATCGCAGAAGATTTTGGGTATACCAATGCAGAAAATGCCAAAACTCAGAAATACAAATGTCTAATGAGGTTGAAAAAAATATTCTTTTCTCAATATAAAAAACTGTGATTGGTGATGAATGACCTGAACAAAGAAAGAGATATTATCTTACTGGACGCCGTGGAAAGGTATGTTATGGGTAATATGACTCCTGACGAACGGCTGCAGTTTGAACAACTGCGGAAGGAAGATAGTGATGTAGATCAAATGGTGGTCGAGCACACACTTTTTCTGCAAAAGCTGAACCGTTTCAACCAATGGAAAAAATTTCAGACTTCATTAAATGAAATTCATAACCATCTGTCTGTTCAGGGGAAAATAAATGCTCCTTCCGGAAAAGGAAAGCTTGTATATCTATTTAATCGTTTCAAAAAAACAGCAGTTATTGCCGCTTCTATAGCCGGTATTACTACCCTTATTATAAGCGGTATTATAGGCTCCGTTACTACTAAAACTCCGAAAGATCAATTCGAAATACTGAAAAAGGATATTCACACACTGGCTAAAAAATCAGAAAGACAGGACCAAGAAATTAATAACCTGAAACAAAGCGGTATTACCGCTCAAACTCCTGAGATACCCTATACCAATAGCGGCACGGGATTTATTATCGATAGCAAAGGCTTTTTGGTAACCAATAATCATGTAGTAGAAAAAGCGCAGAATGTGGCCGTACAAAATAGAGATGGTAAAGAATTTATAGCAAAAGTGGTTTACCGCAATCCGGCTTCCGACATCGCTATTTTAAAAATTGAAGATCCCGATTTTAAACCGCTGCCTGCACCTCCTTACGGGTTTACGAAAAAATCAACCGACCTGGCAGAACCTATATTTACATTGGGCTATCCAAGAGAAGATATTGTATATGGTCAAGGTTACCTTAGCTCTAAAACAGGTTATAATGGAGATACCTTGAGCTGCCAGATCGATATCAGAGCCGAAAGAGGTAACAGCGGCAGCCCCGTATTCAATAGCAATGGTGAAGTAATCGGAATTCTCAATGCAAGACAAAGAGATGCCGGCGGTGTAGCGTTTGCGGTACAAAGCAGAAACATCTTTAATGCACTAAGCGATCTTAAGGAGAAGTCCCCCTCCGATTCTATTTTAAAAAATATTAAGCTGAATACTAAAAGTTCACTGATTGGGTTAAAACCATCCCAACAAACTAAAAAAATTCAGGATTATATCTATATGGTAAAGGTGAACTAATAAAAGATAAACCTATCCCACAAAGAGCGCCGCATGTATTATGCAGCGCTTTTTATTTTAAATAAACAGAAAGCCGCAGATAGTACACTACCTGCGGCTTTTATATTACAGCGTTTCAGGGCTTACCCCCAAAGATTGGGACTATATACTCCCTGATTAATCAGATCGTTAAGTTGCTTTTGCACAGCCGGTGCATCTTCTTTATAGGTGACACCAAACCATTGAGCAGAAGTAGTGATCACCTTTACAGCACCACCCTCCTTAATGAAGTTATCCACCACTGCAGGAATCAGAAACTCAGCCTTCGGTACTGTGATATTGTCCTTAATAAAGGTTTTGAAATCTCTTTCGTACAAATCAAAAACAGACGGATGGAAACACCAAAAGTTCATAGACACCACTGTATCTTTCGAAAGTTCAGCAGGCTGCAGTCCGTCCTCTACCAGCACTTTACCGTCTTTCACACCAATACCAATGCGCTCCACTACAGTTGCCAGATTGCCTTGAGCATCCAATCCGCATACTCCTCTATTAACAGTTCCATGCTCAGACAAAGTATTAACTAGTGGATAACCGATAACGGCATATGTTTTTTCGTTACACTCAGTAGTAAGAAATTGAGCAGCTCTTTCAAAAGCATCGTATCCGTAAAAATCATCGGCGTTAATAACAGCAAAAGGCGTTTTCACCACATCCCTTGTACAAAGAACGGCATGCCCCGTACCCCAAGGTTTGGTTCTTTCGGCAGGTACTTCGGATCCATCCAGAAACATATCCAGCTCTTGAAAGGCAAATTCATAATCTACCTTGCCATCAAGTTTGGATGCAAACAGCTTGTGAAAGTTTTCTTCAAACTGTTTACGTATCAAGAAAACAACTTTCCCGAAACCCGCTTTTATGGCGTCGGAAATGGAATAATCCATAATGGTTTCACCGTTGGGCCCGAAAGCCTCAACCTGTTTCATACTACCATAACGGGACGCCATACCGGCGGCCAATATCACTAATGTCGGTTTCATGCGCGTAAAATCTATAATAATTGATGTTAAACAAATAAACGGTATCAAAAATAAGGTAATTTAGCTAACGACTCTGTCAGGAATGAAGATAATTGACGAAGATTTGATCACAACCGATCCTATTGCGTTTCTGAGCAATGAAGATGTAGAAGTATCCGTACTTCGGCTGGATAAAATACATCCCGTTGTGAGTGGTAACAAATGGTTTAAACTCCGGTATTACATTCAGGAAGCCCTTGAGCAACAGAAACGTACTATTGTTACTTATGGTGGGGCTTACTCTAATCATATTGTGGCTACTGCAGCTGCATGTCGCATCCATGGGCTGAAAAGCAAAGGCATCATTAGAGGTGAAGCACCCAAGCAATACGGTCATACTCTACAAGAAGCTGCATCATATGGCATGGAGTTCTGTTTTCTACCTCGCAGCGATTTTAAAATGAAAAAGCTTCCCGAAAATTTTATCACCGCTGAAGATTATCTCATCAACGAAGGCGGTTACGGTGACAAAGGCGCAGCCGGGGCAGGCTCCATCGCTTACGATAAGGACAAATTTGATATTGTATGTTGTGCCGCAGGTACAGGTACTATGATGGCAGGATTAATCAACTCCAAAAGGACGCACACCAAAATTTTGGGATTTAGTGTATTAAAAAACAACTTCAGCATTGAGAACGAAATAAGATCCCTACTTCTGAATCCCTTGGAGGATATTAATATTTATCACGATTTCCACTTTGGCGGGTATGCCAAACGCTCGCCGGAGTTAATCGATTTTATGAACATGTTTTATTCCGTCACCCGCATACCTACCGATTTCGTATATACAGGTAAATTATTCTTTGGATTATACCAACTGCTTAAAAGCAGACAGTTTAAAGCCGGCTCAAGAATACTGGTTATTCATTCCGGCGGACTTCAAGGGAATTTGTCATTGCCCAAAGGAACGTTAATTTATTAATTCCTATTTATACACTCTCTTATCTTTGTCAGATATCTCGAAAGGAAGTATTTTATGAAGAAGATTATTATTTTTCTGATTGCAGGTATTACAGGGGGCTTTCATGCACAGGCGCAGGATGTATTGCCTGATTTTTCAGCATTCAAAATAGGTGGAGGTCGTGTAGTTTTGTCTTGGACGCACAATTACAATTCGTCCATAAAACAAATCAGTATTCAGCGTTCTACCGATAGTCTCTATTATTTTAAAACGATAGCCAGCATGCCGGACCCTACCCTTAAGGAGAATGGCTTTGCCGATACAAAGCCTCCGCACGACAGCATGTTCTACCGGCTTTATATCCAGTTTGATGGAGGGCAATATATCACAACAAAGTCTAAACGCCCCGTCATTGATACAATAGGCTATACCGATGCATTTTACAGTGGTACGCCTACCGAGGCCAACCTCTCTCCTAACTTTTTACCCCCGGGATTTGTTCCTTCAAAATATGTTTATACATCATCCGACAGATATGTGCGGGTAGAATTGCCTTTTGACAGAAGAAAGTACGACCTGAAGTTTTTTAATGAGGCAGGTAAGCTGCTGTTTGAAATGAATGATATCAAAGAAAGAAGGTTCAAACTAGACCGCTCCAACTTCTACACAGCAGGATATGTAAACTTTGAGTTATACGCAGACGGCAAGATACTGGAAAAATACAAAGTTTTTATTCCCAAAGAATTTTAGAGTAAAAGTCATTTTATAAATTATAAAATTTAATAGCATTAGCGCCGTAGAAAGCCTTTTTCTCTGCATCCGAGAAGGATTTGAAGTACTGATCCACTATACCCTTCATTCTTTTGTACGATGCAGCTACGAGGCATACCGGCCAGTCGCTACCATACATAATACGCTTTGTACCGAATGCTTCCACCACTACATCTAGATAAGGTATAAAATCTTTCGGCTTCCATTGTTTCCAGTCGGCCTCGGTTACCATTCCACTGATCTTACAAAAGACATTGGGCAGTTGGGCTATGGCTTGCATATCTTGCTTCCAGCCATCAATTCGGCCATCCTTGATATAAGGCTTGGCAATATGATCGATAACAAACTTTTGATTGGGGAAACGTGCGGCCAGCTTATATGCGTATTTGAGCTGATCGGGATAAATCAATATATCGTAGGTAAATCCATATTTCTCAAGATGGCTGATACCGTTTAAAAACTTTTTCTTTAGCATCAATGCCCGATCTTTTTCATCCTGTAATACATGACGAAATCCCTTGAGCTTTTTGTAATAGCGCCAGTGTGCCAGCCGCTCGTCGATGTCTTTCGCTTGCAAATCTACCCAACCTACTACACCTCTTACAAAATCATGTTGCATGGCATTAGTAAGCTGAAATAGATTTTCCACTTCGGACTGGCTGCTTTGTACTACTACACAACCATCTATGCCGTTAGCATCCAGTACGGGCCTTAAATCTTCAGGTAAAAAGTCGCGGCGTATTTTCTTCATGGCATCGTTAATCCATGAATCCCTTACCGGATCAAACTTCCAAAAGTGCTGATGGGCATCAATCGTAGTATACATAACGCAAGCGAATAAATAAAACGTTCTTCTAGTAAAATTTATTTACTCCAAGCCACACAGGTTTGGGAGGCCGTTCCTAATCCATCAATACCTAGCTCCACCACATCGCCCGGCTTTAAATAAACCTGTGGATTAAAACCCATTCCCACACCGGCCGGGGTTCCAGTAGAAATAACATCGCCAGGCAGCAAAGTCATAAACTGACTTACATAAGCTATTACATGTGGAATATTGAAGATGAAGTTGGCGGTGGTGCCATCCTGCATGATCTTTCCGTTTACCTTCAGCCATAGGCGCAAGTTGTGCGGATCTGAAATTTCATCTTTTGTAACCAAGAATGGCCCCATAGGTGCAAATGTATCACATCCTTTTCCTTTATCCCAGGTACCACCACGCTCCAATTGAAACTCACGTTCACTTACATCGTTGTGCAATACATAACCAGCTACGTAATCCATCGCTTCAGTCTCTTCTACATAACTGGCTTTCTTGCCAATCACTACAGCCAATTCCACCTCCCAGTCGGTTTTTGTAGAATTTCTGGGAATTACAATATTATCATTCGGACCACAAAGAGATGTAGTAGATTTCATGAAGATAACAGGCTCCTTGGGTATGGCGGCTCCGGTTTCCTTGGCATGATCGGCATAGTTCAATCCGATGCACACTATCTTAGAAGGACGAGCAATAGGGCTGTCAAGCCGTATATCATCGCTTATTTTAGTAAGCTGGTCTTTATTGTTTCTAACAAATTGTTCCAGACGGTTTAATCCATCTGTCTCGAAAAATGTTTCGTTATAATCTTCTCCAAATGCAGAAGTATCATATTTAACATTATCAATAATAACACCGGTCTTAATATTTCCCGGCATACCATAACGTATCAGTTTCATGTTTAATCTAATAGCTTATATTATCTGTTAAAATTAGCGTGATTAGTTATTTAGTTTGATAAAACCACCGTCAATAGGATAGTCGCAGCCGGTGATAAAAGCAGCTTCATCGCTACATAAGTACAGAATAAGTGCTGCAATCTCTTCGGGTTTGGCCATACGCCCTATGGGTTGGGTTTGCGAGAGCTTAGCAAACATTTCAGCTTCCTTGCCCGGATAGTTTTTTGCCAAAAAACCATCTACAAAAGGAGTATGCACCCGTGCAGGAGAAATACAATTACAACGAATATTATGCTTCACATAATCTTTAGCCACCGATAAAGTCATTGCCAGTACGGCCCCTTTACTCATGCTATATGCAAAACGATCTGGGATGCCCACACTGGACGCAATGGAAGCCAAATTGAGAATTACACCGCCTCCGTTTTTCTTCATCAAAGGTATGGCAGCGTACATACTGTTATACACACCTTTCACATTTACGGAATATACCCGGTCGAAATCTGCAGCATCCGTTGTTTCCAGCGTACCGATATGCGATATGCCGGCGCTGTTTACCAAAATATCAATTTTTTCAATAGCCTGATAAGCGGACACCACTTCCTCCTGATTCACTACATTTATCGCTATCGCTTCGGCCATTCCTCCTGAAGCGTTGATTTCAGCGACGGTTGTATTAGCAGCCTCCTTATTCACATCTACAACTTTCACGCTGGCTCCACGCTGGGCAAATAATAAGCATACGGCCTTACCAATACCGCTTCCTCCTCCCGTTACTACGGCTGTTTTATTCGTCAACTGGAACATTCGTTAGATTTTTGAGCGGCCAAGATACTATTAATAGCCTAGAATTTAAAACATCAACCTCAAATAAATCCCCGCAAACAAAGGCCTATAATAAAAAATCGGGCTTGATAAGCCCGATTACATAAGTATGGTATAAAAACGAAATGCTAGTTAAACAAATCCTTGATTTTTTCGAAAAAGCTTTTGTCTCCCTTTTCGGGCTGTGGTTTCATGTTAGGTGATTTGGCCAGTTTTTCCAGTATTGCTTTTTCCTCATCGTTTAGATGCTGAGGCGTCCATACACTAACATGTATAAGCTGGTCACCTTTTTCATAACTGGAGTGTACATTAGGGAAGCCTTTGCCTTTCAATCTGAAAATCTTTCCACTTTGTGTTCCTGCCGGTATTTTTATTTTGGCCCTACCATCTATAGTAGGCACTTCTACCGTGGTACCGAACACAGCATCGGTAAAGGATATATGCAGGTCATATACCACATTCAGTCCTTCTCTCTGCAATTCAGAATGAGATTCTTCTTCGATGAGTACAATAAGATCACCGGGAGGTCCACCCCGCTCACCCGCATTACCTCTGCCGCTTACATTGAGCTGCATACCTGCCTGCACACCAGCCGGCACATCAATAGTGATGGTTTCTTCGCCATATACCCGTCCACTACCTTTACATTGATTACATTTAGATGTAATGGTAGTACCCTCTCCGTGACATTCCGGACAAGTAGTAACGGTTTGCATTTGTCCTAAGAAGGTATTTTGTACCCGACGTATTTGCCCGGTACCATGACAGGTGCGACAGGTTTGCACGCTCCCCTTATCCCTAGCACCGTTACCGCCACAAGTATTACAAACAATATACTTTTTAACCTTTATGTTTTTGGTAACACCCTTGGAAATTTCCTCATAGTTTAATTTGAGCTTTACCCGAAGATTACTTCCGCGTACGCCCCGCATTCTTTGCCCGCCTCTTGATCTTCCTCCGCCAAAGAAACTTCCGAATATGTCATCTCCAAAAACATCACCGAACTGACTGAAAATATCCTCCATGCTCATGCCGCCACCAAATCCACCTCCGCGACCGGCAGCGCCTCCCAAACCAGCATGCCCAAATCGATCATACTGGGCGCGTTTATCAGGATCGCTAAGCACTTCGTATGCCTCGGCCGCCTCCTTAAACTTTTCCTCGGCCTCTTTATCGCCCGGATTACGATCCGGGTGATATTGCATGGCTATTTTACGATAAGCTTTTTTGATTTCCTCGGGAGTCGCACTTCTGGATACATTCAGTACCTCGTAATAATCTCTTTTTGACATATGCTACTTTCCTACCACCACTTTTGCATGGCGTATTATTTTGTCATTCAAATAATATCCTTTAATAACCTCATCTACAACTTTACCTTTTTTGCTTTCATCATTCACCTCAATCTGCGTTACGGCTTCATGCAGCTCAGGATCAAAGTCGGTGCCTACCGCTTCCATCACTTTTAGCCCTCTAGCCTGTAAGATATTCCTAAACTTATTAAAGATAAGGCTCACCCCCTGACTTAATGACTTATCGGCAGAAGCTTCCAACTCCTTGGTAGCCCTGTCGATATCATCCAGAACATCCAATAAATCCACAATAACTTCCTTTCCGGCAGTCTGCAGCAGTTCGATTCGTTCCCTTGCGGTACGCTTTCTGAAATTATCAAACTCAGCTGCTAGGCGCAGATACTTATCTTTACTTTCATTCAGCTCGGCTTCCAGCGCACTCAAGGGACTTTCCTCTACAGGCTCATTCAAATGTTCAGTACCACTTACATTGTCGTCCACATTAATATTCAATCCCTCCTGCTCGTTGGTATTTTCATTAACATTCATTCCCTCCTGCTCGGTAAAGTTATCGCTGTTCTGATTCATTCCTATTAGTTTTTTATTTTTTAATTTGAAAAAGCAAAAATATAATTCTTTATAACTAATTGAAGTTGTATTTTCTAAAAACCACAATTATGTATGTCACCTGAAGTATGGCAATAATATTGCCAATGCCTGATAAGGCGACAAAATGTCTGTTTTTACTGCTTCATTTTAATAGAAAATTAAACCCTAGCAATCTTATTCAGTCATTTTATAGTAATTTCACTTTACACACTTTGTTTGTATGAAAAAACTTACTCCCCCTATTTTTCTGCTCATTGCATTTTTTTTTAGTAATTATTCGTATTGTCAGAACATTGATGAAAAAGTAATAAAATGGGCCGAACTGAATCCCATTGAAAAACTCTACCTACATATAGATAGAGAATCGTATTATGCGGGACAAACCATATGGTTTAAGGGATATTTTATGTCTGATTTTATCCCTTCCGATAAAAGCACTACGGTATATACAGAGCTGGTGAATGAGCAGTCTGCAATAGTAGTACGAAATGTTTTTCCGGCTTACATGGGTGTAAGTGTAGGACAGCTCGACATCCCCGAAAACACGCCTGCCGGTGTGTACCAATTGAGGGCTTACTCTCCATTAATGCTGAATCAACCCGAGTATGTTTTTAATAAACGCATCCGCATTTATGGGAGCAATGCCCAGAAAGATAATAAAACCCCACTTGCATCCGAAGTGCAGCTAACATTTTTCGCTGAAGGGGGCAACCTTATCACGAATCTTTTAAATATTGTAGCCTTTAAGGCTACCGACAAAAAGGGAATGCCGGTAAATGTGGAAGGAGAAATCAGAAGTGAGACGAATGAACTCGTCACCTCCTTCAAAAGCTTACACGACGGAATGGGGTCTTTTGCCATCTTTCCATTACCGAATGGGCGTTACTATGCTACCCTCAAAGGATCTAGTAAAAAATATCCTTTGCCAGAACATACTACTAACGGCGTATTGTTCAGTGTTAGACATTCCTCTAAAGGAAAAATGTTTCGCATTGTTCCGGGGAATGACGACCCCGCTTTTCAGCCTGCCTATATGATTGGGCAAATGGAAAACGAAATATTATTTAAACAGCCCTTTGGTGGTAACAGAAAAGAAATTTCGGGCATTATTCCTACCGACAGCATCTATTCCGGCATCTTACAACTTACCGTATTTAATAATGACGGAATGCCACTTGCCGAACGCCTAGTGTTCATCAATAACAAGGAATATATTTTACCCGCAAAACTGAATATTGATACACTCAATGTGGGGAACAGACAGCGGAATCGTTTTTCTATTGCGCTAAAAGATTCCGTAGTGGGGAACTTCTCGGTATCCATCACCGATGCAGACTACGAAAGCAGCCCCACTCGTCCGTTGAACATTTATTCCTGGATGCTGCTAGGTTCACACATAAGAGGTTACGTACATAATCCGGCTTATTACTTCAGCTCCGATAACGATTCGGTAAGAGAGGCCTTGGATTTGGTAATGATGACCAACGGGTGGACCCGATTTAAATGGATAGATGTGGCCCAGAATAAGCTTCCACAACCCAAATACAAAGACCCCGGGTACATCAACCTCAGCAATACGGTATATATCGAAGGAAGAAAGAAAGTACTACCCAACACGGATATTCTGGTAATGATTTCGCCCGATGATACCACCCAAAAACGCAGAGGAACCTCAAGCATTATGCAAACCGATTCACTAGGGCAATTACGAATTGATTCCGCTATTTTCTTCGGCAAAATGAAAATTTTATTTTCTGAAGTGCGCGGTAAGAAAAGCAAATTTATTAATGTAAAACTGCATAATGACTCATTACGCCGTACCTACCCGATAGAATGGTCGCCGGCTCCTTTTACAGATAGCACTGCACCGTTGCTCGAAGAAAAAATGATTACTGCCTTTAACGATTATCTTAAAGCCGAAGGTAAAACACTAGAAGCTGTAACCGTTCGCTCCTATCGCAAATCAGAAACAGAAAAACTCGATGAAGAGTATGCCAGCCCGTTATTTTCAGGAAACATGAACAGTCGCATATTGGATTTACGTGAAGAAACTTATGCTGGAGACATCTTCCAATACCTACAAGGTCGTCTACCGGGCTTAAGCATTACAGGTAGTGCCGGGGAATATACCATTCAATACAGAGGAGGCGGATTAGAGGGCAGCAATGTTACCCTTTTCTTAGACGAGATGCGTACGGATGCCCTCATGATCGAAAGCATACCTGTGAATCAGATCGCTATGGTTAAACTCATCCCTACTTCAATTGCTACGCCTGGAGGAGGTACAGCACTGGCTATTTATACGAAAAGAGGTGCTGGACTAAATGCCGCGATTGATTCTCCTACAGACATTATTACTTATAACGGATATACAATTATAAAAGAGTTTTACAATCCTGATTATGAGGCTCAGCCGGATAATGATAAAGTAGACAATAGGCTTACCTTGAGCTGGACACCCGACATTTATGTAGCTCAAAGGAATCCAACAATTCCTATTATCTTCTATAATAACGATCGAACCAAACGCTTCAAAGTCGTAGTAGAGGGGATTACATATGACGGTAAAATGCTGATGGTGGAACAAATCATCGAACCGGGCGGCGATTAATATTCGCAGGTGGTTTTATGCAAATGCATTGTTAAATGCATCCTATTATAAGATGTAGAAGGGATATCTCTTGCTTATTTTTTTGTAACTTAACAATGCACTATGAACATGCAAAGGAATATATTATTCGCCTGTTTGTTTCTGCTCTATTTTGTAAGCCTGAAAGCACAGACACCGGACGAAAAATTAGAAGCGTGGCATCAAGAAAACCCGATTGAAAAAGTATATCTGCATCTCGACAGGCAAGATTATTTTGCCGGACAAACCTGCTGGTTCAAAAGTTATTTTATTTCCGATTTTCAACCTTCGGCAAGAAACTCTACATTATTCGTAGAATTGCTGAACACCACCGGAGAATTGATTAATAAAAAAGTTCTCCCGGTTTTCAACGGTATTACTTACGGACAAATTGATCTGCCGGATACACTGAGCACCGGCACTTATCAATTGCGTGCCTACTCACCTTTAATGCTAAATCATGATAAAGATTTTCTTTACAGTACCGCCATAAGACTATATGGCAAATCCTCTAAGAACAAGCCAACCGTTGCTGGCAATGTACAACTTCGCTTCTTCCCAGAAGGAGGTATTTTATTAACTGGAGTTGAAAATACAGTAGCCTTCAAAGCTACAAACACATCAGGGCTGCCGGTAAACTTCAAGGCCCTTATCAAAGATGATAGTGGCAATACTATTACCCCTATAAAAAGTATGCACGATGGCATGGGCAAGTTCGCCTTTACGCCTATCGAGGGCAGGACGTATGTAGCGTTGCTAGATGGCCGCGAATTTCCACTACCAGAAGCCTCCCGAGAAGGCGTTGCCCTGCAAATTTCGCAGAATGAAAAGGGCTTTTTATATCAACTGCAATCAGCAGGAGGCGATCGTTTTCGTCCAGTTTATGTAATAGGCCAAATGCAACATAAAGTGGTTTTCAAACAGGCTATTGATGCTTCCTTAAAAGGGAGTATTGCTACAGATAAGCTTCCCTCCGGAGTGCTTCAATGTACTTTCTTTAATAAAGACGGTATACCACTGGCCGAACGCCTTGTATTTATAGATAATCAAGAATACCTTGTAAAAGCCTCATTACAGAAAGAAAAGATTGACCTCCGCCCCAGAAGAAAAAACGAGTTATCTATTCATTTTGCCGAACCGGTTGAAGGGAACTTTTCGGTAGCAGTAACGGATAATGATTTTAACGAGCCGGGTCTCCGGAAGGAAAATATCATATCCTCATTGCTATTAACTAGCGATATCCCCGGATATGTGCACCATCCTGCATTTTATTTTAGTAATCACCCCGCAGCAAAAGATGCGTTGGATCTAGTAATGTTAACCAACGGCTGGCGCCGTTTTACCTGGAAGCAGGTTGCTGATAACAACTTACCGAAACCTCAATATAACGACCCCGGCTATATATCTCTATCCGGTAAAGTAAACGTACGTGGCTCGAAAAAAAGTTTTGCAGACAGAGACCTGCTGGTATGGGTGGCCACATCCGATTCGGGGCGAGCCCTGCAAATGGTGAAAACTGATGCCGAAGGCCGGTTTAAAATGGACTCAGTTGTATTCTTTGATAAAGCCAAAATACTATTTACCGATGTAATGGGTAAAAAAAGTCAGTTTATCACTGTTCAACTTAATACAGATTCTCTGTATCAGTCTTACAACTTACCTCTACTACAAAGACCACCTGCCGTTAACACTAACACATCACTTATCAACAATATGCAACAAGCTTTCAATAGCTATACACGTGGCAGCGGCACATTGTTGGACAACGTCTATATTGAAGGGCGCCGCCTAACATTAGAAGAGCTGGAAAAGAAATACATGAGTGCCTTGTTTGCAGGAAACCTCAATGCGCGTACCATTAATCTGACTGGCCAATTTATACCACAGTTCAACATCTTCGAATGGCTAATGGGTAGAGTACCCAATCTTATTGTACAACGTAACGGTCAGTTTATGGATAATTACCGCCTGTTCTTCCGTCGGCAGCCCGTACAGTTGTTTCTTGATGAAATGCCAATGCAGGATGCTTCTATTATATCCACAATTCCAGCTAACCAGATTGCACTCATCAAAATTTTTCCACAGTTTATCGGTGCTCGAGGCAATGGTCCTGCAGTAGCTATCTATACCAAACGCGGTGAAGACTTGAATGAGGCCATAGAAAGTACTGGGGATATTGTGGATTACGACGGGTACAGTATTATTAAAGAATTCTACAGCCCCGATTATTCCACACCTCCCGAGGTTAACTATGTTGACCACCGCCTTACACTTACCTGGATGCCGGAAGTAGGCATCGGTGGCGCATCCTCATCCATTCCTATTCATTTTTATAATACCGATCGTACGAAAAAACTGAAAGTAGTAGCTGAAGGTGTGACCCATGATGGTAAATTGCTCATGCTCGAAGAAACTATTGAATAACTTCTGCAGGAGACATTATCTTTCGTATAAGATATTTTTCGTATAAGATATTTATGGTAAAAGCTGCTAGAGGATGCTATATTCGTAGCATAAATTTGTAGATTGCAGAACTTAAACGCGGAGTGGGCACATGGTTATAAAAGACATTATAGGATATCTAGAATCAATAGCACATCCCTCGCTACAAGAGCACTATGATAATGCCGGGTTGATTACCGGCGATGCCAACTGGGAATGTACTGGAGTACTTTGCTGTTTGGATACTATCGAAGCTGTAGTTGATGAAGCTATCACCAAAGGCTGTAATCTTATTGTAGCACATCATCCTATTATTTTCGGAGGACTGAAAAAGATTACCGGAAACAGTTACGTAGAGCGTACCATTATCAAAGCCATTAAACACGATATTGCTATTTATGCTATCCATACCAATCTGGACAATGTTTTATCCGGAGTAAACGGTATGATTGCTCAAAAGTTAGGCTTAAAAAACCTCTCCATTCTTGCTCCGAAAAAGGAGCAACTTAGCAAACTTTACTTCTACATACCGGCAGCTCATGCAGAAAATGTCATGAGCGCCTTGTTTCAAGCCGGTGCAGGACATATCGGCAATTATAGCGAATGCAGTTTTAGTGTAAAAGGAATCGGTACTTTTAAACCGAATGAAGCAGCGAATCCTTTTATTGGTGAAAAAGGGCAAAGACATAGTGATGAAGAGCTGAAAATCGAAATGCTTTTTCCCGCTCACCTAGAACATCGGCTTATCCACACCCTCAAGACCCATCACCCCTATGAAGAAGTAGCTTATGAAGTCATACGACTCACTAATCTACATCAGGAAATCGGGGCAGGAGTTACAGGAGAATGGGATGACGCCATCAGCGAAAAAGAATTTCTACAGCGCCTTAAGGACATTTTTAACCTTTCTATAGTAAAACATACGGTGCTTCAAGGCAAAAGCATCAAAAAAGTCAGCATTTGCGGCGGTGCAGGCATTTTTTTACTAAAAAATGCAATAAATTCAAAATCAGACGCTTATATAACATCTGATATTAAATACCATGAATTTTTTGATGCGGATAACCGCATTCTCTTGGTAGATATAGGCCATTATGAAAGTGAACAATATACTATTGAATTATTGGCTAATATTTTAGAGCAAAAATTCCCTAACTTTGCCGTCCTTAAAACAGGTGTAAATACCAATCCTGTTTATTATTTTTAGAATCCTCTTTTTTAAGAAAGGCGGATTTTAAAAAGACTTAATATCTTATAAAAATATGGCACAACTAAAAGAATTCTCCGTTGAAGAAAAATTAAGTTCATTAATCCATCTGCAAAAGATAGATAGCAAGCTGGATGAAATTAAAACCCTCAAAGGCGAGCTGCCTATGGAAGTTGCCGACTTGGAAGATGAACTGCAAGGTTTACGTGCAAGACAAACCCGTATTGAAGAAGAAATAAATGGTGTTACCGAGTTCATTGATGAGCGTAAAGCCGCCATTAAGGAAAGTGAAGCCTTGATTAAGAAATACGAGAAAGACAGCGAAAACGTAAAAAATAACCGCGAGTTTGAGGCCATCAATAAGGAAATTGAAATGCAGCAGCTGGAAATAAAGCTGGCCGAAAAACACATTAAAGACGCAAATGAGGAAATCGCTGAGAAGGTTGTACAACTGGAAAAAGTTAAAAAGAATATTGCATTAAAAGAGGGTGCGCTTGAAGCAAAGAAGACTGAGCTGGAAAAAATCATTGCTGCCAACGAAAAAGATGAGAAACTTTATCTCAAATTATCAGAGGAGGCAAAAAGTGCTGTAGAGCCTAGACTGTTGGCTAGCTATGAGAAAATCCGCAACAATTTCCGTAACGGGCTAGCGGTAGTACCCGTATTAAGAGATGCTTGTGGTGGTTGCTTCTACGCTATTCCTCCGCAAAAGCAAAGCGAAATTAAACAGCATAAAAAAATCATCGCATGCGAGAACTGCGGTCGTATTTTGGTAGACGAAGAGTTGCATGATAGTGTAGAGTTAAAGAAATAAAAAACCTTTTTACCATACTTCAGCTCTAATCTCTAAAAGATTGGAGCTTTTTTTATGTCTTAATCTTCGCGAAGTGTTTTACCGGTAAGATGCAAGAATACATCCTCCAGATTTGCTTTCTTTACCTCCTTAGGACGTTCAAACCCCGAAGCCACTAATTGGTCTATGAGATGGTCGGGAGTATCCAATGCAATAATTTTTCCCGAATCGATAATGGCAATGCGGTCGCACAGATACTCCGCCTCGTCCATATAATGAGTGGTAATAATTACAGTAATACCACTGGCCTTAATGCTTTTAATTAGCTCCCACAAATTACGTCTTGCCTGAGGGTCAAGACCCGTAGTGGGTTCATCCAGAAAAATCACCTTAGGCTTATTTATGAGAGTAGTAGCCACCGAAAATCGTTGCTTCTGCCCTCCACTTAATTCTTTGTATTTTGATTTAGCTTTTTCTTCTAGGTTTACAGACCTCAGTAAAGCCATAGCATCTACTTCCTGATTGTACAAGCCCGCAAAGAGTTCTATCAACTGCAATAAATTTAATCCCGGATAGTAACCACTAGCTTGCAATTGCACTCCTATAAGACCTTTAATGGTATCTGGCTCCTTATCCAAGTCATAACCCGCTACAGTAACCTTGCCGCTCGTCTTTCTGCGCAGTGTCTCTATAATTTCCAGTGTGGTAGACTTGCCTGCACCATTAGGACCTAGGAGTCCGAAAATCTCATTTTCATACACATCAAAAGAAATCCCCCTCACAGCACTAAAGTCACCATAATTCTTCACCAAATCCCTTACAGAAATAATAACATCAGCCATGCGATAAAGCTACAACTATTTTCAAGTATCCCTGAAATTTTTGGGTAAGCTTCTTTTCTTCTCTGAGCCTACGAAATATCCTTTTTTGAATATAATCTACAATTCGATACACCAAAGCGTCATAATTGCTGCTGAACTACGATATTTGCTAACAAGAGCATAAAAAACAATGATCCAAGTTTTTAAATTCGGAGGAGCCTCCGTAAATAGTGTAGAGCGGATTCAGAATATAGCCAGCATATTGCGCCGTTACGAAAATGAAAAAATCCTGATCGTCATTTCCGCAATGGGAAAAACAACCAATGCGCTTGAAAAAGTTGCAGAAGTCTACTATAACAATAAACAAGATGAGGCACTTCGTTTGTTTGAACAAATCAAACATCAACACCTCAATACTGCCAAATATTTGCTCGTAACACATTATTTAGCTTGTGAATCGCAACTAAAAGACTTCTTTACTGAAATCGAATGGCTATTATACGATAAGCCGGTAAGAGATTTTTCATATTACTACGATCAAATAGTATGTATTGGAGAACTCTTGTCTACCAGTATTATTAGCCATTATCTTAACGAGGTAGGCTTTTCAAATCAATGGTTTGATGTAAGGGATATTATTAAGACCGATGCCAACTTCAGAGATGCCAACATTAATATCCCCAGCACTCAACAAAATATCATCGAACAGGTACTACCTGTTCTTGAAAACAACAAACTAGTGCTGACACAGGGATTTATTGCCTCCACTGATGAAAATGAAAGCACCACTCTAGGTCGTGAAGGCAGCGATTACAGTGCGGCAATCTTTGCCAATCTGCTAAATGCAGAGAGCCTCACTATCTGGAAAGATGTGGAAAGTATTATGAATGCCGATCCTAAGGAAGTTCCTCATGCACACCCCTTGCATGAACTAAGTTATACCGAAGTAATAGAGATGGCTTACTACGGCGCTCAGGTTATACATCCCAAAACCATAAAACCTTTACAAAACAAAAGCATTCCGCTGTATGTAAAGTGCTTTCTAAATCCGGACTTGCAAGGCACCGTCATTCATAATAAAAGCACTAAAAATCTTCCTCCGATAATTGTGATAAAACGCAATCAGGTAATGATTGAGTTAAAATCAAAAGATTTTTCTTTTATTGGAGAACACACTACGGAAGTATTATATGAACTTCTAGAACAAATGTTTCTTACCCCTACCCTTACACAAAATGGAGCCATTAGTATCATCTATACCTTCGATCACAAAGAAGAAAAGATTGCTGCTTTTGCCGCAGAAGCTGCCCAATATTTCGATGTACAAGTAACTCCGGGGCTCACCCTGCTCACTATCCGACATTACAATAGTGACGTGCTGGAGCAATATACTGCCAATAAAAGATTTTTAGTACGACAACAGACAACGGACACTATCAGCCTATTATATCAGGAATAATACTACAGAAAGGTGCGCCAAATCATAGGATGCAACCAACGCTCGGCATTTTTCCATTCCCTAGCGCGTGATTTGCTGATATCTGTAAGGATCTTCATCATTTCGTCATAAGATTTCTGCTTACCCTTTGTAGGAGGTTTTATATCAGGAGTAGAAAGTGTTACAGAAGTTGCAACCCAGCTGGTATAAAGCCGTGGGATGGTTACACCTAATATCATGCCCGGAAGTCCGTGCAAACCCATGGGCCCACCACTAATTTTTATTTCATCAGTATAAAAAGCAAAGACATATACACTGTCAAACAAAATGGTGCTGGCACGACGACATTGAAATCCTGCTATATTAGTCTGATCATTAGGATAAATTCTCCATTGGATGTTTGGCAGATCACCAGAGATGATATAATTATCATCGATAGATTTCAGATTTATAAACTTATTATTGGTATAGTCATTATACCAATAATCATCCTCGCTCACCCTGCCCAAAAACATCATGCCTGCATTTCTTTTATCTGCCGAACGGTCAAATCTAAACACCCCTTTATTATCATTAAACTCATACTTATAATAAGTGACATTGAACTGAGGCAGGGAAGCTACAATACTCTCCCAAAAAGAGCTTTCCTCATCCTCCAATAAGGCTTTCATCATACGGTGCACATTCGTTTTTACTTCAAACTCTATGGAACCGTGGGTAATAAACTTTTGAGCGTATAACACTCCAGATTGCATTAACAATATGATGACGATGATGTTTCTCATTTTCATACTAATTTCTAGTAGAAGTATTATTTTTACTAATATTCCAAACAAAAGAAATCAACCAGAATCTTTGTAGTGTCATGCGATAAGTTTCTCGAAAGCTATAACTATCAAAGTTTCGGTTATACCCTCTTTTCTGATTAAGAATATCATAAACGGACAACCTTGCTTCAAACTGATTCTTATAAATACGCTTAGTAAGATAGCCGTTCCATATGGTATAATTGTTATTTGTCGGAAAACGCGGATCTTTTTGGATAAATATAGAATTGAGATCGGTTCTAATTTCAAAATTCAATGGCAGTTGTACATTTCCCCACAGATTCAATTCTCCACTCCAGTATTTAGCATTTGCTGTAGTATTAACCGTAGCCTTTGTATTATTATACGACACTTGCGGATACAAACCAATATCAAACTTCTGGCTCAGATTCTTGTTGATATTCATCGAAAGGCTGTAAACATTTCGTTTGGTGATATTCTTAACCGCCATACCATTATTGGAATTAAAATTAGCTACATAATCCACATTTCTAATAAAATCATATCTTCCCATTACACCTAATCTAATTCCAGGACCTTTCCATTTGAAATCATAATTCAAATAAGATGAAACATTCGCCATACCGTTCGTATTTACGGTATAATACCTACGAATCCCCTGCACAAATTCACTAAACTGCACAAAAGCATTCTGGGTAAAATTATAGTTTACAGCCGCCCACATGCCTCTTTCTTTCAAGGTTTTATATGTACTGTAGGAAAGCGAAAATCTATGATTGAAAGACGGCTTCAACAGTGGATTACCTACGTAAATATTTAGAGGATCTGTATTATTGGGAATAGGCTGCAACTGGTTTAATGAAGGAGCATTGCTATTTCCGTTATAGTTAAACCTGATTGATTCACTGTTTTTGATTTTATAAATAAAGTTAAGTCTTGGTGAATGGTTTACGAAATGATAACTACGATCTGTGCCGTTGGTTAAATCTTTCTGCATATAATTGGTAAATGCTGCAGCAGTTCCGAAAGACAAGTTTACCTTTTTTCTATTAAAGCGAAAACTTATACCCGGCGCATTGCTCACGTTATTAAACTCATAATTATTGCTCAAAGAATCGATAAACTGCGAATAATTGCCTATTCCATCGTTGGCATAAATACGCCTATCGTTTTTATTACGATTTAGCGTGAAACCATAACTCAGTTCCAGATAGAAATCTTGCATTAACGGTTCTGTATAGGTGAGGCGAGTATTAAAATTATTGGAAACATTATGCGATAATGTCTGCTGATCGATAATATGCGAACTATCTACACTTCCGTTTTCATAAAAATCCAGTTTTGAATATAATAAAGCATCCCCATTGGAGGTTATATGATTTAGGTTTGCGTTAATAGAAAGTGTTCTATATTGTTTTTTGAACTTGTGCATCCACAGCAGATTCGTATTGAAATTCTTATTATCGTTTTTACTACTGCCTACCCTATCATTCTGGTTAATCAAGGCGCTGTCAACTGTACGGTTCTCACTATAATATCTGTAATCCGATTCCGTAACATTTGTATTATACTGTGTTGTCAACTTAAGGGTATTCATTGAATCAAGCTTCGTCTCATAAATGAGATTTGCACCCTGTTTGATATTTGAGCTGAAAGCCGCATTATCGGTATATGATAGCCATGTAGAGTCTGGAAGAAAATTTCTAGAATAGGTCTTTGTTTCAGAAGGTGCATTAATTTTCGTGATCCTATATCCAGCATTAATACTGTGTTTGTCCTCATTGAACTTATTATTATAATGTACACCGCCGTTCCAGTTAGTAGGGATACCCTCGCTTTGATTGTAGTTATCGTTATTCATTGTTATCGTAACGGATCCTGCATCTCCCACAACGATGTCTCCTCCACCTCCGAATCGCACTCTGTCGTTCCAGTCCAGATTGAGGTATCCGGTATTACTCATAATACCATATGCAGAAAATTTTCGTTTCCCTTTAAAGGCATTAAACATTAAAGCATTACTAAATTTATCCTGATCACTGAGGAGGTTTTTGTTTTTAAGTCCCCCTCCTACTTCGGCCTTACCAAAAAATCCTTTCTTTTTGTCCTCTTTCAACACAACATTCATTGTTTGTTTGCTCTGTCCATCATCAATACCGGTAAAAGCGGCCTGGTCACTCTTCCCTTTATACACTTGCACATCTTTTACCATATCGGCTCTAAGATTTTTGGTAGCGATACCGGGATCACTTCCAAAGAATTCCTCGCCATCTACCAGAAACCTTTCAACTTTTTCACCCAGAGCTGTAATCTCACCATTACGGTCTACCTGTACGCCGGGTAATACTCTCAACAACTCTTCCAGTGTAGCGCCTTCTCTAACCTTAAAACTATCTGCAGTATATATGGTGGTATCTCCTTTGATTCTAATAGGTGCGCCGGTTTTTACAATCACTTCCTCCAGTACTTTACTTTTAGACAACATGTTGATAATGCCCATGTTCAAAGAACCACGATTGGGGCGCAGCGTTTCGCTAAAATCAGCAAAATAAGGATGGGTTACTAATACTATGATCCCCGATGTATCCGGAGCTTGTAATTCAAAGCGACCATTAGCATCCGTCCGAGTATGTGCCAACAGCAATGAATCCTTTTCATGTATGGCCACTACTACAGCATTTTCAAGGCTCCGATGCTCAGCCGAGTCTACTAAAGTGCCTGTAATGCCTGATGTTTGTCCATAGGTTATATTAATGACTAATAAGGTAAAAACCGTTAAGCTAAATCTCATATAAAGCATTAAATAATTGACCAATAGTATGACGTAGTTTTTCCTGACTCTCACAAAGAAACGAAAAATCATCAAAATTACGAATTTTAGCAATTATTACTAAATATTCGTAATAAAACGACACTAACATAAAGCCATAAATATCTAAGGTACTAATACCTTCCAGTAACAAATACCATAATTCGGCAAAAAGCTATATTTCCTCGGTAAACAAAGACTTATAGACATGGATTGTTGCGCTAAGGTGTTTTTTCGTAAATTGCTGCAAAGAGTAACAATGCCTATCAATCTTCAGCAATTACAGGAACAATTCGAAAGAGAGCACTTCATCGACACCACAAAACCTGTGTGGAATTATTCCCTGCTAACTGATGAAGACATTAAAAACTTTCAGAATGGTACACACTATACCCTATATGAAAAATTTGGCTCGCACTCTATTAAAGTGAACGGCATATGGGGTATGTACTTCTGTGTATGGGCCCCCAGTGCCAAATTTGTAAACGTTATAGGCAATTTTAATAATTGGAACAAGCTGGCGCATCCGCTGCATCCGCGTTGGGATAAAAGTGGCATATGGGAAGGCTTCATCCCTCATTTTAAGCTAGGAGAGGTTTACAAATACCATATTGTGGGAGCCAATAATTTTATTGGAGACAAAGGCGACCCTTTTGCACATTTCTGGGAGCTAAAACCCCTTACAGCATCCATCACTTGGGATCTATACTATGCATGGAATGACCAGGAATGGATGCAAAACAGGAAAAAACATAACGCGCTGAACGCGCCATGGAGCGTATATGAAGTACACTTAGCCAGCTGGCAAAGACCAGAGCCCGGCAATGAACATAAATACAATACTTACGATCAGATAAGAGAACGATTGGTACCTTATGTAAAAGAAATGGGCTTTACGCACGTAGAGCTCATGCCCATTGCAGAACACCCTTTTGATGGCAGCTGGGGGTATCAAATTACAGGTTATTATGCTCCCACATCTCGTTTCGGAGATCCTCAGGGGCTCATGCGACTTATCGATGCTTTTCATCAAGAAGGGATCGGTGTCATTCTGGATTGGGTGCCCTCTCATTTCCCTTACGATGCACATGGATTGTACATGTTTGATGGCAACCACACCTACGAATATGCCGATATGCGTAAGGGATTTCATCCAGATTGG
Organism: Niabella digestorum; assembly: GCF_036409055.1. NCBI lineage: Bacteria > Pseudomonadati > Bacteroidota > Chitinophagia > Chitinophagales > Chitinophagaceae > Niabella > Niabella digestorum. The sequence goes on along the minus strand of NZ_JAZGLY010000006.1, from coordinate 57,580 downwards.
AACAGTTATATCTTTAATTATAAAAGAGGAGAAGTAAAGTCCTTTCTTATCAGCAATGCTCGTTTTTGGTTCGATGTATTTCATATCGATGGTATACGTGTAGATGCGGTCAGCTCTATGCTAAAACTGAATTATTCTAGGAAAGAAGGCGAATGGGAACCGAATGAATTTGGAGGCGATGGTAACCTGGAAGCCATACAGTTTATCAAAGACCTCAACGAAATGGTATACCGAGATTTTCCCGATGTACAAACCATTGCCGAAGAAGCTACCGACTGGCCGGGTGTTTCCAAACCCACCTACACGGGAGGACTAGGTTTTGGCATGAAATGGATGATGGGATGGATGCACGACTCTTTAAACTACTTTAAACGCGACCCCATATATAGAGCACATCATCAGAACGACTTTACATTTAGCATGATGTACTACTACGACGAAAACTTCATGCTACCCATCAGTCATGACGAAGTAGTACATGGCAAAAGTCCGCTCATTTTTAAGATGCCGGGAGACCTCTGGCAAAAATTCGCCAACCTCCGGCTATTTTTTACTTATATGTGGACACACCCTGGAGCTAAGTTGCTATTCATGGGCAGTGAATTCGGACAAACCAGCGAATGGAATTATAAAAGTGAATTAGACTGGCATTTATTACAATACCAAAGTCATAGAGGCGCACAGCACTGTTTGAAACAGCTGAATCAACTATTAAAAACCGAGCCCGCCCTACACATCAAACAGTTCACTACCGATGGATTTGAATGGGTAGATTTAAATCATCGTGAAGAATGCGTAATAGTATATAAACGTAAAGGTGAAAATCCAGAAGACGATCTACTGATTGTATTAAATATGACTCCGGAAGTACGAACCGACTGGGTTATAGAAATCACGGGCAAACAGTATACTCAGGAAATTTTCAATTCTGATTTAAAAGAGTATGACGGAACCGGAGATGTGTATAATCCTCAAATTAGATGCGAATGTGTTGATGCAATCGAACAACGATACCGCATTACCATCAATATTCCACCTCTGGCCGGACTGATTTTAAAATAGTATTGCCACCTAAAAAGGGGGTACAAACATGTACCCCCTCAGTTTATCTGCTATAGACATTAGCAAAGTAGCCTTACATACGCTCGGGCACTTTGATACCCAGCAAGCGCATAGCTTCCGCAATGGTATTGGCTGTAAGCTGCGATATTTTTAATCGCAATTGTTTCTTTTCCTCACTTTCAGCATTGCGTATGGAATGTGCTGCATAAAAGCTGTTGTACAGCTTCGCCACATTGAATGCATAAATAGCAATCAATGAAGGGTTAAATTCGGCTGCGGCCTGCTGAAGTGTTATATTGAATTGCTCTAACAAAACAAGCAATTCTTTCTCGAGTTTTAAAAGCTCAGATGTTACCGGCGCATCATTTTTAATCGTTTCATTCCTCAACACAGAACGGATGCGCGCATGTGTGTATTGGATAAATGGCCCGGTAAATCCATGAAAATCGATGCTTTCTTCAGGATTAAAGATCATTCGTTTTTTAGGATCTACACGTAGCAGGAAGAATTTTAGTGCCCCCAGGGCAATTGTTTCGTAAAGCTCATTAAGCTCAGACTCTGTGAAGCCACTCACCTTACCCAATTCCTCTGTTTTTGCTGCTGCCACTTTCACCAGCTCATCCAGTAAATCATCAGCATCCACTACAGTACCCTCACGGGTTTTCATCCGTCCGGTGGGTAGTTCCACCATCCCGTAACTCAGATGATGGATTTTATCAGCATACGGCTTACCTAGCTTTTGCAATATCAGTTTTAGTACTTTCATGTGATAGTTTTGCTCATCAGCTATCACATAAATGCTTTCATCATAAGGGAAGTCTTTGTACTTTTCGTCTGCAAGCCCTAGGTCCTGAGTAATATAAACTGAAGTACCATCCTTACGCTGTACAATTTTCTCATCCAGCCCGTCAGCGGTTAAGTCAATCCATACACTACCATCTTCTTTCTTGTAGAATACCCCTTTCTCCAATCCATCCTGTACAAAAGCTTTTCCCAGGAGGTATGTTTCGCTCTCGTAATAGTTTTTATCAAAATCGGCTCCAATGCGTGTATATGTCTGATTAAATCCTTCGTAAACCCAACCGTTCATTTGCTTCCACAATGCTACCACTTCTGCATTTCCTTGTTCCCAGTCTACCAGCATTTGCTGTGCAGCCTTCATGATGGGAGCATTCTTTTCGGCTTCTTCTTTACTCATGCCCTCCTCCATTAAAGCAGCAACCTGCTTTTTATGTTCTTCACCAAACTTCACGTAATAATCACCCACCAGATGGTCGCCTTTTATACCAGTACTTTCGGGTGTAGCGCCGTTGGCAAACTCTTTCCAAGCAATCATCGACTTACAGATATGAATGCCGCGATCGTTGGAAATACAGCTTTTGAACACCTCATGGCCTTGCGCTTTCAGCATTTCTGACACACTCCACCCCAGAAAGATATTTCTAAGATGCCCCAGGTGTAAGGGCTTATTGGTATTGGGCGAAGAATATTCCAGCATGATCTTTTTAGCAGCACCCGCATGCTCCGTCTTTACGTGTGCGTAATGCTGATCTAGGAACTTCAGCCAGTAAGAATCACTAATTGTAAGATTTAAAAATCCCTTTATAACATTATATGCAGTAAAAAGATGTGGATAGTCGGCAATTAGTTTTTCTCCTATTTCCTTGCCCACCACCTCAGGGTTGCTTTTCAGCTGCTTAATAAATGAAAAAAGTACTAAAGTATAATCTCCTTCAAATTCAGGCTTTGTAAGATTTATAGCAATAGTATCCTCCTTAAAATCCTGATTATAGAGGCTTTTCAATGTTGACACAATTACAGGCTTCAGTTCCGCGACAATGCTCATACCATTAAATTTTGCTGCAAAAATAAGAAACCAACCCTCACAAATAGTTTTAAATACCAATATCTTCGCAATTCCGATGAGACAGCTTTTTTATAGTGCCAGAAAACTGATAATCCCAGTCATCGACTTTTTTTATCCACCATTTAAAAAGCTGATGCCTCTGCAGGCATTCCGATACTTGGTGTGTGGTTCAGCCAATACGCTTTTTGGATTGGCAGTATTCTATGTAGCTTACCATTATATTTTCCGAGAAGAGGATTTCAATTTTCGAATATATGCATTTGAGTCCTATACGGCAGCGCTCATCGTTTCTTTTACCGCCTCTTTTTTATTTGGATTCTTTCTAATGAAGTATATCGTCTTTGACGATAGTAAAATCAAAGGTCATGTACAGTTATTTAGATACCTATTAGTATGCTCTTTCAACTTACTATTAAACTATGTATTACTGAAAGTGGCGGTAGAAGGTTTGCATATTTATCCCACTTTTGCGCAAATAGGCACTACGGCTATTATTATCATAGTAAGTTATCTAGCCCAGCGTCACTTCTCATTCCGAAAAAAGAAAGTATTTCCAGATTATGTAGAAGAGGAAGACCACTCCAAGAGTCTGTAAGATGTAAAAAAACTTTACTTAATAATATCACCCTTTAACCGCAACAGCTCCGTTTCTGCACGTTTTAAATTGTAACGAGCATCAATCAAGCGGTCGTAAGCCTGTGCTAAACTGTTTTGGGCTTCACGAAGCTGTACCAGTGTAGCACCACCAAGTTTGTAAGCTTGGAAAACAATATCTACGTTTTCCTCCGCCAGTAAAATATTCTCTTCTTCAAGCTTTAAGGCGTTTTGCTGCTGTATGTACTCCTTAAAAGCATTTAATACTGCTAGTCTAATAAGAGAACGTTGGTTCTCATACTGGAGTTGCTGCAGAGTAATATTCAGCTTATCCTGTTTTATTTGACGCTTTACTGCAAATTGATTAAAAATAGGAATTCTGGCAGTAAAGCCATAATTATACCCATGAAACTGATTAAATAAGGTAGAAAAATTGTTCAGCACTTTTTTATTCGAAGTACGACTGAAATTGTAGGCCGATCCAAAAGACAAAGTAGGCCAAAGTCCCGCCTTGGTTTCTTTCAGTTCATACTCTGCAATATCAATGGCCGAGCGTGCACGCAGCAGTGTAGGATTGGTACGTTCCAGACCATCCTGCACATCTCCCAAGGTAATGTCAAAATTTAAAGGAATAGTATCTGGGATTGTAAATTCATGTTCTTGAATCTTGCTGTTCATCACCTGAAGTAATTGACTCTTGAGCTGTGTTACCAGCGTCTGCTGGCGCATTTTTAACGCCTTCTGTTCATTCAAGTCCACTTTACTTTGCAATACATCAGGCTTGGTTCCGCTTCCGATATCCAGCTTATATTGTGCTAGGTTGGCTCTTTCTTCGTTTAGCTCAATCTGAACATCCGTAGCTTTAATCAATTGTTGTTGTCTGGCGATATTATAATAGATGTTGATTACTTGCGCAACAGTATTAATCACTTGCTCTTTGGCGCTATAGGCTCCGGATTCCAGTAATGCGGCTACCTTATCGCGTGTAGCAAACATGCGCAACCCATCGAAAAGCACCCAATCCAATCCTAAACTCCCCTGAATATTGTTCGACCTTACATTATTGGATTTCCGCTCGCTACCGTCTGCCAGCGTTTGTCTTTGATTATTATTATTGAATGTAGCACCGGCGTTTATATTTACAGAAGGTAAGAAAACGGCATTTCTGTAACTGTAATCGATGGCCGCCACTAAAGAATCGCCTCTGGCAAGCTGGATATCGTAGTTATTTTGAAGCGCAGTAGCAATGGCCTCTTCCAGTGTCAGCACACGTTGCCCGTTTACTGAAATCCAGAAACAAGCTGACAGTATTGCCGCAATCTTCTTTATGAACGTAACCCTCATTTTTTCGATATAACAAAAACCTATTAAAGCTCTTTATATAAAATTTATGCAGTAACCAATTCTTTTGTCTCAGATAGCTCATCCTCTTCTTTCAGCAGCTCTTCAAACTCCCGGTTTTTCTTATTAGCAGACATATAGCTGTATATGGCCGGCAGTACATATAATGTAAGAATTAAAGAGAAGGTGATACCCCCTACAATTACGATTCCCAAAGGTATGCGACTGGTAGCTGCCGCTCCTAATGACAATGCAATAGGCAAAGCTCCTAAAGCCATCGCCATACTAGTCATCAAAATAGGACGCAAACGCTGGCAGGCAGCAAAAACCACTGCCTGTGGCTTCGACATGCCGCGCCTCCGGCTTTGATTAGCAAACTCCACAATAAGAATACCGTTCTTCGTAACCAAACCGATAAGCATAATCATACCTATCTGTGAGAAGATATTCAGCGTTTGGCCGAATATCCATAAGGATAGTAAGGCACCTGCCAATGCCAATGGCACCGTAATCATAATAATAAACGGATCTATAAAGCTTTCAAACTGGGCGGCAAGCACTAGATAAATGAGCCCTAAAGCTAGCAAAAAGGCAAATGCCGTATTACTACTACTTTCTTCAAAATCTCTTGCCGATCCCGTAAGTGATGTGGTGAAGCTTTCATCCAATACTTGATTGGCAATACGCCTCATTTCCTTAACGCCATCGCCTACCGTATAACCTTCAGCCAAATTAGCCGATATAGTTGCCGATTTATATCTGTTATAGTGATAAATTGTAGGTGGTGTAGTAGACTCTTCCACCGTAGTGATGTTATCCAAACTAATCAATTGTCCGGATTTATTACGTACAAATATTTTCTTGAGATCATCAGGATCATTTCGATCCAACCGATCTACCTGTGCAATTACCTGATACTGCTTTCCACTTCTGGTAAAATATCCCAACCGCTGATTACTGTATGCCGTCTGTAACGCTTGTGAAACATCTGCAACGGATACGCCTAGCTGTGCAGCTTTAAGTCTATCAATACGTACTCTTAGTTCAGGTTTATTGAACTTAAGATCGGCATCTACTTGTTGCAGTATATCGCTCTTATTAGCTTCCTCCAGAAACTTAGGCAGCACTTCGGCCAGTTTATCGAAGTTGTTATTCTGAATTACAAACTGTACAGCCTGCCCCCCACGTCTGTTTACCTGAATAGTCTGATCCTGTATCGCAAATGCCCTAGCCTCTGTAAATTTAGAAACATGGCGGTTCACATATTCTACAATTTCTTTTTGAGAGCGCTCCCGCTCGGTAGGAGGCACCAGCCTTACGCGTACAAACCCAGAATTTGCATTTCCGCTTTGCCTAGACCCTGCCAGAGAAAGTACGATTTCATGTTCAGGAACCGAATCCATTATGAATTTTGACACCTTATCGATATACCGGTCCATAGCATAGAACGAAGTACCTTCCGGCGCCGACAAACTGAGCCTAAACTGACTCTTATCTTCCAGGGGTGCTAGCTCAGACTGAATATTGGTTCCAATAAAGTAAATAATACCAAAACACACTAGTACAATCACCCATGCCATCCACCTCACTTTCATGAACGCTTTCAGCGTACGTTCATAAAGTTTTTCCATACCCAGAAAAAAGGGTTCTGTTTTTCTATAGAACCATGAATGATCATGTACATTTTTCTTCGCAACAAATACATTCAGCACCGGCGTTAGGGTCAAGGATACAAAAGCTGATATTAGTACCGCTCCTGCCACTACAATACCAAATTCACGGAACAGACGTCCCACAAAACCTTGTAGGAACACAATAGGAAGGAACACGATCGCAAGCGTAATAGAAGTAGCAATTACTGCAAAGTAAATTTCTTTGGATCCCTCGAGAGCGGCTCTGCGTTTACTTTTGCCCTGTTCAAGCTTTTTAAAAATATTCTCTGTAACCACAATACCATCATCCACCACCAAACCTGTGGCCAATACAATGGCAAGCAGCGAAAGCACATTAATGGTGTACCCCATTATGTACATGATGAAAAAAGCACCAATAAGCGAAACCGGAATATCCAGTAATGGCCTGATGGATAAAATCCAATCGCGGAAAAACAGATAGATAATAATTATTACCAGGCCAATGGCAATGAATAAAGTTTCTTCTACTTCTTTAATAGATGTCTTAATATAAGTAGTCTGATCGAGGGCAATTTTCAAGGTAATATCCGAAGGTACCTCTTTCTTTATCTCTTCTAGGCGTTTGTAAAACTCATTTGATATGGAAACATAATTCGCTCCTGGCTGAGGAATGACAGCTAATGCAATCATTGGTACGGCACTCTCCTTCAACTGCGACTCTTCATTTTCAGGACCCAGCACTACTTTCGCTACATCCTTAATACGTATGTCTGCACCGTTTTCATTTCTTATGATTACATTCTCGAACTCTTCTTCCGTATCTAAACGTCCAAAGGTTCGTATGCTCAACTCGGTATTTTCTCCTGTAAGTTTTCCAGAAGGCAACTCTACATTTTCACGCTGCAAAGCGGCCTGAATATCTCCTGTAGTTACTTTCAGTGCGGCCATTCTATTAGGATCGAGCCATAACCGCATAGCAAACCGCTTTTCACCCCAGGTATCAATGCTACTTACTCCAGGAATAGTTTGAAGACGATCTACCAACACATTCGTGGCATACTCACTCAGCTCCATAGGGTTTTTGGTATCACTCTGCACAGTCATGGCTAGGATAGGCTCGGCACTGGCATCAGCCTTACTCACTGAAGAAGGAGCTTCTAAATCAGGAGGTAAGCTTCTTTGTGCAGCCGCTACTTTATCGCGCACATCATTAGCGGCAGCTTCCAGATCTACTCCTACTTCAAATTCAACATTGATATTACTGACACCATTACTACTGATAGAAGTGATATTTCTGATACCCGGAATACCGTTGATAGCATCCTCGAGCGGCTCTGTTATCTGAGATTCGATAATATCAGCATTGGCGCCTGCATAAGTAGTACGTACGCTGATATTGGGAGGATCGATAGCAGGATAATCCCGAACTCCCAGAAACTTAAACGAGATGATACCAAATACAATAATGATGATATTCATCACTATTGCCAGAACCGGTCTCTTTAAACTTAATTCAGAAATATTCATTAAAAAATCTCCCGCTTCGGCTATTTACAAATAAAAAAACGATATATGACAAGCTATTGGGGAAACCGCTTTCTGTCGATTCCTCTAATATACAATCCTTCCTATCTCAATCTTCGAGTCAGGCTTGGTGCTCATGACACCAGATACTACAATCGTATCCCCTTCTTTTAGGCCTCTCTCCACAGCCACTCTGGCCGAATCCCGTCCGCTCAGTTCCACTTCGGTAAATACAGCTTTACCCTCACGGTACACAATTACCTGCTTTCCTTTTATCGTAGGAATAACTGCTTGTGATGGCACAAAAATTACATTTCGCGGAGCGAGCTCAATTCTAATTTTAGCAAAAGCGCCCGGTACTAATCCTGCAGTGTTGCCAACTATTTTCGCGCGCACGTCCAGCGTTCTGCTATTCAGTGTTACATTTGCAGATGTTGCATATATCTTTGCCGTATAGGTTTCACTACTTCCCTGAACGGTAAAATGTACCATCTGCCCGTTTTCGATATTACCAATATATTTTTCAGGAATAGAAAAATCGAGCTTTAATTCTTCTACCTGATTGATAGTGGCGATTACCGTGGACGGCGTTACATAAGTACCAGGACTAATATTCTTTAAACCGATTTTTCCACTGAAAGGTGCACGCACTTCTGTTTTCTGAATATCGGTTTTCACTACATCAATATCGGCCTGAATATTATTCAGATTTAACAATACGGCATCATAATCGCTTCGGCTAATAGCCTGAATTTTTAATAATTGTGCAGCCCGTTCTTCATTGGATTGGGCTATTGCCAGCTGCGACTGCAGTTTTTTGAGCTGAGCCTGCAAGTCACCATCATAAATCTTGGCCAGTAAAGTACCTTTCGACACCACTTTACCTTCGGCAATATTGAGTTGCACAATGCGGCCTGAAACCTCCGGATGTATTTCGGTTGCCTCATTGGCGACAATCGTACCCGGCACTTCGATTATTTCCGCATACGGTGCTACTTTAGCAATATAGCCATCCAGTTTTGACGCAGCACGTTTTCCGTTATTATTCCCTCCCTTTGCATTGTTTTGCTTCTGTCCACAAGCAGCAAACAGCAGGCAAACAATTGCTAGTAATATTCCGTTTTTGTTTAAAAAAATCAGTAGCATTCAAAATCGTTAATCTAAATGAATAAGCAGATGATGTTATTATGAGACGTTCAAATCTACAAAACCTTTTGTTTTTACCTGACTTACTCATGGGGAGTTTTGGCAACTACAGATAAATTATGCTTTATCTTATTTGCCTTATGAAGCAAATCGGCCTTTTCTTTACTGATGATGGTTACATGCCCCATCTTTCTACCAGGCTTAGTATTTTTCTTACCATAGATATGAAAAAATGCATTTTCCAACTTTAACATTTCCTCCAACCCCTCATAATGAGCTTCTCCGCTGTGCCCTTCCGCTCCCAATATATTTTGCATGAGCGAAGGCATGATAGCATCGGTACAACCCAACGGATAATCGAGCATAATTCTCCACAGCATATCAAACTGCGAGCTGTAATGTGCCTCGATAGTATGATGGCCGCTGTTATGCACCCGGGGGGCCGTTTCATTTACCAACACATCGCCCGAAGGCGTAACAAACATTTCTACTGCAAAAAGACCGGCAGATTGAAAGTTTTTCACTGTGGTAAGAGCAGTTGCTTCGGCTTTAAAATAAACTTCTTGACTCAGCTCTGCCGGACAAAGCTGATAACTCAACAGGTTTAGCACATCGTCAAAAACCATTTCCACCGGCGGATACATGGTTATTTTTCCATCATTAGCTACCGCCACCATAAGTGCTATTTCTTTTTCGATAGCCACTTTTTTCTCCAATACGCTTTCTGCATCAAACCCCTTCTCTATATCAGATTCATTCTCAATTATTTGAACCCCTCTGCCATCGTACCCTCCTTGCCCCAGTTTGTGTACTGCTGGCAGCAAGTGCACGTGTTGTCTTAATTCTTCCAAATTTTGCGTTACGACAAATTCTGACGTAGGGATGTTATAATCAGCGTAATATTGTTTCTGACGAACTTTATTACAAATAATGCGCAATACCTGAGGTTTCGGAAAAATTCGTTTTCCTTCTTTTTCCAATTGCTCAAGCGCGTCAATGTTTACATTTTCAATCTCTATAGTGAGGGCATCTAAATTTTTTCCAAAATTGTAAACATCATCATACCGGGTGATATCCCCTTTTGTAAAATGATGACATAAATGAGCTGCAGGACATTCAGCATCATTTTCCAATACATATGTTTCAACGGGATAATTGGCTGCCGCCTGTAACAACATTCTGCCTAATTGTCCTCCCCCTAAGATTCCGATTTTTCGCATGTCGCAAAGATAGGTAAGGGTGTCATATGCACCTTTCAGTTTATAACATTTAGTTATGGAAATTTTCAACTCTTATATTCTAAATTTGTATATATTATTCAAAACATTGCATAAAATCGTAAATATTTCATTTTCTTCGCAGTACCACAGGCAACCTTTTTTGATGATGAAAAAGTTTATTTGGACAGTAATCCTTCTGATTGGTTTTGTTTCATTACAAGCTCAGACCTCCACTTTTGACGTCTCCACCTCTTCTTTCTTAACTTATCAACTGGGATTTCAGCGACCACGAGAATCCTTTGCCAGAAAAGAAGCTGCTTTAAAAGCTCTCTTTGCTGCCAAAAACCTAATTTGGCCGGCCAGATATCTGTACATACGTTCGTTTAAGTATGACAGTCAGCTAGAGGTATGGGCTAAAAACAAACTGGAAGAGCCCTATAAGCTTGTTAAGATATACAAGGTGTGTGCTCTTGTAGGAACACTAGGACCTAAAAGATTTGAAGGCGACTATCAGGTTCCGGAAGGATTCTATCATATCAGTGGTTTTAATCCAAACAGCAATTATTACTTATCCCTTCGGTTAAATTATCCTAATGCATCTGACCGTGTATTAAGCGACCCGGTAAGACCTGGAGGCGATATCTATATCCATGGAGGTTGCTCCACTGTGGGTTGTATCCCCATCAAGGATGACCAGATCGGGGAATTGTATGTGATGACCGCCAGCAGTAAAGCTGCAGGACTGGACTTTATCCCAGTACATATTTTTCCTGTGAAATTTGATGTGCAGAAAAGTTACGAATACATCAACACGCTCACTAAAGACAACCCGCAATTAAAAGCATTTGCCTCTAAATTGGAAGATGCTTTTGATTATTTCGAAACATATAAACAGGTGCCGGTGGTGATGATTAGAGACGATGGAGAATATGTTATTAAAGACGCCCTTCCCAAAACACCTAAGTTTCAACCTAAGGTGCGCCCCACCAGTAATCACAAACCTACTGTGCGTAAAATTGACTTCTTACCTACTTCAGTGGCTAAATGGCCTGAGTACCCGGGTGGTGCTGCTGCTTTTTCTAAGTATCTGAAAGAGCTTAGCAAAGAAATGGAAAAAGTACTTCCCGATGATGTTACTAGAGCCTTTGCTCAGGTAGAATTCATTATCGATACTGATGGCTCTGCCGTAAACTTTAAAGTACTGAAAGGAGTGGATGACTACTTCAATGCGGTGTTGGTAGAGAAAATGGAACAAATGCCTAAATGGTCTCCAGCTATTTACCAGGGCAAACCGGCAGCCAAAAAAATGGTACAAAGCATTCAAGTGGGACAGGAATAATAGAAATCTATATGATTCTATTACTGTGCTATTTTCTCGAAAATGCTCCTTAATACCTCAACAGCTTTGTGACCTTCGGGGCCCAAGTTGAGGCTATAATTATTAACGTATAATTCGATGTGCTGACGCATTACTTCCTCACTCATCGTCTGTGCGTGCTGCTTTACATAATCCGAAACTTGAGGATATCTGTCAAACGCATATTGTAGACTCTTATTGATAAGCGTGTTTACTCTTTGACGCAACTCCTCTCCCAACGATTCTTTGATAACAATACCCCCCAAAGGAATGGGCACCCCCATTTTTGTCTCCCAATATTCGCCCAAGTCCATTACTTTATGCAAACCTTTTTGCTGATAAGTAAATCGGTTTTCATGAATAATTACACCTAAATCGGCTTCACCACGCACTACTGCATCTTCGATTTCATGAAACACTTTGAAAGTTTTATGAAGCGCCCCCGGATAGGCAAAGCTGAAAAGCAGATGGGCTGTAGTATTGATACCAGGTAACACAACAGTAGCTTTATTTACATCGTCCGTAGAAAACGGCCTATCGATGCTGCTAATCAGCAATGGTCCAACCCCCTTCCCCAATGCACTACCTGCATCTAACAAACGATACGTAGTAGCTGTTCTGAAATAAGCCGGAAAACTCAGTTTGGTAATATCCAGCTTCCCCTCCAATGCCCACTGATTAAGCGTTTCCACATCTTCTAATACTGGCTCAAACTTTATATCTCCCGTATCTATTTTACCATTTACCAGTGCATCGAAAATAAAAGTATCGTTCGGACAGGGAGAAAAACCTATTGATATTGTCATCTAATTTCAAAATTAAACATGAACAAATACTATATCACTCCATCTTTCAGCACCCCAATAATGCGCACTAACTCCTCATTCAAACGCGCCAAGGACATTTTAAAATCCCATTTTTCCTTGTTACGCTCTCCTACATAATTCGAAACGGCTCGCATTTGCAAAAAGGGGATTTTCTCCAGCTTCGCCACATAATGCAATGCTGCACCCTCCATCGATTCCAGTACAGCACCACGCTCTTTTAACAATGCAATTCTTTTTTTGTTGGTGGATATTTCATTCACCGTCACGGCTGATACTTGTGGCAAACCGCAACTCTTTAAAAGCTTTTTATAAGGATTAAACAAACGGCCGTTTATAAAAGGGGGTTGATTCGCCCTCATGAGCCCCAAATCGAACACCGAGCGCCAATGCTGTTGCTCCATCACACCCAAATCCGCAATCCCATCCTTTGACACCGCCAATACGGCTCCCAATGGAATGTTTTTATCAAAACTCCCCGCCAAACCTGCTTGGATGATATAGCGGGGCTTTTTTTGCCACAAAACCTTGGTTAGTGCATAAGTAGCTGATAGCATGCCAATACCTGTAATCAGCACATCAACTTTATTTTTCCTCAAAAAGGATGTAGAAGCTGCTATTTCAAGCTTTGTAGCAGATAGAACCAGAACATTCATAAAAAAAATGTTGCAGCAAATGTCGGTATTCTTTCTAAATATTACCTTTGCGCGATGGTATATCTGACAAGAAAAGAGCATTTTAATGCCGCCCATCGGCTTTACAATCCGAATTGGGACGAGGAAAGGAATCAGGCGGTTTTTGGCAAATGTGCCAATCCCAACTGGCATGGGCACAACTACGACCTATACGTTACCGTAAAAGCTCGGCCACATACGGAAACAGGGTTTGTATTTGATGTAAAAAGATTGAGCACCATTATCAGGGAACATATTATTGAAAAGCTAGACCATAAAAATCTTAATGAAGATGTGGATTTCATGAAAGGCAAAATGTGTAGTACCGAAAATCTAGCAATCGAAATCTGGAAACAATTGGAACCACACATTCCTGCCGGTGTACAGCTTCACTGCATAAAGCTCTACGAAACTCCCCGCATCTATGTGGAATATTTTGGAGAATAATTTTTTAACCCTGAACGTACGTTCCTGTATATAAAATCGTAAAACAGACTGAATTATTAATGAAAGTATCCGTTTTCAGAGAGGAACATTTTAACGCAGCCCACCGCTTATATAATCCGGAATGGGACGAAGCTACCAATACGCAAATTTTTGGGAAATGCGCTTCTCCCAATTATCATGGACATAATTACGATATTGTGGTCAAAGTAACCGGAGAGATCGACCCGCAGACGGGATTTGTAGTCAATATAGTAGAGTTAAGCAATATCATTAAGAGAGAAGTAGTAAGCCGATTTGACCATAAAAACCTTAATTTAGATACAGAAGAATTTAAAAATCTTAATCCTACAGCAGAAAATATCGTTATCGTTATTTATAACCTTATCCGGCCTCATATAAGTGAGCATCTCGACCTTCAAGTGAGGTTGTATGAAACTCCACGAAACTTTGTAGAATACCCGGCCGGCAGGTAACACCCGTATCACAATTTTAGAAAAGCATGTCCTATAAAAAAACAGAACATTACGATACCCCAATCACGGAGCAACTCATCCGTCATTATAAAGAAATACTCACGCTGTTGGGTGAAGATGCCTCGCGTGAAGGATTACTAAAAACTCCGGAGCGTCAAGCAAAAGCCATGCAGTTCATGACGCAGGGCTACCAGATGGATGCACATGCTATTATCAACTCCGCCAAATTTCATGAAGATGTTAGCGAAATGATTGTGGTGAAAGATATTGAACTGTATAGCATGTGTGAGCACCATCTACTGCCTTTCTTTGGCAAAGCACATGTAGCCTATATTCCTAACGGATGGATTACGGGGTTGAGTAAAATTGCTCGCGTAGTAGATGTATTTAGTAGACGGCTACAAGTACAGGAAAGATTAACGGTACAGATTATGAATGCCATTAAAGAAACCCTCAACCCTCTGGGTGTAGCAGTAGTAATCGAGGCAAAACATCTGTGCATGATGATGCGAGGCGTGCAAAAACAAAACTCGGTTACTACAACTTCTGCTTTTGATGGAGAATTTCAAAAAAATCCCACCCGAAGCGAGTTTTTAAAATTAATCAGTGCAGATTTGCATTAACAATAAAGCTAAAGGGTAGCCGCATTTTGCTGAAACTTTAGCCCGGTTTATAAATAACTATATTTAGAAAAAAAGTCATAACAAGATGAAGCATGCTTTCGTTTTCCCCGGACAAGGTTCTCAGTTTACCGGAATGGGAAAAGATCTTTACGAACAAAGTGTATTTGCCAAAAAGCTGTTTGAACAAGCCAATGAGGTGCTGGGATTCAGAATCTCCGACATTATGTTCAATGGCTCAGATGAGGAATTAAAACAAACCAACGTTACCCAGCCTGCAGTATTTCTGCACTCTATCGTGGCTTATAAATCCATCCAAGAAGCCAAACCCGATATGGTGGCCGGGCATTCATTAGGAGAATTTTCAGCACTGGTGGCCAATGGCACCATTAGCTTTGAAGACGGTCTGAAACTAGTAGCTGTGCGTGCCAGCGCTATGCAAAAAGCATGTGAAATTACACCTTCTACCATGGCAGCCATTATCAACCTGCCCGATGAAAAAGTTGAAGCAATTTGCGCCGAAGTACAAAAAGAAACCGGCGAAGTAGTGGTTCCGGCCAACTACAATTGTCCGGGGCAGCTGGTAATAAGTGGCAGCATCAAGGGCATCGAAGTGGCCTGCGAAAAAATGAAAGCTGCAGGAGCAAAACGCGCGCTGGTACTACCTGTTGGCGGCGCTTTCCACTCTCCTTTAATGGGACCTGCAAGGAAAGAACTTCAAGAAGCCATTGAAAAAACCGATTTCCATACACCTATCTGCCCCATCTATCAAAATGTTACTGCAAAAGCTGTATATGATAAAGATGAAATCAAGCAAAACCTCATTGCGCAGCTTACTGGAGCAGTACGTTGGACACAAACCATCCTATCGATGGTAGAAAATGGAGCTTCCAAATTCACCGAATGTGGTCCCGGAAAAGTTTTACAAGGACTCATTCAGAAAATTGATAAGAATGTAACTGTGGAAGGTGTTAGCTAAAATGATTTTTTAGCTAACTTAGGAAAATGAGAAAAATATTCCTTAGCCTGTGCCATTTTATTGCACTTCCGCTTTTTGCACAAAACATCGAACAACTGATTGCACAAAAAGCAGAAGCTATACAACCCAAGCTCGTAGAATGGCGCAGGCATATTCATCAAAATCCGGAACTCAGCAATCGCGAGTTTAAAACCCAACAATACATCTTAGCCCATCTTAAAAAGCTGGGCATTGAAACCCAAACGATGGCCAAAACCGGCGTCGTGGGTATCCTGCGAGGAGGCAAACCGGGTCCTGTAATAGCCCTTCGCGCCGACATGGATGCACTTCCCGTAGAAGAACGTAATGACCTGCCCTTCAAATCCACTGTAAAAGCCGAATATTTGGGAGAGCAAGTACCTGTAATGCATGCGTGCGGACATGATGCGCATGTGGCTATTCTCATGGGCACTGCGGAAGTGTTGGCTTCGATGAAAAAAGACATTCCCGGAACAGTAAAGTTCATTTTCCAGCCTGCAGAAGAAGGCGCTCCCCCCGGTGAGGAAGGCGGCGCCAGTCTTATGGTAAAGGAAGGTGTGATGGATCATCCGAAAGTGGATGCCATATTCGGTTTGCATATTGAAAGCTGGATTGAAGAAGGCAAAGTATATTACAAACCCGGGCCTTTCATGGCTGCCAGCGACCGATTTACTATTAAGATAAAAGGGAAACCCTCACATGGTTCTCAACCTTGGAAAAGTATAGACCCTATCACCACAGGAGCTCAAATCATCAATGCCATTCAGCAAATTGTAAGCCGACAGGAAGATCTCACCAAAGCTCCAGTGGTAGTTACAGTAGGTAAGATACAAGCTGGAGTTCGTCATAATATTATTCCAGGAGAATTGGAGATGGTAGGTACCATTCGCACTTTTGATACCACCATGCAAAATGATGTACATAGACGTCTCCAACATATCGCCACTCATATTGCAGAAGCCAATAATGCTACAGCAGAAGTGGTCATATACAAAAACAATCCTGTTACTTTCAATGATATTGAACTGACCCATAAAATCGTTCCACTACTACAGAAAACAATCGGAGCAGAAAACGTGCAGGAAACACGATGGGTAACCGGAGCAGAGGATTTCGCCCATTACGGAAGCAAAGCTCCTGCCGTATTTCTTTACTACGGCGGAATGCCTAAGGGTAATGACCCTACCAAAGCCCCGCCTCACCACACTCCTGAATTTATGATTTCAGATGCTATGCTCTATAATGGAGTAAAGGTTTTTTGTAATATAATTTTTCATTTCACTAAATTGTAACATACACTGCATTCGATATCAATTCCCATTTACTATATCTACACCATGAAAAAACTAACGCTAATTCTTTTGCAATGCGCTTGTTGTCTTTTGATTAATGCACAGAAAAAAGTATTAGACCATAGTGTTTATGACAGCTGGCAATCGATAAGCAATATCCTATTAAGCAAAGACGGGAAATGGATTGTATACAACATCAAAGTACAAGAAGGCGATGATGAACTGATTATACAATCTACTGATAACAATTATAAAAAAGTAATTCCGCGCGGTTATGACGCCTCTATTACGGGCGATGATCAATGGCTCATCTTCAAAATCAAGCCGCTTTACAGCGAAATCAGACAGGCAAAGATCAAAAAAAAGCAAGTCGCCGATATGCCCAAAGACAGCTTAGGTATTGCTATGCTGGGAGGAACTCAAATTCTCAAATACCCCAACCTAGTATCGTATAAAACGCCTAAAGAAAAAAACGAGTGGGTGGCAAGTCTATTTCGAGATACTACAATCGCTACTGCTCAAAGGCGTTACAAAGCTGATCCAGCGAAGGATAGTCTGCGACAGATTATCGATTCACTACAGTATCTCATTAGCACTTTAAAACCACAACAAGAAAAAGATAAGCATCCTGATCCCGGAAAAAATAATCATCTACTGCTGATAAATCCCTCCACCGGTTATCAGCACACATTTGCTCATGTAAACGAATATGTATTCAATAAAAAAGGAACACACCTGTTGATTGAACAAACTTTAAATCTTAACGATACCATCAACTCCACCTGCATTATACGCTTTCATCTTACAACACATAAGACAGATACCATCATGCGAGGCGGCAAAGACTTCAAGAATTTAACCCTTTCCGAAGACGGAAATCAAGCCGCCTTTGTATTACAAAGAAAAGGCAGAGCAAAAGAAGTACAGCCTGATTACGAGCTTTGGTATTACGAACAGGGAATGGATAGTGCTATCAAGCTGATTGATACGTTAACACCGCATTTCCCTAAAGGATATAGGGTAAGTGAATTTGCACAGCTACGATTTAGCACTTCCGGCGAACGACTACTATTCGGTACAGCACCAGCAAGACCTTCAAAGGATACCACAATAAAAGACATTGATAAAGTAAATCTGGATATCTGGCATTACAAAGATGATTATCTACAACCTTACCAATTAAAAAATCAAAAAAGAGACCGCGAAAAAAGTTACCTCGCCGTATACGACTTTGTTCAAAAAAGAATGTTTCAGATAGGCAGTCTTTCTTTTCCCAATGTATATGAAGGAGCTTTGGCCGATGCAAAATATTTTGTAGCTATTACCGATACGGGCAGGCGAGTAACATCGCAATGGGCCGGGCGTACTCCAAAGGATATATATTGGATAGATATTGTTACCAACCGTACAATCCCAGTAGTTACAAATCTCGACGGGCATATTAGCGCTTCATGGATAGCTCCTACCGGTAAATATGTGATATGGTATAATCACAAGACTCAACACTATTATTCCTTTGATGGTAGTAAGACTATAAAAATCACATCGGGCATCAAATCACTTTTATGTGATGAGGAAAATGATGTACCCGACTCCCCTGCTCCTTATGGCATTGCAGGTTGGGTTGACGAAGACCAATATGTTCTTATCTATGATAGATATGATATCTGGCAAGTAGACCCATCGGGTAAGGTAGCCCCTGTCAACCTCACACAAAACGGTAGAAAAAACAAAATCACATATCGATATATCTCGGGCGATTCGGATGAAAAATGCATCCATACCTCTCAAATGAATCTGCTGAAACTATTTGATAATACCACCAAAAAAAGCGGACTCGTCATCTTACAACACAATAAGCTGAACCACGATATTCTTACTCCTAGCTTATTTCATAATCAGCCCTATCATTTTAACACCGTACTAAAGGCTAAGAATGCTCCTGTATTTGCTTATAGTAGAGAAAGCTTTGAACAATCTCCTAATGTGTATGTCTATCTAGCAGGTAAGGAAGAACAGCTTTCCTTTATCAATCCACAGCAAAAGGAATACAACTGGGGAACAGCCTCCTTGTTCAAATGGAAAACTTTTTCAGGCAAACCGGCCACAGGAATTTTATATAAACCGGAAAACTTTGACAGCACTCAAAAATATCCAGTAATATTATATTTCTATGAAAAGCTCTCCTACAATCTTTACAAATACCATCCCCCGGCTCCTACGCCCAGCCGCCTAAATATTTCTTTTTTTGTAAGCCGTGGATACATAGTGATGACTCCTGATATTAGCTATACCATCGGTCATCCTGCCAAGAGCGCTTATGATTATATCGTAAGCGGTGCTAAAGCACTTACAAAATTCAGTTGGGTTGATAGCAAACATATGGGATTGCAAGGGCAAAGCTGGGGTGGTATTCAGGTGGCTCAAATTATTACCATGACACCCATGTTTGCTGCTGCATGGGCAGGGGCTCCTGTAGCCAACATGACCAGTGCCTATGGGGGTATAAGATGGTCTTCGGGTCTCAACCGCCAGTTTCAATACGAAAAAACACAAAGTCGCATCGGGGCCACTCTCTGGGAAAGACCCGATTTATATATCGAAAACTCCCCACTGTTTCATCTACCTAAAGTTTCTACTCCACTAGTAATTATGGCTAATGATAATGACGGAGCAGTGCCTTGGTATCAGGGCATTGAGTTATTTACAGGTCTGCGACGTTTAGGGAAACCCGTATGGATGCTCAATTACAACGGAGAAGAACACAATCTCGAAGAACGTAAAAACAGAAAAGATATTCAGATACGTCAACAACAATTCTTCGATTGGCTGCTGAAAGGCGAAAAACCTGCCAAATGGTTAGTAGAAGGGGTACCTGCTGTTAACAAAGGGCTAGACTGGGGACTAGAATTAGTTCCTTGATCTTTTCTCTCTTTAATGCCTTTAAAGCAATAATACTACCCTTATTTATTTGTTAGACTGATCTAATATTTATAGTTTTGCACATGAAACTATAAATATATTTTGATGAAGCTTTCCAAAAGTTTATTTAATGGCATCCTATTTATGGCCTTAACACAGGCATTACAAGCCCAAACAACTATCCTAAAAGGGAAAATAACAGCAGATGGCATACCGATGCCCTCGGTCAACATTCATCTTGATAAAACGACGATAGGAACAGTATCAGACAGCAGCGGCTATTACAAGCTTGAAAATATTCCGGCAGGGAGATACAAACTCATTGCCACGCATCTGAATTATAGCAGATATGAAAAAGAAATCCATCTGGAAACACAACAACCCCTCTTTTTAAACATAGAATTGGAGCCTTTGCGCGATACCACCACTTTACAAGATGTAGTGATATCCGGCACTATGAAAGCAGTGAGTCGGTTAGAAAGCCCCGTAGCAGTAGAAGTATACCATGCTGCTTATTTCAAAAAAAACCCAACACCCAGTATTTTCGATGCCTTACAGCTGGTAAATGGAGTAAGGCCTCAACTCAATTGTAACATTTGTAATACCGGCGACATTCACATCAATGGGCTTGAGGGGCCCTACACCATGGTATTGATAGACGGCATGCCTATCGTAAGTGCTTTAGGTACGGTTTATGGACTATCGGGAATTCCTAGTTCATTAGTTGAAAGAATTGAAGTTATTAAAGGTCCGGCCTCTTCCCTCTACGGAAGTGAAGCAGTGGGAGGACTCATCAATATTATCACAAAGAAGCCCCACAATGCACCTCATATATTTGCCGATGTATTTGCAACATCTTGGGGGGAATACAATACTGATCTAAGCTTTAAAACCAATGTGGGTTCCAATGCCACCATACTGACTGGAGTCAATTATTTTAACTATCAGAACCGAATAGATAAAAACCAAGACAATTTTACGGACGTCACCCTCCAAAACAGAATATCCGTATTTCAAAAATGGAATTTTACACGTAAACAAAGCCGATTGCTAAGTGTAGCAGGCCGATACCTTTATGAAGACCGCTGGGGCGGCGACATACGATGGAACAAATCCTTCCGTGGAGGAGACGAAATTTATGGGGAAAGCATTTATACCAGCCGCGCAGAGTTGCTGGGCAGTTATGAGCTTCCAATAAAGGAAAAACTTTTATTCGCATTCTCATTCATCAGCCATAATCAAGATAGCCGATACGGTACTACCTCCTATATTGCAAATCAAAAGATTGCATACGGACAATTAACCTGGGATAAAACACTAAAAAGCCATGATTTGCTGGCGGGGGCTACGCTTCGCTACACTTATTATGATGATAATACACCTGCAACAAAGCATCACGACGCTACTAACAATCCTGAAAAAATGTGGCTACCGGGTATATTTATACAAGATGAAATTCATATGACTCCTAACCATAAATGGCTGCTGGGATTGCGCTATGATTATAATAATATACATGGTTCTATTTTCACTCCAAGGCTGGCTTACAAATGGTCTATAAATGACAATAATGCTCTAAGATTTAATGCAGGCACTGGTTTTCGTGTGGTAAACCTTTTCACTGAAGATCATGCTGCACTAACTGGAGCGAGGGATGTTGTTATTCTCAATCATTTGAAGCCTGAGAGGTCCTACAATGTCAATCTCAACTATAGTAAAAAAATCTATTTACCTGCAGGAGGTATTATTGGTTTAGATGCCACTGCATTTTATACCTACTTCACTAATAAAATTATCCCGGATTATGAAAGCGATGCCAATAAAATTATATACGATAATCTAAGCGGCCATGCAATAAGCAAAGGTGCCAGCTTAAATAGCGATATCACTCTACGCAATGGGTTAAAATTTATAACAGGCCTCACACTTATGTCTAACACGATTACCGAAGACAACATTACTACACGACAAATGCTCACTGAAAATTTTACAGGTACATGGGCTATATCCTACCAGCTCAAACCCCTATTCCTTACAATAGATTATACTGGCAATGTTTATAGCCCTATGCGTTTGCCTTTGCTTAGTGAATTAGACCCTCGCAAACCTGAATCTCCTTGGTGGAGCATTCAAAACATTCAGTTTACTTATAACGGATGGCACCAATGGGAAGTTTATGCAGGAATCAAAAATTTCTTGAACTGGACTCCCAATAAAGGAAATCCATTTATCATTGCAAGAACGAATGACCCTTTTGACAAAAATGTAGTTTTTGATGAACAAGGTAAAGTAGTCCCTACACCTGACAATCCTTATGCCTTAACCTTCGACCCCACTTATGTATATGCCCCTAATCAGGGCTTGCGCGTATTTGTAGGAATTCGATTCAAACTATAAAAGAAAATATGAACAGGCTGCTTCCATTCATTGTAATAATAGCCCTCTTGATGCCGATAGTATTAAAGGCACAATTAAAATCCTATACATTTGAAGACATAGACAGCCTCCAAAAAACAGAACCAAAACCTATTTTAATATTCATTTATACCGACTGGTGCAATCATTGTAAACACTTGCAATATACAAGCTTAAAAAATAAAGCCGTTTCAGAAATACTGCATCAGTATTTTTATTTCCTCCCATTCAATGCTGAAGAAAAAAGAGATATCGCATTTGCGGGCACTAAATTTTCGTTTCAACCAACAGGCATTCAAACAGGCATTCATGAGCTCGCAATCAAACTGGGTGTTATTAACGGAGTACTATCCTTTCCCACCCTTGTATTGTTAGATAAAGCGTACAAACCTGTATGGCGCTATAGCGGTTATCTAAATGCGAAGGAATTAAAAACTGTCTTAAACCAATTCTCAGCAAAGCAATAAATAAGCACACCATGATATAACAAAAATGAGGCATGAATATAAATTCATACCTCATAGGAATATATAACTATCTCTGAGGATTATTTTTTCAGATCCTCTTTAATTTCTCTAGCCTTGTCGCCTACTTTCTCGGCTCCCTTCTTAATAGCCTGACCCACATCTTGTGCTTTTTCTTTTGTAGCTTCCGCAGCTTTTTCTACTCCACTTTTGGTAGCCTCAGCAGCTTTGTGCAAGCCATCTTTAGTGGCTTCTGCGCCTTTTTTAACGGCATCACCGGTGGCTTCAGCAGCATTGCTTACACCTTGTTTGGTAGCATCCCAAGCATTTTCAACAGCGGCACCTGCTTTATCAAAGAAAGCACCGGCTTTAGAAACGCGATGTCCTTCTTCCAATACTATACGATCTCCCTCAGCATTTACCACTTCGCCATTAGGTTTTACCACCCATCCATTGTCCAAGGTGATATCTTTCTCCACAACTACCCATTCACCATTGGTATAAACAACAATTTTTCCATCTCTGTTAGAAATATCTCCTTCACTGAAAGTTACGGGAGTTTCTTCCACAATGACAACAGTATCGTTAGATTCAGTTGTATTGTTTGCGGAATCATTACAGGCTGTAATCATACCCGCAACAAATAATAATGCTAGAACTTGTTTCATGTTTTTAAGGTTTAGTTATTTAATAATTTTTATAATATAAATTTAAAAAATAAGAGCGGTAAACCCGCTCTTTACTTATCGGAAATGTTGTTTATTTTATTGATTTTTTTTCTTTTCCTTTTTATCCACAATCACCCCTACTCCGGCTCCAGTGGCTGCACCTACTACGCCACCTACTACACCTCCACCCACACGGTCTTTTTTATTCGCTATAGCACCTATTACAGCTCCGGATGCTGCCCCTACTATGGCCCCTTTAGCAGTATGGCTCATACCTTTTTTCTGTTGCTGTGGAGCAGTAGCAGTTCCTGAAGACGCTTCGGAACCTGAGGCATCTGAATAAGTAGGAGCACTGCTTCCACTACTGCTAGTGCCGCTGCTATTATAGGTGGAGTTGCTACGAGAACTAGTACTTTTACTTTTTGAAGTAGAGCTGCTATTCTGTAACGCCGCAGCATTAGCATTCTGTTCATCTTCTATTTCTGCACGAAATTCATTTTCCATTTTCCATCGTTGATATTCCGCCAGTCCTAGTGTATCTTCCACTTGAACCTGCTGTTCAGCATTCTGATCTTTTTTACGACTAGTACATGCGGCCATCACAATAGCCACTACCAAAAACAATGACAATAATTTACACTTATACATACTCATACAATCAATTTTTGAATTACCTAAACACGATTACGGGTATATAGATAAAAAAACATGCCAAAAGCGTTGCGTCAATGTCATAAAAAAAACTTAATTCGATAAATTGCTCACTACAAGTAAGATGTATTAATTAAATAAGGGATAATAATAAGATTGGAGATGAACCTTTTTCTTTACATATACAAAAAACAAAGGCTGTCTTGAGGACAGCCTATTGATAAAAATATGATACCTGTATTGTGAGGATTATTTCATTATTTCTTTAAAACTTCAGCAATGGTTTTTCCGATATCTGCTGGACTACTCACTACATGAATACCACATTCAGCCATAATTTTCATTTTTGCAGCAGCAGTATCATCGGCCCCCCCTACAATAGCACCGGCATGCCCCATTCTACGTCCGGGAGGAGCCGTTTGTCCGGCGATGAAACCCACCACAGGTTTTTTATTCCCGGTTTCTTTAATCCATCTAGCTGCTTCAGCTTCCATTCCGCCACCGATTTCGCCAATCATTACGATAGCATCAGTTTCGGGATCATTCATTAATAACTCTACAGCTTCTTTAGTGGGAGTACCAATAATAGGATCCCCACCGATACCAATTGCAGTGCTGATACCTAATCCAGCTTTAGCAACCTGATCTGCCGCTTCATAGGTAAGCGTACCAGATTTACTCACAATTCCGATGCGTCCTGGCACAAAAACGAAACCGGGCATAATACCCACTTTACATTCGCCAGCTGTTATAACACCCGGACAGTTAGGTCCCACTAATCTGGTTGAAGTACCCTGTAGATAGTTTTTCACTTTTACCATATCCTGTACAGGAATGCCTTCTGTTATACATACTACCAGCTCTACACCTGCATCAGCAGCTTCCATAATGGCATCCGCAGCAAAAGCCGGTGGTACAAAGATGATGCTAACATTTGCACCTGTAGCTTTTACACATTCTGCTACTGTATTAAACACCGGACGGTCTAAATGAGTAGTTCCTCCTTTACCAGGAGTGACACCACCCACCACATTGGTACCATATTCAATCATTTGCGTTGCGTGAAACGTGCCTTCTGTACCGGTGAAACCCTGCACCAAAACTTTTGAATCTTTATTTACTAAAACTGCCATTGTATATTTTTTCTGATTGGTTACAAAAGTAAGGAAAGCAAAACGCTATCCGGGTATTTTTTAATATTTTATGAGTAAAAACGAATGTTTTGAATACTAGTTTTTATCCTATTTTACCATCTCCATCCATATCTGTCTTAAATTTTTCTTCCAAAGCTTCCTTTACATCATCACTTACATCCTTAGGTATGGTACCGGTTTCCTGGATGGTACGCATATTTTTAGCATCACGCAAAAACTCCGACGCAAAAATAAACTCATTCAATTTCTCGTTATCACTATAAATAATTTCCTTATTGGTTCCCTCCCACTCTTTCTCCCCTTTATGCATATACACGATATGATCTCCTATTTCCATCACACTATTCATGTCATGGGTATTCATAATGGTGGTGGTATTATATTCCTGAGTGATCTCCTGTATCAGCTTATCAATAACAATTGAAGTTTGGGGATCCAGACCTGAGTTAGGCTCATCGCAGAAAAGATATTTTGGATTCAGTACAATAGCTCTAGCGAGTGCTACACGTTTCTGCATACCTCCGCTTATTTCCGAGGGGAATTTTTTATAGGCATCTTCCGCCAGATTTACCCTATCTAATACTTCCTTTACGCGCGCCCTCTTAACGGAATATTTATCGTTGGTAAACATATCCAACGGGAAAATGACATTTTGCTCCACTGTCTGGCTATCAAATAAAGCTGATCCTTGAAACAACATGCCGATTTCTTTACGGATAGCTTTCTTCTCTTCGAGAGACATAGTTAGGTAGTTTTTACCGTCGTATAATACCTCTCCTTCTGTAGGTTGCATCAATCCCACAATACATTTCATCAGCACCGTCTTACCGCTCCCACTCGATCCGATTATCAGATTACATTTTCCGGGTTCCATTACAGCACTGACATCTTTCAGTACTACCTTATCCCCAAAACTCTTCTTAAGATTTTTTATTTCGATCATCGGACTGTATTTGAAGATGCAATAACTTATAACAATAAAGCTGATAAAACGTAGTCTGCCAGCAGTAACAATACGCAGGATACCACAACGGCACGGGTACTGGAGTGCCCTATTTCCAAAGCACCGCCTCTTACATTATACCCGTAAAACGACGGTACGCTGGTAATAATAAAAGCAAAAACGAAACTTTTAGTAAGTGAGAAAAACACATTGTAGCCGTTAAAATCCATCCGCAAACCGTTATCATAAATGGCGGGGTCTATAATACCTGCCATAGAACCGGCCAAACGCCCACCCCATATTCCCAGTATCATAGCAATTACAATCAGCAATGGGATCGTGAGGACTCCGGCCAAAATTTTGGGTAGTATTAGATAAGCTTTAGTATTAATACCCATAATCTCCAACGCATCAATCTGCTCTGTTACCCGCATATTTCCCAACTCACTGGCAATTTTACTACCCACTACACCGGCAAGTACAATGCAGCTCAACGTAGGAGCGAATTCCAGTATCACAGTATCTCTTACTACCTGAGCAATAGTAGATTTTGGTATAATGGGCGATACCAGCTGATAGGCTGTCTGTACGGTGGATACAGCGCCGATGAATACGGATATGATGCTGATGATTCCCAATGACCCCACCCCTATATCATTACACTGAAGCATGAACTGCTTCCAATACATGGCTTTATTCTCGGGCATACGAAACATGCCGCGAAACATACCGAGATACTGTCCGAATTCCTTTAATATCCTCAACTATAAAATGTATTTTGTAGTTAATCGAATATACCTATTTGGCTTTTTTCTTCTTTCCGGATTGCTTGGACTCACATTTCAGCTGCGCATCGATAACAGCAATCAGAGCCATATTTACGATACTGTTTACGGTACTGCCCAATTGCAACAGATGCACAGGCTTCTTCAGCCCCAGCAGAATGGGTCCGATAGCATCGGTAGAACTAATCGCCTTTAGAATATTATAGGCGATATTGCCGGACGCTAAGTTAGGGAAGATTA
This sequence comes from Niabella digestorum, assembly GCF_036409055.1. Lineage (NCBI taxonomy): Bacteria > Pseudomonadati > Bacteroidota > Chitinophagia > Chitinophagales > Chitinophagaceae > Niabella > Niabella digestorum. Next base: position 30,266 of record NZ_JAZGLY010000006.1, on the reverse strand, counting down.
ACGTGTTTACCTCTTTTCCAACCAATTCGCTGAATGGATACATTTCTTTTAACAGTTCGTTATTTAATGCCACATTGGCCTGCATCTCACCATCTACTACCAGCGAGGGGTATTTTTCCTTCACCAATCTTCTGGCTTCAGCTACTAATTTGGCTTCCGGAGTATTGCTACTTCCGAAATTGGAGTAACTGAGCATGGCAATGCGCGGTGTGATATTAAACGCTGCCACTTCTCGGGCAGTAAGTAATACTATTTCTGCCAGCTCTTCTGCTGTAGGATTAATATTAACAGTAGTATCGGCTAGAAACAGAGGACCGCGAGCCGTCATAATCAGATACATTCCTGCTACCTTCTTTACCCCCTCCTCTGTACCGATAATCTGCAATGCAGGACGGATAGCGTCGGAGTATCTTTTGGTTTGTCCGGATATCATACAATCCGCATCGCACATCTCCACCATCATACAACCGAAATGGTTGCGGTCTTGCATTAGCTTAGCAGCTTCGTTAAAGGTATAGCCTTTACGTGCTCTTTTTTCATAGAATATTTTTACATACTCTGCTCTGCGGGCAGCCACTTCTTCACTGCGCGGGTCAATAATGGGAATACCTGATAAGTCAATCTTATTCTCAATAGCGATCTGTTCAATCTGTTTTTTATTTCCTAATAAAGTGGGATAGCCTATTCCTTCATCCAATACAATCTGTGCTGCTTTTAGGATATTCAGGTTCTCTCCTTCCGCAAATACAATACGTTTGGGATTGCTACGGGCTTTAGCACCCAGTACACGCAATACATGATTATCGAGTCCCAGACGCTTGTTGAGTTCTTGTGCATACTGATCCCAATTTTCGATCGTTTTTCTAGCCACTCCACTTTTTATGGCGGCCTTGGCTACTGCAGGTGCTACGGTCGATAACAGTCGGGGATCAAGAGGTTTGGGAATGATATAGTCCGGACCGAAATGCAGGTTTTTCTGATTATAAGCTAGGTTTACGATATCAGGAACAGGTGTTTTAGCCAGTTCAGCTAGCGCTTTTACAGCAGCTAGTTGCATTTCGGTATTTATTTGTGTAGCTCTTACGTCTAATGCTCCTCTGAAGATATAAGGGAAGCCCAATACATTATTTACCTGATTGGGATAATCGCTGCGCCCGGTAGCCATAATCACATCCTTGCGAGCAGTGGTTGCATCCTCCCAGGATATTTCGGGATCGGGATTTGCCATAGCAAACACGATAGGATTTTTTGCCATGCTTTTTACCATAGCCTTGGTTAGCACATTACCGGTGCTTAGTCCTATAAACACATCAGCCCCTTTCATGGCTTCGGCCAGCGAAATATCTTTTTTAGCGGTAGCAAACGGTGCTTTGATTTCGTCCAAGTCTGTGCGCCCTTTATGCAAAGCACCCTTACTATCGAACATTATAAAGTTCTCAGGCTTGGCTCCCATTTGCTGATACAGTAGCACACAGGCCATGGCCGCAGCACCGGCACCATTTACTACAAACTTTACCTTCTCGATTTTTTTCTTCTGCAGTTCTAGTGCATTGAGCAAAGCAGCGGCACTAATAATAGCTGTACCATGCTGATCATCATGCATCACCGGAATTTTCAAGCGTTTCTTCAGCTCACGCTCTATGTAAAAACATCCCGGCGCTTTAATATCTTCAAGATTGATACCTCCGAAGGTGGGTTCAAGAGCCTGAACGATTTCAACAAATTTTTCAGGGTCCTTTTCATTAATTTCAATATCGAATACATCGATATCGGCAAAAATTTTAAACAGCACCCCCTTGCCTTCCATTACTGGTTTTCCGGCTTCGGGGCCGATATCGCCTAACCCTAATACAGCTGTACCATTGCTGATAACAGCCACAAGGTTTCCTTTCGCAGTGTATTTATATACATTTTCCTTATCCGCGGCAATCTCCAGACAGGGTATCGCTACTCCTGGAGAATAGGCGAGTGATAAATCTCTCTGTGTCTTGGCTTTCTTGGTAGGGATTACTTCTATTTTTCCCGGCCTTCCGTTAGCGTGGTATTCTAGGGCTAATTCTTTTCTGAGATTATTTTTTGACATAAATCTTCTATTAAAATGGGCGAAAAGTAAAGCAAATTCAATAAATGCCGGTATAGATTAATTTCTGAATATGCAACAAAATAGCAATATTTGTATAAGATTTTTATGAATATAAGAACAAAAATAAAAGCAATTCATTTTTTCGTGAAAAAACATCCCTAGTATGAAAAATTTGCTCTTTGTCCTAACCCTGATCACCTTATTTACTGCCTGTAAAAAAGACACCGTATCCAATACATACCAGGTATATAAAACCCCTCCCGCAAATTCAGACAGAGAGTTGATTGCCGATTCCACCTTCTTGTATGCTAGAGAAATTTATTTATGGAATGATAAACTGGGAGAATACAATACGTTTAATCCACGAAAGTTTTTAGGTGCTGATGAACTTAAGACAGCGCAAAACGTGATGGACGCTATCAAAGCTCGAGAGGTAAGCGACCTTTTCAGCTACGCTACTACCATAGAAGATTCTGAGCAGGGACAAACCGGCAATGGAGAGGACTGGGGGTTCTTTGTCAAGGCTGGATATGCCAATGCTAACGATATTAAATGGTTTATCACTTACGTTTATGCAGCATCCGATGCAGGCCAAAAAGGTGTTAGAAGAGGATGGTATATCGAAAAGCTAAACGGCGTAACCTTAGGTTATGATAACGCGAGTGTAGCAAAGCTGAATGATTTGCTTTTTGGCAGTGCCACTACAGCCGAAATCACTTTTGGTAGACTCGGGCTACCCGATACGACATTTACAGTTAACAAAACCACATTCCAGGCTAATTCTGTATTATTTGCGCGTATATACACTCACACTTCTGGTAAAAGGATAGGATACTTTGTATTCAATCAATTTTTTAATGAAGTATCACGAATAGAACTGGTAAACGTATTTGATTTTTTCCAAAATCAAGGTATCGACGAACTGGTGGTGGATCTGCGCAATAATCTGGGTGGGTCTACCGCTACACAAGATTTGCTTGCCAATCTTATTGCACCCTACAGTGCCAATGGCAAAACCATGTATTACTATGAGTTCAACTCATTACTACAAGAAGATAGGTTTATTCTACTACGAAACAAAGCCAAATTTCCTTGGGTCCAGTTAGACCGAGGCTATTTCTCCAAAGAGGCCAATAAGCTTCCGTTTCGAAAAGTGGGAAGCATTAACTTAAATAGAGTATTCTTTATCGTCTCTAACAATTCAGCTTCAGCAAGTGAGTTACTGATTAATAATCTGAAACCCGTGATGGATGTGCAGCTTATAGGAGATAGTACCCGAGGCAAGTCTGTAGGCTTCTTTCCGGTAAATTTATTAGAAAAGGTTGCGCTATATCCGGTATCATTTCGCACTGTAAACTCTGAGGGAGCAGCGGTGCCACACACAGGCTTCGCACCCAACAAAGTGTCACCCGATGGCGTGCAGTACGATTGGGGAGATACATATGAGCCCTGTTTATATAATGCACTGAGCTATATTATAAATGGAAGCTACCCCACTACCCTTTCCTCAAACGCTACTATAGGACGCTCTGTTGTGGGAGACAAACTGGTAGAGTTGAAACAAATAGAACCAAGGCCAAAAGTGCCGGGATTGTATATCGAGAATAAATTCTGACAATGTTGAAAACAGCATATAATGCCAGAGGCTTCCTACACCGAGGAAGCCTCTTTTTGTATACTCCAGTTATGAATAGCACTATTTTATTAGATACTACTCTCAAAGAGCAGCACTATTGAAACAACATAGAAAATTATTCAATCCACACTTTCTTTCCAGATAATACACTGAGCGAATCTTTAATTCGTGTAGTATCAATATGGGTATCCTGGTACTCTATATACAATTTATAATTCACCGAATCTTTTGTTTCAATATTGACCGGCCAATTAAGACTCTTCAATTGATTGTATCGCTTAGATGCGCGTGGCTCTTGTGCAACTTCCAAGATAAATCTGTACCCTTGCGAAGTTGCAACAGCAGGTGTTGAAGATTGTACGAGCGAATCCTGTGATGGCAGAATCGTCACTACCTCATCCCCAGTATTCTTTCCATTAAAAGATGCTTCTTCCAAATTACTGCGGCTTTCTTCAGTTGATTTTAGATAAAACCATACCGTAGCAGCTACCGCTAATAGACACAATATGACAATAACTATAGCTGGTTTTTTATTTCTGGGTTTTCTTGTCTCGTCAATGTATGCCTGCGGAATATAATGGCGCTCGGTAATAGGGATATTTTTTTTCCTCTCATTATGTTGATGTTTTGCCTGATGGAATTCAAAAGTTCCATCGAGTCGTTTGGTGATTGTCCCGATACCTTCTATATAATAAGGCTTACCTGTATTCAGAAAAGTAATAATAGCATCCAACTCTGAAGCTAAATCCGATTCAGCCAAAACGCGCATTTTACCTGTTTGCTGAGAAATAAAATCGATTAGCTCGCTATCAAAAGCAGTAACGGTTGCCTGTTCAAAACTAATATTTAGCAAAGAAGTGCCTTTCTTGCTATAATCGACATCAGGATCATAGGTACTATCAGCATGGAAAATTCCCAAACCGGGCAAGCGCAAAGTTTTATTCTCGGTTAAGTACTTAATTAGCAACGGAGCAAGTCTCATCCTTATAATTATTTATGTCCACTTAGAATTTTTCCTCTTGGACGGTTTTCGATTAACAGATGAAGAGCTGTAAGTAATAACATTACCTCATATTATCATGCCCTATTACACCTACAGACTATTTGAAAACGGCAGAAATACGGAATATTCTACCGTTAACATTGGCAAAGGGCTCGACTTATCTCTTAAATAATTGATAATGACGATATCGCAATATAATAGATTTTTTGCGTGATGCCAAAATCAGATAATGCAGAAGCATATATATTAAATATGAAGATATTTTATTTAAAATATTCAATCAAATAAGTTTATAACTTTGAACTTACATGGACTCGAAAACCATATATACGAAAGAAGAAGAACAGTTTATCAAATACTGGGAACAGAATCGACTGAAAAAGAAGAAGTTATTGAAAACAATGCTATGGGGGCTCCCTTCAGGACTTATTCTGTTTGTAGCCATTTTACTAAACTTTTTCAGCGGATGGTATAAACGGGCTAGCATGGTGGCCAATGCCGATCCTTCTTTATTAGTAATTTTATTAATTGCTGGAATAATAATTGTTGCATTTACCGTGATATTCTCGTCTTCCCATAAATGGGATCGTAACGAAGCTTATTATCAAGAATTAATAAATAGAAAAATAAACCTTTAATCATTTAAAAAAACATTTTGATGAAAAAAGCGATTTGGACACCTGCGATTGCAATCATGTCGGCGATAACTCTTGCCGCCTGCTTTAAAAGTAATGATGTACCTCCATGTACGCCTTACACACTAGAACAAGATAGACATATTATCGATTCATTCATCGATGTCCAAGAGCTGCATTATATGTCTTTCAACACTGACTTTAACATGTACACCGGCATAGTGAGTATGGGCGATGGACAAATTCCTAGTGACGATGCCAAGATAGCTTTTAAATACACTATAAAACTGATGAATGGATCTACAATATTTACATCAGATAGCTTGTATTTAAATCCTCAAACAGGAGGCAAACTCACCCCTGCCGACTTTAAGTCCACAAACTCCACCCCTACACTTGAATATTACTTCCTCAAGAGAGTAGGAAAAGGAGGCGTAATGAAGGTTATTGTTCCTTCCCGCATAGGTGCCGATTGTAGAGACCAAAAACTGCAAAACGGTAACACTCTTCCAGCACATGCACAATTGATTTATGATTTTACTTTAACAGGTGTAGACCAAGGAACAGTAACCCCATAAGAATATGAGAAGATATTTAATGTTATTGGTCCTAACTGCGGCCATTATCGGAAGCTGTTCTAAAAAGGAGAAACCCTGTGTTTCAAAATCGGTGGAAGAAGAATTACCGGCCATGAAAAAATATGCCGAGGACAATTCCATCAACTACCAACAGCATGAATCCGGTATTCTTTATGAAATTATTGAACCCGGAACTGGAGCGCAGCCTACCAGTTCAAGCACTGTAAAAGCGAAGTATGAAGGAAGATTTTTAAATGGCCAAAAGTTTGATGAAAGTACTGACGGTGTGTCTTTCAATCTTTCACAAGTAATCCCTGGCTGGACAACCATTGTGCCTTTACTCAAAGAAGGAGGGAAAATGAAAGTGATTATCCCCTCTTCTCTGGCCTATGATTGCCATCCTTACTATCCGGCCTTTCATAACAAACCTTTATACTTCTCGATCGAGCTATTAGAAGTGGAATAAATATAGGACTGCATTACATTTGTTTTTAAAGCCCGATGAATTTCGGGCTTTTTTATTTTAAAGCTTAAGAACTGCAGGGCTTTCGCTTAAATTTGCCGCAGAAACCACACTTATGCATTACGAGCCTATATCGGTATTCGACATGTTGAAGATTGGCGTAGGACCGTCTAGTTCTCACACACTGGGTCCTTGGCGTGCAGCTGAAAGGTTTGTGGAAGAATTAGAATTACAGGCTCCGCTGCAGCAGGTGCTACGTGTACAGATTTTCTTATATGGCTCGCTGGCTAAAACAGCTATTGGTCACGGAACAGATATTGCTGTACAACTGGGGCTTTCAGGATTTGACCCGGTAACTTTTGATGTAGCACAAATCACTGCTACCATTCAACATATCGCCGATCAAAAGCAATTGATATTACACGGAACGCACCGCATACAATTTAATCCAACGGAAGATATTGTTTTCTTGTATCAGGAGACACTGCCGTATCATTCCAATGGATTGCGTTTTACTGCCACACTTGAAAATGGGAACACCATAACCGAAACCTATTACTCCATCGGAGGCGGCTTCGTCAAAAAGGAAGGAGAAGTAATTTCCGCTAAAAAAACTACACCTCCTTTCCCTATTAATGATGCAGAAGACCTTTTGAAGTGGTGCATCAAAACCGGACTAGCCATTCATGAAATCGTTTATGAAAACGAGCAAGCATGGCGCACTGAAGAAACTATTCGTACAGACATTCTTAAAATATGGCAGGTAATGAAGGACTGTGTCTACCGCGGATGCCATACTAGCGGCGTGTTGCCGGGAGGCTTGAATGTGCGTAGACGGGCTGCCGACCTAAATAAGAGATTGCTTCAGGGAGCCGTGTATAACAATTACGATGAATGGGTACAAAATATTCGCAAAGGTGGCAATCATTTTCAATACACACTGGACTGGGTAAGTTGTTTTGCACTTGCCGTAAATGAGGAAAATGCTTCCTTTGGCCGCGTAGTCACTGCTCCTACCAATGGATCAGCCGGCGTCATCCCTGCTGTTTTACACTATTACATTATCTTCTGCCATCAGGACAATACAATTCCGGAAGAAGATAAGGTTATGCACTTTCTGATGACTGCTGCGGAAATCGGAAGTATCTTTAAAAAGGAAGCTACCATTTCTGCCGCTATGGGAGGTTGCCAGGCCGAGATAGGCGTATCCTCATCCATGGCTGCAGCCGCGCTTACCGAAGCATTGGGTGGCACCCAAAAACAGGCTTTAATGGCTGCGGAAATTGCGATGGAACATCATCTAGGAATGACCTGCGATCCTGTACGTGGTTTGGTACAGGTCCCCTGTATTGAGCGCAATACCATGGGAGCAATAAAAGCCATTACCGCCAGTCAGCTGGCCTTGCAAAGCACTCCCGACTTTGCACGTGTATCGCTGGATGATGTTATCAAAACCATGTGGGAGACCGCAAAAGACATGAACTTTAAATACAAGGAAACAGCTGACGGAGGGCTTGCCGTAAACGTTCCCATAAGCCATCCGGAATGCTGATATTCGCAATTCAAAAACGAATTTTAATAATGACAAGAAACGAACTTCTTCAGCAGATTCAAACAAAAAGATCTTATTTGTGTGTAGGATTAGATACGGATATCAATAAAATTCCTGCTCATTTAAGAAATCATCCCGACGCAATATTTGAATTTAATAAAGCCATTATCGATGCTACACGCGATTTGTGTGTATCGTATAAAATCAACACTGCATTTTATGAAGCATATGGAGTAAGGGGTTGGCAAGCGCTGGAAAAAACGGTGCATTATATCGGTAATGAACATTTTAAAATTGCCGATGCCAAACGCGGCGACATTGGTAATACATCCGATCAGTATGCGAAAGCTTTTTTTGAAAATCTACCTTTCGATGCGGTTACTGTAGCTCCTTACATGGGAAGCGACAGTGTACAGCCCTTTCTGAAATACGAAGGGAAATGGGCTATAGTATTAGGGTTAACCTCTAATAAAGGTGCAGCCGATTTTGAACTGCAGTCTTGCGGAGATGAACTCCTATACGAAAAAGTATTGAAAACCGTTTCGCAATGGGGTACGCCCGAAAATTTGATGTTTGTAGTAGGTGCCACACAATCCGATTCCTTTATCAATATCAGAAAACTCATCCCTGATCATTTTTTGCTGGTTCCCGGTGTAGGCGCACAAGGCGGAAGCCTTCAGGAGATTTCTGAGAAAGCTATGAATGCAAGCTGTGGACTACTGGTAAATGTAAGTAGAGATATTATTTATGCCGGATCTGAAGAAAATTTTGCTGTTGCCGCCCGAAATAAGGCAATAAATTATCAAAAAGAGATGCACAAATATTTGAAATAGTTTCAAATTCTCTATATTTGCGCCTCTGTAACACTTTCCATTTATGGAAAGTAACGAATGAAACTAAAGAGTTATTCATTCGGTTGGTCCGGTAGCTCAGCTGGATAGAGCAACTGCCTTCTAAGCAGTAGGTCATTGGTTCGAATCCAATCCGGATCACAAAATTTTCCAAGCCGCTTCGATAAGCGGCTTTTATTTTATATCTCTTCTCTTTCCATGCATTTCACTCCTATCCAACTTTTATTTAGGTCAATACAAAAAATTTATCCATAAAAAAAACAGGTGAAGGAACTGAGACTTACAATTCATTCACCTGTTTCATCTATGAAATGTGGAGGATATCGGAGTCGAACCGACGACCTCTTGCATGCCATGCAAGCGCTCTAGCCAGCTGAGCTAATCCCCCATAAAGAGCTAAAGCCGTCTCTTTAAACGGTGAGCGAAATTAAAGGAATCGAACAATTTATCCAACAAAAAAATTCAGCAGCTCTCTATTTTTTTGTTATGGAAGATGGAATTTCTGTCTCACGAATAGAGGCGGCGGCTTTTCTTAACAGAGCGGCCAATTTCTTATCTATTTTGCGGCCAACCATTCTTGTGGTAGCTTCTCGCACTACAAAAGGCACTACCAGTCTAGGTAACCATCCGGCACGTTTCAACAATACTTTGCCTATAAAAAATTCCACCGATCTTTTAATACCGAATTTCACAAGCGGATTAGTGGTATTTCCCTTCAAAGTGTTGCGGGCAATACCCCCAATGGCAGCAAACGGATTCAACTCATCTTTTAACGCATTAAAAGAGGCTCCAATTTTAGCTTTGCTCATTTGCAGGCGGACTTTTAATCGTTCCTTTTCCTGCAACAACTCTTCATAATTATTAATATCTGGTTTACCCATAAATAGCTTTTATTATGACGTTTCTGATAAATGGGTGCAGCAATTTTTTCGTCAACAATAATACAAGCAGTAGCAATACAAAAAGCCCTCCGGCTACTATAAAAAATCCTAGTGTTGGATTACCTAATTTTTGTCCTATCCACCAACTTACACCCATGCATACAAAAAACATTGCGAAAAATAATAAAGCAGCTACGAAAAATGTAATCAGCAGTGAGGCAGCCAAGCTACTCCCTTTATCTGCAATTCGTATAACGGAAAGCCGATAGTAAGTTTTGGCTATTTCCTCTACATTGCTGGCAATGTCTTCTACCTTATCTTTTATTTCAAACATAGGACTGGTTTTTATAGATCATTAAACAAAAAAGGCTGTCCGTACAACAGATCATAAGCCCATTTGCCATGATTGATGCTACTGACAACCTTTCCGAGCTATTTAATTAGCCCAGTTTATTTGCAAATTCATCTGCTTGGCCTGTAAACTCTCCGGCTTTCTCCTTAGCTTTATTAAGACCAGATTTTGCCTTAGTGATGGCTTTTTGGGACAAGTCTGCAAGACTTTCTTTGCCCGACTCATACAGGCTACCTAGAGAATCAGCCCATTCTGACGCGGTATTTTTAATTTTTCTCCTAGCCTTTTTGCCTTCTTCGGTATAATATAATAAACCAATGGCTACCCCGGCAAGTGCAGCCCCTACGATGCCCAGCAAAATTTTATCCCTGTTTTTCATAATAGTTCATTTTAGAATGAAGTAATAGTTTTCTATAATGAAGTCTAAAAATCGTACCAAAAAAACTTTTATGTAAATATTTGATACAAAATATCTTAAAAGCCTCTTAAAAACTTTTAATCACCTAGATTTTCTACTTCTTTGTTTAGCCAACGCTTCACCGCTGCTGTAGTAACCGACTTGGGTCGTTCGATAGGCATACCCAGCGCTCTATCCCAACATAGGCTGGATAGTACGCCCAAGGCACGGCTTACAGCAAAGAGCACAGTATAGTATTCATACTCTACCAATCCATAATGCACTAAAAGAGCACCACTATGTGCATCTACATTTGGCCATGGATTTTTTACTTTACCTAATGATTGTAGGATGGGCGGCACGGTTTCATAAATACGCCATACCGTATTTACCAGCGGATCATCAGGCATGTGCTTTTTACCAAACTCCATCTGAGCAATGAAGCGAGGATCGGTTTTTCTAAGTACAGCATGGCCATAACCCGGTACGACCTTACCCTCGGCAAGGGTTTTTTCTACGTATTGTTTGATTTGTTCTGATGTGGGCGATTCGGTTTTCAACTCTCGCTGCATCTCAAAAATCCATTTTATCACTTCCTGATTAGCTAGGCCATGTAACGGCCCTGCCAAACCATTCATACCGGCAGCATAGCTGAGGTAAGGATCGCTGAGGGCAGATCCTACGAGGTGTGTAGTGTGTGCTGAAACATTTCCGCCTTCATGATCGGCATGGATAACCATGTATAGGCGCATTAATTCTTTGAACTCTTCATCATCGTATCCTAGCATGTGGGCAAAGTTTCCAGCCCAATCTAATAAGCCATCGGGATGTAATATTTTACCTTCCTTGTATTTTCTACGATATACATAAGCAGCAATATGCGGGATGCGAGCAATCAAGTCTAACGTGTCTTCAAAAGTGGCTTCCCAGTAATCCTTTTTACTCATGCCGGCTGCATATCTTTTTGCAAATACACTCTCGGCCTGCAAAGCCATAATACCTACCACAAACATGGTCATGGGATGCGTCTCGGTAGGCAATGCTTTCATGGTTTCATAAACATACATAGGCACGTGACTACGGCGCTGCAAAATAGCACTCAGCGTATCCACTTCCTCCTTAGTAGGAATTTCTCCTACCAGCATCAGATAAAATAAGGCTTCGGGTAATGGCTCCCCGCCTTCCTTAGCTTTGGGAAGTTTTTGTCTTAATTCGTCTATGGTATGCCTTCTAAATCGTATTCCATCCTGCGCATCTAGTAAAGAAGTTTCACTAATCAATGCGATCATGCCCCGCATTCCCTGGTATATCTGAGACAGTTTTATTTCACCGATAACGGTATCACCATGTTCTTTCAGTATTTGTTTTATTTCCTCGCCCAGCTTATCAGCCTGTGCTTTAAACTTTTGTTTCAGCATTTCCATAACACATTATTATTTTATACGGTAAGCGTTCGCCCTAAAGATAATTAATGACAAATGGTTCAACAAATTATATAATAATTTATTTAACAAGAAAACCGCGCAAACGTTTACGCAAGATGTAAAAACTATGATGAAATATCCCCTTTTATATCGTATCTGCCTTTACCTAAGTTAGGCTTATTTAGGGGTATCTCTATATAGCTTTAAAGACACAAAAAAGAAGATTATATTGGGCAGCCAGGCGGCCACTAAGGGCGGAAAATTTCCTTTAACAGAAAATACAGTAGAAAACTGGTCGGCAATGATAAATGCAGCAGCAATTACAATTCCTAATGCCAAGTGCAATCCACTTCCGCCGCGTGTTTTTCGGCTGGCCACCACGGCACCTATAAAGGTAAGCAATAGTACAGTGATCGGTGTAGCCGTACGCTTGTATCTCTCCACTTTCAAGGAGTTCAACCCCTCCGTACCTCTCAGCTCTTCTTTTTCGATATACTTTACCAACTGAGGTGTTGTGAGTTTGTCTTTTAGATACTCATCCCGTACCAGCTCGGTGGGCAAAATGCTGAGTTGGATTGTTTTTTCAGTATACCGCTTTTCCCTTTCTCCGAGACTGTCCACATACCGTTCTACTACATTCTTCCCAATCCATTTGCCCTTGCCACCGGTAGTATCCCATCGTATAGACTCTGCACGCAGGTTATACACTACTTTTCCATTTCGCACGCGGTTCATAAAAAAGGTGCCGCTGGTTCGTGTTTGGGCATTGTAGTTTTTCACACCCATGTAGGCTGTACTGTCAATCCGCTTAAAGAAACAGTTGTAACAACTCGTTTCCTGACGGTTTTTCAAGGGATTGTTCTTATCCAGCTTTTCCTGCATGAAAGTAGTATAGAGTACATTGGCTTTCGGTATAAAATAAAAACGTCCTACAAAAAGAATAAGCGCTAGAAATACGCCCCCAATAATATAAGGACGTAGAAACCGATTGAAAGAAATACCACTTGCAAGAATGGCGATAACCTCACTACGCATCGCCATTTTACTGGTAAAGAATATAACAGCTATAAAAACGAAAAGCGGGAATAATAAACTCCAGATATAGGGAATAAATCCTACATAGTATTGTGTAAATATTTCCCAGTTACTGAGACCCGTTTTTACAAAATCGTCCGTCTTCTCACTACTATCTACCGCTACCGCGATAACGGTAAACAGCAACATGCAGAACACAAACGTGACCAGCAGACGTTTTAATATAAACCAGTCTAACTTCTTCATTCAGCTGCCAAAAATATATGAAATCCGACACTTGTAATGACGGATTTTATGCTTTATAATGGATTTATATAATTTTTAGTCTTTGAAATAGCTTTCCGTCTGATTCGCTACCCCTCAACGCCATCTATAACCTTGTTTTTAGCTTAATAATCATTTCATTTTTCCAGGTAGCATAGTCGCCTGCAATAATATGCTTACGGGCCTCACCTACCAGCCACAAATAAAAACATAGATTGTGTACACTTGCGATGGTTAGTGCCAGTATTTCGCCTGCTTTAAATAGATGTCTCAGGTAGGCTTTACTGTAATAACGGCTCATCTCGCAGGGCAACTCTTCATCGATGGGGGAAAAGTCGTACTCCCATTTCTTATTATCAATATTGATGACACCTTGAGTGGTAAAAAGCATGGCGTTCCGCCCGTTACGCGTGGGCATTACACAGTCGAACATATCCACGCCCATTCCGATACACTCCAGTATATTCCATGGTGTACCAACCCCCATCAGATAACGGGGTTTATCCTTAGGTAATAACTGACAGCACCAGTCACAAATTTCGTACATTACCGGCTCGGGCTCTCCCACACTCAGTCCCCCAATAGCGTTCCCTGGAGCATCCTTGGAGGCAATATATTCACAAGATTGCTTACGCAAATCCTTATAGGTGGCCCCCTGTACTATGGGGAATAGATTTTGCGTATAACCATACTTATCAGGCGTGGCGTTGAATTGGGCTACACATCTGTCTAGCCAACGATGAGTAAGCTCCATGCTCTTACGGGCATAACCATATTCACTTCCTCCAGGGGGACATTCATCAAATGCCATGATGATGTCTCCGCCAATACTGCGTTGTATATCCATCACCCTCTCAGGCGTAAACAAATGCTTACTCCCATCAATATGTGACTGAAAAGTCACACCTTCTTCTTTAATTTTTCGGGTTCCAGCCAAAGAAAATACCTGATACCCACCACTATCCGTTAAAATAGGCCGCTCCCAATGATTAAATCGGTGCAAACCTCCTGCTTGCTCCAAAACATCTGTACCGGGTCTTAAATACAAGTGGTAAGTATTGCCTAAGATAATTTGGGCCTTCACGTCATTCAGCAATTGTTGCTGCGCAACGGCCTTTACACTACCCACCGTACCTACCGGCATAAATATTGGGGTTTCGATCTGACCGTGATCCGTGGTTATAACGCCGGCTCTGGCCGACGTAGTGCTATCCGTATGCTGTACTTGAAAACTTAATCTTGCCATTTGTGGCAAAAGTAAACAGTTAGATTATATATTTGCTTGTATGCTATTTTCTACTGCTTATATAATTTTTCTATTATTAGCATTTTTCAGTTTTTGTCTGATCTTTTATTACCTTTTTTTCTTTGCCCGCTTAGCTTTTTACAAAACTCCTACTTCTGAAGTGGCTCCCCCCCCTGCTCCCTACTCAATAATAGTTTGTGCCAGAAACGAACAATATAATCTGGAGAAAAACATACCCCACCTTTTGCAACAGCAATACACCAATGAATACGAAGTACTGGTGGTAAACGATAATTCGGAAGATAACACCAAACATGTGATGCAATGGCTGTCGCGCAATTATTCCAGATTACGGGTTATTAATCTTGAAAGACAACACAAAGAAAGCGTAGGTAAAAAATATCCGCTATCCATTGGCATTCGCGAGGCCCGAAACGAGCATTTATTGCTTACCGATGCCGATTGTGTGCCCGCATCTCCATTATGGGCAGCTCACATGCAAAGCGCTTATTACAAATCCGAAATTGAAATTGTACTGGGTTATGGCGCTTATGAAAAACATCCGGGACTGCTCAATAAAATCATCCGTTGGGAAACCTTTCACTCCGCATTGCAATATCTTTCATATGCATTGGCCGGCGTTCCCTACATGGGTGTAGGCCGAAATCTAAGCTATAAAAAAACTTTATTTAATAAACATAAAGGGTTTGCAAGTATTAATTATATACCCGGCGGTGACGATGATTTATTTATAAGTAAAGCCGCCACGCGTCGCAATACAGCTATTATGATTGAACCCCAGGCCCACACTATCAGTGTTCCCAAGAAAAAATGGAAAGAATGGCGCCATCAAAAGACCAGGCATTATAGCACTTCAAAGTATTACAAATTCAAGCATAAGTTGTTATTGGGACTATATAGTCTATCGCATTTTTTATTCTATCCGTTACTTATTGCCACGGCGCTACTTTATAACTGGCAAGTAGCATTAGGTATATTGATTGTAAAATCGGCCGTACAATATTTTATCTTTTCTAAAGCCATGAAAAAACTGAATGAAATAGATTTGCAGGGTTGGATTTTACTGATGGATGTATGGATGTTCTTTTACTACCTCTTTTTCGCTCCTACACTCTGGAAAAAAGAAAAAAAGACTTGGTAAAACATAAAAATGCCAACAGCATAATGCTACCGATATCCACTTGATATTAATACTTTTGCTTTTCATGGAGATTATTTTAAAATACTTCGCTGATTTTACCGATACTCAGCTAAAGCAGCTGGAGGCCTTGGATGCTTTGTACAAAGACTGGAATGAAAAAATTAACGTTATCAGTCGCAAAGACATTGGTAGTTTGTATGAAAAGCATGTTCTTCATTCTTTAAGCATTGCTGCTGCCTATAACTTCGATGCAGGCAATACCGTGTTGGATTTGGGCTGTGGAGGGGGATTCCCCGGGATTCCTCTGGCTATATTTTTCCCCGAGGTACAGTTTCATATGGTAGACAGCATTGCCAAAAAACTGAAAGTAGTTGAGGAAGTAGCTAATGCTATCGGCCTGAAAAATATAACCACCCAGCATACCAGAGTAGAGGCCATAAAGGATAAAAAATTCGATTATGTAGTGTCGCGAGCGGTAGCTCCACTTAAAGATTTGTGGCGATGGAGCAAACCCATTATTAGCAAAAACAATGCTCAACGTAGTGAGGATACCCCTGCTCCTGGCCTTATTTGTTTAAAAGGTGGAGATTTGGCGCTGGAAATACAACAGAGCGGTACCCGGCCTTATATCACCTCTATTATAGACCTTTTTCCTGAACCTTATTTTGAAGAAAAATACATCCTGTATGTGCCCAAGTAAGCACCTACAGGCCGCCAATTGGCGAAGTGCGGACTTGAATTGAGCAAAAGTTCAATTCAGAACCGAACGAATCCCAAGCTGTCAGCCTTTTTGTAAATTTACTAAAAAACAAAAGCGACCAGCCATATGCGGATAGGGAAGTAGAATTTCAATTTAGCAATTAACCCCGCATTTCACCAAGCTGATGTGCTTGTTGCACAACTATACAAAGTTATAAACAATGATGTGGAAATAGAGTAATTAGGTATAGTATTTGCATTCTTGTAGATATGCAAGGACGTAAACATTTTTCACCTCAATTGTTTTATCAGACCAGCTTAGAGCTACTGGTTCCTCAAGATAATTTTTATAGAATACTCCAAAAAGAACTAAATCTTCATTTTTTATACAAAGCCACTTCTGCATTTTATGGCAAAGAAGGACAAGAAAGTATAGATCCTGTTGTGTTTTTTAAGATACTGCTGGTTGGTTATCTCAACAATATCAACAGCGATAGAGCCTTATTGCGCTACTGTGCAGACAGCTTAAGTATAAGATTGTTTTTGGGGTATGATTTAGATGAAGAATTACCTTGGCATTCGACCATCTCACGGACGCGTCAACTGTATGGCGAAGAAGTATTTTTAAGTTTATTTCAAGACATCTTACGCAAATGCGTTCAAAAAGGAATGGTACGCGGAAAGCGTCAATGTGTGGACAGTGCTTTTATCAAAGCCAATGCAAGTATGGATAGTTTGGTGGAAAAAGAAATCATAGCCGATGCAAAGGTTTATACAGAAGAATTAAACACGCACTCTGACTATCAAGTTACCCCGCAAAAGCAGAAGGAAGTCGAACAACATCACGCTTGGAAACAAGAAGCATATAAGGATATGCCAGGATCACGCAAAACACTTCAAATAGATGAAGATGGAGAAGAAATCCGTCCCAAGTTTTTTCTTCTGTCGGATTAGTCCAATTCCCAATGTCAAAAGTCCAAAAGTCAGTATTGCAATACCAACATACAAAATGAAAATTAGTCCTGTCGGTTCGGTAATTTGTCTGCCGATAGCTGCCGCAAAGAAGCCTAAGCTAATTGTAATGGCTGAAATCGGGAATGAAAGTCGGGCAAACCATTTCCAACGATTGGACAAAGAAGCGTGGTCTGCGAAGAGTTGAGCAACTAACGCAAGAATGACCAAAACACCTGCGTGGGCGTGTCCTGCACGGAACATTGATTTTTGGAAGTCCGTTAATTGCAAATGTTCCTGTTGTCCGCTTAAAACGGTGAGCAAAAAATACCCACCGTAAATGATTGTCGGAACGGAAAGCAAAATGTAACCGCTTATTTTTCTTGCTTCGTTTGTCATAGCTGTTAGTGTTTAAAGGTTGTTGGTGCTTTGTCCAATTTACTTTTAATAAAAATCAAAGCGGTTTCTTCGTTCTTCATAAACGGAATTTCTTTGCCGCCTTTTTCTTTGATGAGTTCAACAGTTTCGGTCAGCACACCTTCTTCGTAGTTGTAGTTTTGCGTAATTCTAAACTTGTTATACGGCATAAACTTACTTGCATTTGGAACATACATTATCAAAACGGATTTACGAAATTCTGCGTCTGTTGTTCCCGTTCCGTTGCCAAGCGATGAATTGATAGTTGCTTGCACTTTTCCGTCAATCAGATTTTGGTAAGCAACTTCAAAATACATTGTCTGGTCTCTGTTACCCGCTTTGCCGTCATAGTCGGGGTGAATACGGTGAAGCGATTTAACGGACTTCCAATGATTGTCGTAGCGTTTTTGAACAACGTCAAATTGGTAATCATAACTTTCTGCTCGCAACCATTGTCCGTTTTCGTATCGGTATGCTTTGCTGACACCGTTCCAAATAATTGTGTAGGTGTCGTCCAACTCAACGGAACGGTTAAGTGGAATGATTACTTGTTTTGAAGTGCTGCAACTCGCCAAAATCATAAAAGCAATTGCAGTAGCGGAAAAAATTATCTTTTTCATTCTGAAACTTTTTTAGTGAAACATTAAATTTTACACTGCAAAAGTCTCAAAGGTGAATAAAGAAGAAATTGACAAATGTTACAATCGCTACTTGTAAGCAATTTTTTTCCGTAGTCGGCTCAAGCTTTCCCGTTCAAGACCTAAGTAGGAAGCAATATGATATAACGGTATTCTGTCAAGAATGTGAGGTTGGTTTTCAAGTAAGTCAAGGTAACGTTGCTCTCCGTCTAAAAACAAAAAGCTCTCAACACGTTGGGTTGTCAGCTTGTAAGATTGTTCGGCTATCATTCTGCCAAAGCGTTCCCAATTTTGCGATTGGTTGTAGGCATTTTGTAAAGCGGATAAATTGAATGTTACAATTTCAGCGTCTTCCAATGCCTGAATGAAGTAGCGGCTTGGTTTACTTTGTAAAAAGCTGTCATAGTCCGTTACAAATTCATTTTCAAATGCAAAATGCGTGTTGATTTCCTTTCCGTCTGCAAGGTAATAAGTTCTGAAACAGCCTTGATTGATAAAGCCGATTTCGTGACAAATTTTTCCTTCGGTCAAAAAGTAGTCTTTCGCTTTAAGTTGTTTTGTCTTTAAAAAGGGTTCAAAAAGCGAACAGTCCTTTTCTGTCAGAAAGGAAACTTGTGTCAGCCAATTTTTAAAGATTTTAAATTCGTCCATTGTCTGTTTGTTGTCCTTGCGGGTTGTCGTCTAAGGTTGCCCATAACGAAAAAGTATTTGCGAAGTGCGGGTTGAATTTAACTGGAAGTTCAATTCAGACAGAGCGGAGCAAAATGCTTTTTCAGATTGTTAAATTACAAATAAAATCAAGATGAAAAGCATTTTTGCGTGTAAATTGTTGATGCTTTTCAACTTTGATTTAAACCCCGCATTTTGCAAATACACTGTTAGCTGTAGTGCAAATTATCTGTTAAGAATTTCTTGTTTCTTTAGTTTCTTTTGAAAGTTTTCCAATAACCATTGGAATTATTATTGCAAAAATACCAGCAATTGTAAGATAATTTTTTTCCGGTAAAAAATTCCAAATGATTAAAAATAAACCACAAACTGTTAATATAATTCTGTTTAATTTATTCTCTAAACTAAAACTAAAAATCAAGTATGAAATTCCAATTAAAGTAAACATTAAAGAATTTATTATACTATTTGTAGTATCAGAAAAATTAAGAAACCAATTTAAAATTTTTGCAGATAAAATAATTAATGCGAAAAACGGAATTGTTTTTAAAAAGATTTTTTTCATTGAATTCTAATTTAGGTTGTATTTTGATTGCATTACAGCTAACGTTCCGCAGGTTGTTGTCAGTGCGGATTAAAAGAACGAAAAGATTATTAAAAGATAAAATTAAATAAAATGGAAAATGTAGCACATAGCACCGAAACCTCATTGCAACAACCTGTTGTTATGAGAAGTGTTTTGGCAGATTTACGAAACCAACTCGAAAGAAGTAGGCAATTAACACAGTCATTTGATGAAGGTGAAGCACGTTGGAGAGATGGAATGGAAAGCGGATTAGAAACCGCAATGGAATTATTGGAGGATGCTCTGAAAAAACATTTCTCATAACGGTTCGCGGCTTGGCGTAGTGGGGGCTTTTCAGCACAAAACTTCATACGAAGTCGAAAGTTCAAATTTACGAAAAACTGTCATACGAAGAACGTCCGCCCCCATTACGCCAAACCGCTGTTAGCTGCTGGCGTTCTGTCCACCGTCTTAGTAAACCATTTGTCTGTATGTCGTCCAAGTGTCGCTGTCGGGTTGTGCGTTCGGGTATTTTTTCTTTTCAGAAGGGCAGGAAATTTTTTATTCAATTTTTTTAGGGAACAAGCACACTCTTTTTGCAGCTTTGGTTTGCGTGTCGGCTTGTAGCGGCTACAAAATGTGTGTGCTTGTGTGCGTTGGCTTTTTACTTCGCTAATTGTAATATTCTGTATGCTCCTCTTGCAACAATTATAAAAACGATTGCTCCAATAATCAAGTCGGGATAACCTGAATTAAGCCAATTAACCAAAAGTCCTGCAACGATAACACCCGAATTAATAATTACGTCATTGGAAGTGAAAATCATACTTGCTTGCATATGAGCTTCTTTGCTTTTACCCTTTTGTAATAAGTAAAGACAAATTACATTAGCGATAAGAGCCAAAACAGAAACGATAATCATTGTTTGAAAATCAGGCATTTTCTCAACTCCTATAAATCGTCTGACTACTTCTACAAAACCAATTACAGCAAGAAGTATTTGAAAATATCCTGCAAATTTTGCGATATTGTTTTTTCTCGTTATTGTTCCACCTACCGCAAATAATGCCAATCCGTAAACAATACTGTCTGCGAGCATATCCAAACTGTCTGCCACTAATCCCATTGAGTTGGAAAAAATTCCAAACAGCATTTCCAAGCCGAAAAACAGAAAATTGATAATAAGAACCGTCCATAACAATTTCCGTTGTTTATTGCTTGTGTCCGTTTCAATTTCTACTCTGCTTTCTTCCGTTGAAACCAAAGAGGTATCAAGGTTCAGCGTATTTAAAGCCAAGTGTATCGGCTCTGGTTTTCCATTATGATGAACTGCTAATTTTCGGTTTGGAATGTCAAAGTCCAATGATTTTATTTCATCAAACTTTTGCAGTTTCATCCGTATTAATTGCTCCTCACTTGGGCAATCCATTTTTGTAATGTTAAATATTGTCTTTTGCATAATTGCTACAATTTTAGTTTTATACCACCATTAATTAAAAAACCGTCAAGCGGTGCGTAAATATCCCTGAAAACAGGATTAGTTACTGTGCCTGTATAAATAGTGTCAAATCGGGTTTGCCTTGCGTCAAGGAAATTTTCAAAGTTGATGTAAACCGAAAATTTCTCCCATAGCTTTTCAACCATAAAACCACAAAGCACATATTGTTTTCCTGTTGCACCGTCACTCAATTTTTGAGGACTGAAATAATACGCTTCCAAACCTACTTTCCATTTGTCCTCTACTTCATACATTAAAACTGAATTTATCCTGTGCTTTGGCGTAAGCGGTGTATTTGTCAAAATTCCGTTTTGATGCAAGCGGGTATCGGTAAATGTATAACCCAAAAACAATTTAAAATCATCATACCCGATTTTGATATTGGTTTCCGTTCCTCTTGTATCAATGTGTCCTGTCGAATTGATAAATTGGTATAATCCGCCTGTTTGAGATTCAAGCAACAAAGGGTTATTCAAATAGGTATAGAAAAAAAGTTGGTTGATACTGAACGTTACTTTTTCGCCAAATACGGTGCGATAATTAAAATCAAAATTTCCTCCGTAACTGCGTTCCAATTTGTTGATGTTTTTATCAATGGGCATTACATTTTGGTATTGTATGCGTTCGCTTTCCTCTGTAAATATGGTTGGCGTTTTATAGCCAAAGCCACCGCCAAGCCGTGAAGAAAATTTGTCGGTTATTTTGAATAATGCTGAAACTCTTGGCAGCAAGGCAATACCATAATCAATAACATAGTCGGCTCTGAAACCTGTTTCAAGATTGAGCCACTTGGTTGCTTTCCACGAATTTTGAGCAAATGCACCAAAAGTAATTTGGTCGTAATTTCTCAACGGAAAAGTGTCTGTCTGCTTTTCCTGAAAGTTATCCGACCAAAGATTTACACCTGCAACCCATTCTGTTTTTTCCCGAACATTGGTATAGCTTGCTTCGCTGAATGTGGCTGTTTGTGTGCCGTCAAAACTGTAATTTGGAATATTGATTATCCTGTTAAAATAACTCACACTGTTCTTGAAATTGAAGAAACTTTTGTCATTAAATTTATGGTCAAAAGACAATTGCGTGGAATAGCGTTGTGTTTTGTTTTCTTCAAAATAACTGTGGATAGTGTCGCCTTTTCCTTGTATAAAATGTATGTCGCCACCGATACGGTTTTCAATAGCTGTGTTTATTCCAACATTCAGTTTTGTTTTGTCGCTGAAATAAACAAATAACTTAGGATTGAAAACATACCTGTCAAATTTTGGAATAGCTGAAAAATCACCCGATGGGGTATAAGCCCAATTGCGGTTATGTGCAGCAAAAATAGTTGTCCCGATTTTGTTAAATCGCTGTCCGTAAAAACCGTTAATGTCAAAACCTCTGCCCGAACTTCCGTTTAAATGAAAACGTAATTCTTTTTCATCTGTCGGTGTTTTGGAAATAAGGTTTACCAATCCTGCTATTGCTCCGCCTCCGTAAAGTGTAGATGAAGAACCTTTAATAATTTCTACTTGCTTTAAGTCAAGCGGTGGCGTTTGCAAAAGTCCTAAACCGCTTGCTGCTCCTGCATATAGCGGAAATCCGTCTTTAAGAATTTGTGTATATCGTCCGTCAAGTCCCTGAATACGAATAGAAGCATTGGCAGACGTTGCGGAAGTTTGCTGCGTTTGTATGCCTGTGCTTTCACTTAAAAGCATACGAATATCGCCTGCTTTCATATTTCCTTTTTCTTCTAATTCTTCCCCTGCAATAAATTCAATTCTTGTCGGAATGTCCTTTATGGTTCTGGAACTTCGGGTAGATGAAATCACAATTTCGTCCAATTCGTCTGCATTTGATTTGAGAAAAATCTCTATCAGGTTTGATGTTGTCAACGGAAAATCAAACGTGTCTTTTCTTGTTTCATAACCGATGTAACGAAATTCAATTATCTGCTTTCCGTTTGGGATATTGGTTAAGGTTATCATTCCGTTAATGTCTGCGGTTGCTCCTGTTGCCGTTTCTGATAAAATAGCTGTCGCACCGATTAACGGCTCTTTTGTTTCGCTGTCTTTTATGACCGCTTTAAATGTATTCTGTCCGAATACGGTATTTATGTTGAATGCTACCATTAGCAGCAAAATGATTTTAAACTTCATTGCCTAAATGATTATTAATGTTTGAAAAATAAGAATTGGCGGTGCGTAGCACCGCAATTTGTTATTGTGCCGAAGGCACGGAAACATTAACTAATCTTGGGCGGTTGCCAAATGGAAGAGAAAAAGTCAGACGTTGTATTTTCCTTGTAAATAGAAACTTTTTTGTCTGAATAAGTGAGGATAGAGTGTATTGAAAATTTTGCTATTGGAAAAGTAAAACCCAAACAGGTATTGCAACTCATAAATGGTGAACAACAATCGCTACAATCTTTGTCACTTTGATTGTCTTGTGATTGTTCGGTTGTTTGCTCCTGAAAACAATTGTCCTCCACCAAGTTTGGTGCTGCTGTCAGCAACAAAACATAAAGGGCTAATATGAAGGAGAAATATTTCACGCTGCAAAGTTAGTATAATTCATTATTTTATTGTCCAATCGTCATTATCATTTTCATTAACGGTTATCTTACTGATAACAGCGTTTGCCCCTGAGTCTGTGTAAGTTCCATACCCATTGACAAATACGCCTTTAGCTCCGTCTTTTTGATTTGTCATTGCGTATAAAATGGCTTCGTCTTCCAAGTCGTTTTGTCCTGTAAAACGATATATTTTGTCAATAACGATGTCGTTCAAATCAACTTTTTCGCCTCCTTTTTTGTAAGATATGTTTTCTTCCAACAAGTTAAAGTCTTCTGTATAACCACGTTGTCTTAGTATTTCTATTACTTCTGATAATGTTTTCTCTGTTGATAGCATAGTGTTCTCTATATAGATGTTTATAAATGCAAAGTTAAAAAAGCGTTGGGAAAAATGGCTCTTTGGATTTTGCCGAAGCGTGGGCTTTTGTGTGTCGGGGCAAAAGCCAATGTGCCATTGTGCGGTGGCAAAAAATTGAATAAAAAAATGTGCGGTAGGGAAAAGAAAAAATACAGAAGGGTCGGCAAGGTGTGTCGGCTTAGTTCTTGTCCGTTTGTAATATGGTCTGTATGTCTTTGTTTATCTGTCAAAATGGTTTACGCTTCTCTTGTTTGTCTGTCCGTTACTGTCAGGGTTGCACGGTCTTTTTACGCTTGCTGCTAACGGTCGCGGGTATGAAACGTGCCGGATTTCGGAGCTGCGTCTGTATCCCACGATACAAAACTTGATGCGGGACGAGACGCTTGAAAACCCACTAAAACCGGCATGTTTTATGACCCGTTGTTGTAGCCAGTTATTTTTTTCAAATATTCCATTCTTGATTTTGTCATCTTAAAACTCTGTTTCAATCTTACCTCAAAATCAATAATTGTATCTGTCGTATTATTTTTTGAACCCCTAAAGCCCAATGTCATATAGTTAAGCATTATGGCTCTTATTATTTTAAAAATTATCAGGCTTACTTATTGATTTTAAATGGTTTTATTGAACTTGTGAACTGTATGGTTTGAGGAATGGTTTGATATTTATTAATCACCCCAATAGCCGTGCATCCTACCCCGGTAGTTTGATAGTCGAAATTGAATGTTACACCATCCGATTTGTTCAATTGATAGGTGTATTTTGCCTTTGACAAATTTTCCGTGCTGTAATTATAGCAATTAAAATTAAATGGTTGTGTTGCCGAGAACTCGATACCGATTCCTTCATCATTTGTTATTCTTACATATTGGTTATCTGTTCGCAAACCACAATCTTGAGGTATTAAATAGGGCTCAAACATATTATCCACTGTTGACTGATAAAGCCCAATACGGTATCCGGTTTTGCGATCGGGATAATTCTCCTGTGGCCCGCGACCAAGCCATTCTACATTTTGCATCTGGCTATTTAATACCCATTTTGTTCCAATGCGTGGCAAGTACATGGGCATGTTTCCATTCGGATGAATTGTGTGCTGTAAAATAATATCACCGTCGGGCGAGATCGTATAAATCATTTCATTCTCAAAGCCTGCCCTGTCTTCATTTCCAAAGAGAGCAATTTCACTAATACTGACAATTATATTCTCATCTTTCTTTTCAACCCGAAATGATTCAAGTTTTGACTTCATTTTATCCAGACCGGTAGAATACCATGCAGTGGCAATCATTCTTCCGTAGCCCTCAGTTCTGGGATATACATTAACCGAATAAGTAGTCCAGTCGTCCAGTTCGTTCGCCAAAGGGGCACGCCAAACATTGAGTTGGGCTCCCTGTTTCAGCAATTCTGTACCCATGTATTTCATGGAGTACAATTGCCCATCGGCTTTATCAAATGTATAATCAAAGTTTTTTCCGGATACAATTAAATGTTGTTCACTATCTGTAATTTTTAAAGGATTGGTCAGATGCTTTACCAATTTTTTATCAGCAGGAACAAACCATGGTAATTCCAATTGATCCCAACACAGTTCAAACCCCTTCGGTGCCCATTGTGTAGCTTCCTTCAAATGAAAACTAACTGTTACCAAATAGGTTGAACCGGCTTTTAGCTGAGGCTTTGGGATAGGAAGAACGTAGATTCCTTCTGCTTCCGGTTCGACATCCACTTCCAAGTTTCCTGAAGCTATAGATGTTCCATTTTCCTCCAGACTCCAACGTGCATCAAAGACATTTGTATTGGTAAAGAAGTGTCGATTCTGTACTTCAATTTCCATTTTTTCGGCATTGCTCCACTTTACAGAAATAGGTTGAGCCGACTTCTTTATTTGCCACATTTCAGGTTGCGGAACCCGATTGGGCCAGATACTTCCATAAGTACGCGCTCCAATTCCATAGCTGAAAAACTCGCCTTCCTTTTCCTCCTGTTCAAAATCGAGCCACAAAGCTGCATGTTTTTTCAAGTCGGGTTTTGATGCATATAAATCATTTATTTCAATCGCTTTGGGGAAAACACCCACCTGATCGATAATGGCATCGCACAAATAAACGGAGGTATGCTGACCATGTGTCTCGGCATTCCTACCCACATTAATAGGAAAAGGAAAATTGGTTATGTTTCTGGTGACCGGTTTTTCAGCAACCTTTTTGTTGTTGATAAATAGTGACATCGTTTTCCCGTCATAAATGCCTGCTACATGATGCCAGTTTTCTATCCAATTTTCGGGTAATTCAGCCCGTATGAATTCTTTTTTATTGGTATAAATATAAAATTCAAGTTGATCGGCACCGATTTGCTGCAAGCCAAATTGATAGTTTCCTTTGGTGAGTATTGTTCCGCCCATATTCATTAACTCACGTGGAAAAATCCAAAGCGAAACCGTTAATTCATTGCCCGAAATTTCGATGTTTTTATCCTGGTAAACTTCCACCCATTGGTCGTGACCATTCAGATCAATGCCTTTTCCATCGTGTCCGGCAACCAGTTTTGCGCGTCCCATGATGTGAGTTGCGACCTTGTTTGGTGAAGAATCTGTCAATTTACGAACTGGCTCGCGCAAGCCTGGACTCACAAAATCCCAGATTGCTCCACCCATGATGCGTGGATACTGGTAAATGACATCCCAATATTCATCAAGTCCACCACCGGCATTCCCGGCCACCGAAAGGTATTCGTCCATAAACGATGGTCGCGCATCAACACTTTCAGGAACCATTCCCACCTGTGTTTTGAGATCAAAAGGAGTAGCATAACGTGGACCAATAATCTCTTCACAAGGGTGAGAAAAAGCATTCCCTCCATACATCCAGTATCGTGTACTGTCATATTTCCGTCCTTCATCAATTACAGCACATATATTTTCCCCTTCCCCAGCCTCGTTGCCTGCACTCCAGAAAAGAATGGAAGGATGATTGCGGTCGCGCAATACCATTTTGCGAACCCGCTCTCGATACATGGGCTCCCACTCAGCCCTATAGGACAAATATTCAGTAGCATGAGCTTCAACTCCTGCTTCGTCAATAATATAGAATCCATATTCGTCGGCCAGTTCTAAATAGCGTGATACAGGTGGATAGTGTGATATGCGCACACAATTTATATTGAATTGTTTAAACAGTTCAAAATCTTTCCGAATGGTGGCTTCGTCCATGGTATGCCCCAAATCGGGGTGTTGCATGTGCGTATTGATACCGTTAAGTTTTATGGCCTTGCCATTGAGGTAGAAAACCTGATTGCGGATTTCGGTTTCTTTAAAACCAATACGACCAGTAATTACTTCTTCGGTTTTTCCTTCATTGTTTATTAATTCCATTGTTAACCGATAGAGATTGGGTGTTTCGGCAGTCCACTTTTTAGGATTTAATACTTCTGATGAAACATTTATAATTTGCTTATCATCTGCACTAATTTGAACTGCATCAGAAGTAAAATCCTGAACCAATGTATTGCTTGCATCAAACAGCGAAGTGCGAACTTTGTAGTTCTGTTTGTCGGTTGTCGATTGGTTATTTACAGTAATCTGCAAATTTAGTTTTGCATTTACATAGTTTTCGTCCAGGTCGGTGGTGGCATACCAGTCGAAGATATGCACATCCTTTTTTGCATACAACCAGACATCGTCGAATATACCAGCAAGGCGCCAATAGTCCTGACTCTCGAGATACACACCATCTGAATATTTAATTACGTTGACGGCAATAGTATTTTCCCCTGGTTTCAGGTAATTGGTAATATCATATTCTGCTGGCTCTTGGGCCCCTTGGTTGTAACCCACTTCCTGTCCGTTGATCCAGACAAACGATGCCGAGGCAGTTTTCTCCATGCGCAAAAAAATGCGTTTGCCATTCCAATCTGGCGGCAGGGTAAATGCTTTGCGATACGAGCCTGTAGGGTTGTATTCGCGAGGAACATAAGGTGGATTGGATTGAAAAGGATGTGCTACATTGCGAAACTGGGGATCGCCAAAGCCCTGCATTTCCCAGTTGGAGGGAACTATAATTTCAGACCATTCCTGATCGTTAAAATTTGATGTAAAAAAGTCGGTGGGTGTACCTTCCGGAGTATGGGCAAAATGGAACTTCCACTTTCCATTTAACGAAAGCACATTCTCTGAATCCGATTTCTTAAGATTTAATGCTTCTTCAATCGACTCCCAAGGAATACAAACCGTGTGTCCTTCAGTCTGGTTGACTTCAAATACCGCTGGATTTTCGATGTAAGGATAAACGTCTGTAAATTTTGGTTGCTGTGCTGAGATTGTAAAAGTTACCAGCGTGATAACTAAACCAACTATTAAACTAACTATTTTTTTCATGCTCGATTACGTTTTTATCTTGATTGAATACTATATTTTTCTCGAAGATAGACTATATGACATTGCCCTAAAGCCAATTACACCAATAAGATCGTCCTTTGGCTTTTTCGTAAATTTCAATTGTGAATCGGAGAACATAAATCCCTTCTTTTTGAGCTTTTCTTTCATAAAATTTATTTACAGCTTCTATTAGTAATTCTTTGGGTTTCATGTCAATATTTAATCTTTGTGTGCTCAGTCTGTATAATTGGCTACAACGTTTCGGGGCTTTGCGATGGTGGGGCAATCGAAGCACAAATCTTTTTTTTTGTACAAAAGTTCAATCGAAGAACTACCGTTGAACTTTGCAGTTTCGCCCCACTATCGCAAAACCCTTGTTACCTGCTGGTTTTTTTGCACTTGTTGTTATTCGTCCGTGTATGTTTCTAAAGAATTGCTAAACCGAAATCTCAAAAAGTTTTTCTTCTGATAATCTATATAATGGTCAAGTGAGTATTCCACTCCGCTTCCGTCTTTCAAATCATATACAGTTGAAGGGCCAGATTTGTCAGTCCACTGTTTTATTATGGAGAGGTCTTTAAGAGTCTTATTATTAGCGTCACAAACCAAAACCTTTTTGTCCGATATTTTTATGATAAAATTTTCTGCTTTCTCTTGTCGTGAATTTTTGTCTAATGCAAATTGCGTTGCTTTTCTACTTTTTGTTGAATAAGGTTTGGTTGCATTTGCAGTTACTAATTTGTTAGTTTTTATAATTGTATAACCAGAGTCAATATTTACAGAATTTTTTGTCGTTTCAGTTTCTTTGGTGTCAACTATTTTATTGTCCGATTGGTGGCAACCATACATTGTAATTGTCAGCAATAGTGCTATATAAAATTTATTCATATTATCATTTTTAATTGTCAAGAGTAACAAGGTTGTTTAAGCTTGCAGGTAACGTTGGCGCATTGGCTGTGCAGTTGCGGATTTTGGCTAAAGCTATTAATTACAAACTGAACTAACAAACGCCCAATGCGGTTTTATAAATTTATGAAATAAATTGAAACCGCATGAGCGTTTGTAAATTGAAAACCTAACGTTGGGAAAGATGCCGCAATTGCGCCAATGCGATGTTAGCGGCTGGTTTTAGTTGTCAATAGTTTTTATTCTTTATATTGACTAACGGATTTCAACTTACCATTGATAAATTCAATGGTAAATTCATCTATATATTTATTTGACCCTTTGTACTTCCACGTTTCGTGAACCTCGTCATTATATCCATAATTATTTATATTAGTTGATTGTGGACGCCCCATAAGAATCTTAACAGAGTCTTTTGACATATATGTATGCAATTTAACTATACCTTTTTTTGTGGTGAGTTCAAATGATTGGATATTTCTTTGTCCGTTTTCATCTATATCAGAATCGCCAAAAGATTGATTAAGTTTTTTTAACGCTTTCATTCTGATTTCTTCACGTAATCTATTTTCTTCTGTGTTTTGTGTTGCTGCGATAATGTATAATACACCAATTGTACAAACTACTCCAAGTACAAACCCTAACGAAATTTTCAAAAACGTATTCATATTGCAATAATTTTGTGACCTTTCAATGTTTATTTTTTGTGTGGTGATGTCCGTAAACTTGCCGCTAACGTTTTCGGGCTTTGCGTTCGGGCGGGTTTCGGAGCACAAAACTGTCAACCAGCACTGAACTTAAATAGAAGCACAAAGCTCCAAGTTTGCACGTCACCCCGCCTGACGCAAAACCCGTGTGCCTGTTGCACAACTCAAATCAAATATAATTATTTTTTGTAACTTGCTATATGCAAGGACGAAAAGATTTTACACCCAAATTGTTTTACGAGCTGAGCTTAGACTGTTTAGTTCCTCAAGAGGATTTCTATCGAAAAGTAAATCAACATTTAGAGCTACACTTTCTCTATAAAGCTACCGCCCCATACTACGGCAGAGAAGGACAACAGAGCATTGA